>NZ_DATHDY010000113.1:0-31404 GCF_035318805.1 Baekduia sp.
GGGTCGCGCGGGGACGTTCGCCGGGAAATCCCGTTCGGCGGCGCCGATCCGGCAAGGACGCAGGACCGAAGGTGTGCCTCTGGCACATCGAGGTCCGAGGACACCGCCGGGCGGTGATCGCCGGACGGGATTTCCGGTGAACGTTCCCGCGTGGCCCACTAGGCTGCGGTCCTTGGCAGTCCCGCGCACCATCCTCTATACCGGCAAGGGCGGTGTCGGCAAGACGTCCGTCGCCGCCGCCACCGCGCGGCGCTGCGCCGCCGCCGGGCTGCGGACGGTCGTCCTCAGCACCGATCCCGCCCACAGCCTCTCCGACGCGCTCGAGCAGCCGCTGGGCGGCGAGCCCGTCGCGGCGGGCGACCTGCTGTGGGGCCAGGAGGTCAGCGCGCAGGACGAGATGGAACGCAACTGGGCCGGGGTGCAGGACTGGCTCGGCGAGCTGCTGATCGCCCGCGGCGTGGACCGCATCAGCGCCGAGGAGCTGACCGTGCCGCCCGGCATGGACGAGCTGTTCAGCCTGCTGGCGATCAAGCGCCACCACGAGTCCGGCGAGTTCGACGTGGTGATCGTCGACTGCGCGCCGACCGGCGAGACGCTGCGCCTGCTGTCGTTCCCGGACGTCGCACGCTGGTGGCTGGACAAGGTCTTCCCGCAGCAGGGCCGGATCCTCGACGCGGCCCGCCCGTTCGCCCGCGCCGTGCTGGACGTGTCGCTGCCGGGTAGGGAGGTCTTCGACGACGTCCAGCGCCTGGTGCGCAACCTCATCGCGATGAACGAGATCCTCCGCGACAACGAGCACGTCTCGGTGCGCCTGGTCATGACCCCTGACCGGATGGTCGTCGACGAGGCGCGGCGCACGTTCACCTACCTCAACCTGTACGGGTACCTGACCGACGCCGTGGTGGTCAACCGCGTCTTCGGCGCGGAGGTCGGCGAGTACTTCGGCGCCTGGCGCGAGCGCCAGCAGGAGCAGCTCGGCACGGTCCGCGACGCGTTCGCGCCCGTGCCCGTCCTGCAGGCGCCGTACTTCGACCAGGAGGTCGTCGGCGGCCCGATGCTCGACCGCCTCGGCGATGCGCTGTTCGACGAGGGCGGCGCCGAGCCGCACGCGTTCCTGCACCACGCGGTCTCCGAGCGTCTCGAGCTGCGCCGCGACGGCGCGACGCTGCGCCTCGACCTGCCGTTCGCCCAGCGCGGCGACCTGTCGCTCAAGCGCCTGGGCTCCGAGTTGATCGTCCGGGTGGACGGGCACAAGCGCACCATGCTGCTGCCGCCCGCGCTGGACGACTTCGCCCCGGCCGGCGCCGCCTTCGAGGACGGCGTGCTGGTCGTGACCTTCGAGCGCGCGCCCACGGAGGTCGCGACCGATGGACCCTGACCACCTCGACGAGCTGCGCGAGCGCCTGCGCCAGACCCAGCAGGCCGCCGCGCGGATCGCGGGACGCGTGCCGCCGCAGGGCTGGGCCTCGCCGCGCGAGACCGAGCACACCGCCGCGGAGATCCAGGCGGTCGTCGCGGTGCTCCATACGCTGCGCGACGTGGTGCCCGACGACCTCTGGGACCAGGTCCGCGAGATCGTCCGCCAGCTGCTGCTCCTGGTGCGCGCGATCCTCGACTTCGTAGTGGAGCGCCTGGCGGCGGATCGCCCGTCCGCCGAGCAGCGCGCCGGCGGACCGGACCTCCAGGACATCCCGATCGCCTGATGAACCGATCCTCCCGCGGGCCTACAATCGCCCCGATGGCGCAGGCATCGAGGCGGGCATGATCACGCGCGTGAGGCGGGCGTTCGGCGCGCTGGCGCCCGAGCAGCGGCTCGCCGGCGCCTGCGCGATCGGGCTGTTCGTCACGATGTTCCTGCCCTGGTACACCCGCGACACCACCGCGGTCGTCGGTGGGCGGCTGCAGACGGTGGGCAGCACGCTGATGGCCTGGAAGGCGTTCTCGTTCGTCGAGGCGGCGATCCTGCTCGTGGCGGTCGGCGTCCTGGCGCTGCTCTTCGCCCGCGGCGAGCGCAAGGCGTTCCACCTGCCCGGCGGCGACGGCCTGGTCATCCTCGCCGGCGGCACCTGGGTCGCGCTGCTGGTCTTCTACCGCCTGCTCGACAACAAGACCGGTGCGACGTCGGCGTTCCAGAAGGTCGACTACGGCGTCTCGTGGGGCATCTTCGTCACGCTGCTGTGCGGCGTCGCGCTGGCCTACGCCGGCCAGCGCCTGCGCCAGGCGCGCCTCAGCGAGCCGCCGCTGCCCGGCGAGGGGCCGACGGCCGTCGACCGCCGGCCGCGCCGCGAGACCCGCCGGCCGCGTCCGCCGACCGAGACGCCGCCGCCGGACATGGGCGGCGACCCGCCGACGGCCGCCACCTCGATCGCGCCGATGGGCCGCCCCGCCGCCCGCCCGGACATCGACGGCGGCACGCAGCTGAGCTTCGACGAGCAGGAGTAGGGAGCGCCGGACGACCGGGCGAGTACGGCGCGCCGCGGCCGGGAACGCTGATCCCATGCTCCTGCGCCGACGCCGTACCACCGACGCCGCCGACGATCCCGACGTGATCGTCGAGCACGGACCGTCCCTCGCCAAGGGCCCCGCCCTGATCGCGGGCTCGCTGCTCGTGGCCTTCGGGCTCGCGGGCCTGCTGAAGAACTCCGACTTCCCGCCGGTGTCCTCGAGCTTCCCGGACGGCACCGTCCAGGGCACGAACTTCCTCGGCTTCGAGGTCAACGGCTGGACCGACTTCTTCGCCATCACGGCGGGCGCGCTGCTGCTCTTCGGCGCCGCTCAGCACCACCTGGCCAAGTTCATGTCGTTGCTGGTCGGCCTGGCCCTCGCTGCGTGCGCGGTGATCGCGGTCATCGACGGTCAGGACGTCCTGGGCCTGGCCGCCGCCAACTTCTGGACCAAGGTCGGCTTCGCCGTCGCCGGCGGCGCGATGCTCGTCAACGCCCTGATGCCGCGCACCACGCGCCGCCGCCACGTCGGCCCGGCCGCGACCACCACGGCCGCCGCCGACGGCCGCGCGGTCGACCCCGACCGCGACGGCGCCTACGACGAGGGCGCGCCGACCACGGTGCACCGCCGCGGGCGCTTCGGGCGCCCGGGGCGCAACCGCGGCGCCGACCCGGTCGTCGACGAGGACCCGAACCGCACGACGGTCGCCCAGCCGCCTCCGCAGCAGCGACGCTAGAAGTTGATCGGCCCGCTGTCCTGGTAGGCCTGATGGGCCCCGAGGAAGAGCAGCGCCGTGGCGATGAACAGCACCGTGAGGCCGATCCCGACGATGCGGTAGTCGTGGAAGATGTGGCCCATCAGGGCCAGCACCACGCCGAAGACCATGAGCGCGTACACCGGCGTGGACGGGATGGCGCCGAGGATCAGCACGGGCGGGAGCCTAGGGCCTCGTAGACTTCGCCGCCCATGCCGGTCGAGCCGAACTCCGTCACCGACGTCCACGCGGGCCTGCGGGCCACCGGCTATCTGCCCGGTGAGTCCACCGCCCTGGTGGGCTACCTCGCCGCCAAGCTCGGCAAGCCGATCCTCGTCGAGGGTCCCGCCGGCGTCGGCAAGACCGAGCTCGCCAAGGCGCTGAGCAAGTACCTGGAGCGCCCGCTCGTGCGCCTGCAGTGCTACGAGGGGCTGGACGAGGCCAAGGCGCTGTACGAGTGGAACTACCGCAAGCAGCTGCTGCGCATCCAGGCCGAACGCCAGGGCACCGGCTGGGAGGAGGTCCAGGACGACATCTTCGGCGAGGAGTTCCTCCTCGAGCGCCCGCTCATGGCCGCGATCGCCTCGCCCGAGCCCGTCGTGCTGCTCATCGACGAGATCGACAAGACCGACCAGGAGTTCGAGGCGATGCTCCTCGAGGTCCTCTCCGACTTCCAGATCTCGATCCCCGAGCTGGGCACGGTGAAGGCCAAGTCGCACCCCATCGTGCTGTTGACCTCCAACAACACCCGCGAGCTGACCGAGGCGCTCAAGCGCCGCTGCCTCTACCTGTGGCTGGACTACCCGAACCTCGAGCACGAGCTCGAGATCGTCCGGCTGCACACGCCCGACCTGCCCGAGTCCGTCGGCCGCAAGCTCGTCGAGGTGGTCGCGATGGTCCGCGACCTCGACCTCAAGAAGCCGCCGAGCATCGCCGAGTCGATCGACTGGGCGCGCGCGCTGCTCCTGCTCGGCGCGCAGGACATCGACACCAAGATCTTCAACGAGACCATGTCGGTCATCGTCAAGCACCGCACCGACATCGACGTCGTCAGCGAGCGGGTCGGCGTCAAGCTGGGCGGCGGGCTGGGAGGCGCGGTCGGTGCCCCCACCGGCCCCTAAGCGCACCCGCTCCGCCGGGCTGCACGCGTCGGTCGCGCTCGACCGGCCGGGGATCGCCGGGCGCCTGCTGGAGTTCGGCGAGGAGCTGCGCGGCGAGGGCGTGGCGATCGGCACGAGCGAGCTCCTCGACGCCTTCCAGGTGCTCCAGCACGTGCCGTGGACCGACCAGCTCGACTTCCGCGAGGCGCTCGCCGCCACGCTGGCCAAGTCCCAGGACGACCGCCGCGTCTTCGAGCTGGTCTTCGACCGCTTCTTCTTCCGCGCCGCCGAGCTGGCGGCCATCGAGGAGGGCGTCCGCGAGGACGGCGGCATCTCCCCCGACGACGCCGGCCAGATCGACATGGAGGAGCTGCGCCGCCAGGTCGCCGCCGCCGTGCGCGACGGCAACCAGGCGATGATGCGCGACCTCGCCCGCCTGGCGATCGCCGCCTTCGGGCGCCAGGGCGAGGGCTCCGGCGTCATCGGCGTCGACGTGCAGCGCATCCGCCGCTCGCTGGCGCTGCGGACCGACCCGCAGCCCGACCTGCCGCCGGACGACCCCCGCGCCCACGGCCTGCCGCGCGAGGAGATCCGGCGCTTCGAGGCGATGCTGCGCCAGGAGCTCGAGCGCGGCCAGATCGAGCGCACCGAGCAGCTCGCGCCCGCCCGGCCGCTGAACGAGCTGGACCGCGCGCTGCCCTCCGGGCCGCTGCAGGACCTCGCCGCCGTGCACCGCGTCGTGGCGCAGCTCAAGCGGCGCCTGAAGACCCAGGGCAACGAGCAGCGCGGCCGCAAGCGCCATGCGGCGGTCGACATGCGCAAGACGATGCGCGCGTCGCTGGAGTTCGGCGGCGTGCCCGCCGTCATCAAGGAGAAGCCGGTCCGCCCGCGGCGCCCGGAGATCTACGTGCTGTGCGACGTCTCGACGTCGGTGACCAGCGCCTCGGTGTTCTTCCTCTCGGTGCTGCACGCGCTGCACGACTCGTTCCGCAAGATGCGGTCGTTCGTGTTCATCGAGCGCATCAGCGAGGTGACCGAGATCTTCGCCAAGGAGCGCGACTTCAAGGCCGTCTCGGAGGCGATCGCGCGCGACTCGGGCGTCGCGGACATCAGCGGCTACACCGACTACGGCCGCGTGTGGAACGAGTTCCGCGACCTCGTCGAGGACGACCTCCACCCGCGCGCCACCGTCATCGTCCTCGGCGACGCGCGCACCAACGGCCGCGACCCGCGGGCCGACGTCTTCGCCAAGATCTCGGCCAAGGCCGGGCGCACCTTCTGGCTGAACCCCGAGCCGCGCTTGTACTGGAACTACGGCGACTCGGTCATCTCGGCCTACGAGCAGTTCTGCGACGCCTACGAGTGCTGGACCACCCAGCAGCTCGAGGACTTCGTCAAGGCGCTCACGCGGCCGATCAACCGCTGACGCGGCTTCACACAGCGCGAGGTTGGGTACCGGTGCGCCATGAGGCACTCGCTCCCGGTGCACCGACGCGTGCTCGCCGCCTGCGCGGCGACCGCGCTGATCGTCCCCTCGTCGGCGTCGGCCGTCGAGGGGTCGCGCTACCACGACGGCGTCAGCGGCACGGCCGGCGTCATCGCCACCGAGTCACCGGCGGCGGCCCGGGCCGGGCGCGACGTGCTCGCGCGCGGCGCCAACGCGATCGACGCCGCGGCGACGACGGTCTTCGCGCTCGGCGTGGCGCGGCCGCAGTCGTGCGGGATCGGCGGCGGCGGGTTCATGGTGTACCGGTCGCCCGGCGGCAAGGTCCGCACTCTGGACTTCCGCGAGACCGCCGGCGCGGCGATGAAGCCCGACTCGCTGGTCGGCCCCGGGCTGCACAAGACCTTCACGGGCCACCTGACCGTCGGCGTGCCGGGGACGCTCGCCGGCATGAGCAGCGCCCTGCAGCGCTACGGCACGCTCTCGCTGCCCGTCGCGCTGCAGCCCGCCGAGCGCCTCGCGCGGATCGGCTTCCACGTCCCCACCTCGATGAGCGGCGCGATGGCGCGGCGCCAGAAGGACCTCGCGCTCTTCCCGGCCGCCGCGGCGCAGTACCTGAAGGACGGCGCGCCCTACGCGCCCGGCGACACGCTCCGGCAGCCCGAGCTGGCCGCCACGCTGCGGCGGCTCATGCGCGAGGGGCCGGGCGCGCTGTACGGCGGGACGCTCGCCCACCGCATCGTGCGCGACATGCGCGCGCCGCGCCCCGACACCAAGGACCCGGGGTTGCTCACGGTCAAGGACTTCTCCTCCTATAAGGCGGTCTGGCGGGCGCCCGTGCACACGACCTATCGCGGCCGCGACGTGTACGCCATGGGCCCGGCCAGCTCCGGCGGGCAGACGATGATCGAGATGTTGAACATCCTGGAGGGCTTCGACCTGCACGCTCTCGGGGAGACCTCGGCGCAGACCGTCACGGCCGTCTCCGAGGCGCAGAAGATCGCGTGGGCCGACCGCGGCGCGTACCTCGGCGACCCGGCGTTCGTGCGCATCCCGCTGAGCCAGATGCTGTCCAAGGACTACGCCGCGCAGCGGCGCGCGGAGATCGACCTCAACCGCGCGGCCACGTTCGCGCCGGGCGTCTTCCCCGCCGCGGCCACGGCCGCGGCCGCCCCGCGCGCCGCGGGCGAGGACTTCAACCCCGCCGGCTCCACGACGCACGTCTCGGTGATCGACGCCAAGGGCGGCGCCGTGGCCGTCACGTGCACGATCGAGCAGGAGTTCGGCAGCGCGGTCGTCGCGCCGGGGACGGGCTTCCTGCTCAACAACGAGCTGACCGACTTCTCCGGACCGGGCACGGCGAACGAGCCCGCCCCGGGCAAGCGGCCGCGCTCGTCGATCAACCCCACCATCATGGTCCAGGGCGGCAAGCCCGTCATCGTCGCCGGCGCGGCGGGCGGCTCGACCATCATCATGGGCCCGACGCTGGCGATCCTCGACACGGTGGACTTCGGGATGACGCTGCCCCAGGCCGTCGACGCCCAGCGCTTCGACGACCAGGGCTCCAACAAGCTGATCATCGAGGACGCGCGCTTCACGCCCGAGGTGCTCGCCCGGCTGAAGGCCGTCGGCTACACCCTCGACGCCCGCGGCGAGTACGCCGTGACGCCCCGCATGCAGCTCGCGGGCATGGCGCCGGCGGACCGGGTGTCGACCGCCGTCTCGGACTCCCGCAGCGACCGTGGCTCGCTGGCGGTGCCGGTCGCGCCGCCGCCGCGCTAGGCTCAGGACACGTAACACAGGGGGGCTCGTGGAAACGGGCTGAGATAGCGCCTCCGGATCCCGGCGCTGACCCTTCGAACCTGTGGGGTAATGCCCGCGGAGGGAGCGATGGCGACGAGGCTCGAGGCTCCGACTCAGAGGCCTCGCGACGTTGAAGGCGAAGTGCTGCTGGAGGGTGTGACCCGCCGGTTCGGCGACGTGGTGGCGCTGCAGGACGTGACGCTGCGTGCGGCGGCGCACGAGGTCGTGGCCGTGGTGGGCCCGAGCGGCAGCGGCAAGTCCACGCTCCTGGAGCTCGTCTGCGGGCTGCAGGCGCCCGACGCCGGGCGCGTCGTCGCCGGTCGCGCCGTGCTGATGCCCCAGCGCGACCTGCTGCTCCCGTGGCTCGACGCGCTCGACAACGCGGCGCTGCCGCTGCGCCTCGCCGGCCGGGGCAAGGCGCCCGCCCGCGACCGTGCCCACACGCTGCTGACCCAGCTCGGCCTCGACGGCTTCGAGCGCGCCCGCACGTGGGAGCTGTCCGGCGGCATGCGCCAGCGCGTCGCGGTCGCCCGCACGCTGCTGGCCGGCGCCCCGGTCCTCTGCCTCGACGAGCCCTTCGGCGCGCTGGACGCGATCACCCGCGCCGACGCGCAGGGCTGGCTGGCCGGGGTCCTGGCGCGCGAGCCGCGCACCGTCCTGCTCGTCACCCACGACGTCGAGGAGGCCGTGCTGATGGCCGACCGCGTCGTCGTGCTCTCGCCCCGGCCGGGCCGGATCGTCGTTGACGTCGCGGTGGCGCTGCCGCGCCCGCGCAGCGCGACCGACCCCGCGGTCGCCGCCCTGCGCGCCCGCGCCCTCGGGGCGCTGCGCAGCGCGATGGAGGGCGGCGCCTGATGCTGGCCGCGCTGCTCGTGCTCCTGCTGCTCGGCGGCTGGGAGGCCTACGCCCGCCTCGGCGGCATCGACGAGTTCATCCTGCCGGCGCCGACCCAGGTCGCCCAGGCGCTGTGGGACGATCGCGGCCTTTTGTGGGACAACCTGCTCGTCACCGGGCAGGAGGTCGTTCTGGGGCTCGCGCTGGCGCTGCTGGCCGGCGCGGCGCTCGCGATCGCGCTGCACGCCTACCGGCCGCTGCGCCGCGCGATCTACCCGCTGCTCGTCGGCACGCAGGCGATCCCGATCGTCACGATCGCGCCGCTGCTGGCCGCGTGGTTCGGCTACGGGCTGCTGCCCAAGCTCGTGATCGTCGCGCTCGTGTGCTTCTTCCCGATCGTGGTGACGACGCTCGACGGGCTCGCCGCGATCGACCCCGACCAGCACAAGCTTCTCCGCACGCTCGGCGCCTCGCGGGCGCAGACCTTCCGGTGGGTCGAGGCGCCCGCCGCGCTGCCGGCCGCGCTGTCGGGGGCCAAGATCGCCGTGGCCGTCGGCGGCATCGCCGCCGTCTTCGCCGAGTACGCCGGTTCCGAGAACGGGCTCGGCCACCTCCTGCTGCAGTCCATCCCCCAGCTGGAGACCGCGCGCGCCTGGGCCGCGGTCGTGGTGCTGGCCGCCCTCGCCGTCTTCTGCTTCTCCCTGCTCGCCCTCGCCGAGCGCCATCTGGCGCCATGGGCTCACCGACGAAAGGACCTCGACGCATGACCCTCCGCCCCGTGCGCGGCCGCCCCGTGGCGGTCGCCGTCGCCGCCCTGCTCTCCGCCCTCGCGCTGTCGGCGTGCGGCGCGAAGAAGGACACGACGACGACGGCCGGCCCGATCCAGCACGTCGACCTCGTCCTGGACTACCTGCCCAACGCCGACCACGCGCCGATCTACGCCGCGCAGGCGATGGGCGCGTTCAAGGCCGCCGGGCTGGACGTCCGCATCCGGGTGCCGTCGGATCCGGCGTCGCCGCTGAAGCTCGTCGCCGCCGGCAAGGCCGAAGTCGCGATCTCCTACGAGCCCGAGGTGCTGCTGGCGCGCGACAAGGGGCTGCACGTGGCGTCGATCGGGGCGCTGGTGCAGAAGCCGCTGACGTCGATCATGTCGCTCAACGGCAAGGTCAAGACGCCGGCCGACCTGAAGGACAAGACCGTCGGCACCGCGGGCATCCCGTACCAGTCGGCCTACCTGAAGACGATCGCCAAGAAGGCCGGCGTCGACCCGAGCGGCGTCCACGAGATCAACGTGGGGTTCAACCTGATCCAGTCGATGCTGTCCAAGAAGGTCGACGCCACGCTCGGCGCGTTCTGGAACGTCGAGGGCGTGCAGCTGCGCCGGCAGGACAAGAAGCCGACGATCATCCACATGGAGGACACGGGCGTCCCCACCTACCAGGAGCTCGTGTTCGTCGCCAACAACGACCGGCTGCAGCAGAAGGGCGTCGGCGACGTCATGCGCCGCTTCCTGCAGGCCGTCGCCCGCGGCGCCAAGGCGGTCAAGGCCGACCCCAACGCCGGCGTCGACCCGCTCGTCAAGGCCAACCCCGACCTCGACCGCGCCCTCCAGCTCGACCAGGTCAAGGCGACGCTGCCCGTCTTCTTCCCCGACAACACCACCTTCCCGTGGGGCTACCAGAACGCCGACGAGTGGAAGGCCTACGGGCAGTGGATGCTCGACAACGGGCTGATCAGCCGGTTGCCGACGCCGACGTCGCTCACGAACGAGTTCCTGCCGGGGCGGGGGATCTAGGGGCGGCGCCGCGGTAGGTGGCGTCCCGCCCGGACGCCGGTCGTGCCGCGGGGCGTGGCACGGGGCAATGACGACGGAGGTCCGACCGGGCGCCGGCGCCCGGGGGCTGCCGTGGGCGTCGGGGGCGATCGTTCGGGCCGAAATGATCGCCCGCGGGGGATCCGGGTCGATTCGTGATGGATTATCCACCACGAATCGACCCGGACCCCCGCGCGGGCACGATTCGCGCCCGAACGACCCCGCGCCCCCGGCGCCCGCGGCAGACCGACGGCGCCGGGGCCCGCCTCGAACCTCCGTCGTCATTGCCGACAGACCACGCCGCGCACCCCGACCAGCGCCCGAGCGGGACGCCACGACAAACGCGCCGCAAAGCCTCAAGCCGCCGCCGCGAACCTCAACGCCGCCCCGCCCCCACCTGTCGCCTTCCCACCCAGCGCGTGCGCCCCCGCCAGCCCGCTCCACCCGTCGTACGGCGCGAAGAACGCCCGCACCTCGTCCTCGGTCGCGCGGCCGTACGGGTCGCCGCCGCGCAGGATCCGGCCAACGAGCTTGATGTAGGCCAAGTCTCCGGCGGGCAGCTGGTCGTGGCGGCCCTGGCCGTGGGAGGCCAGCACCTCGATCGTCCACGATCCGATCCCCGGGATCTTCCGGAGGCGGGCCCAGGCGCGCTCGTGGTCGGCGGCGTCGAGGTCGACGCGGCCGGCGGCGACCTCGCGCGCCGCCTTGACCAGGGCGAGCGACCGGCCCGCCGACAGGTCGAAGGACTGCAACAGCGCCGGCGCCACGCCGCCGAGCGTCGCGGCCGACGGCAGGTCGTGCAGCACCGTCGCGCCGTCCCAGCCCGGCGCGCGGCGGCCCAGCCGGTAGACGATGCGGCGCTCGATCGCCGCGGCGCGCTCGTACTCGATCAGCTGCTCGCAGACCGCCCACGCCAGCGCCTCGAACGGCTCGGTCCGGCGGGTCAGGCGCAGGTGCGGCCGCGAGCGGACCGACGGCCCGATCAGCGGGTCGTCGCGGAAGCGCTCGTAGAACGGGCGCAGGTCGTCGTCGACGCCGAGCGCGAAGCGCATCCGCGCCACGGCCTCCTCGGCGACGTCGGCGCGCTCGGCGCGTGCGCCGATCACCACGCGCTGCGCCGCCGGCTGCGCGGCCCGCACCGCGGCCGGCGCGCCGTCGACGTGCACGACCCGCTCGAGGACCCCGCCGCGGCGGCGGGTGACGCCGTCCATCCCGCCGGAGCCCGGCAGGCGGAACGGCCACACCGGCCGGATCTCGCGGCGCACCTCGATCATCGAGCGCGGCAGCCTACGCCGCAGTGCAGACGCCGGCGTGTCCGCACCAGGACGACGCGGAGCCGTCAGTTGCGGTTCAGCAGATGGATGTCCACCAGGAACGACCGCGACGCCCGGACCTCGCCCAGCGCCTTGCGGTCCTTGCGCCGGGCGCGAACCGCCTTCTTGGCGCGACGGCGACGCACGACCGCGACGGTCGCGGCGCCGGCGGCGAAGCCGGTCACGGCCACGGCGGCGGCCTGCACGGCCACGGGCCCGGCGGCCACCAGGGCGCCCGTCCGCGACATCAGGGGCGCGGGCGCCGGCACCTCCCGCGGCGGGGTGCCCTCGGGCACCGGCAGCGCATCCACGACCTCGGCCTCGTCGGCGCCGGTCTCGATGTCCTCGTCGACGGGTTCCGTCATGCGCGACCTAGGATGGCGCATCGCGCGGCCGAGCGCGATGTTGGCGGGGTCAGCGGGCGCCGGACGGGTCGCGCGGGCCCGGCTGCCGTCCGACGGCGCGGTTGCCCTGCTCGGCCGGCGCCGTGCCGAACACGCGATCCCAGTACGGCGCGCTGATGCCGAACCCGCGCTCGTCGTCCTGGAAGTGATGGCGCATGTGCAGCTCCCGCAGCCGGTGGCCGAGGGCCGTGCGCGGCGTGTGGTGGTGCACGTGGTAGTGGATCATGTCGTAGGCGAGGTAGCCCACGAGGAACCCGCCGCCGAAGCAGAGCGCGGCGTCGTAGCCCAGCACGCCCCAGAACGCCGCCAGCACGAACGCGCCGAGCGGCACGCTGACCGACGGCGGCATGACCAGCCGCAGCGGGTCGTTGGGGTGGTCGTGGTGGACGCCGTGGATCATCCAATGCAGGCGCATGCCCAGCTGGCTGTTGTACGGCTCGAAGTGGAAGACCACGCGGTGCAGCCAGTACTCGAACAGCGTCCAGAAGACGTAGCCGGCGGCCACGAGCAGCAGGCCCTCGAGCGCCCCGACGCGGCCGAAGCCGGTGACGAGCAGCACCGTGATGACGGGCGCGAACAGCAGCGGAGGCACCGTCGGGTGGACCCGCGTGAACCGGTCCAGCAACCGACTCTCGAACATCGGCGGGGATGCTTGAAGATCGTCGGACCGTGCCATTAGGCCAACCTTACCGCGCGCCGAAGGCTGATTGCGCGCGCACCTACCGATCAGGTGCCCGTCAGCTCCCTGCCGTACACCCGGTACCGCTTTACAACCCGGCCGTTCATGGCCTCCATACCCCGGTTCATGGCCCGGTTGGTCTCCAGGATCCACCCCATCTCGCCGCCCTTGATGCGCGGATGGCGGGCCGAGGTGTCGAAGTGCTCCACGTACAGCGCGGCCGCCGCGCCCGTGTGCTGGAACTTGGGCTTGACGCCCAGGAAGCCGACCCGGACGCGCGTGATCGACCGCGACTTGCGCAGGTACCGCCACCACCCCACCGGGAACAGGCGCCCGTTCATCGTCTTCAGCACCTGGTTGATGTCCGGGATGGTGATGGCCATCGCGACGGGCTCGTCGCCGACCTCGGCGATCATGAACCAGTCCTTGTCGTAGACCAGTTGCAGCTCGAGCGCGTACTGGTCCAGGTCGCCCTCGTCGTAGGGCACGAACCCGAAGTTCCGGCGCCACGCGCGGTTGTAGATCTCGCCGAACACGTCGAGGTCGGCGCGCAGGCGCCGGCGCGACATGCGCCGGATCGTCACGCCGTGCTTCTCGCGCGCTTCGGCGGCGAGCTCAGGCAGGATGGGGAGCATCTGCTCGCGGTCGGAGATCTCCAGCGACCACATCAGCAGGTCGACGACCTTGTCGAGGCCGGCGCCCTCGCAGAGCGCCTGGTAGTACGGCGGGTGCCACGGCTGGCGGACCATCGGCGCGAGGTCGTGGCCCTCGATGACGATGCCGCTCTCGTCGTTCATCGCGAAGTCGGCCGGACCGGTCATCTGGTCCATGCCGCGCGCGGTCAGCCACGCGGCCGCCGCGTCGACCAAGGCGCGCGCCGCCTCCAGGTCGTCCTCGCACTCGAAGAAGCCGAACCAGCCGCGGCGCTCGTCGTGATGGCGGTTGTAGGCGTGGTCGACGTGGGCGCTGATGCGCCCGACGACGCGCCCGTCGCGCCGCGCGAGCATGAGCTCGTAGTCCATGCGCTTGGCGTAGGGCCCGAGCCGGCGGTCGAGGAAGATCCGGCGCTCCAGCCGGGCCGGCGGCACCCACGGCGTGCCGGCGTGCAGGCGGAACGGAAGATCGATGAACGCGCCCACGTCGCGGAACGAACGAGCGGGGCGTACGTCGAGCGGCATGGCGCGCCACCCTACCGAGCGAGCCGCCCTATACGCTGCTCGCGTGACGGCTCGAGCGCAGGTTGACGTCTTCGACAAGGCCCGGAACCACGAGCGCCTGGAGATCCTCCGCGCGGCCCGCGAGGCCGACATGGTGCCGTACTTCCGGGTCATGGAGAGCCCGGCCCGGCCGGTCGTCGAGATGGAGGGCGCCGCGCGGATCATGCTCGGCGGCAACAACTACCTGGGGCTGACCGAGGACGAGCGGGTGATCCAGGGCGCGCGCGACGCGCTGGAGACGTACGGCACGGGCCTGACCGGCTCGCGCCTGCTCAACGGCACGACGCGCCAGCACCTCGAGCTCGAGGCCGAGATCGCCGAGTGGATGGGCGCCGAGGACGCCATCGTCTTCACGACCGGCCACCAGGCCAACGTCGGCACGCTCGGCACGCTGCTCGGCCCCGGCGACACCGTCGTCGTCGACTCCGGCGACCACGCGTCGATCCTCGACGGCTGCCTGCTGTCGAAGGCCAAGCTGCGGCCGTTCCGCCACAACAAGCTCGACAAGCTCGAGAAGATGCTCGACCGGGCCACCGGCGACGGCGGCGGCGTCCTCGTCGTCGTGGACGGCGTGTTCTCGATGGAGGGCGACATCGCGCCGCTGCCGGAGATCGTCGCGCTGTGCGAGCGCTACGGCGCCCGCCTGATGGTCGACGAGGCCCACGGCGCCGGCGTCCTGGGCGCGCGCGGAGCGGGCACCTCGGAGCTGCACGGCGTCGAGGATCGCGTGGACCTGCGCATGGGCACGTTCTCGAAGTCGCTGGCCTCCTGCGGCGGCTTCGTCGCCGGCCGCGCCGACATCATCGAGTTCCTGCGCTTCCAGTCGCGGGCGTTCCTGTTCACCGCCTCGGCGGTCCCGGCCGCCACGGGCGCCGCGCTGGCCGCCCTGCGCGTCGTGCGCACCGAGGAGGGGCGCGCGCTGCTGCGGCGCGTCCTCGACAACGCGCGCTACTTCCGCGACGGTCTCGAGCAACGCGGCTTCGCGGTCGTCTCCCCGCAGGTGCTGCCCGACGGCACCGACGTCGTGACGCCGATCATCCCCGTGCTGATCGGCGACGACTGGCAGGCCGGCCTCATGTGGAAGGGCCTGTTCGACGCGGGCGTCTTCGTCAACACCGCCCTGCACCCTGCGGTGCCCCCGGGCGGCGCGCTGCTGCGCACGAGCGTCATGGCGACGCACGACCGCCCCACGCTCGACCGCGCGCTGGAGGCGTTCAGCACCGTCAAGGCCGCGTTCGAGGCCGAGCACGGGCCGCTGCCCGGACCGGGCGAGCACGGTCGCCGCCGGGCCTCCTGACCGCTCGGGTTCAAGCCCTTTTCCGTAGCACGTTCGGCGGTCCTGCGGCGCCCGGTTTCGGCTGCCTGTCCGACTCGAACACGAGCGTGTTCTAGACAGAAGAAAAAAGGCGCTATGAGCGAATGTTGCCCTCGTTCACACCTTGATCAGGACTGCCGGCCTGGCATACGTTCGAGACGCGTTCGATGCGGACGCCGCGGGGATTGGATGTCCCGGATCGAGGAGCGGGGATCGCGTGAGGAGACGCCCGCTCGCCGTTTCGGGGCACGTGGTCAGCTCCGAGGCGTACCGGTCGTCGACGCGTCAGCACGCAAGCAACTACGAGTGCCGTCTCATGCTGAGGATGAGGCGGCGGGAGGACAGATGAACGCAGCAGCGACGATCGCCCCTGCGCCACAGCATTTGCGCGCTTTGGCCCGAGCGAACGAGGTCCGCCTCGCACGCGCGGAGCTCAAGCGCCAAATCGCCGAGGGGGAGATCAGCGCCGCGCACGTCGTCCTCGAATGCCCATGGGAGGCCGCCTCGATGACGGTCTCCGACCTCCTGACGAGCCAGCGCCGCTGGGGCACCACCCGGTGCCGCAAGCTCCTGCAGTCGGTCCCGATGTCCGAGAACAAGACGGTGGGATCGATGACCGAGCGTCAGCGTCAAGCGCTCAGCGGCCTGTTGGAGGGCTTTCCGGGCTGAGAGTCGGTCCACCTCCCCACCAGCAACGGCTGGTGGCGGGGGCCGGGCTCTTCGAGGACTCGCGCAGCCCGCGGCGGGCGCCCCACCGGGGCGCTCGCCGCGCGCGGCCTTCTCGCCGCGCGCCCCGGGCTACGCCGTGGCGATCTCGAGCAGGTGACCGTCGGGATCGCGGAAGTAGATGCTGGCGAAGCGCCCGCGCTCGAAGACCTCCGAGCACGGCACCCCTCGCGCCCGCAGGTAGTCGCGCCACGCGACCTGCTCGTCGGCCGAGCCGACCTGGAACGCGAAGTGGTGCACGCCCCCACGACCCTCGCGGGCCTCGTCCATGGACGGGTACTCCATGAACGACACGAGCGTCCCCGGCGTCCCCTCGGCGTCGCCGAACCAGAAGTGCCGCGCGCCCGGGTCGTCGCGGTTGTCGCCCTGCTCGGTGAGGGCCAGGCCCAGAACGTCGCGGTAGAAGGCCGTGGTGCGATCGAGGTCGGCGACGATCGCCGTCACGTGATGCAGCCCGCGCAGCTGCATGCGCCGCGCCTCGCCGGCCGGCTCCTGCGACGACGGGGTTGGCGCGGACTCGAAGGGCGGCGGGACGTCGGTCACGCGCGGAACCCTACGCCGCCGCTGCGACGCATGAACGCCCGGCGGAAGCCCATAAGGGCGAGGACGAAGGCGATGACGCCCACGGCGAGCACAAGGGCCTGCGGGACGGGCAGGAGCCACACCGGGATCGCGGCGACGATCGCGCAGATGCCGGCCAGCAGCGACGAGTGCGAGCGGTACCCGGCGAAGTGCTCGCGCACCGACAGCTCACCCGCCGCGAGCGTCACGAGCACGAACCCGCCGCCGAGCAGCACGCTGCGGCGGTCCCCACCGGTGACGAACCCCAACCCGAGCATGACGATCGACAGCAGGATGACCAGCTCGGTCAGCGGGAACGGCGCCCACGGCGGCTGCGGCGCGTCCTCCCGCCGCGACTTGTAGGTCGCCGTCCGCGGCGCCGCCGGCGGCGGGGCCGGCGCGGCCTCCTGCGCCGGCGGCGGCGCGTCGGTGCTGCTGGAGCGCTTGCGGCTGCGACGGCCCATGGACGGGCGATCCTAGATGGTCCTGCGGCTCCGGCCTCACGCCGGGGCGGCTGAGGGGCAGCCCGAGGAGACCTTCACGTGCCACCAGCCCATGAGCATCCCGATGACGCCCAAGCGGGGACGCACGTGGTAGGCGCCGCACGAGCGCTCGCCCAGGTCGGCGGCGGGCAGGCGGACCCACTTGTGGCGGGCCGGCTCGCGGAGCATCTCCTCGAGCAGCGCGCGGCTGCGGGCCTCGTGCCCGGCGCGCTCGCCGACGGCCACGCGGGCGACGCGGACGCGCTCGGCCAGGTCGTCGCGGACCCGCTCGAGGTCCCCGAGGCCCAGCAGGCGCGGACCACGGACCGGCGGGTCGGCGTCGGGCACGGCGACGTGCGGGAACGCGGCCAGGATCGCCTCGCCGAGCTCGCGCTCGAGCCGGGCGATCTGCGCGCGCAGGGTGCGGCGGGCGGCGCGCTCGTCGGTCGCGAAGCGCTGCGCGCGCGCGACGGACGGTGCGGGTTTCTCGCTGCTCAGCTGATCGATCAGCACCACGGCAGTCCTCCTTGACGCCAGGATACCCACACCGGGCCGCGGCGCGGCACCCCTAGCAGCGTGGGTCCCTAACCCGCCGCGGGTTTCGCCCCCTGGGCGAAGACCCGCAAGGCAACCTGGCCCTCTGGGCCAGTGTTGCCCTAGTCGCCGTCGGCCGACAGTGCCGAGGCCGCCAGCCAGAGCGCCTCCTCGACGTGGACCTCCGGCACGCCCGGCACCTGGATCGCGACCAGGCGCGTCCGCGCCGTCTCGCGGCCGGGCGCGTACCGCTCCGAGAGGCGCCCGAACAGCACGGCCACCGGGCCGCCGCGGTCGGCCAGGACGAGGCGCCCGGGCGGCACGTCGTGGGCGTGCTCGCCCACCTGCAGGGTCTCCCCCGCACGGGCCCCGCGCAGCGTCAGCTCGCCGTCCAGCCGCGCGTCGTCGAGGGCGAGCACCGCGACGCCCGTCTCGATGATCGCGAGCGCCAGCGCGTCGGCGACGCGCTCGCCGGAGCAGACGTCGCCGGTGACCAGCCGCGCCACGGCCGCCTGCTCGGCCGGCGTGCGGTCGACGTCCGGGTCGAGCCCGACCTGGCGGAAGAACACGCGGTAGGCCCGCGGCACCGGCCGCGTGCGCAGCGCGATCGCCTGCGGCCCGCGGAAGCGCCGGTTGACCTCGTCGAGCCGGCGGCGCAGCGCCGGCGGCGTCGGGCCTGCCGCGCCGCCCTCGACGGCCGTCCAGCGCAGGCGCAGGCCCGGGAACTCGCCGGCCAGCTGCTGGTCGACGGCACCGTCGGCGGGCGGCTGCTCCAGGTTCATCGCGTGGCGAGCCTACGCGCCTTGGCGGCCAGTGCGGGGCCCCGCAGCTCGCCGAACGTGGTCTCGACCACGCGGCCGCCCTGTCGCGCGAACGTCAGCTGCGGGCAGACCTGCACGTGGAACGCGTTGGCCAGCGCGCCGTCGCGGTCGTAGCCGACGTCGAACCGCCACCCGTGGCGGCGGATGAGCGAGCGGACGGCGTCGCGGTCGCCGCGGATCGCGATCGCCGCGAACTGCACCCCCGGCGTCTGCGCCCGCACGCGCTCCATGACGTCGAGCTGGTCGACGCACTCCTTGCCGCGCGTGGCGAAGAACGCGAGCACGAGCGGCCCGCGATCGCGCAGCACGCACCCGTTGAGCACGTCGGGACGGCGCACCGAGCAGGCGGGCCGGTTGCCGGCCGCGCCCTCCCCCGCGCGCCGGGCGAGGTTCGCGTCGCCGTCGAGCGCCGACAGCGCGCGCGGGACCGCGAACGGCGGGATCGCGTCGCCCGCCGGGATGCCGCGCGCGCCGCGCTCGGTCCCGTGCTGGACCGTCGCGACGACCAGGACGAGCACGAGCACGAGCGCCGCCGCGCCCACGACCCAGAGGTAGCGCGCGCCGCCGGGCGGCGCGGGCGGCCGGCGGCGCGGCGCGCGTGGCGCGCCCGGGGCGCGACGCGGTGCCGGCGCACCGTCGTCCCCCGGCCCCGCGTCGAAATCCAGGGGGCCCGGCTCGCTGCCTCCGCTCATGCGACGGGCGCCGGCGCGGGCCGGCGACGGCGCCGCGGCCGGGGCAGCCGCGGCCGCGGCAGCCGGACCCGCACGTCGCCGGCGCGCCACCGCTCGCCGAGCACGAGCGCCGACGGCAGCACCAGCAGCACGCCGAGCAGCGACACGGTGAGGTCGACGACCGTCACCGCGCCGAAGTCGCGCAGCATGCGGATGTCGCTCAGCGCCAGGACCGCGAAGCCGGCGATCGCCGTCACGCCCGAGGCGAGCACCGCCGCGCCGGTCGAGCGGTAGGTGCGCTCCAGCGCCGCGGCCGGGTCAAGGCCGCCCAGCCGCTCGGCGCGGTAGCGCTCGGCCAGCAGCACGCTGAACTCGGTCGAGATCGCGATGACCAGCGCGCCGAGCGTGACCGACATGGGGTTCAACGGGATCCGGATGACGAAGAGCACGAGCGCCGACCAGCCGGTCGCAAGCGCGATCGGCACCAGCGGCACGAGCGCGCGGTGCCACGAGCGGAACGCGGCGAGCAGCACGAGGCCGACCGCCAGCAGGCCCGCGAGGAGCGTCGCCAGGCGCCGCCAGGGCGAGGACACCGCGGCGTTGGCGTCGGCCGCCAGCACCGGCAGGCCCGCCAGCTGCGCCTCGACGCCCTCCGGCGGATGGAGGTCGGCGCGCATCCGGTCCAGCACCTCCTTCTGGCGGTCCAGCGGCATGAGGCGGATCCCGAAGGCCATCGTCGCGGTCGTGCGGTCGGCGGTGATCACGCCCTGGGAGAAGTACGCGGGGACGACGTCGAGCAGCTCGTCGACCTGGGCCTGGGTCTTGATCCCGCCCTTGCCGTCGCCGAAGAGGTCGGGCAGCGAGAACGCCGGGCACAGCTCGGCCTTGCCGCAGCCGCGCTTCTCGCTGTAGCCGAAGTGCTTCAACAAGCCGGCCTGGTAGCTGCTCATCCAGTTCAGGACCGCCGGATCGGTGAGCTTGTCGCTGTGGACGAGCACGTCGATCTGGCCGCCGACGCTGGTGGAGCGCTGCAGCGCCTGCAGGTCGCTCAGCGCCTGCAGGTTCTGGGGCACGAGCTTGGTGACGTCGGACTCCACGCGCGTCTGCGTGTCGGCGGCCCAGCCCACGACCGCGATCGCCAGCCCGGCGAGCAGCACGCGTCCCGGACGGCGAGCCGCCGCGCCCAGCGCGAACCCGCGCACGGCCCGGCCGCGCCCGGCGACGGCGCGCGACGCGCGGTTCTCGCGCAGCAGCTCGCCGGCCCCGCGTGCGGCGGGCGCGAGCATGGCGCCGGCGGCGGCCAGCGGTCGCGGCACCCCGCGGCCACCGGTGAGCCCGACCAGCGCCGCGGTCCCGAGCGTGACCGCGGTCACGAGCCCGACCCCGATGCCCAGCACCAGCAGCAGGCCGAAGCCGCGGACCATCGGGACCGGCGACAGCGCCAGCACCAGGAAGCCCGCCGCCGTGGCCGTCGCCGCGACCGCCACCGTCGGCGCGCCCGTGCGCGCGACGTGGCCCACGGCCGCGACCATCTCCGCGCGGGACGCCTGGGGCCCGGCGCGCTCCTCGATGCGCGCGTGCAGCTGGATGGCGTAGTCGACCGCGAGGCCGATCAGCACCGGGACGACGCCCACCGAGGCCATCGTCAGCGACGCGCCGAGCAGCGAGAGCGTCCCGAACGTGATCGCCACCGCCGCCAGCGCCACGACCAGCGGCAGCAGCCGCCGGCGCGCCGGGAAGACGAGCGCGAGCACCAGCGCCATGACGATCAGCGACGCGATCAGCAGCAGCACGATGGCGTCGGTGACGCTCGTCGTCAGGTCGGTGAGCACGACCGGCGCACCCGTGACGACGTACTGCCCGCCGTTGACCAGGCGGAAGTCGGCCATCCGCGTCGCCGCACGGACCTGCGCGATCGCGTCCTTGCGCGCCGCATCCGACAGCCCGGGCTTCAAGCGGACCTGCACGAGCGCGCTGTTGGCGTTGGGGAACAGATAGGCGAAGCGCCCCTTCGGCGTGCCGGCCTTCTTCCCCGCCGCGAAGACGAGCTGCGACACGAAGCCGGGGTCGTTGACCTGCGGCGCCTTGAGGATCCCGTACTTCAGCGCGAGCTGGAACGCGTCCTTGAGGCTCTGCACCATGGCCAGGTCCTTGACCTGCTGGGCCACCTTGCGCGCCCGGGCCTTGGTGTACTTCTTGGCGATCGCCAGCTTGTAGGCCGCGTCGTACTGGCTCTGCGCGTCGCCCTGGATCTTCTTGAGCTGCGCGTCGTACTGGTCGCCGATCTGCAGCACCGACTCGTTGATGAACGTGCCGGGGCCGAAGACGACCTTCGCGGGCTTGGTCGCCGCTAGGCGCCCGCACGGGCCGTCGCGCCCGCCGGGGATCTTGGCCTTGGCCGGCGGGTTGCCGCCGAGGCAGCCCTCCAGCGCGATCAGGCGCTCCAGGTCGGAGGTCAGCACCAGCTTGGTGACCGGCCCGCGCACGAGGACGTAGACCGCGTCCTCGCCGAAGAGCTGGTGCTCGCGCTCGGTCGCCTGCCAGGACTCGCTGGAGCGCCCGACCAGCGTGTCGCTGGCCGTGGTCGGCGACAGGCGCAGCGCCAGCGCGGCACCCGCCAGCGCGAGCACCGTGATCAGGAGGCCCACCGCCAGCGGGCGGCGGGCGGCCGTGCCCATGGCGGCGGCCAGGATGCGCGGCGGCCGGCCCATCAGAGCGATGAGGGTACCGGCGCGCCCGGAGCGGTGCGCCGGGAGTCCATCGGGCCTACGGCTGGGGGGCTCCCGCCTCCGCGCCCTTGACCGACGCCTTCAGCTGCGGGAACTGCGTGAGCGTGCCGCCGAGGTTGAACCGCGGCTGCTGCTTGCAGGGCGGCGCCACGACGTTGCCGCTGTTGAGCGCGAACTTCAGGATGCCGTCGCGCAGCGTGTCGGTCAGGACGCCGTCGACGGCCGGTCCGAGCGCCGGCGTCAGCGTCTGCCCGGTGCACTGGCGCGTCTCGTACGACGCGAGGCCGTCCTTGAGGCTCAGGCTGTCGCCCGGGAACGGGTACGGGTTGGTCCGGTTGCTCGTCACGCGCTTCGGATACTGCGCGAGCATCTCGGGGTTCAGCGGGTTGGACGTGCGCAGGTAGTGCGCGGGCTCGGTGGAGCCGGCGACCGAGGAGGTCGCCTGCGTCGCCGCGGCCGAGTTGGCGAAGAACGCCGTCAGCTCGTTCTTGTAGAGGCCCGCGCCGTCGAGGATCGGGTTGAGCTGCCGGAGCGGACCGTCGAAGTTCGCCAGCAGCGGGTGCAGCTGGTCCAGGAACTCCTGGGTCGCCGGCAGGCCCTTCTTGGAGGCGTTGACCAGCGGGGTGAGGTCCTCGAACAGCGCCCTGAGGTCCGGGGCCAGCGCCGAGAGCTGCACGAGCGTCGGGCTGAGCTCCTTGGCGGCGGGCCGCAGGTCGGTGACGACGGGGTTGGCGTTGGCCGCGAACTTCGAGAGGCGGGTCAGCGTGGTGCTCGACTCCTTCTCGAAGGTCGGCAGCGCCTTGAAGGTGGCCTGCAGCTCGGCGCTGCGCTGCGCGGTCGTCGCGAACACCCGGTTGGAGTTCGTGATGAGGCTCGCGAGCTGGCCGTCGCGCTCCGACAGCGCGTCGAAGACCACGCCGGTGTTACGCACCAGCTGGCGCACGCCGGCCTTCTGGGAGTTGAGGATCCGCAGGACCTTCTCGGTGTCCTGCGCGAACGGCGCGAGGTTGCCGAGCGCGTCGTTGAGGTCCTGGCCACGGCCGTCGAGCGACTGCGCCTGCGTCTGGATCCAGGTCTGGAACGCCTCGCGCGTCCGCGGGTCGAACGCGCGCAGGATCTCGTCGAGCTCGACGGTGTCGGCCACCTGCCCGGTGGCCAGGCGACCGTTGTCGGCGACCTTGGGGCCGGTCGGCGAGCCGGGGGTCAGCTCGACGTAGGTCTCGCCGAGCAGCGTCTTCTGGCGCAGGATCGCCTTGGCGTCGGCGGGCAGCGGCGCGTACTCGGGCTTGAGCTCGATCGTCGCGTCCGAGCGGCCGGTCTGCTTGTTGGTCTGGATGTCCTTGACCTTGCCGACCGGCACGCCGGAGATGCGGACGTCGGCCTCGTGGGCGAGCTGCGTCGCCTCGCCGAAGGAGACCTTGACGCGGTAGCCCTGCGGCTTGAGCGGCGTCGGACCGCCGAAGGCCAGCCAGAGGAACAGCAGCAGGCCGAAGCACGACAGCGCGAAGCCGACCATCACGAGGATCTTGCCGAGGCTGGGAACCTGCTTGTTCATCTCAGCCCCCCGCCGCCGGTGCGTTGGTGCCGGGCGCCTGCGCGGTGTTGGCGCAGACCTCGCTCTTGGTGGCCGGGTTCGTCAGCCCGATGATCGTGCCGAGCTGCGGGTTGGCCTTCCTGAGTTGGTCGAGCAGACCAAGGCCCGAGCAGCTGAAGAACAGCGCGCCGCGCCGGATCGGGCCGTGCGCGTCCTGCGTGCTGAAGACGGTCGGGCCGATGTGGTTCAGCCACGAGATCCAGAAGAGGTAGCCCTCGTCGCTGCCGGGCGGGTTGTAGGCGACGGTGTTGAGCAGGTAGTTGGCCGTCTTGAGGACCGACGTGAAGTCCGGCGTCAACGCGGCGAGGTCGCGCGCCGCGGGGCGCAGGATCTTGACCGTCGGCAGCGCGTCGCGGGCGAACGGCCGCAGCTGCTTCTGGATGACCGGCGTGGTCGTCTTCAGGAAGGGCCGGGTCTGCTTGAGCGACGGGCCGAGCGCGCGCGCGCCGGGGCGCAGCTTGCCGAGCGTCGGGCCGAGGGCCGTGCCGAGCTTGTCGACCTTCTGGACGGCCGTGTCGGTGACCTTCAGCGTGTCGGGCAGCAGGCTCAGGGTCTCGCGCAGGCGCTGGTCCTGGTTGGCGAACGCCTTGAAGACCGCGTTGGACGCGTCGACGAGGTCGCCGAGCTGCTGGTCCTTGGCGCCGACCGCCGCGGTCAGCTCCTTGAAGTTGTGGATCGAGCGCGAGATGTTGTCGCGGCGCGTGGCGAGCTGCTTGGTGATCGCCAGGATGTCGCGGTTGGTCGGCTCGAAGCGGCGGAAGGTCGCCGACAGGTTCTTGCCGTTGCCGCCGAGCGCCTGGCCGCCGCCGGCGACCAGCAGCTGCAGGTAGCTGCGGGTGTCGCCGTCCAGCGCCGCCAGGAACTCGTCGGTGTTGACGTTGGGCAGCGTCTGGGTGATCGGGATGACGTCCTTGGCGTGATCCAGCTCGCCGGCGCGCTTGGAGCCGGGCGTCAGCTCCACGATCATGTCGTTCAGGCCGGTCTTGGGCCGCAGCAGCGCGGTCGCGTCCTTGTAGACGTGCGCGTACTTGCGGCGGACCTTCATGGTGATCACCGCGCGGCCGTTCTTCAGCTCCACCTTGGAGAGCTCGCCGACCGGGACGCCGGCGACGTTGACCGACTGCCCCTGGCCCGGCGTAACCGACTGGGCGGTCGAGAACTCGGCCTTGTAGTCCACGAAGTCGGTGCCGACGACCGGGACCCACTTGGGCAGGTAGAAGCGCTGGTGGCTCAGGATGTAGCTGCCGACGGCGAGCGCGACGACGAAGATCCCCAGCACGGCGATGAAGTCCCAGCGATGCTTGCGGATCGCGGTCCTCATCGCTTGGCCCCCGTGCGGAAGGGGTTCAGCCGGTCCATGAGCTCGGACGTGAGGCTGCTGCCGGACGCCGGCGTCGAGGCCGCGAGCGGCAGCGGCGTCGAGGTCGACGGCACGGTCACCGCGGGCGTCGTGACCGTCGGCGTCGTGACCGCGGGGGCCGGATCGGGCTGCGTCGTCCCGCCGCCGCCGTCGGCCGCGCCGGTCTTCGCGCCGTTGAGGTCGGGCAGCTTCTGGTCCTTGCAGAGCGCGGTGTGGTTGTACGGCGAGCGCTTGCCCGGGTAGGCGGGGCGCGTGCCCAGCGGCGGGTCGTTGACGTGGGCGTAGAGCTGCTCGCCGGCGTTGCCGCCGTACTTGCCCGTCGAGACCGTCTTGGAGCCGCCGCCGACCGCGAAGCGGACGTAGTGGCCGTTGCCGTCGAAGTTCTGGCTCTCGCCGGCCAGCCCGACCATGGCGTACCAGAACTCCTTGTAGTTCTCCTCGTTGGAGGTGAACTGGCCGTCCTCGATCTTGATGTCGCCGGTCGGCAGGATCGTGTGCGTCACGCACTGCGACACGAGGTCGGCTTGCGGGAGCGCCTGGAGGCTGCCGTCCACGAGCTTGGCGAGATCGACGGTGGTCGGCTTGAGCTCCTTGACCAGGCCGCCGAGCTCGCCCTGGCTCACGAGCTTGCGCGTCTGGGCGATCCAGGGCAGCGCGGCGTCGATCGTCGCCGGCGTCTCCTCGACGCCCGGCAGGATTTCCTTGGCGAAGGCGCGCGTGTTCGGGAACGAGGCGTTGAGGTGCGTCAGCGCGCTCTGGGTGTGCTCGAGCGTCGGGCCCAGCAGCGCGATGGTCTGCTTGAGCTCGGACTGCCGCGAGGCCAGCGACGCCATCGTGGTGTTGAAGTTGGTGACGAAGTCCTTGAGCGACTGCTCGTTGCGCACCAGCGCCCGGGTGACCTTGCCGGTGTTGTCGACCAGGCCCGAGAGGTCGTGGCGCTGGAGGCCGAGGAAGGCCTGGTTGACGATCGACGCGTTGCGCAGCGCGCCGGGCGCGTCGTCGATCGAGTCGTTGAGCGACTGCGCCGCGGTCTCGCCCTTGACGGCGGGGTCCTGCGTCGCGTCGTCGGCGGCGGTCGGCTCGTAGGTCAGCGCGGTGCCGTAGCCCTCCAGCAGCCGCTTGAGGTCGTCGCGCGTGTCGCTCTGCAGCGCGGTCAGCACCTGGTCGAACTGCACCGGCGCGGCGGTCTGGGTGATCGGCAGCGTGTCGCCGTCGGAGATCTTCGGCGCGGCCGGCGTGCCCGGGGACAGGTCGACGAACTCGTTGCCCTCCAGGAAGATGCGCGGCCGGACCTTCAGCGTGGCGTCCTTGTGGATCGGCAGGCCGGCCTTGTCGATCTCCATCGTCACGACCGAGGCGTTGCCGTCGCCGCCCTGGTAGGCCTCGACCTTCTTGACCTTGCCGATGTTGACGCCGGCGATGCGCACCGGCGAGTTGGGCCGGACGTTGTTGGCGTTGGCGAAGACGGCCTTGACGCGGAAGCCGTGGGTGAACGGCACGTGCTTGCTGAAGCCGGCGTACGCCGCGACGGCGGCGAGGAGCAGCACGAGCAGGCCCACCAGGAACGGGTTGGCTCCGGTGCGGTCCTTGCGCAGGACGCGCTTGCGCTTATCGGACTTGGAGCTCATGGCTGCGGGGTGTCCGTCGACACCTGGGTCTTCTGCGTGGTGATGCCCTGGTTGCCCGGGACGTTCCCGATGACCTGCTTGCCCGCGGCGTAGGGCTCGTTGCCGGCCTCGCACTCCGCGGTCTGGCCCGGCGCCGACGTGTTCGGGTAGGGGTTGGCGTGCAGGAAGTTGTCCGCGTTGGGCCCGTTGGCGGGGCCCGACGACGGCCCGCCCTCGTTGTTGGGGCCCTGCGGCGTCGCGACGATCATGAAGCGCTGGCCGGTGCCGTTGGTGTCGCCCTCGCTGAGCACCGAGGCGGCGTTGCGGAACAGCAGCGTCCAGTAGTTGCAGACGGTCTGGGTCGGCGTCAGCGTCGCCAGGAGCGGGTTGGCGATCCGCGCGGTCTGGCCGAGGTCCTGGACGCCGAGCGCGACGAGCGGGTCCTCGGCGAAGCGCTGCAGCGAGGCGAAGGTCGGCTTCAGGTCCTTGTTGAACTGCACCGAGCGCTTCAGCGCCGGAGTGCCGACCACGAAGGCCTGCGACAGGTCCTTCGCCGCGCCCGACAGCGCCTTGACGCCCGGGCGCAGGTCGTGGAAGAAGCCCTCGCTGTTGGCCAGGAAGGGGCGCTGCTTGGGCAGCTCGCGCGTCGCGGTGTCCAGCGCCGGCGGGCCGCCGCTGATCGAGTCCTGGAGGTACGGACGGGCGACCGAGGCGAAGGCGTCGAAGGTCGTGTCGAGGTTGCGGAACAGCGAGGCCTGCTGCTCGGCCACCGGCGCGACGATCGCCGACGTGCGGCCCAGCGACTGGACGAACCGGGCCAGCTGCGTGCGGTCGTCGGCGAGGTTGGCCATCGCCGGGCCGAGCTGGGCCAGCAGCGGGTTCAGCGACTGGATCGCCTCGTGCAGGTCCTGGCCGCGCCCGGCGAACGCGTTGCCGAGGCCGAGCAGCTGCTGCTGGGCGGCGGCGCGCGTCTTGTCGTCGAACGTGCCGAGGAACTCGTCGAACTCGACCGGCGCCGGCGTGGCCGCCTTCAGCGGGATCGTCGCGTCCGCGGCGTAGCCGTCGGTCGACTTGCCCTTGGTGATCTCGACGTACTTCAGGCCGAGCGCGGAGCGCGGCCGCACGAGGATCGTCGAGTCCTTGGGCAGCGGCTTGACCGTCGTCTCGAGGCTCATGTCGAGCTGCGCGATGACGCGGCCGTCGTCCAGGCGCTTGGGCGCGATGCCCTTGACGACGCCGACGCGCGTGCCGCCGATGCGCACCTCGTTGCCTACGACGAGGTTCGCGGCGCTCGGGACGTCGGCCTTCAACGGGTAGGTCGGGACGAACGGCAGGCCGTTGTTGGCGTTGTAGGCCAGGAACACCGCGACGAGGACCACGAGCGTGGTCGCCGCGCCGATGAGCACGGGGTTGGCGGCGATGGACTGGGATCCGCGTCGCATCTCAGCCCCCCAGGAGGTAGTCGAGGAGGGTCTGGGTCGCGCCGGAGGACGGCTGCGCGGGCTGCGTCGTCGTGCTCGGCGCGGCGCTGGACGGCGCGGGCGCCGACGGCGTGGTCGCCGCGCCGCCGGAGGAGGCGGGCGTCGAGGACGTCGCGGCGCCGGAGCTCGAGGACGCGGGAGCGCTCGGCGCCGGCGCGCCCGGGAACAGGCTGGCGGGCAGGTCGATCTTGGCGTTCGAGGGCGAGGACTTCGACGTCTTGGAGGACGTGCCGTCCTTGCCCGAGGACGAGCCCGCCGCGTCCTGCTGGTCGAACGCCGCCGGGTCCAGGCCGTTGGCGACCGCGTCCTGGCGGGCCAGGAACGGGCTGCGGCCGTCGGCGATCTCGCGGTTGACCGAGGCGACCGTCGGCGTGGTGGTGCCGGACTTCGCGGCGCGCGCCGACGCGGCCTCGGCGGCCACGGGCTTCGGGAAGTTGGCCGTGCAGCCCGTCAGCGGCTTGACGGAGTAGGTCGTGCAGGTCGTCAGCACGAACACCGCGCGCAGGTAGTGCCCGAGCGAGTCGTAGCCGTTGGTCGCGGCCGCCTGGAAGTACAGGAAGTCCATGAGCCGCTCGATGCCGCCGGTCTCCTTGAGGCTGGTCAGCAGCTTCTCGAGGTTGTCGACGGTCGGCTTGGCGTCGTTGGCGAAGGTCTTGAGGTCGCCGACGACCGGCTTGCTCTTCAGCAGCGCCTGGTCGCCGACGTCGGCGGCGTCGCCGAGCGACGTCAGCGCCGGCGTGCCGGCCTCGCTGAACGGGCCGAGCTGCTTGATGAAGGTGTTGATCTCCGGGGCGGCCGCGTTGAGGTCGGTCAGCACCGGCGTCATCTGGTCGGCGAGGCCGCCGAGGCGCTGCATCGTCGGCTTGAGCTCCTTGAGGAAGCCCGGGAGCTTGGCGAGGTTGGCCTCGATGTCGGTGCGGCGCTGGGCGCTGGCCTGCGCCGTCGTGTTGGCCTTGACGATGAAGTCGGCGACCTTCGCCTTGTCGCGCGCCAGCGGGCGCAGGACCTCGTCGCCGTTCTTGGCCAGCTCGGCGAGCGTCCGGTTCTGCTCGGCGAGGATCGCCAGGACCTTGTCGGTCTGCTCGAGCGCCGGGTTGGCCTCGCGGACGGCCTGGCGCAGCTCGTCGCCGTTGGCCGCCAGGCCGGTGCCGAGCTCGTTGATGATGATCGAGAGGCGCTCGCGGTAGGGCAACCGCATGATGTTGCCGACCAGGTCGAGGTCGACCGGCTTCAGCGTCTGGGAGTCGGGCAGCAGGTACTCGCCCTTGCCGGCGCCGCTCTGGATCTTCGCGAGCTTCGGCGCGGACGCGTCGCCCTCGGCGCGCGGCTGCGTCGGGGTGCACTCCACGTAGCGCTCGCCGATCAGCGACTGCGGGCGGATCGTGCAGGTGGCGTCCTTGCGGAAGTCCTTGAACCCCGGCTCGGTGATGTCGAGGACGACCGCGGCCTTGTTGTCGGGCGTCACGTCGAGCGCGGAGATCTTGCCGACCTTGACGCCGGAGATCTTCACGTCCTCCCCGGGGATCACCGTGAAGGCGTTGCTGAAGATCGCGCGGACCTTGTAGACGCCCTTCTGGTCGTCGCCCGCCCCGGTGCCCAGGACGACGACGATGCCGGCCGCGAGCAGCGCGACGCCGATGGCGATCAGGCGGCGGGTCATGGGCCGGGGGGCACGATGCTCGGATCGCAGTCCGAGCCCTCGGGCGTGTAGGGGCTGGAGCCGTCGGCGGCGGCCTGGGTCGACGAGCCGGGGCAGCGGCGGATCTTGCCCGACTGCAGGCCGACCTGGCGCTCGGCGGGCTTGAGTGCGTTCAGCGTGCCGCCTGCCGGGTTCTCGGTGTACTGGAAGGCGTTGACGATCGGCGAGATGCGCGCGAAGTGGCCGTTGGCGTCGTAGTTGGCCGTGGACTGGCCGAAGTCGCGGAACCAGCCGATCAGGTCCGGCGCGTAGGGCCGGATGAACTGCAGCACCGGCGTGCCCTGCTGCAGGCCCTTGACCGTGTGCTGGAACGTCGGCGTCGCGACCTTGGTGAGCTGCGGCTGCTGCTTGAGCAGGTCGATCAGGTCGTTGCCGGCGCCCGGGCGGCTGATCAGCGCGCTCAGGTCGCGGATCGTCGGCCGCGCGTCGGTCACCAGCGGGCGCAGCTGCTTGAAGAACGGCGCGAGCTTCGGCGCGACCGGCTTGGACGCGTCGACGAGCTTGTCGAGGTCGTCGAGCGTCGAGCGCAGGTCGACGAAGGTGGTGTTGGCCTGGCGCAGCGTCGTCGGCAGTGCCTTCAGCGCCCGGTTGAGCGACTCGCCCTCCGACGCGATCGCCCCCGACGTCGTGTTCGCGTTGCCGACCAGCGACGACAGGTCGCCGCGGCGCTCGGCCAGCGCGGTGGTCGCGCGCGCCGTGTAGATGATGAAGTCCTGCAGCGACTGCTGGTCGCGGTCGAGCTCGTTGACCAGGCGCGAGGTGGTGCTCAGCGCCGGGTTGAAGTACTTGAGCGCCTCGTTGGCCTGCTGGCCCTTGCCCTTGTACTGCGTGGCGGAGCCCTGGATGACCTTCTGCAGCGACTTGCGCGTCTGGGGGTCGAGCGTGTTGAAGAGCTGGTCGAGGTCGACCGAGGTGGTGGTCTTGTCCAGGCCGAGCGTGGCGCCGTCGTCGATCTTCGCCCCGTTGTTGGGACCGGGCGCGAGCGCGACGTAGCGGTTGGCGACGCCCGACAGGGAGCCCGAGCGGATGGTCGCGGTCGTGCCGGCGTGCAGCGGCGCGTAGGGCTCCTCGACCTGGATGCGCACCTCGGCGAGGTTCCGGTCGTCGAGCTTGATCTCCGCGACGCGGCCGATGCGCCGGCCGCCGACCTGCACGTCGTTGTCCTTGACCAGCTGGCCCGCGCTCTGGAAGACCAGCGTGTACTCGTGCTTGCTCGAGCCCTTGAGCAGCAGCACGGCGACCACCGCGACGAGGGCGATCGCGCCGAGCGCACCGAGGCGCGCGGCGCTCATCGCGCGACCTCGCGACGCGGGCAGCGGTCAGCCTCCGCGCAATGCGCGGCGTTGCCGTTGGGACAGGACGAAGGGTGAGACAGGACCGTGTGGGGTTCGGTACAGGCCGTGACCGGCTGATGATCTTCCAACTGAAGTGTTGAGCCGATGTTGCGTGGTCCGCCGGCTCGGCGGTGCTACTCCATGCCGAGCGGCCCCTGCGACTCGCCGGACAGGAACTGCCGCACGAAGGCGTTCTCGGAGTTGAAGAGCTCCTCGGCCGGACCGGACTCGACGATCCGCCCCTTCCACAGCACGCTGATGAACTCCGCCACCCGGCGCGCGCTCATGATGTCGTGCGTGATGACCGTGTAGCAGCCGCCGTTCTCCTCGTGGATCTCCTGGATCAGCTCGCACAGCAGCGCGGTGCGGACCGGGTCCAGGCCGGAGTCGGGCTCGTCGAAGAGGACGATGTCCGGCTCGAGCACGAGCGCGCGTGCGAAGCCGGCGCGCTTGCGCATCCCGCCTGACAGCTCGTTGGGGAACTTGTCCTCAGCGTTGGCCAGGCCGACCTCAGCCAAGCGCGAACGCACGATCTGCAAGACCTCGTCATCACCCTTGTCGGTGTGCTGACGCAACGGGAAGGCGACGTTATCCAGCAGGTTCATCGAGCCGAACAGGGCGCCGTCCTGAAATAGCACACCGAACTTCTTGCGCATCTCAAACAGCTCTTCGTCGCGCATGTTC
>NZ_DATHDY010000114.1:0-47230 GCF_035318805.1 Baekduia sp.
ATGAAGCACAGCCAGCCAGATCGCAACCTCGCCCTCGAGCTGGTGCGAGTGACCGAGGCAGCGGCAATGGCAGGCGGGCGGTGGGTCGGCCGAGGTCAGAAGAACAAGGCCGACGGTGCCGCCGTCGAGGCCATGCGCGCCATGATCTCCACCGTCAGCATGAACGGCGTCGTCGTCATCGGCGAGGGCGAGAAGGACGAGGCGCCCATGCTCTACAACGGCGAGCACATCGGCGACGGCAGCCCGCCGGAGGTCGACATCGCCGTCGATCCGCTGGAGGGCACGACGCTGGCCGCCAAGGGCATGCCGAGCGCGCTGGCCGTCATCGCGCTGTCGGAGCGCGGGACGATGTTCAACCCCGGCCCGATCGTCTACATGGAGAAGCTGGCCGGCGCCTCCGACATCGCCGACCTGCTCGACCTCGACCGGCCGCTGACCAAGACCATCGAGTTGGTCGCCGAGCGCCGCGGGGTGGAGATCGGCGACATCATGATCGTGTCGCTGGAGCGCGAGCGCCACGACAAGGTCCTGCAGGAGGTCCGCGACATCGGCGCGCGCGTACGGCTCATCCAGCACGGCGACGTGAGCGCCTCGATGCTCGCCGTCAGCGACCGCTCGCCGGTCGACCTGTTGTGGGGCATCGGCGGCACGCCGGAGGGCGTGATCTCCGCCGCGGCGATCAAGTCGCTGGGCGGCGGCCTCGTCGGCAAGCTCTGGCCGCGCGACGACGCCGAGCGGCAGGCGGCGATCGACGAAGGCTACGACCTCGGCCGCCAGCTCACCCAGGACGACCTGGTCAAGGGCGACGACTGCTTCTTCGCCGCCACCGGCGTCACCGACGGCGACGTGCTGCAGGGCGTGCGCTACCAGGGAGCCCGGAGCGCGACGACCGAGTCGCTGGTCATGCGCTCCCGCTCCGGCACGGTGCGTCGCATCCACGCCCGCCACGACCGCGCGAAGCTGCGCGCGCTCGTGTCCGGCCGGTACGGCTGAGGGGCGAACATCGCCCCGGGGGCGAACACCCGCGGCCTCGCGGACCCTAGGCGCTCTTCTCGCGTTCCCGCACCGGCGCGGGCGTGTCCTCGCCCTTGGGCACGCGGTACCGGCCGGTCACCGACTGCTCGAGGTCGCGGTGAGCCAGGCGGCGCAGGAACCCGTGGGTCACGATGACGTGGATCCGCGACTGCGTGTTGGTGTACAGGAACCGGCCGAGCCGCGACGCGATCGCCGGGTAGAAGTTGGCGACCTCGACCTCGACGTGGATGTGCGCCTGGTCGGGGTCGTCGCGGTCGCGCCGCACGTCGATCTCCAGATAGCCGTCGCCCTTGCGGCCCGACGGCGCCACGAGCAGGCCCTTCTCGATCCGCCAGCGCACGATGCCGCGGTCGGCCTCGGTCTCGTACTCCGGCGCCCGGAAGGTCAGCAGCTTCAGCGGCTTGAACAGCAGGCTGACGTAGCGCTCGCCCTCCGTGTAGTACACGCGGATCAGGCCGCCCGTCACGCGCGTCAGGTACGCCCAGTAGGTGCGGGCGAGGCGCTCGAGCGTCTCGGTGGTCCACAGCTCGTCGCAGAGCTGCCTGGGCAGCACGATGTCGGCGCCCTGGATCGAGCGGACCGCGCCGTCGGCGTCGATCTTGGTGTCGTCGGTCGGCGTGCGCACCGTGACGCCGTCGATCCGCCGCGAGCCGGCCAGCAGCCGGCGGGCTGTCGCGAAGAGCCCCGCGGCGATCAGGACCACGGCGGAGAGGATGGCCAAGGGCACCATCATCGATTGACCAACCTTACGCGGCGAGCGCTGCCCGCACGGCGTCGTCGAACCCCAGCGGGCGGTCGTTGAGGCCGCTCGGCGGCGGCTCGCGGACGACGGTCTCGGCGCTGAGCCCCTCGACGAGCGGCTTGACCAGGCCGAGCTCGACGGGCGTGATCAGCGCGACCCAGTAGGACGACAGGCGCGGGGTGAAGAGCGGGACGCCGAGCAGCAGCGGCTGGCGGCGACCCTCGACGGCGGCGAAGCGGCGCAGCATCTCGCGGTAGGTCAGCACGTCGGCGCCGCCGAGCTGGACCTCCTCGGGCGCGTTCGCGCGGTCCGCCAGCGCGGCGAGCGTGCCGACGACGTCGTCGATCGCCACCGGCTGGCTGCGCGTCTCCAGCCACTTCGGCGTGATCATCACCGGCAGGCGCTGCACGAGGCCGCGGAGCATCTGGAACGACACGCTGCCGGCTCCGACGATCATCGCCGCGCGCACGTAGACCAGCTCCGGCACCCGCGCGCGCAGCACGCCGGCGACCTCGTGGCGGCTGCGCAGGTGCTCGGACGCGCCGTCGTCGCCGCCCTCCAGGCCGCCGAGGTACACCGTGCGCGCCACGCCCCCACGGCGCACCGCGTCGCCGAAGTTCGCCGCCCCACGACGGTCGCGCTGCGCGAAGTCGTCCTCGCTGCCGCCCATGGAGTGCACGAGGTAGTAGGCGACGTCGGCGCCGTCCAGCGCCTCCGCGAGCCCCGTGCCCTCCAGCACGTCGCCCGCGACCATCTGCGCGCCGGCGGGCAGGTCGGCGCCGTCTGGGTCGCGCACGACGCAGCGCACCTCGTGGCCGGCGTCGAGCAGTCGCGGGAGCAGCTGGCCGCCGACGTAGCCGGTGGCGCCGGTCAGCACGATGGTCTGGCGGGGTCGGTGAGCGTCCATGTGACGGCTACGCGCGCCGGGCCATCGGCGATGAACCCGGGGGCTGGTCGGAAGACGTACCCGTCCGGCACCGAGGAACACTCAACGGCGTGTTGAACCATGCTTCACGATGTTGCTCAAGGACATGACCACCGACCTGGCCATCAAGGACGTCGCGGAGCGCACCGGCATAGCGCCCGGCACGATCCGCATGTGGGAGCAGCGCTACGGCTTCCCGGCGCCCGCGCGCACGCCGTCGGGCTACCGCCGCTACTCCGAGGACGACGTCGACGCGCTGCGCAAGGTGGTCGCGCTGCGCCAGCGCGGGCTGTCGGTTTCGGCCGCGATCGAGCGCGCGCAGGATGGCGCCGGCGGTCCGTCGGACCATCCGTCGATCTACGCCGCGGTGGCCGCCACCGACGTCGGCGCCCGGCCGCACCTGCTGCGCAAGTCCACGCTGATCGCGCTGTCGAAGGCGATCGAGCACGAGGCGCTGGCGCTGGCCGCCGCGCCGATCGTCTTCGCCGCGTTCCAGCAGGAGCGGTTCTACCGCCACGTCGAGCCCCGCTACCGCCGGCTTGCGCTGCACGCCGACGCGGCCGCCGTCTTCGCCGACTTCCCCGCCGGCGTCCGCCATCCGGCCGGCGCGCCCTCCGAGATCCCGATCGGCTCCGACGACGCGCTCGGCAACGAGTGGGCCGTGATCGTCGACGCGCCCGGCTACGCCGCGTGCCTGCTGGCCTGGGAGCAGCCCGGCGTCACCGAGCCCGGCGGGCCCGACGACCGCGACCGCCGCTTCGAGGCGATCTGGACGATCGATCCGCAGGCCACGCGCCGCGCCGCGCAGGTCGCCGCGCGGCTGGCCGGCCGCGCCGACCCGGCCTACGGCAAGCGCCTGCAGGAGCTGCTGGACGAGCGCCCGCTGGCGCTCGAGACGCCCGCGCCCGCGCTCACCGCGCTGACCACGCGCATGGTCGCCTACCTCGAAGCGGCAGGCTAGGAACGTCTTTCAGACGGGCTCGAGCACGACCTCGGTCCCCGCGGGCAGCGCGCCGTCGCCGCGGGGGATGAGCGCCAGCCCGTCGGCGCCGAGCAGCGACGACAGCACGTGCGAGTCCTGCGGGCCGGTCGGCTCGACGCGGCCGTCGGGCGTGTGGCGCACGCGCACCATCTCGTCGCGGTCGGGGTGGCGGCCGACGGCGACGGCGAGCGGCGCGGAGGTGCGCGGGACGGTCGGGTCGGCGCCCGCCAGCCGGGCGAGCGCCGGGCGCCCGAACAGCAGGAACGTCACGTACGCGCTGACCGGGTTGCCGGGGAGGCCGAGGACGAGCTTGCCGTCGCGCACGCCGAGCCAGGTCGGCTTGCCCGGCCGCAGCGCGACGCGCCACAGCAGCTCGCGTACGCCGAGGTCGGTCAGCGCCTGCTTGACGTGGTCGTGCGCGCCGACCGAGACGCCGCCGGCGAGGACGAGGACGTCGGCCTCGTCGAGCGCCTGGGCGATCACCGTGCGCGTCGCCTCGGGGTCGTCGACCGCGTGGCCGCGGCCGACGACCTCCGCGCCCGCCCGCGAGGCGAGCGCGGCGAGCATCGGTCCGTTGGAGTCGTGGATCTGCCCGGGCTGCAGCGGCGTGCCGGCCTCCATCAGCTCGTCGCCCGTGGTGACGATCGCGACGCGCGGTCGCGGCGTGACGTGCAGGTTCATCCGGCCGGCCCCGATGGCGACGCCGAGCTCGGCGGGGCCGAGCCGCGTGCCCGAGGCCAGGACCCGCGTGCCCGCCCGCAGGTCGCTGCCCGTCTCGCGCACGTTGCGCCCGGGCGCGACGTCGGCGCCGAGCACGACGTGCTCGCCGTCGAGGTCGATCAGCTCGATCTGCAGAACCGCGTCGGCGCCGGCGGGCAGCGCGGCGCCCGTCGAGATCGCCACGGCCTCGCCCTCGCCGAGCTTGCCTGCGAACGGCGTGCCGGCGCGCGACTCGCCGCCGATCCGCAGGCGGCGCCCGGACGGGCCGGAGCGCATGGCGAAACCGTCCATCGCGGAGTTGGCGAATCCCGGGACGTTGTGCGCGGCGGCCACGTCCTCGGCGAGCAGGAGGCCGAGGGCGTCGGCGACGGGGACGTCGATGGAGGGCAGAGGGCGCGTCGCGGCCAGCAACGTCGCGCGCGCCTCGTCGATGGACGGCAGGGTGGGCACGGCGGCATTGTCCATCCTCCCGTCCGGAGGTCCAGTCTTGGGGCCGCCGGAGGCGGTGACGTCGGACTTCGGTGCCAAGATGCACGAGCCATGGATGGAGCAGGAACCTTCGGTCGCAAGCCGCGACCAGTCGCTGACGCGCCCGCCGTCGACGCCGTCGCGATCGCGAAGGCGTGGCTGCTCGCGCTGGTGGCCGACGCGCCGCTGCAGCAGGCGGGTGCCGTGCCCGCCGCCGAGCTGGCGCGCAGCGGCCCTGCGCTGTGCGGCGCGCTCCTCGCGGCGCTGGGTTCCGACGCCGAGCTGGAGCGCCTCGTGGGCGGTGCCGGCCGCGCCCCGCTCGGCGCTGCGGCGGCCCGCCTGACCGGCGCGCGCACCCCCGCTGCGCTGTCGGCCGGCGTCGAGGCGCTGCGCGCCGCGACGTGGCGCCTGCTCCGCGCCGCGCTGCGCGATCCGGACCCCGCGCTGGTCGCCGACCTCGGCGACCGCCTCGCCTACGTGTGCGCGCGCGTCACCGAGGCCTCGCTCGCCGCACCGGCCACCGACGTCCCGCGCAGCGGCGGCCCGCTGGCCGAGGCGCTCGCGGGCGCGCCGCCCGCGCCGCCGCAGGCGCCGCCGCCCCCGCGGCGCGACGCGCGGCAGGCCGCCCACGACGCCGCGGCGCGCCAGGTCGCCGGCCTGGCGCCCAAGCCACAGCCCTCGGCGCGCGAGCGCGACGTGCGCGACGCCGCGTCCCAGGAGGCGATCGCCGAGGCCATCGAACGCGCCGCCCGCGAGGCCGCGGCGCTCCGCCAGGCCCGGGCTGTGGAGGCGGAGCCGCCCGAGCCGCCCGAGCCGCCCGCGCCGCCGCACGGCGTCGAGCTCGTCGACCTTCCGCCCGCGCTGCCCACCAGCCTCGACCCGCTCACCTCGCTGGCCGAGGAGCTGGCCGCCGCGCCGCCGACCGGCGTGAGCGGCGTGCCCGACTCCGCCTTCGCCCCCGCCGCCGACACGCCCGCGGTCACGCGGCGGCGCGTCGACACGAGCTGGGACGAGCTGGCCGAGGCCGGGCCGCCCTGGCTGGGCGCCATCAGCCGCCGCCTGGCACGGCGCGAGGACGACGGCCTGCCGTTCGCGGTGCTCGTCGTCGAGGTCGACGACCTCGACCGTCTGCTCGCCTCGCAGACCGGCCGCGAGGTCGCCGTCGCCCTCGAGGACGCCGAGCGCGCGCTCACCGCCGAGCTCGCACCGGCCGACCTGATCGTGCGGGAGCGCCTCGGCCGCTGGTGGCTGACGAGCCCCGATCGCGACCTGGCCGGCGCGCGCGACCTCGGCACGCGGGTCGCCGCGGCGATCGCCCGCGCGCACCTCGGCGGGGCGCCGCTGGCGGCCTCCATCGGCCTCGCGGTCTGCCCGGACGACGGCGACACGCTCGAGTCCCTCGCCGGACGCGCCGACGAGGGCATGTTCGCCGCGCGCGCGGCGGGCGTCCCGCTGGCTTAGGAGACTGTGTCGCTATCGCGACTGGGGACCCACCTCCGGCGGCGACGGCCGGCCGTCGTGGGCCTCGGCCTCGCTGGCCGCCTACGGCACCCCTAGGCCGGGGGCGTGACGGCCCGCACGGCGCCGATCGTGGTGCTCGCCACCACGCCGAGCGCCTTGGCGGTCGCCGCGGTCAGGTCGTAGCTCGTGCCTTTGCGAAACGGGCCGCGGTCGACGACCGGGACGGTCACCGTGCGGCCGTCGTTGTACAGCTCGACCATCGTGCCGCAGGGCAGCGTCTTGTTCGCGACGCCCAGCAGCGCGCGGGTCAGCTTGCGCCCGCAGGCGGTCTTCTTGCCGTAGAAGCCGGGGCCGTACCAGGTGACCTTGGCGCCGTGGTAGACGGTGATCGCGCGACCTTCGGTGCCGGCGGCGGTGCTGGCCGCGGCGGTCGCGCCCTGGCCGCCGGGCACGGCGCGCACCGTGGTGCGGCCCGCGTGGTCGGTGCGCCAGACGGCGTCGTAGGAGCCGTCGGCGCCGACCGTCGCGGTGGCGACGGCGACCCAGCCCGCGGTGGCGTCGAGGCGCTGCACCAGCACGGGGTCGCCGGGATGCGAGCCCGCGAGCGCCCCGTGCAGCTGCACGACGGTCCCGACGATCTCGCCCAGCGGGGCGGCGAGCGTCGAGCCGTCGGCGAAGACGGTCGGGGCGGTGGGATCGTCGTAGCTCAGGCCGCCGGGGGCGGCGTCGGCGCTCGCGACGGCGGGAACAGCAAGGGCGAGCGCGACGCCGAGAGCGGCGCCCAGCTTCACCAGGGGCGTGTAAGGCACGTCGATTTCAGTCCTCATCCAACGGCCTACGAGGTGAGCTGACGGGCTCGCGCCGGATGACGGCGCTACTGGCCGGGTGGCCTGATTCGCCCCGGCGAGTCGCGGCGATCCGCGACTCGCAGTGGTTCCCCCGCTCCGCACGGCCAGAGGTGGCGTGCGGACTCGGCTGACGGCGCGGGAGCATAACAACGCGCAACCACGGACGCGAACCGGCGTTCGGAGGAGATCGCGCTCGTAGCGCGAACGCGCGCGCCTGGCGGAGTGAGGCGCCTTACGGCTTCGGCAGGCGCGACAGCGCCTGGCGGAGCGCCTGGGTGCCGAACGTGAGGCCGATCTGCGCGATCTCGCCGACGCCCTGCACGACGCTGCCGAGCAGCTCGCCGGTGCCCCCACGGCCCGTGTCCTGCGTGGGCGCGGCCCAGCCGGCCGGCGGCGGGGAGGAGGCGGCCTTGGCGCGGGGCGTCGCGGGCGCGGGCGCCGGGTTGGCCGGGGCCGCCGCGGCGGAGGCGACCGACGGACGGCCCTTGGCGCGCGCGGCGGCGGCCGGCTTGCGCTTGGGTGCCGCCGAACCGGCGGCCTTCGCCGTGGCACCGGCCTTCGCCGGGGTGTTGGCGGTGCCCTTGCGCGCCGCGGGTGCCTTGGGCGCCTTCAGCTTCGCCTTCGCGGCCTTCGTCGCCGGGGCGGCGGCCTTGTTCGCGGCGGCCGTCCTGGCCGGCGCCTTCGCCTTCGCGGCGGCGGCGGGCTTCGCCTTCGGCTTCGCGGCGGCCTTCGCCGGCTCCGTCGCGCCGGCGACGGCGCCGCGCTTGGCGCTGCGCCGCGTCGGGCGGGTGCGGGGCAGGCTCGTCAGGACGTCGCGATCGGCGGGGCTCATGCGCGCAATCCTCGCACGCTTCGGCGATCGCCCACGTGTACGGCGGCGTGCAACGGGGCAAGTTCTGCGCTCGTTGACCGTTTGAGAAGAACGGCCCGGCCCTCAGGAGGCAGGCGGCCGTTGCCGATGGATCACGTACCGAAACCCTGAAACGAACGAGGACGCCGGACGTAGTGTCCCTGAAAGGCGTCGCGAAGTGCGGTCGGAGCGCGCCAGCAATGTGACGGCGGTCACACAGCGTTGCTGCCGCCGGAAACAGCGACTACCCTTGAGCCTACGCTCGGACAGGTACGTCGCTATTGCTGACCCGCCTGTGTCTCCGATCCGTCCTCCGCACCCCCGATAACCCCCCTGCCGGCGACGCCACGCCGGCGAACCGAACGGACGTCGATGTCAGTAGTTGAACTGCAGGAACTCGAGGAGATCAAGGGCCTTCTGGCGCGTGGCCAGGTCACCGGCGTACTGACGTTCGCCGAGATCGCCACGGCCGTCTCCGAGCTGGACCTGGACGAGTCCGACGTCGAAGAGCTGCACGGCTACCTGGAGAAGTCCGAGATCGAGCTGGTGGAGGAGATCGACCCCGCGTCGACCGCCGCCAACGAGGTCGAGCGCGCACCCGACAAGCGCACCCGCCGCAAGAAGGCGGCGCTGGACCTGCGCCCGGACATGACGACCGACAGCCTTCAGCTCTTCCTGAAGGACATCGGCAAGGTCCGGCTCCTCACCGCCCAGGAGGAGGTCGACCTCGCCAAGCGCATCGAGCGCGGCGACCTCGATGCCAAGCAGAAGATGGTCGAGTCGAACCTGCGCCTGGTCGTCTCGATCGCCAAGAACTACCGCAACCAGGGCCTGCCGTTCCTGGACCTGATCCAGGAGGGCACCCTCGGCCTGGTGCGCGCCGCGGAGAAGTTCGACTACCGCAAGGGCTTCAAGTTCTCGACGTACGCGACCTGGTGGATCCGCCAGGCGATCGCGCGCGCCCTGGCCGACAAGGCCCGGACGATCCGCATCCCCGTGCACGTGGTCGAGAAGCTCAACAAGATCGGCCGCGCCGAGCGCAAGCTGGTCACCGAGCTGGGCCGCGAGCCCACGGCCGAGGAGATCGCCGACGTCACGGGCATCGACCCGGAGGAGGTTGACTCGATCAAGCGCTCCGCGCAGGCGCCGGTCTCCCTCGAGAAGCCGGTCGGCGACGAGGAGGAGTCCGAGTTCGGCCAGTTCATCGCCGACGAGCGCGCCGAGTCGCCGTACGAGCGGGCCGCCGAGATCCTCACCAAGGAGGCGCTGCGCGAGGCGCTGGAGAACCTCTCCTACCGCGAGCGCCGCGTCCTCGAGCTCCGCTACGGACTGGGCGGGGAGCACCCCCGCACGCTCGACGAGGTTGGTCGCACGTTCAACGTCACGCGCGAGCGCATCCGCCAGATCGAGAACCAGTCGCTCAAGAAGCTGCAGTCCCTCGCGGAGGCCCAGAAGCTCCGCGACGTCGCCTAGCGGCGACCGCGCCCGAACACCTGGACGTCCCGGAAGGCCCCGCACCGCGGGGCCTTCCACGTCAGGCGTGCGGCCTCATCGGTGAGCGCTGCTCGGACGGCGAGCATCCGCATGACGCTCGGCCGCGATCAAGGCACGCAGTCCGCACCTTCGACATGCCGGACGCCGGTAGGAAAGGCGTCCAGGCGCCTTCACCCGGGCGGCGGAGGGGTCGACTACACGAACGTGTCCTTCGATCTCCACCGTGCCCTGGCCAAGCTCATCGAGCTCAACGGCTCGGACCTCCACCTGAAGGTTCCCTCGCAGCCGCTCTGCCGCATCGACGGCGAGCTGGTGCCGATCCCCGGCGCCGAGCCGCTGGCCGCGCAGGACACCGACGCCGCCGCCAAGATGATGCTCGGCAACGACAGCGTGAAGTACGCGGAGTTCGAGTCCGACGGCGAGGTCGACCTCGCCTACGCCGTGGCCGGCCTGGCCCGCTTCCGCGTCAACGCGTTCCGCCAGCGCGGGTCGGTCTCGATCGTCATGCGCGCGATCCCCTACGGGATCAAGACCATCGAGGAGCTCGACCTCCCGCCGGTCATCCGCGAGCTGGCCGAGGAGGAGCGCGGCATCGTGCTGCTCACCGGCACCACCGGCTCGGGCAAGTCCACGACGCTCGCGTCGATGATCGACCACATCAACTCGACCAAGGCCCGTCACGTCGTGACGATCGAGGACCCGATCGAGTTCCTGCACAGCGACAAGCGCTCGGTGATCAACCAGCGCGAGATCGGCATGGACACCCAGAACTTCAAGAGCGCCCTGCGCCGCGTCCTGCGCCAGGACCCCGACGTCATCCTCATCGGCGAGATGCGCGACGAGGAGACGGTCCAGACCGCGCTGAGCGCCGCGGAGACCGGCCACCTCGTCTTCTCGACGGTCCACACCGTGGACGCCGCCGAGACCGTCAACCGCCTGATCGATTTCTTCCCGCCGCACATGCACAACCAGGTGCGCGCGATGATCGCCGGCACGCTGAAGGGCGCGGTCTCCCAGCGCCTGGTGCCGACGGCGGACGGCAAGGGCCGCGTCGCGGTCTGCGAGGTCCTCCGCATGACGGGCCGCGTCAAGGACATGATCATGGACCCGCAGCAGACGGGCCGCCTGCCCGAGGTGATCGCCGACGGCGGCTACTACGGGATGCAGACCTTCGACCAGGCGCTGTTCCACCACCTCAAGGCCGGGCGCATCTCGATGGACGAGGCGATGCAGTTCGCCTCCAGCCCGCACGACTTCAAGCTGCTCGTCGCCGCCGACGGCCGCCGCGGCACCACGATGGACGACCTCGGCCAGGCCGAGGACCAGCGCGCCGAGGTCCAGCAGGGCTCGGTGCTGCGCTAGGGGTGCCGTCCAGCTGCGATCTACGGCTAACCCTCCTTGACCGCGTGCCGCCGGTCCGCGAGGGTCCGTGGCCGACATGCAGACGACACTGGCGCAATACAACGAGACGCAGTCCACCGACGCGTTCACCCTGCAGAACTCCAAGCTGCTGAAGGTCTCGCTGGCCGGCAAGACGATCCAGGCCAAGCTCGGGTCGATGGTCGCCTACCAGGGCGACGTGACCTTCGAGCACGCCGGCGCGGGCGGCATGGGGCGGATGCTCAAGAAGGCGGTCACCGGCGAGGGCCAGAGCCTGATGAAGGTCACGGGCACCGGCGAGGTGTTCCTGGCCGACTCGGCCCAGGACGTGCACCTCGTCTACCTCGAGGGCGAGAAGATCACCGTCAACGGCCCGAACCTGCTCGCGTTCGACGCCGACATCGATTGGGACATCGAGCGCGTCCAGGGCGCCAGCGGCGCGATGGGCGGCGGCCTCTACAACACGTCGCTGCGCGGAACCGGCTGGGTGGCGATCCTGTCCGACGGCCCACCCGTCCTCCTCAACGTCGCCGGCGCGCCGACCTTCGCCGACGCACAGGCCGCGATCACCTGGTCCCAGGACGTCACGACGTCGCTGAAGACCGACTTCAAGGTCAAGAACCTCATCGGCCGCGGCTCCGGCGAGACGATCCAGATGGCGTTCAAGGGCGAGGGCTGGGTCCTCGTGCAGCCTTCGGAGGGCCGCGTGGAGGCGGGTCCGACGAACGGCAGCGGCGGTGGGCTGGGCAACCTGCTAGGCGGCTAGGCGGGCGGCGGTCTGCGCGGGCGTGGGTGGTCGGCGGGGTTACGTGGCGTCGTCCCCGCGACTCCGCTTCGCGCTCGCGCGGTCGTCCCTGCGCGCGGGCGCTGCCCCTCGGTCCCCCCAACTCGACTTGAGCTGGGAGGCCGTGCGAGCGCGCTGCCCCGGCGACGAGCCATGGCCGGCACTCCGTGATGTCGGCATCCGCTGCGGAGGCGGAGGCGCGCGATCGATGCCCGGATAGATGGCGCCCCACCGGGCAGCGACACCACCGGTCAACGCCGGCGCCACCACGCACGGCGCGCCGAGCGAAGCGGCGGTGACGAGCGTCGCGGAGTGCCGGCCCAGCCAACCCCGCCGGCGCCGCCCACGCCACAACGCCGCACGCGCGCAAAGGCCGCAACCCCCACTTCACTCGGTATAGTTATGGGTCAATGCCGGTAGATCCCTCGTGTCCCGTCTGCCAGACGGCGGACATCATCTGCGGGAAGTGGACGCTGCTGCTGATCCGCGACCTCGCGGAGGGGCATTCGCGCTTCTGCGAGCTCGAGCGCTCGCTGGCGGGCATCTCGCCCCGCACGCTCTCGCTGCGCCTGCGCGCGCTGGAGGAGGAGGGCATCGTCGAGCGCCACACGTTCGGTGAGGTCCCGCCGCGGGTCGAGTACGCGCTGACGCCGAAGGGCCTGGCGCTGCTGCCGATCGTCGAGGACATGCGCTCCTACGGAGCGCGCTGGCTGGGCGCCGAGTGCGCCGCCGACGAGGCCGCCGAGCCGGCCGTCGCCGCGGTCGCCTGAGCGTTCGCCGGCGGCTTCCCCTGCGGAGCGAGGCGACGGGCTCCCGGTCCCGTCGCCGCCGATGCTCCTGACGTACCCCTACGTCCTGTGTCGGGAAGGTCGAGAACGGCAACGCACGAGTACCGCAAAACTTGCGGTCCCAATCGCAACACCGGCATGTCGCTTGGGTTGTCACCGGCGATGGGCCCCTTCCCGCCGCGCAGCACGGTCTCCTGCACGCCTTGCGATGGCTGAGGACGCGGCTACCCTCGGCGCCGTGGACGCCCCGTCGCTCACGCGGCGGCGTGCCCTCGCGCTGGGCGCCGCCGCCGGCCTCTCCTCCGTCCTGACCCGTGCCGCGCCGCCCGCGTGGGCGAGCAGCGCTGCTGCCCCGAGCGGCTTCGGCCTCACGCTCGCGCGCGACGCCTTCGGGGCCGGCCGGCGCACCGCACCGCTGCGCGCGCCACGACGCTTCGACCTGCTCGGCGTGCGCGGCGACGGCCTGCAGGCCGCCGGCCTCGAGGTGCGCGTCCGGCGCGACGGCGCAGCGTGGAGCGCGTGGGTGCCGCTCGGCGCCGGGCACGATCACCGGCCCGACTCGGGCACGGGCGCCCACGCCTCCGACCCCGTCTGGGCCGGTGGCGCCGACGCGTTGCAGCTGCGCGCCGCCCGGCGCCCGGCCGGCGGGCTGCAGGTGCACTTCGTGGCGATCGGGGCCGCCGCCAAGCGGCTCAGCGCGAGAGCGTCGGCCGCCGCGGCGGGCGCCCACGCCGCGCAGGCCGGGGGCCAGCCGACGATCATCGCGCGCGCCGCATGGGGCGGCGACGGCGTCACGCCACGGTCGGCGCCCGACTTCGGCGACGTACAGGTCGCGTTCGTGCACCACACCGTGTCGGCCAACGACTACGGCCCGGAGGACTCGGCCGGCATCGTGCTCGCGATGGCCAAGTACCACCGCGACACCAACGGGTGGAACGACTTGGGCTACAACTTCGTGGTCGACCGCTTCGGGCAGATCTTCGAGGGGCGCGCGGGCGGCATCGACCAGGCGGTCGTCGGCGCCCAGGCGCAGGGCTACAACGGCCACTCGACCGGCATCGCGAACATCGGCACCTTCAGCGACGTGGGCCAGACGCCCGAGGCGCTCGACGCCATGGCGCGCCTGATCGCGTGGAAGCTGTCGCTGCACGGCGCGCCCGTGACCGGGCAGGTCGTGCTGACCTCCGGCGGCGGCAGCCTCAACCGCTACAAGTCGGGCACGGCCGTGACGCTGGAGCGGATCTGCGGCCATCGCGACGGCGACGCGACCGCGTGCCCCGGCACCGCGCTCTACGACCAGCTGCCCGACCTGCGCCGCCGCGCCGCGGCGATCGCGCCCTCGGTGCCCGTCGCCTCGGTCGACGTGACGATGGCCGCTCCCGCGGCGGCGATCCTCTACGGCGACGCGCTCGAGCTGCGCGGGGCGCTCAAGCGCGCCGACGGCAGCGCGATCGCCGGCCAGCGCGTGCTCGTCCAGAAGCAGGGCACCAAGGGCTGGGTGACGGTCGCGCGCACCGACACCGACGCCGAGGGCGCCTGGACGGCGAGCGTCGCGTGGCGTGCCGCCGGGAGCGTCCGCGCCCGCGCGGCCGTGCCGGGCCTCGCGGTCGCGGTGACCGGCGGCGCCCGGGTCGGCTGCCTGCCGAAGCTCGCGGCCGCGGCCCAGACGACGCGCGTGCGCGCCGGGCGCTCGCTGACCGTGTCGGGCACCGTGCACCCGCTGGCGCCGGTCGTCGTGACGATCGAGAAGCAGGGCACCGACGGCAGGTTCCGCAAGACCGGGACGACGACGATCAAGCCCAAGCACGCCGCGTTCTCGGCGAAGGTCGCGCTCAAGCGTCCCGGCCTCTACCGGCTGACGCCGCGGACCGGCAAGGGCAGCGCGACGGCATCGGCGGCCGCGCTGTACGTGCGCGCCGTCCGCAAGGAGTCGTCGGTGACGACCACCACGCCGGCCTCGAGCGGCACCGGCGGCGCGGCACCGGCGCCCTAGCGATCGTGGCGCCGGGCGCTACAGCCCGGCGACGTGCCGGACCTTGAACCCGCGGAAGCTGCGGGCCGCGGCCTGCCAGCGGGTGCCGGCCTTCTTCTGGCCGCTGGTGTCGAACCGCAGGCCGGCGACGATCAGGTAGGTGTGGGTCTTGTTGGCGTAGACCGTCAGCCACGTGCCGGGACCGGTCGCGCCCCAGCGCGCCAGCGCGGTGGAGTCCAGCGTCGCGTCGAGGAGGCCCGCGCCATGCAGCGCGAAGGACACCGAGCCCGAGCAGTCGTAGGCGGTGTCGTCGAAGTCGCCGTGGCCGCCGCCGTACTTGTAGGGGAGCTTGGCGATCTGGTTGCCGGCGGCGATCAGCGCGGCGACCTGCGGCGGCGCGCCGGCGGGGGCGACGGCCAGGCCGTCCGGGCCGACCGTTGCGGCCGGGGTGACGGGCACCGTGGACGGCGGCGCCGTGGTGCTCGCGGGGGCGGTCGCGCTCGGCGACGGCGTCCCCTGGGAGGCCTTCGCCTGCGTCTTTCGCGGGTAGGCCGTCCCGCCCGTCGACTGGGCCTCGGCGCGCGCCGGAACGACCACGACGAGCGCGGCGAGGACGAACACGACGATGGTTCGACGGGACATCACCTGCCCCGGTCTTCGTCGCGGCGCGCGCACGTCCTGGCATGAACCGGGCCATGCACGGCGTTCGGACGCCGAACCTGCAGACGGGCGCCGCGAAGCTGCGGGCGGCTGCAAGGCATCCTGCGCCGGGCAGGAGGGCGGCCCACCGCCACGAACCGCACGGCATGCGCAACCGCCAGCTGCACGAAGCGCTCGCCGCGTTCGCCGAGGAGGCCGCGTTCCACCTCGCGTCCGACACGGCCGACGGCGCCGAGGTCCCGTTCGAGGTCGTCGAGCTCGGTGGCGGCCGGCGCGAGTCCCCGCTGTACTGCTACCGCCCCCTGACCGCGAGCTTCATCGACGAGCGGCTGTCGATCCTCGGGCGCCTGCCGAGCTTCCTGCCCGCGGTCCACGCCCTGGCGGCCTGCGGCGGCATCGACGCCTACCTCGTGGCCCGGGGCGAGGCGCGCGTGCCCCAGCAGCCGCGCGCCCGCGCCGAGGTCGCGCTGCGCCACTTCCTCACGCGCGCCTTCGAGGACTGCACCGACTTCGAGCTCTCGCCCGACCGCCTGGCCCGCGCCTACGAGGAGCTCGAGGGCATGGTCATGGAGGGTCGCGCGCTGACCGAGGTCGTCGCGCCGATCATGGGCCTGGCCCTGACCTCCGACGAGATCGCGCTCGGCGACGGCCTGAGCCTCGTGCGCGCCGACGCCTGCGAGGGCGCGCCGGCCGACGCGATCCGCGACCGCGAGGACGACCACCAGGTCGTGCTCGCCCGCCTGACCTGGGAGGCCGCGCCCGGCGACGAGGCCCCGCTGCGCCACGCGCAGGTCCGCCTGCGCCGGCTGCTGACCGCGCTGCGGCTCTACGACGCGGCCGGCATCGTGCTCGCGCGCACCGCATGGACGCGCACGGGCGGCGGTGGCTGGCAGCCCTTCGCGATCGGCGCCGGGGCGGCGTCGCGCGGCGTCTGCGTGATCCCGTCGCAGCAGGAGGACGAGCTGCGCGCGTTCCTGTCGCTCGTCACGCGCCGCACGCCGCGCAGCGGCGAGCTGGCCTGGGCGCTCAGCCGCTTCGAGCTGGCCAACGACCGTGCGCGGCCGTCCGAGGCGCTGACCGACGTGCTGCTCGCGCTCCGCGCGCTGCTGGAGCCCGAGGGCGCGCAGACCGGCCGGCTCGCCGGGCGCGTCGCGGCGCTCTGCGCGATCCCCGAGCAGCGCGCGCAGGCGACCGAGCGGATCGCGCACCTCGTCGCGCTCGAGCGTGCGGTGGTGGCGGGCGTGGCGCCCGAGGACAGTGCGCTGGAGTCGCTCGTCGACGAGCTCACCGGCTGGCTGCGCGCGCTTCTGCGCGACGTCCTCTGCGGCCACCTCGACTCCGACCTGCGCGCGGTCGCCGACGAGATCCTGGCCGAGGAAGACCAGCGCCAGCGCACGATCGTCTGACCCACCGCCTTTGTTCAGGGTCTGACCCCTTCATGAAGGGGTCAGACCCCTTTAGGAGCGCTGAGGTCTGCCATCCGCTGAGGTCTGCGCGCGCGGCCGGTAGGCTGCACCTCGCGTGTCAGGTCCGGTCAGGGGTGCGGTGCGGTGGATGGTGGCGGTGGCGATCCTGGCCTCCGCCCTGGTCGCGGCGCCCGCGTACGGGGTCACCGCGACCGAGGGCGCCGACGGCGTCCTGCGGATCACCGACGCCGACGACGCCCACGACAACCTCCTCGTGCTGCTCGCCGACGGGACGCAACGCATGCGCCTCGAGGCGTCGACGCCGGTGGTCGTGGCGGGCGAGCGGTGTCACGCGCCGCCCGGCGGCGCGTCGTCCGAGGTGATGTGCGACCCGCCGACGGCGATCGAGGTCGACAGCGGCGCCGGGAACGACTCCGTGGCTCTGCTCGTCGCGGCATCGGGCCTCACGAACAACGGCTTCAAGGGTCCGATCGTGCTCCACGACGGCCCCGGCGACGACACGTTCCGCGTGCAGAACGAGGGCCCCACGACGTTCCTCGACGGGCCCGGCGACGACGAGTACGTCGGCGGCGTCGGGCCGGATCGCTTCGTCGGGGGACCGGGCGCCGACCGGTTCGCCTCCGGCGGCGCCGGCGACATCATGGACTACTCGGGCTCCGTCGAGCCGGTACACGTCTCGATCAGCGACGGTCCCGACGACGGCGCGGCAGGCGAGCACGACGACGTCGCCGGCGGGCGCTTCGCGAGCATCCTCGGCGGTGCGGGCGACGACACGATCGTGGTCGGCGACGAGCCGCTCGGGCCGACGGTCGACGGCGGGCCCGGCGCCGACCGGCTCACCGGCGGCCGGGGGCGACGCTGCTCGGCGCGGCCGGCGACGACACCCTGACGGCGACCGGGTCCACGACCGTGCTCGACGGCGGCCCCGGCGCCGACGTGCTGAGCGGCGGCAACACCCAGCGCGGCGGCGAGGGCGCCGACCGGCTGGTGGGCGGCGGCGTCAGCGTCCGGCAGGACGGCGACGCCGGCGACGACACGCTGACCGGCGGCCCGCACTCCGACATGCTCACGGGCGGCGGTGGCGACGACGTCCTCGACGGGGCCGGCGGCAACGACACGCTCGTGCCGGACGGGGGCGCCGATCGGTTGACCGGGGGCGCCGGCAGCGACCGGGTCACCTACGGCGAGCGGTCGTCCGGGGTCTCCATCACCCAGAACGGCGTCGCCGACGACGGCGAGGCCGGCGAGGGCGACGACGTGGGGTCCGACGTCGAGAGCCTCGAGGGCGGCGCGGGCGACGACATGCTGGCCGGCGGCGCGGGGCCGACGCTGCTCCTCGGCGGCCCGGGCGTCGACACGGTGGACTACTCGGGATCGCCATCGGGCGTCACGGTGACGCTCGACCCGTCCTTGGAGGTCGCCGCCCCGGGCACCGCCGGCGACGACGGCGTGCTGGGGGAGGGCGACGACGTGCGCGGCGTGGAGCGCGTGCTCGGCAGCGCGTTCGACGACGCGCTGACCGGGACGGCGGCCGACGAGCTGCTCTCGGGCGGCGACGGCGACGACCGGCTCGACGGTGGCTCGGGGGCCGACCTCCTCGTCGGCGGTCCCGGTCTGGCCGACGTGGCCGACTACTCGACTCGGACCGCACCGGTCGCCGTGACGCTGGACGGGGAGATCGGCGACGGCGAGCCGGGCGAGGACGACCGGGTCGGCGCCGACGTCGAGGGCGTGGTCGGCGGCCAGGGCCCCGATACGCTGATCGGCGGCGCCGGCTCCGACACGCTCACCGGCGGTCCCGGTGACGATCGCGTGGACGGAGGGGGCGCGACGGACCTCGTCTTCGGCGGGCCGGGTCGCGACACGCTGACCGGGGGGCGCGGCGCGGACGCGATCGGCGCCTTCGACGGCGGGGGCGCCGACGTCGTCCGCTGCGATGCCGCCGATGCGGTGAGCCTCGACGGCGCCGATCGCGCGACGAGCTGCCCGACGGTCCTGCGCCAGGTCGCGGCGGGGCCGGCGCCGCAGGCGAGCGCGGGGGCGGCCGTCGCGCGGGCCGCCCGCGCCACCCGCACGGCCACGCCGCGGGGGATCGTCCGGCGCGGCGGCGCGCACGCCGACGACCTCGCCGGCGGCCCCGGCGCCGACCGGCTCAGCGGCGGCGCGGGGCGCGATCGCATCAGCGGCCGGGACGGGAACGACCGGCTGTTCGGCGGCACCGGCAGCGACCGGCTGTTCGGCGGGGCGGGGGCCGACGTCGTGCACGGCGACGAGGCGCCGGATGTGCTCGAGGGCGGCCCGGGCGACGACCAGCTGTTCGGCGACACCGCCGGGGACGACCTCCGCGGCGGCGCCGGGCGCGACGAGCTCACGGGCGGCTCGGGGGACGACCGGCTCAGCGGCGGCGCCGGCGACGACCACGTGTCGGCGGGGTTCGGGCACGACCTGCTCCTCGGGGGCGACGGCGCCGACGTGCTGCAGGGCGGGGAGGCGCCCGACCGGCTCGAGGGCGGGCGCGGCGACGACACGCTCACCGGCGGCTCGGGCCCCGACGAGCTGCGCGGCGGTGACGGCAGCGACACGCTCGCCGGCAACAGCGGCGGCGACGTGCTGAGCGGTGGCGCGGGCGACGACGTCCTCGGGCTCGACGACGGCGGCACCGACCGCTCCGTGTCCTGTGGCGCGGGCGACGACACGGTGATCGTCGACCCGGCAAGCACCGCCGCGGGCCGGGCGGATCGGGCGCTGCTCAAGCGCCTGGGCTCCGCGGCGCGGTGCGAGCACATCACCGAGGGCCTGGTCGCGCCTCCGAGCCCGCAGGCCGGCACGGTGATCCTGACCGGCGCCGGCGGCCAGGCGCGCCGGGGCACCGCCCGCGACGACAAGCTCCTCGGCGGCCAGGACGGCGATGTGCTCGCCGGCGACGCGGGCGACGACCTCCTGTGGGGCGACCGCGAGCCGGGCACGGCTGCACCCGACCTGCTGTTCGGCGGTCCGGGGAAGGACACCATCTACGGCGGTGGCGGGCCGGACTTCCTCGACGGCGGCCCTGGCGACGACGTGCTCCAGGGCGACGACGGCGCCGACACCATCGTCGGCGGCGCCGGCGATGACGCGATCCGCCCGGGCCGCGCCGCCGACACCGTGCGCGCCGGTCCGGGCTACGACACGATCCGCGCCGCCGCCGACGGCTCCCACGACCGCATCGACTGCGGCCCTGGCCTCGACACGGCCTACGTCGACCACGGCGACCGCGCGACCGGCTGCGAGACCATCCGCTGGGGCTGACGGCCGGCCCCGCGTGTCAAGGGGCCAGACCCCGCGACGAAGTGGCGAAGTCGTGACGGGGTCAGACCCCGCGACGAAATGGCGAAGTCGTGACGGGGTCAGACCCCGCGACGAAGTGGCGAAGTCGTGACGGGGTCAGACCCCTTAACACTGTGCTCAGGTCTGCTCGCGCGCCCGGAGGCCGATGTGCGTCGCGATCGTGCGGGCCGCCGCGAGGATCGAGCCGTCGCGATCGCTCGGCGGCTCGTAGGCGGTGAGGGCGGCGGCGATCACCTCGCCGCCGGCGAAGGTGTCGTCGATCGCGGCAAGGACGGCGTCCAGCGCCGGGCCGCCGGGCGCGGCGTGGCGGTTGGCGTGGCCGACGGAAGTGTCGAGCACGTCCAGGTCGACGTGCAGGTACCGGCGGCGTGGGAGGTGAGCGATCGCCCACGCCGACGCCTCGGCGTCGAACGCGGCGGGCGCCACGTGCGCGGAGCTGCGCTGGACGCGGTCGCGCTGGTAGGGCGCCAGGTCGCGCACGCCGAGCAGGGCCACGCGCTCCTCGCCGACGACGACCGCGCCGGGGATCGTCGCGTGGGCCGCGCCCCAGACGCCGCCGGTCAGCAGCGACAGCGCCATCACGTCCATGGACCCCGACAGGTTGTCGTCGGGCGTGTCGAGGTCGGCGTGGGCGTCGAGCCACACCGCGCCGACGTCGGCCGCGTCTCCGCCCGCAGCGCCCGCGACCGTCGCCGCCGCGCTGATGCAGCCGCCCGCCAGGACCAGCGGGAACGCGCCACGCGCTCGCGCCGCGCGGACGTCGGTCGCCAGCCCGCGCAGCAGGTCGAAGATCCGGGCGACCTCACCGGTGTCCGGATCCGCGGCGATCACCCGCTGCACGGTCGGCGCCCACCCGGCGTCCTCCAGGCGCGCGTGCAGCTCGGCGTCGGCGGCCAGCAGCGCAGCGCCCGCGCCCATCCCGACGTCGGGCGTCCCGCGGTCGAACGGCCAGCAGATCACCGCCAGCGGCGGCGCCGTCCGTCCGGTGCGCTCACCGCTCAGAACGCCGCCTCGTCCAGCAGCTCTGCGCGCCGCGCCGCGTCGGCGAACAGATGGCGGTGCATCGCGACGAGCCCGTCGACGTCGTGCACGTCGCCGTCGAGGTGGGGCACGAGGATCGGGTCGGGCTCGTCGAGCTCGCGCGTCAGCCGCGCCACGGAAGCGCTGTCGCGGCGCGCGAGCACCCGGAACTCCCGCAGCGTCCGCGCCACCTTGCGCGCCAGCGCCGCGTCGCCGCCGAGCTCGGCGGCCAGCGCCGTCTCGTCGACCTCGTCGCTCGCGTCGCCGTCAGCCAGCGGGTGTACGCGGTTGATGACCAGCCCGCCGAACGGCATCGACGCCTCGCGCAGCTTGCCGCGGAAGAAGATCGCCTCCTCGACCGGCTCGCGCTCGGGCGAGGTCACGATCAGGAACGTCGTCGCCGGATCCGACAGCAGGGCCTTGACCCCGGCCGCGCGCTCGCGGAAGCCGTCCATCACGCCGCTCAGCGCGCTGAAGAACACGCTCAGGTCGTCCATCAGGTCGACGCCGGTCACCCGGCGCAGCACCGAGAAGACGACGCTCGTGCCGCGTCCCACCACGCGCGCCGCCAGCCCCGACGGCGCCAGGAACAGCCGCAGCGCCCGCCCCTCCAGGAAGCCGGTCAGGCGGTCCGGCGCGTCGAGGAAGTCCAGCGCGTTGCGCGACGGCGGCGTGTCGAGCACGATCACGTCGAACAGCCCGGACCGGTCGAGCTCGTAGAGCTTGGCGACCGCCGTGAACTCCTGCGACCCCGCCACCGCGCCCGACAGCTCGCGGTAGATCCGGTTGGCGAGGATCTCGTCGCGCGTCTTCTCGTCGGGCGCGAGCTGCTCGATCAGCTCGTCGAACGTGTGCTTGGGGTCGAGCATCATCGCCCACAGCTCGCCCTGGATCGCGATGCCGTGGCCTTCGAAGCGCGCGTCGTCGACGCGCCGCGGGTCGCTGCCGAGCTGCTCGATGCCGAGCGCGTCGGCCAGCCGGCGCGCGGGGTCGATCGTCACGACGCACACGCGCGCGCCCTCCGCGGCCAGCCCCATGGCGATCGCGGCCGAGGTGGTGGTCTTGCCCACGCCGCCCGACCCCGCGCAGATCGCGACGCGCTTGCCCGCCAGCAGCTCAGACATGTTCACCGGACGAGCTCCTCGCCGAGTCGCTGGAGCTCCGGCGTCTCCAAGGTGGTGGCGAACAGGAACGGCAGCGAGCGGACCTCGACGTCCGAGCCGACGCCGCGGCGCAGGCGCGCGAGCTGGGCGCGGTGGCCGCGCGAGCGCGCCGCCTCGGCGCGGGCGGCCCGGATCGGGCCCGAGGGCGGCGCGGCGGCCAGCGCCTCGCCCTCGGCCTTCGTGAACCGCGCGGGCAGCACGCCGTTGGCCACGACCGCGGCCAGCGGCTGGCCGAGCCCGTCGCGCAGCGTGCGCTGGAGCGCCAGGGTCTCGTTGACCGGCATCTCCTCCGGGGCGGCCACCGCGACGATGCCGGTCTGCTGCGGGTCGGCGAGCATCCCGTGGATGATGCCGCCCTGGCGGGCGACGGGTCCCAGTCGGGCCGCGTCGGCGAAGGTGCCCGGTGCGGTCAGCACCGCGACGCCGTGCCCGGTGGCGGGCGCGTCGAGGATCACCAGGTCGTACGGATGGGCGCCGGGGGTGCGCCGGTCGGGCTGCGCGAGCTCCCAGACCTTGCCGACCGTCAGCAGCTCCCGCAGGCCGGGGGTGGCGGCGGTCAGGTAGGAGAACATGCGCGACGCCGCGAGCAGGTCGGCGACGCCGCGCGGCAACTGGTCCTTGAGGTACTCCTCCAGCGCCGACTCCGGGTCGATCGAGATGTGGTGCAGGCCGTCGCCGAGGTCGCGCTCCACGAAGCTGCGTCCCGGCCCGTCCGCGCCGCGGGGCGCCAGCGTGCGGGAGACGTCGTCGCGCGCGGCCACCTCGGCGACGATGGTGCGCAGGCCGCGGGCAGCGGCCGCCATGCCCAGCGCGGCGGCCACGGTGGACTTTCCGACGCCGCCCTTGCCGGTGACGACGAGCAGCGGTTTGGCCAGGAGGTCCCGCATCGGGCCCTGCGCACCCTACCCGCGTCCACGTTTCCGGCACCACGCTCAAGGTCACGGCCCAGGGGCCGATGCTCCTCGGGCCATGTCGCTCTCGCCCAGCCTGCCGCCTGGAGCGCCGTCGCTGGCCGAAGTGCTCATCCAGCGCGCGTTCACCAAGCCGCCGAAGCCCTTCGTGGACGGCGACTTCATCGAGGCGCTGTCGCACGCCGACGACGACCACCCGTCCGTCGCGGCGACCGCCGCGGCCTCGGCCCGCGCCGTCACGGCGGCGGCGAACGCCCAGGGCGGCCGCGGGGCCGGCCCGCAGGTCGACGACACCCACGCGCCGGGCGCCGCACACGCGCCCGCGGCGGCGCCGAAGCCCGGCACCACCGTCGACGTCCGCGCGTAGCGGCGCCGCGCCTCCTCCTCGCCGTCGGGGCCCGTGACGGTCGGGTGCGCCATCCGCCGGCGATGCTAACCCCACGCGCGACGGAGGAATCCCGTCCACGGCTGCGAATACCGCCCACGATGGGTCCCGAACCGACCACGACCGAGGCTTCCGTGAAGAGGGAGATCGCACGATGAAGGTCATCGCCTTCGCCAACCAGAAGGGTGGCGTCGCCAAGACGACGACCACGCTGAATCTCGCCGTGGCGTTCGCGGAGAAGGGCAACCGCGTCCTCTGCATCGACATGGACCCCCAGGGCAACCTGACCATGTCGCAGGGGATCGACCCCGATACCGTCGAGACGTCGATGTACGACGTCCTCGTGCACCATCACTCGATCCGCGACGTCATCCGCAAGCGCGAGATCGACATCGCCTGCGCGTCGATCGACCTCGCCGGCGCCGAGATCGCGATGTCCGCGCAGATCGGCCGCGAGCGCTCCCTGCAGAAGGCGCTCAAGCTGGTCGAGGACGACTACGACTTCGTCTGCATCGACACGCCGCCGAGCCTCGGGCTGCTCACGATCAACGCCCTGACGGCCGCCGACAAGGTGATCGTCCCCGTGCAGTGCGAGTATCTCTCTATGCGGGGCCTGATCCAGCTGCAGAACACCCTCCAGATGATCCGGGAGAACCTGAACCCGGACGTCCAGATCGAGGGCATCCTGCCGACGTTGATGGACACCCGCACCGTCCACGCCAAAGAGGCCATCCAGATCCTGGAGGAGAACTTCGGCGACCGAGTCTTCGCATCGCGGATCAAGAAGACGATCCGCTTCGCGGAAGCCCCCGTCCGGGGGATGTCGGTCCTGAAGTACGATCCGGACGGCATGGCCGCCCAGTCCTATCGCGATCTCGCGACGGAGGTTCTCGCCAATGGCCAGCGGTAAGCGCGCGAGCATGCGGGAGGGCCCCCTGGCGGCGCTCTTCCGTCGCACCGACGAAGACGAGCAGACGCCGGAGGCCGCCGCCGAGGCGAACGCCCCCGAGGCGCCCGCGCAGCAGCCGGCGCGGGAAGCCCCGCGGGCCGAGGCGCCCGCCGCGCCGCAGGCGCAGGCCCCCGAGCCGGCGCGTCAGGCTCCGGTGCCCGAGGTGCCGCCGGCCACGCCGGCCGCCGCACGCCGCCGCGAGATCGACCCGCTGCTCGAGCGCGGTCCGCAGGAGCCGCCCGCGCACCCGCGCGAGACCGGCTACCCGCACCCGTCGCTGGGCGCCCCGCCGGAGGGCGAGGCCCCGCGCGCCGAGGCGCCGCGCGCCCCCTCCGCCCAGGAGCGGCTGCGCAACGCGTTCTCGTCGGAGATCCCGGACGACATGCTCGCGCCGCCCACCCCGGAGCGCGAGCAGGTCCGCGCGGCGACCCCGCCGCCCGAGCCCGCCCCGGCACACGACGCGTACGCCCGCGTCGAGCCGCCCTCTCCCTGGGGTCAGCCCGTCGTCGGCCAGCCGATCATCCGCGTCATCGGCGTCGGCGGCGCCGGCGTCAACGCGATCAACCGCATGGTCGAGGCCGAGGTCCAGGGCGTCGAGTTCCTGGCGATCAACACCGACCTGCAGTCGCTGCAGCAGTCGACGGCCGACCTCACCCTGCACATCGGCCCGCAGATCACCCGCGGGCTGGGCGCCGGATCCGATCCGGAGCTCGGCCGCCAGGCCGCGATGGAGGAGTACGACCGCATCAAGTCCCTGCTGAAGGGCAGCGACATGGTGTTCATCGCCGCCGGCGCCGGCGGCGGCACCGGCACCGGCGCCGCGCCGATCGTGGCGCGCATCGCCCGCGAGATCGGGGCGCTCACTGTCGGCATCGTCACGAAGCCGTTCGGCTTCGAGGGCAGCCGCCGCGCGCAGGCCGGCAACACCGGCATCGAGGCGCTCCACGCCGAGGTCGACACCCTCATCGTCGTGCCGAACAACCGCCTGCTCAGCGTGCTGGACAAGCACACGTCCATGGTCGACGCGTTCCGCGTCGCCGACGACGTGCTGCGCCAGGGCGTGCAGGGCGTGTCGGACCTGGTGACGCTGCCGGGCATCATCAACCTCGACTTCGCCGACGTGCGGACGATCATGTCCGAGGCCGGCGCCGCGCTGCTGGGCATCGGCATGGGCGTGGGCGACAAGCGCGCGCTGGAGGCGGCCGAGCAGGCCGTGTCCTCGCCGCTGCTGGAGACGAGCATGGACGGCGCACGGTCGATCCTGCTCTCGATCACCGGCGGTCGCGACCTCTCGCTGTGGGAGGTCAACGAGGCCGCCAAGGCGGTCGCCGCGGCCGCGCACCCGGACGCGAACATCATCTTCGGCGCCATGGTCGACGAGAAGCTCGAGGACCAGGTGTGGGTGACGGTGGTCGCGACGCGCTACGGCGACAAGCCCAAGCGCCGTCCCGAGCCGCGCATGGAGGAGCCCACGGGCGAGCCGCGCGTCGAGCGCCGCACGCCCGCGCGGGTGGGTGGGCCCGAGCGTGAGCGCGAGCCCATCGCCGCCCGCCGCGGCGGCGTGGTCTCCGACCTCGACGTGCCGGAGTTCCTGCCGCGCCGCTAGATCGCCACAGCGATCGGTCAGCATCCTTCGAGGGCCCGCGCCGTGCGCGGGCCCTCGCTCGTCTGCGGATGCGTGACCCACGGCGCACGGCCGTCGCGCTGGCGATCGCCGCGCCGTGGCTCGTGTGGGCGATCGTGCGGAGCCTCGGCCTGGAGACCGGCGGCCGGGTGCTGCCGGCGCTGGCGTTCACGCCGTACGTCGGGCTGACGGCGCCGGTGCCGCTGCTCCTCGCGCTGGCCCTGCGCCGCTGGCTCGTCGCGCTGGCCTGCGCGGCGGCGGTCGTGGCGTTCGCGCTCGCGCTGCTGCCGCGCGCCGTCGCGGGCCCGCAGCCGGCGATCGGCGACGGCGTCGCGCTCCGGGTGATGACGACCAACCTGTACGTCGGCCGCGGCGACGCGCGCACGGTCGTCGACCTCGTGGCCCGCCACCGCATCGACGTCCTGGCCCTGGAGGAGCTGACGCCCGAGGCGCTGCGCCGCCTTGACGCCGCGGGTCTGCGCCGCCTGCTTCCCCATCGCGACGTCGATGCTCGTCCCGGCGCCGCGGGCACCGGGCTGTTCTCGCGCCGGCCGCTGCGGCGCCTGCCGCAGGCCAACGCCGTCGACCTCCTCGCCGAGCCGCGGGCCGCGCTGACCGTCCCGGGCGCGCCGCCGCTGGAGGTCGGGGCCGTCCACCCGCCACCGCCGATCAACGGCCAGGTCGGCACCTGGCGCACGATGCTGCGCGAGATCCCGCGACCGGACCTGACGAGCCCGACGCTGCGCCTGGTCCTCGGCGACTTCAACGCGACGCTCGACCACGCCGAGCTCCGCCGGCTCCTCGAGGGCCGCGCCGGCTACGTGGACGCCGCGGACGCCACCGGCGAGGGCTACGACACCACCTGGCCCGCGGGGCGCCACCTGCCGCCGGAGATCACGATCGACCACGTGCTGGTGGACCCGCGGATCGCCGCGCGCGACGTGTCGGTCCACGTGATCCCGCGCTCGGACCACCGCGCGGTGATCGCGACGCTCGAGCTGCCCCGGCGCTGAGGTCAGCCGATCGGCAGCCGGGCGCGCACGGTCGTCCCGTGGCCGTCGCCGGCCTGGAGGTCGAGCGTGCCGCCGACCGCCTCGACGCGCTGCGCCAGCGACGCGAGGCCGATGTGCCCGTTCAGCGGCGCGGCGGTGACCGCCTCCTCGTCGAGGCCCACGCCGTCGTCGGAGACCTCGAGCACCACCGCGCCGTCGTCGCGGCGCACGGCCACGTGGACGACGTCGGCGCGGGCGTGCTTGGCGGCGTTGGTCAGCAGCTCGCGCGCCAGCGACATCACCAGCTCGTCGCGCAGGCCCGCCGCCGCGGCGTCGACGCTGACCGCCGGCAGGAAGCCGCCCTGGCGCGCGGCCTGGTCGGCCGCCGCCTGCACCGCGGCCTCCAGGCCGCCGTGCTGGAGCACCACCGGATGCAGCGCGTGCACCGCCTCGCGCAGCCGCTCGACGGCCCGCTCGACCCCCTGGCGCGCGTAGTCCAGCATCTCCTGGCGCGTCGCGGGATCGGGCCCCGCCGCCTCGACGAGATCCTGGCGCGCGGCCAGCAGGTCCTGCAGCGCGCCGTCGTGCAGCTCCTCGGAGATGCGCTGGCGCGCGCGCTCCTCGGCCTCGATGTTCTCGGCGACCAGCCGCCCTCGCAGCGACGCGAGGCCGGCGATCTCGGCCTCGTGGCGCAGGCGCTCGATCGCCGTGGCGAGGAAGGTGGCCAGCGCCTCGAGGAACGCGTAGCTCTGCTCGGCGTCGAGCAGGCCGGGGGTCACCGAGTGCGTCGCGAGGACGCCGAACGGGCCGTCGTGGCCGCGGATCGGCAGCACGGCCGTGCAGCGCACGCCGTTACGCGACAGCTGCGGGGAGTAGGGGAAGCGGGTCTCGGTCAGCCAGTCGCGGACGATGAGCGGCGTCTGCGCGGTGAGCGCCGCTCGGGCGATCGACTCCCGTCCGGCGGGGATGGCGATGCCGGTCGACTTGTCGAAGCCCACGCTGGCGGCGAACGCGAAGCTGCCGTCGGGCTGGAGCGCCAGGACGCTGGTCATCGTGGTGTCCAGCGACGCGATGACGACGCGGCACACCTCGTCGAACAGCTCGCGCAGGTCGGTCCCGCCGAGCGCCATCTGACCGAGCCGGGCGATCTCCTCCTGCTGGCGGGTCGCGCGCCGGTGCCGCGTCACGTCCTGGACCGTGCCGCGCACGAACGTCTCCTCGCCGGCGCGGAAGGCCTCGCCGCGACCGACGAGCTCGATCCGGGTGCCGTCGGGCGCGGGCAGGGTGTAGACGAACTCGAACGCCGACAGACCGGCGATGGCCGCGGCCATCACCGTCTGGATCCGCGCCGCCTCCTCGGGCAGCATCAGGCGATAGAACTCCCCGCGCCCGACCGGCGGGCCGCCGGGATCGCGGCCGTAGAGGCGATAGGTCCCGGGGGACCACAGCAGCCGCTGGTCGGACATCCGCCACTCGAAGCTCCCCATGCCGGCGAGCTCCTCGGCCTCCGCCAGGCGGCGCTCGTTCTCGCGCAGCTCGGTGACGTCCTGCGTGGTTCCGCGGACGAGGATCGGCGTGCCGTCGGCGTCGCGGACCGCCTCCATGAGCGTCCGGATCATGCGGTCGCTCGGCGTGTGCATGCGGTACTCGACCTGCTGCGTGCCGGGCTCGGCGTACATCCGCCGCACCGCCTTGCGGAACCGGGCGTGGTGCTCGGGAACGACGCGGGCCAGCACGTCGTCCAGCCCCCACGGCTTGTCGACGGCGGGATCGATGGCCTGCAATGCGTGCATCTCGGGCGTGTAGAACCGCTCACCGGTGCGGAGGTCGACCTCCCAGCTGCCGATGTGCGCGACGCGCTGGGCCTCCTCGAGGCGCTGCACCGCGCGCCGGGCCTGCGCGCTGGTCGCCACGTGCTCGGTGACGTCGCGCGCGGCGCCGTAGATCAGCCGGGCCTCGACGTCGGCCGTCGAGCTCCACCGCAGCCACACGTAGTGCCCGTCCTTGTGGCGGTAGCGGTTCTCGAACTCGGGCGACGGCCGCCCGCTGAGGACGACGCCGAGCTCCTGCGCGGTGCGCGCGACGTCGTCGGGGTGCTGGAAGTCGGCGATCGGCGCGCCGAGCAGCTCCTCGGCGCGGTAGCCGAGCACGCGCGTCCAGGCCGCGTTGACGCGCTGCATCCGGCCGTCGGGCCCCACGATGACCAGCAGCTCGGCGCTCAGCTCGAAGAACCGCTCGGTGTGGTGGCTCATTCCAGCAGCCCCGAGCGCATCGCGACGGCGACCGCCGCGGCGCGGTCCGACACGCCGAGCTTCTCGTAGAGGCTCTGCAGGTGCGTCTTGACCGTGGACGGGCTGAGGTGCAGGTGGCGCGCGATCGCCGGCGCCGACCGGCCCTCGGCGATGAGCCGCAGGACCTCCTGCTCGCGGGGGCTCAGCACCGGCCGGCTCTCGGTCTCGCGCAGCTGGATCTGGGCCGCGAGGCCGCTCTGGACCTCCGGCGACAGCACGGTCTCGCCGCGCGCCACGGCGGCGACGGCGTCGAAGATCGTCGCGCGGTCGGCCTCCTTGGAGAGATAGGCGGCCGCGCCCATCGCGACCGCGCGGTAGACGAGGTCGCTGTCGACGTGGGCCGAGAGGAACACGACGCGCGTGGCGATCCGCTCGCGGGCGATCGCGTTGAGCACCTCCGTGCCGGTCAGCCCGGGCATCCGCACGTCGAGCACGGCGACGTCCGGCGTCAGACGCCGGATCTCGGGCAGGGCGGTGCGGCCGTCGGACGACTCCCCGACGAGCTCGAGGTCGGGGCGCTCCTTGATCGCCCGCACGAGCCCCTCGCGATACATGGGGTGGTCGTCTGCGACGAACACCCGGACGCGGCTCATGCCGCCTTATAGCTGCTCAACGGAGGTCGAGCAAGCAGCGGCAGATGTCGTCCCGCGCCAGGTCCTTGCTCAGCAGCGCGCGGGCTCCCGCCGCCTGTGCGGCGGCCGTCAGCGACTCCGTCGCGCTGCCGGTCAGCAGCACGACGTGCACGCCGCCGAGCTCACGCAGCCGGCGCGCGACCTCGAGGCCGTCGAGACCCGGCATGCGCACGTCGAGGAGGGCGACGTCGGGGGACGCCTCGCGCACGATCTCCAGCGCCTGCAGGCCGTCGCTGGCCTCGCCGACCAGGTCCAGCGTGCCGAAGCGGCGGATGGCCCGCGCCAGGCCGAGACGGTAGGTCTCGTGGTCATCGGCGATCACGACGCGCATGGTCTGACGGGGGCCTCCCCGACCGTCCCCATCAAGCGCGGCGACGGCGGAATACAGCACTTCACACATTCCGGACCGTCGTGGCACGCGACGCCATCGTCCGATCGGACGGTCGGCCGGACGATCTCGCAGTGCGACTGCACGAACACCGCCGCGGGCCCGGCGTGACACCATCCGCGCGATGGAGGGGATCGTCGCCGCCGGCCATCCGGTGTCTGCCGAGGCGGGAGCCGCCGTGCTGCGCGCGGGCGGCAACGCCGTCGACGCGGCGATCGCCGCCTGCCTGGCCTCCTGGACCGCCGAGCCCCTGCTGACCGGCCCCGGCGCCGGCGGCTACCTGCTCGTCGCGGGAGCGGGGGAGGTCCCGACCTTGCTGGACTTCTTCGTGGCCGCGCCGGCCGACGGCGACCGCGCCGCGCTGCTGCCGGTCGACGTCTCCTTCGGCGACGCCAACCAGGTCTTCCACGTCGGCGCGTCGGCGGTCGGCGTGCCGGGGACGACCGCCGGCCTTGAGGAGGCGGCGCGCCGCTGGGGCCGGCTGCCGCTCGCCGACCTCGCCGCGCCGGCGGCCGAGCTGGCCCGCGCCGGCGTGCCGCTCAACGCGGCGCAGGCCTACGTCTTCGAGATCCTCGAAGGGATCCTGCTCTCCACGCCCGAGGCCCGCGCCCAGTTCGCGCCCGAGGGCCACGTGCTGCGCACGGGCGAGGTCTTCCGCTCCGGGGAGCTGGCCGACACGATCGCGCGCTTCGGCGCCGAGGGCGCCGCGCCGTTCTACGGTGGCGACGTGGCGACCGCCGCCGCCGACTGGGTCGCGCGCCACGGCGGGACGCTGTGCGCCGACGACCTCGGCGCCTACGGCGCGATCACCCGCGAGCCCGCCCGGGCGCGGTACCGCGGGCGCACCGTCGTCACCAACCCGCCGCCGTCGGCCGGCGGCGCGCTCCTCGCGCTCGCGCTCGCGCACCTCGATGCGACGGCCGGCCCGCCGAGCCCGGCCGACCTGGTCGCGGCGATGGCGGTGGCCCAGGCCGCGCGGACGCCGGAGTTCGACGCCGGACTTCCCGAGGAGGGCTTCCTGGAGCGCTTCCTGGCCGCGCAGCTGGGCTCGACGACCCACGTCGCGGTCCTCGACGGCGACGGGCGCGCCTGCTCGGTGACGTGCACCAACGGCGAGGGCTCCGGCCTCGTCGTCCCCGGGACGGGCATCCACCTCAACAACGTCATGGGCGAGGAGGACCTCAGCCCGCTGGGGTTCTTCACCGCGCCGCCCGGCCGTCGGATGCCGTCGATGATGGCGCCGACCGTGGTGCTCGGCGACGCCGGCGTGGAGCTCGTGCTCGGCAGCGCCGGGTCCAACCGGATCCGCTCGGCGATCCTGCAGACCGTCGTCGGCGTGGTCGACCATGGCCTGCAGGCGCGCGCAGCGGTCGAGGCGCCGCGGCTGCACCTCGAGCAGGACGTCGTCTACGCGGAGCCGGGCATCGACCTGACCGGCCTCGACGAGGGCGGCCGCACGCTCGCGCCGTTTCGCGCGCGCAACCTGTTCTTCGGCGGCGTCCAGGCGGTCGAGCGCGCCGGCGGCCGGCTGACCGGTGCGGGCGACCCGCGCCGCGGCGGCGCGGCCGTCGCGGCGTGACCCGCGCGGTCATTGCGCGGCGGCCTCGGGGCCAGGCCCGGCCCTCGGTGACGCAGGCGCGCGGGCGCTCGGTCAGGATGCGCCCGTGCCCCGTCGCGCGCCCCACGCCTTCGCCCTCCTGCTCGCCCTCGTCGCGGCGACCGGCTGCAGCGGCCCGCGGCCGGCCGACCTCTTCGTCGTGCAGCGGTCGGGCTCGATCGAGGGCGCCCGCCTGACGCTGCGCATCACCGACGACGGCGGCGTCCACTGCAACGGTGGCGGCCGCCGGGACATCACCTCGGCGCAGCTCATCGACGCGCGCGAGCTGCGGCGCGAGCTCGACGGCGACCAGGACAAGCAGCAGGTGGGCCTGGCCCAACGCCACCTCGCCTTGAAGCCCGGGGTGATCACGACGCTCAGCTACCGCGTGCGCAGCGAGCAGGGCACGGTGGCCTTCAGCGACACGAGCGCCCGCCAGCCGCAGGCGTTCTACCGCCTGGCCAAGCTCACGCGCGACATCGCACGCGGCGCCTGCGGCCTGCCGCGCTGAGGCGTCAGCCGGCCCATCAGCAACGCTGATGGGTCGGACAAGACATCATCATCGTGGCTGGGGTCCGCAGCTGGAACACTGCAGCGGTGTCCCCTCGCGCCTGGTTCTCGCTGGCCTTCACGGCCGCCCTCTGGGGCGCTTCGTACATGTTCATCAAGGTCGCGCTCGACGACGGCCTGTCGGAGGGCTTCATCATCTGCGCCCGCACGATCCTCGGCGCGCTGGTGCTCGTGCCGCTGGCGATGCGCGCCGGCGCGGTGCGCCAGATCGTGCAGCGCCGCTGGTGGGCGCTGGCGCTCGCGGCCGCCCAGGTCGTCGTGCCGTTCGGGCTCATCACCTTCGGCGAGAACCACGTGCCCTCGTCGCTGGCCGGGATCCTCGTCGCGACCGCGCCGCTGTTCGTCGCGCTGCTGGCCATCCGCGTCGACCCGGCCGAGCGCTCGCACGGCTGGGGCCTGGTCGGGGTCGTGCTCGGCATGGTGGGCGTCGTGCTGCTGTTCGGCGTCGACCTCAGCGGGGACGTCGAGACGCTCGTCGGCGGCCTGATGATCGTCGGCGCGGGCGCCTGCTACGCCGTCGCGGTCCTGATCGCCAAGCGCGCCTTCACCGGCGTGCCGCCGGTCGGCGTCGCTGCCTCCAACCTCGTCATCAGCGCGGTGATCTGGCTGCCGGTCGCGCTGGTCTCGCTCCCGCACGAGGCGCCCGGCGCCAACGCCGTGCTGTCGATGGTCGCGCTCGGCGCCGGCGGCACCGGCCTCGCGTTCCTGTTCTTCTACACCTCGATCGCCGAGGTGGGGCCGGCGCGCGCCTCCGTGGTGGCCTACGTCGCCCCGGCGTTCGCCGTGATCTACGGCGTCGTGCTGCTCGACGAGTCCCTCACGCTCGGGACGATCGGCGGGCTGCTGCTGATCCTCGCCGGCTCGTGGCTGGCGGCGCAGGGCGAGCTGCCGTCGCGCCTCAGCCGAAGCGAACCTTCCCGTTCGACCGCGCCCGAGCCTGCGCGCGTTCGATGAAGTCCAAGCGCTTGACCGCCGCGCGGAAGAGCCGGGTCAGCAGCCGCAGCCGCGCGTTCTCGGAGCGCAGGTCCAGCAGCCCCTGCTTGGCGTCCGGGCCGAAGTCGACGGTCGCGGCCATCTCGTAGGCGGTGAGCGGCTCCAGCACCTCGGGCTCCAGGACCTTGTCGGTGGCCTCGGTGACGAGGCTCCCGTAGGCCTCGTGCGCGGCGTCGACGGTCGGGGTGTCGGGCGGCTCGACCTTGTCGTCGAGGAACTCGATCTCGCCCGCGGGGTACTCGTGGTCGAAGTGCTCCTCGAGGATCCGGAAGGGCCGCGTTCCGCGGGTGAGGATGTCGAGGCGGCCGTCCTCGTGGCGCTCGAGCACCTCGACGACCTCCATCGCGCAGCCGTTGGACCGCAGCCCGTCCTCGGCCGCCCAGACGATCCCGAACTCGCGCCCCTCGTCCAGGCACTCGGCGATCATCTCCTTGTAGCGGTCCTCGAAGATGTGCAGCGGAACCACCTCGTGGGGGACGGCCACGAGACCGAGCGGGAAGAGCGGGAAGTCCTCCAGTTGATTGCCCATGGGCCGATTGTAGGTGGGGCGATCGGCGCGCATGCGCCGTTTCGGTTCGCGGCCCGGGTCGGGTACCTCGCCGCCCGGGCGGGGTAGTGCGACGGGTATGAAGATCGCCTTCCTCGGCACGGGCATCATGGGGGCGCCGATGGCACGCCACCTCGCGCAGGCGGGCCACGACGTGTCGGTGTGGAACCGCTCGCCCGAGAAGGCTCGGCCGCTGGCCGAGCACGGCGCCGACGTGGCCGGCGGTCCGGCGAGCGCCGTCGACGGCGCGGAGGTCGTCGTCACGATGCTCACCGACGGCGGAGCCGTCGAGGACGTCATGCGCGAGGCGGCGCCGGCCGCGGCGCAGGGCACGGTGTGGTGGCAGGCCTCCACGGTCGGCATCGACGGGACCGAGGGCCTCGCGGCGCTCGCCGAGGAGCACGGGCTGACGTTCGTCGACGCGCCCGTGCTGGGCACGCGCGGTCCGGCCGAAGGCGGCGAGCTCGTCGTGCTCGCCTCCGGCCCGCCCGACGCCCTGGAGCGCCTCGCGCCGCTCTTCGACGCGGTCGGATCCAAGACCCTCGAGTTGGGCGAGGCCGGCACCGGCAGCCGCCTCAAGCTCGTGATGAACCTCTGGGTGGTCAGCGTGACCGACGCGATCGCCGAGACGATCGCGTTCGCGCAGGGCCTCGACCTCGATCCGCACCTGTTCCTCGACACGATCGCGGGCGGCTCGCTGGACCTCGGCTACGCGCACTTCAAGGGCCCCGGGATGATCGCGGGCGACCTGCCCGTGTCCTTCCCGCTCAAGCACGCGCTCAAGGACGCCGACCTGATCCTCGAAGCGGCCGACCGCCACGCGGTGGAGCTGGCGCTCGCGCGGACGGTGCGGGAGCGCTTCGCCGCCGCAGCGCAGGCCGGCTACGGCGACGCGGACATGGGCATGGTCATCGAGGCCTCGCGCCCGCGCCGCGACACGTCGGCCGGCTAGCGCCGGCGCGCGTGGCACGACAGCTTGAGGAAGCCGCAGCGGTCCACCCGACCGATGATCGAGCTGCGCGGCCGTGTCGAACGCCGGCGCCGTCGCCGGCCGGGACGCTGGGCTACGCAGGTGCCTTCTCCGCGGTGATCATCAGGTTGTAGAACATGGCCGGCGGCAGGCGCGGCTCGAGCAGCACGCGGTCGAGGTGCTGCAGCCCCACGTACCCGCGGAAGGCGTACATCTTCCAGGCCCACGGCACGGTCTCGGGGTCGGCGGTCGCCTCCAGGGCGCGGTTGGCCCACCCGAACCAGTTGGCCAGCAGCTCCTCGCCGCGGACGCGGACGTCGCCGAAGTCCGCGGCGCGCGCCCCGGCCGACAGCTGCTCGGGCGTGAAGGCATGGACGTCGACCTTCGACTCGAGCTGGTGGTTGGCCGCGCCGCCGTCCTGGTGGCCCTCCCGTGCGGGGTGGGCGCGCATGATCCGGCGCCACGCCGGCGCGGCGTGCGTGGCCGCGCGCTTGGGCACGCTGGCGATCCGGTCGCCGTAGTGCGACGGCTCGCCGGCGAAGACCGCCACGCCGCCGGGACGCAGGACGCGGTGGATCTCGCGCCACGCCTGGTCGAGATCGGGCAGGTGGTGCAGGACGGCGTGGCCCAGCACGAGGTCGAAGGACTCGTCGTCGAAGGGGAGCGCCTCGGCGTCGGCGACGCGCGCGTCGACGTCGAGCCCGAGCCGCTGCGCGTTGGCGGCCAGCGTGTCGACCATGCCGGGCGAGATGTCGGTGCACGTCGCGTCGGTGATGACGCCCGCCTGCAGCAGGTTCAGCGAGAAGTACCCCGTGCCGGCGCCGAGCTCCAGGCCGCGCTCGAAGGAGCGCAGGCGGCCGTCGAGCGCCTTGCGCAGCTTGCCGAGCACCTGGGTCCGGCCGATCTCGCCGAAGTCGATGCCCCACTTGGCGTCGTAGTCGGCGGCGGCCCCGTCGTGGTAGCGGGCGTTGACGTCGCGGATCTCCTCCGCGGTGGCGGGGGCGGGGCTCATGAGGCGCGGCATGCTAGCGATCGGCCTCCACTGAACGCGGGTGGTCGCGGGCATGTGTACCGTGCCCGCCTCGCCTATGTCCGACCAGCCCGAGCCGCAGTTGTACCTCCAGCGCGACCAGCCCCCGGGCGTCCCGCCGCTGGCGCTGACCGGGGAGCGCACGCTGCCCGACGTGCCCGAGGAGAACTACTGGTACCAGCGCCACCTCGTCGTCTACGAGTGGATCCGCGACCGCGTGGCCGGCCTGCGCGTGATCGACATGGCCTGCGGCGAGGGCTACGGCACCAACGTCCTCGCCGGCCGCGCCGCGGAGGCCGTCGGGGTCGACGCCAACCCGGAGGCCCACGAGCACGCGCGCCTGCGCTACACCGCGCCCAACGTGCGCTTCGCGCGCGACCTGGTCGAGACGTTCGACGAGCCCGCCGACGCCGTGGTGTTCCTGCAGACCATCGAGCACGTCCAGAACCCCGACGAGGTCCTGGAGCGGTTCAAGGCGCTGGTGTCCGCCAGCGCATCGCCGGCGGTGATCGTCTCCACGCCCAACGTGCTGACGCTCGCGCCCGAGGGCGCCGAGAAGTCCGGGAACCCGTGGCACGTCAAGGAGTACCGGCCCGAGGAGTTCCGCGCGCTCTGCGCCGCCCACTTCTCCGAGGTCGAGATGTACGGGCTGTTCCACGCGCGCAAGCTCGCGGTCCACGAGCTCGCGCTGAAGCGGCTGCGGTGGGACGACGTGCACGCCATGCTGGGGATCACCAAGCGCTTCTATGATTGGTTCACTCCGGCGATCTCCGTCACCGACTTCACGCTGACCGCTGACCGCTCGCTCGACGGCGCGCTGGACTTCGTGGCCGTCTGCCGGCCATGAGCGGTGCGCGCGCCGACGCGCGCCTGGCGATCGTCCTGCACACCCACATGCCCTACGTCGAGGGCTCCGGTAGCGAGTTGTCGTAGATCCTTTTGCCAGCATCAATGGTCCCGCGGGACGGCGCGCGGGGAGCGCGCGGAGAGCAGGATCGACGGGATCACCGACGGGGCTTGGCTGGAGGACAGCACGCGGTCAACCATCGACAGGCGGCGGCCCCGGCCGTCCTGCACTCAGGAGAGGTTTCTGCCAGTCATGTCTCAACGAAAGCCCCTGGCCGCGTTGGCGGCCGTCACGGCCGCACTCGCCCTGGTTGTCCCGGCGGCGAGCGCGAGCGCCGCGACGAGGGCGCCCGCGGTTCGCACAGCCTCCATCGGATTCGGCGGCGGTCTCGTGGCCGGATCGCTGCCGTGCCAGATTCTGGTCGACCAGATCCGATTCGCGGCGCTGACGGGGAACGTCCCGGCCGAGAACTTCCTCGGCGAGGTGCTCGTCTATTCGGGCTGCGGGGGTGCGGCCATCTAGCCGTCGCGGCTGGGCGCCGATGCAGCTCCGGGCGATGCTGTCATGAGCGCGGGGGGCGCGACGCCCCCCACGCCCGGCGCTGAGATTGCCCCCCGAGACGACGCCCAAGCCCGGCGTCGTCGCCGGCCGGCCGCAAGCTCACGAAGGACGCGGGGCCTTCACCCTCAGGGTGGCGGCCCTTCTTCATTTCTGCGGCTGGCGGACTGGCGTATGGTCTCGGCGCTCATGAGCAAGTCCAGCGGCGACGGCCGACTCGCGATCGTCCTCCACACCCACATGCCCTACGTCGAGGGCTTCGGGACGTGGCCGTTCGGCGAGGAGTGGCTCTTCGAGGCGGCGGCCACGGTGTACGTGCCGTTGCTGGACCTGCTCGACGCGCGCGCGGGCGGCGGGGTCACGCTCTCGGTGACGCCGGTGCTGGCCGACCAGCTCGCGGCGCCGGGCGTCCACGAGCGGCTGCTGACCTTCCTGCGCGACCTGCGTGTCACCACCCACCAGCTCGACGCGGAGGGCTGTCGCGGCGGCGGCGAGCCTGCGCTGGGCGACGAGGTGCAGCGCGCCGGCGGCGACTACGCCCGCGCGGCGGACCGCCTCGACGCGCTGGGCCCCGGTGGCCTGCTCGCGGGCCTGCTGGGCCACGCGGCGTGGACGAGCGCGGCGACGCACGCGGTCCTGCCGCTCGTGGCGAGCAGCGCCGGGGTGCGCCTGCAGCTGCGCGCCGGCATCGAGGCGCACCGCGCCCGCGCCGGTCGCTGGGGCGGCGGCCTGTGGCTACCCGAGTGCGGCCACGCGCCCTGGCTCCATCCGCTGCTCGAGGAGGCCGGCGTGCACGCGACGTGCGTCGACCTCACCGACGTCCTGCCCGATCCCCTGCGCCCGCTCGCGACCGCCGACGGGCCGCTGCTGGCGCCGCTGGACCGCGAGACGATCGAGCTCGTGTGGAGCGCGGGCGGCTACCCCGGCGCCGCGGCCTACCGCGACTCGCATCGCAAGACCGTCCACCACCACCATCCGTGGGCCAACGACGGCGCCGTCTACGACCGCGACCGCGCGCGCGAGCAGGCGGCCGCCGACGCCGCGGACTTCGTCGCCCGGGTGCAGCGCCGCGTGGCCGGCGGCGGGTTGTCGGTGTGCGCCCTGGACACCGAGCTCCTGGGCCACCACTGGTACGAGGGGCTGGACTGGCTCGTCGCGGTCCTCGACGAGGCGCAGCGCGCGGGCCTGGAGATCGTCGGGCTGGACGAGGCGCTGGCCGCCACGCCCCCGGCCGCCGCGCCCACGGACCTCGCTCCCTCGAGCTGGGGCGAGCCGCGCACGCTGTGGACCTGGGACGGCCCGCAGGTCGCCGACGTCGCGTTCGCCGCGCGCGACGCCGAACTGCGCGTGCTGGCCGCCGCCGCGCAGGGACGCGCAGGCCCGCGCGCGGTGCGCGAGCTGCTGGCGCTGCAGTCCAGCGACTGGGCGTTCCTGATCACGCGCGACATCTCGGGCCCGTACCCGCGCGAGCGCGCGGCGGGCCACCTCGCGGCGCTGGACGCGGCCCTGGCCGGCGCCGAGCAGGATCCGGCGGTGCGCCACCTGGCGCCCCACGCCGATCCGGCGATGCTGCTGGTGCCCTGAGCGGTCAGGCCCACCGCAGCGTCTGCGGCGCGTCGCGCATGCGCAGGACGCGGGCCGGCACGCCGGCGACGACCGCGTCTGACGGGATGTCCTTCGTCACGACGGTGTTGGTGCCGATCACGCAGTTGTCGCCGACCGTGGCGCCGCGCAGGAAGCAGGCGCCGTAGCCGATCCACACGTTGTGGCCGACCCGGACGTCGCGCTTGTAGATGCCCTGCTCGCGGATCGGCCGGTCGACCTCCACGACGCCGTGGTCGAAGTCGATCAACATGACGCGGTCGGCCACGATGCACTCGCGCCCGATCGACACGTGCTGGAACGCCGAGACCGTGCACTCCTGGCCCATCACGGTCTTGGCGCCGATCGAGCACTCGCCCTCGTGCACGCGGATCTTGCAGCCGTGTCCGAGCCAGGACCAGCGGCCGAGGCGCAGCGTGGCGCCCTTGCCGACCTCGAGCACCACGCCGGGGCCGATGAACGCGGGGCCGTCGAGCTGCAGCCGGCCGCGCAGGCGCAGCTTCCACCAGGCCAGCCGCACCATGAGCCACGCGTAGCGGCGGTTGAGCATCCCGTGGCGCCGGGCGAAGCGCAGGAGCGTCAGCAACCCGCCCGATCGGGGCGGGGGATCGCCGCGGAGGTGGAGCGGCGCAAGATCCGCTGGCGCGGGCGGGGACAGGACCGGTTCCACGCCCGCGGAGGCTAGCGCGCAGGCCCGTCGCCAGGCGCGCCGGCGGAGCCCCCGGGAACTCGATCGGCGCGTGCGGCGAATCAAGGACGATGGCACTGATGCTCCAGGCCGACCACGACGCGGCGGCGCAGCCCAGCGACGCCGCGATCCTCGCGGCGTCGGTCGGCGATCCGCACGCCTTCACGGCCCTGTTCGAGCGCCACTTCGCCCGGATCCACGGCTGGCTGCACCGCCGCGTCGGCGCGCCGCTGGCCGAGGATCTCGCGGCCGAGACGTTCACGCGCGCCTTCGACCAGCGCGAGCGCTTCGACGGCGCCTACGCCGACGCCCGCCCGTGGCTGTTCGGGATCGCCGCCCGCCTGGTGCACGACCACCATCGCGCCGAGCTGCGCCGCCTGCGCGCGCTGGCCCGCGTCGAGTGCTGGGAGGCGGTGGGCGACGACGTCGCGGCGGGTGCGGTCGCCCGGGCCGACGCCGCCGCGGCCGGGCCCGCCGTCGCCGCGGCGCTGGCCGCGTTGCGCGACGAGGAGCGCGACGTGCTCCTGCTCGTGGCGTGGGCCGGCCTGGAGTACGACGAGGTCGCCCGCGCGACCGGCGTCCCGATCGGCACGGTCCGCTCCCGCCTGCACCGCGCCCGCCGCCGGCTGCGGGCCACCCTCGAGCTTCCGGAGGAGACGGCATGAGCGAGGACCCCGACCTCACGACCCTGCGCGCCTGGACGCCGCCGGAGCCCAGCCCCGACGCCCACGCCGCCGACCGGGCTCGCGCGCGGCTGCTGGCGCACGTGGCGGCGGCGCCGCTACCCGCGGCACCGCACCCTTCGCGCCGCCGCTGGTGGCTCGTGGCCGCCCCGCCCGCGGTGGTCGTGGCGGTCGCCGTCGCGGTCGTGCTCTCGCTCGGCTCGGGCGTCCAGGAGGGGAGCGTGGCGCCGGCGCCGGCGACCGCCGCCCAGGCGCTGGAGCAGGCCGCCCACGCCGCCGAGCGCCAGCCGGCGCCGGAGGTCTTCCCGCGGCCCGATCAGTTCTTCTACACCTTGACGCAGGCCACCTACCTGAACTGCCGGCTGGGGCAGGGCGGCGCCGGCGCGTGCGTGCTCGCCACCCAGCGCCGCGCGGCGTGGATCAGCCAGCAGCGCACCGGTCAGACCCGCACGACCGTGCTCGGCCACCGCTGGCCGTCGCCGCAGGAGCGCCAGAAGTGGATCCGGCTCGGCCGCCCGTCGCTGACCCGGGCGACCGCGCAGACGTTCCGCCTCGCGCCCAACCACGCCTACTACCTCGGCAACGAGCGGTTGTCCTACACCAAGATGCGCACGTTCGACCAGAGCGGGCCTGCCCTGTTTCGCCGCCTGCGCGACGGCGTCAGCCACGGCCAGGGCAGCTCGCTCTACGGCGAGGTCTTCACCCAGATCGGCGACGCGCTGCGCGAGCAGCCGGCGCCCCCGAAGCTGCGGGCCGCGCTGTACCGCGCGCTCAAGCTCGTCCCCGGCGTTCGCTACCTCGGCCCCGTGAAGGACGCCCTCGGCCGCCCGGCGCTGGCCGTCGCGCGCACCGAGGACGGCACGCGCCGCGAGCTCCTCTTCGACCCCGCCACCTCCGCCATGCTCGCCGAGCGCGAGGTGATCGTGGGTCCGAACGCCCGCCGCGGCTTCACCGCGCCCGCCGGCACGACCATCGCCGACGCGGTCTACGAGCAGCGTGGCGTCGTCGACCGCATCGGCGAGCAGCCCTAGCCCCTCAGCCCCTCAGCCCCTCAGCCCCTCAGCACCTCAGCCCGGCAGCGCCTCCGCGAAGCGCGCCAGCGCGTCCGCGTCGCGCCAGGCCGGGCCGTGGCCGAAGACCATCAGCGCCGGGCGCAGCGCGGCGACGCGGCGGATCGACTCGCGGTTGCGAGCGATGTCGAGCGTGAAGCGCTCGGGCGGCTCGTGCAGGCCGGGGCGGCCCGTGATCGGATGGCGGCCGAAGAGGACGTCGCCGGCGACGAGCGTGCGGTCGTCCTCGCGCCAGTAGGACAGGTGGCCGGGGGAGTGGCCGGGCGTCTCGAGCGCGACGAACCCCGCGTCGAGCTCGTCGCCCTCGGCCAGCTCGCGCGTCGCGTCGACCGCCGGGCCCGCCCAGTGGCGCCGCTGCCAGCGGGTGATGACGTTGTCGCGGCCCAGCGGCGTGTTGTCGCCGGTGCGGAGCACGGGCGCCTCGCCGGCCGGCGCCCAGAACGGGACGCCGAGCGCGGCGACGAGGGCGGCGCTCGATCCCTGATGGTCGCTGTGGCCGTGCGTGACGGCGTGTGCGGTGACCGTGCGGCCGCTCACGGCGCGCAGGATCCGGCCGGCGGCGTGGCGGGTGGCGGCGTCGACGATCACCGAGCCGACGAGGTGGACGTTGAACGCGTCGCGCGGGCGGCCGGCGACGGCGTGGAGATCGGGGGCGAGCTGGCGCATGTCGGCCATACGGTGGCGTATGGCGCCGGCCGTGTCAATACGGTGGCGTATGGTGGGGCGACGATGATGGTCGACAACCTGGACCGCGACCGCTGGGAGAGCGCGGCGCTGGACGCGCTGGAGCGCGGCGGGCTGGCCGCCGTCGCGGTCGAGCCGCTGGCCCGTGAGCTCGGCGTCACCAAGGGCAGCTTCTACTGGCACTTCAAGAACCGCGGCGAGCTGATCGCCGCGACGGTCGCCCGCTGGGAGCGGCTGCACGTCGACGGCCCGCTGGAGGCGCTGGCCTCCGTCGAGGACCCGCGTGCACGGCTGATGGAGCTGCTCGGCAAGGCCGGCGCCAAGCCGCCGTCGATCTTCGTCCGGCTGCTCGACGCGGTCGACGCGCCCGTGGTCCGGGCCGCCGTCGCCCGCGCCGCGCAGGAGCGCGTCGCGTTCATGGCCCGGGCGTTCGGCGAGCTGGGCCTGACTCGCGCCACGGCGCGCCGCCAGGCGCTGCTGGCCTACAGCGCGTACGTCGGCCGCGCCCATCTCGCGCGCGACGCGCCGGAGCTCCTGGGCGACCCGGCGGCGCTGTCGAAGCACATCGCCGAGCAGCTGATCGGCTGAGTTCGGCATCATGCGGCGCCCATGACGCAGGACGCCCCGACCCTCGCACAGCGCCTCCTCGACGGCGATCGCCGTGCCCTCGCCCGGGCGATCACGCTCGTCGAGAGCGACGATCCCGCCGGCTGGGACCTGGTGCGCGAGGTCTACCCGCACACCGGCAGGGCCGCGATCGTCGGCCTTACCGGCGCGCCGGGCGCGGGCAAGTCGACGCTGATCGGCGCGCTGACCAAGCTGCGCCGCGAGCAGGAGCGGACGGTCGCGGTGCTGTCGATCGACCCGTCCTCGCCGTTCACCCACGGCGCGCTGCTCGGCGATCGCATCCGGCTGACCGACCACTTCCTCGACCCGGGCGTCTTCATCCGCTCGATGGCCAACCGCGGCGCGCTCGGCGGCCTCAGCGAGGCCGCGCTGCAGGCGGCGCTGCTGATGGACGCCGCCGGCAAGGACGACGTCCTGCTCGAGACCGTCGGGGTCGGCCAGGCCGAGGTCGACATCATCGACCACGCCGACACGATCGTCCTCGTGCTCATGCCGGGATCCGGCGACTCGATCCAGGCCCTGAAGGCCGGCGTCATGGAGATCCCGGACATCATCGTCGTCAACAAGGCCGACCACCCGCTGACCGACACCATGGTGCGCGAGATCCGCGGCGTGCTGTCGCTCGCGCCGCAGCGCGGCTGGCGCGTGCCGATCATCAAGACCGAGGCGCACAAGGGGGCCGGCGTGCCCGAGCTCGTCGCCAAGCTCGACGAGCACCGCGCCTTCATCGAGGCGGAGGGCACGCTGTCGGAGCGCCGCAGGCGCAACCTGCGCAGCGAGGTCGTCGCGATCTGCACGTTCCGCCTGCGCCGCCGCCTGGAGGAGCAGCTCGACGAGGACGACACCTTCGCCGCCCTGCTCGACGAGGTCGTCGCCCGCCGGCTCGATCCGGCCACGGCGGCCACCGGCATCCTCGAGCGCCTCGACGCCGCCGCCGCCTCGCGCCCCGCCTGACTCGCACGACGCTCACGCCGTCGCCAGCGCCACCGCGCTCGCGGCCAGCGTCAGCGCCGCCAGCACGGCGCCCGCACGCGGGGCGAAGCGCAACCCCCACGCACACAGCGCGGCAAGCAGCGGCAGCGCCGGCACGAGCTGGCGCGCCGGGTACCAGGCGCCGTCGATCGACGGCGCCAGGAACGTCGCGACCAGCACCACGGCGGCCGTGATCAGCGCCAGGAACGCGGCGGCGACCTCCACGTCGACCTGGTCGAGCACCGCGACGGCCAGCCGCTCTTTGCGCGACCGCCAGAGCAGCCACAGCGCCACGAAGGCCAGCGCGACGAACGGCGCCCACAGCAGCAGCCCGTCGCCGGGATCGAGCCACAGCGTCACGAGGCGCGGCGCGCGCTCGAGGTGCTCGGCCGCGCCGGAGGCGCCCGTCGGCCCGCCGCCCGCGAGGTCGTGCGGCGTCAGCCCGCCGAACAGCCGGTCGTTGACCGTGACGTAGACGACCGCGGAGGTCAGCGCGACCTCCAGCGCGACGAAGCCCGCCACGCCGCGCTGGCGGCGCCGCAGCCAGCGCGTCAGCGCCGCGGCGATCACGACCGCGGGCGCGACGAGCTTGGCCGCCAGCCACGGCAGCGCGGCCACGAGCGCCGCGCTCCCGAAGGCCGCGCTCGTCCGCGGGCGCTCGCGCACGCCCAGCGCCAGCAGCGCGGCCCCCGCGAGGGCCGCGCCGCCCACCATCTCGGGCGACACCGCCGCGGCCGCACCCAGCGCCGGCGGCGACAGGCCGACGACGAGCGCCGCGCGCGTCGGCCACGGCTCGGGCACGAGCCGGCGGCCCAGCGCGGCGGCCAGGCAGAACGCGAGCGCCGCGATCGCGCCGAGCAGGAGCCGCACGCCGGTGACCCCACCGACCGCGTAGGCGGGGGCGATCAGCAGCTCGAAGCCCAGCCCCGACGGCTCGACGAGCCGGCCGTCGGTCAGGCCCGCCACCGGCCTCAGCGGTCCGTCGTAGAAGTCGCGCCAGGCGCGGGTGGCGAACTCGTCGGTCAGGTCGAGGTCGCCGTCGGAGACCAGCGACTCCGCGCCGAGGAGGCGGTGGGCCTCCGGGGCCGAGACGTCTGCGGCCGGGCCGATCCCGATCGCCCACACCAGGGTGTAGACGGTCGCGAGCGCCAACCACAGCGGCAGCGCCCGCCGGACGGCGGACAACGCGGGTCCTAGGCCCCGGCCGCGGTCCGCTCGGCGAGCGCCACGAACGTGCGGACCATGGCGCCGGTGCCGCCCTTGGGCGCGTAGGCGCGCCCGCTGTCCCACGCGGTTCCGCAGATGTCCAGGTGCGCCCAGGGCACGCCGCCGGTGAAGCGGTGCAGGAACTCCGCGGCGGTGCTCGAGGCGCCCGAGCGCGGCGGCGACAGGTTGGCCAGGTCGGCGGTCGAGCCCTTGATCAGCTCGGCGTAGCGCTCGTGCAGCGGCATGCGCCACACCAGCTCGCCGGCCGCGGCCGCGGCGTCCTGGACCTCGGCGGCCCACGGCTCGTCGTCGGCCCACAGGCCCGAGTACACCCGGCCCAGCGTGCTCATGATCGCGCCGGTCAGCGTCGCGGCGTCGACCAGGCGCTCGGCGCCGAGGCCGATGGCGTGGTGCAGGCAGTCGGCCAGCACGAGCCGTCCCTCGGCGTCGGTGTTGTCGACCTGCACGGTCAGGCCGGCGGCGGTGGTGACCACGTCGCCGGGCTTCATCGCCCCGGGCCCGAGCAGGTTCTCCGTGGCGCCGACGACCGCGACGACGCGCATGGGCAGCTCCAGCGCGGCGATCGCGCCGACGGCCTCCAGCACGGCGGCGCCGCCCGACATGTCGTACTTCATGTCCGCCATCGACCCGGCGGGCTTGATCGAGATGCCGCCCGCGTCGAAGGTCACGGCCTTGCCCACGAGGCCCAGCACCGGGCCGCGCGCGGTCGGCGGCTCGTAGCGCAGCACGATCAGCGCCGGCTCCTCGTCGGTGCCGGCCGCCACCGCGGCGAACGCGCCCATGCCCAGCGCCTCGATGCCCGCGCGCCCGGCGACCTCGGCCGTCAGCGTGTCGTGGCCGGCCGCGAGCTCCTGCGCGCGGCGGCCCAGCGCGGTCGGGGTCATCACGTTGGCCGGCGCGTTCTGCAGGTCGCGGGCGTGGTTGACCGCCTCGGTCACGACGGTCGCCCGGGCGACCTCGGCCGTGCGGTCGTCGTGGTCGGAGACGATCAGCTCGTCGACGCCGGTGGCCGAGCCGTCGTCGCCCGCGCCCGACTTGCACGCCGTGAACGCGTAGGCGGCCATCAGCGTGCCCTCGACGACGGCGCGCGCGGGGTGGTGGTCGCGCAGCTTGTGCGGGAGCTCCCAGGCGAGCACCTTGGCGCGGAGGTCCCGCGCGCGCCCGTGGGCGGCGGCCGCGGCGAGGCGCAGCGCCTCGTCGTCGAGGCGCTCGCGCGCGCCGAGCCCGACGAGGATCCAGCGCTTGCCCTCCGCGTGCGTGACGGCCAGATGGTTGGCCGTGGCCCGCGCCTCGCCGCCGTCGACGAGCGCCTGCAGCGCACCGTCGCCGGCGTCGTGCACCACGCGCTCGCCCTCGATCAGCCCGACGACGACGGTGTCGGCCGCGGTGGACGCCGCGGCCTCGGTGGTGGCGGTCACGCGCATGGTCGGCGAGGCTAGATGATCGGCGCGGGATTCCGGCGGCCGTGCTCCCCGATCACCTACTCGTTACCGTTCGCCGCCCAAGCTGTCCTGACCCCGAGAGAGACCGAGACATCTTCATGCCCAAGACCGTCATCCTCGGCGCCGCGCGTACCCCGATCGGGAAGCTCGGCGGCGGCCTGTCCACCGTCGCTGCGACCGAGCTCGGCGCGACGGCGATCACCGCGGCGCTGCAGCGCGCCGACGTCGCGCCCGACCAGGTCGACCATGTCGTGATGGGTCAGGTGTTGCAGGCCGGCCAGGGGCAGGTCCCCTCGCGTCAGGCCCAGATCAAGGCCGGGATCCCGAACGAGGTCTCCTCGGAGACCGTCAACAAGGTCTGCGCGTCGGGGCTGCGCGCGACGGTGATCCTCGACCAGGCGATCCGCGCCGGCGACGTCACGGTCGGCGTCGGCGGCGGCATGGAGTCGATGTCCGGCGCGCCGTACCTGCTGCCCCAGGCGCGCTTCGGCTACCGCATGGGCGACGCCCAGGCGCTGGACGCGATGGTCCACGACGGCCTGACCAACCCGTTCAGCGGCCGGCAGATGTTCGACGAGGCGACCGAGATCGGCGACCAGCTCGAGCTCACGCGCCCCGACCTCGACCGCTGGGCGCTGCGCAGCCACGAGCGCGCGCTGGCCGCGATCGACGAGGGCCGCATGGCCGACGAGATCGCCTCCGTCACGATCAAGGGAAGAGGGTCCCGCCATCCCGACACCGTCGTCGAGGTCGACGAGGGGCCCCGCCGCGGCTCGACGCTCGAGGCGCTGAGCAAGCTCCCGGGCCTGACCGGCAAGGAGGGCTCGCACACCGCCGGCAACTCACCCGGCGTCAACGACGGCGGCGGCGCGCTCGTCCTGTCCTCCGATCAGTGGGCAGAGGCC
>NZ_DATHDY010000115.1:0-19632 GCF_035318805.1 Baekduia sp.
ACCGTCAGCACGCCGTCGTCGAGCTGGCGATCCGCGACCTCAAAGACCAGGCGCTGGCCCACTTCCCGTCGGGCAAGTTCATGGCTAACGCCGCTTGGACGGTGATCGCCGCGCTGGCCCACAACCTGCTGCGCTGGACGCACCTGATCGCGCTGCCCGGCCAGACCGTCCGGACCGCACGCACGATCCGCCGACGACTGCTGAGCATCCCCGGACGCCTGACGCGCAGCGCCCGGCGAACCATCCTGCGGATGCCCGCCCGCTGGCCCTGGGCCCACGACTTCCTCGCCGCCCTGACGCGGCTGCGCGCGCTGCCACCACCCGCCTGACCCGCCCCGCGCCCCGCGACGACCACCGACGCCGCACCGCCGGCTTCGGCCTGCCCGCACCCGGGCCGCCGACCCCGACTCGACGCCCCGCCCACCCCTCAACACCATCACCAAGGCCGCTACGCGGCCCCAGCCGGTCACCGCAACCGCTCAAGAGCCCCAACAACACCGACACTCACGCCAGATCGGTGGATTGAGGCTCAGGCGGGCTGGTCGAGGGTGCGGGCGTGGGCCGAGGGCTGTGGACGTAGCGGGGGTGGGTGATGTCGCCATCCGTCGCGGCGCGGCTAAGCGCGGGATCGATGCCCATGTAGCCGGCGTCACGACCGCAGCGATACCGGCGACCAGCGCCCGGACCGCCATGACGCGAGCGCGAAGCGCCGCGCGGTGGCGATGTCAGCCACCCCCGCCGACCCGCAACGCCTAAGCCCGGCCGGCGGCCGAGTCCAGCTCGCCGCGCAGGTCTTCGACGATCGCCTTCTGGCGGTCGGCGAGCACGAGCGACGGGGGGCCGGCGGGGCGGGTGGCCTCGGTGGACGTGCGCTGGGTGCGCAGCGGCAGCTCGACGGTGAACAGCGCGCCGCCCTCGGGGGCGTCGCCGACGGCGACCACGCCGCCGTGCAGGGCGGCGATCTCGCCGACGATCGCGAGGCCGAGCCCGGTCCCGGACGAGCGTGAGCCGCGGCGGTAGCGCTCGAAGATGGCCTCGCGCTGGTCGGGCGGGACGCCGGAGCCGTCGTCGGCGACCTCGAGGATCAGCCGCCCGGGGGAGCTCGACAGCGTGCAGCGCACGACGCCGCCGTGGCTGGCGTGGCGGATGGCGTTGGCGAGGAGGTTGGAGACGACGGAGACAACCTTCTCCTCGTCGGCGACGGCGGTCAGGTGGTCGGGCACGCTGACGCGCAGGTCCAGGTCGCGCTGGGCGGCGATCGCGGCGAAGCCGTCCACGCAGGAGCGCACGATCTCGGCGACGTCGACGACCGCGGCCTCGAGCTGCTGCTCGGCGTTCTCCAGCCGCGCCATCAGCATCAGGTCCTGGACCCGGCGCAGCATCGTGTAGGCGTTGGCCCGGATGCGGGCGACGTCCTCGGCGTCCTCGCCGGCGAGGCGGCCGGAGTCCTCGAGGCGCCCGCAGAGGGCGAGCATGATCGACAGCGGCGACTTCAGCTCATGACCCACGTCGGCCAGCAGCTGGCGATGCTCGTCCTCGGCCGCGCCCTGGGGCTCCTCGGCCGTCAGGGCACGGCTGCGCCACCACCGCGACGGCGGACGTCGCCGGCGGTCGCCGGGCGGCACGTCGTCATCGCCGTCGCCGTCGCCGTCCACGTCGGCTCGGTGTGTCACGTTCTGTTCATCCCCTTTCCGTACGACGTCGTGTCCTCCGGAAATCTGCTTGCTCGATTGAATCGGCAGTTCGGAGGGTGCCCTGGGGGAACTTCCTAACCCACGGACCACGAGGCACCTCCCTCGCGGAGGCGGGCGCAAGTCACCCGCCGGGGCCGATGCGTGCCCGTAGGTTGCACGGTGCACGGTCCGCCGGCAGGAGAGCCCCGAACTGTGCGACGCCGCGTGAGCTGGGAACGCACCGGACGGTCCGTGCTCGGCGGCGCGTGGCCGCCGGGCGGTTCCCTTCAATCCCCAGGGGACCGCCCGTGCGGCCGCAATTCCTGCACTGGGGTAGAGAAATACCCCACGTAAGTGCATCAGTTGCCCTTTTCTTTGTCCTTCAATTTGCGGAGAGGCTCCGGTTGAGGACGAGACCGGGAAGGGCTCATCATGGGGATGGAATTCAAGGTTGAAGGGGATGCGCCGCTGCGCGTCATCGTGGCGGACGACGATCCGCTCGCGCGACGCATGCTGCGCGACGTGCTGCAGCTGGCCGGGATCACGGTGATCGCCGAGGCCGGCAGCGGGCGCGAGGCCGTGGAGCTCACGGCCTACTACACGCCGGACGTGGTCGTGATGGACCTCATCATGCCCGGCATGGACGGCCTGGCCGCCATGAGCGAGATCCGGCGCACCGCGCCGGAGGTGCGCGTGGTGATCCTGACGTCCAGCGACGACGACGAGGTCGGTCTCATGACGCTGCGCGCGGGGGCCTCCGGCTTCCTGTGCAAGAACGTCGGGATCGACGCCCTGCCGCGCGCGCTGCACTGCGCCAAGAACGGCGAGGCCGTCATCACGCGCCGCCTGACGATGCGGCTCATCGAGGACCTGCGCATGGTCCGCACCGACAGCGCAGGCCTGCGGCCGATCCGCAGCGCGCTGACGTCGCGGGAGTGGGAGGTCCTCGACCTCCTGTGCCAGGACCTCTCGACCGACGAGATCGCCGATCGCCTCGTGGTGTCGGTGGAGACCGTCCGGTCGCACGTCAAGAACGTCCTGCGCAAGCTCGAGGTGCGCTCCCGTCGCGAGGCCGTCGCGGTTGCGTCGCGGCTGCGCGCCGGCATGCTCGAGGACGGGCTTCCGGCCGGGGAATGACGGCCGGCGACCCTGCGCCGCGCGCGCAGGACGGCCTGGAGGCGTTCGCCGCCCTGGCGGCGCATCAGCTGGGGGAGGCGGTCGCGCTCATGCGCGGGGCCGCCTCCGTGCTGGAGAACGAGCGGGTCCGGATCGGCCCCGGCGGGCAGGACGCGCTCCGCGCGCTGAACGCCGGCGGCGAGCGCGCCCAGCGCTACGTCGACGACCTGCTCGACGTGGTGCGCGCGTCCTCGGCGGTCGAGGGGCCGACGTCCGCCGACCTGGACTCGGCGCTCGACGCCGCCGCCGCCGAGCTGGAGCCGTTCCTCGCGCGGGAGCGCGTGCAGCTGCGGCGCGAGCCGCTCCCGCGCGCGGCGCTCGACGCGCGCGAGGCACAGCGCCTGTTCACCCACCTCCTGCGCAGCGCGCTGGCCGCCGGCGCGAGCCGCGTGCTGCTGGCCGGCGGCACCGGCGACGACGGCGTCACGGTCGAGATGCTCGACGACGGCACGCCCGCCGCCGACGGCAGCCGGCCGTTCGAGCCATTCGCCCGCCCGCGCGGGCGCGGCCCACTGATCGGCGCCGGCGTCAGCCTGCCGGTCTGCCGCCGGATCGTCGAGCGCCGCGGCGGCACGATCGCGATGGCGACGCGCGAAGACGGCGCCACGCTCGTCACCATCCGGTTAGCGTCCGCAGGATGAGCGGCGAGACGAGCACTCGCGATCCGGTCCGCGTGCTCCTGGCCGACGACGCATCCGAGATGCGGGCGCTGCTGCGGTGGGCGCTGCTGCGCGACGAAGGCGTGACCGTCGTGGGCGAGGCCTCCGACGGCACCGAGGCCGTCGCGCTCGTCGCCCAGCACCTGCCCGACGTCGTGGTCCTCGACCTCCAGATGCCCGGGCTCCCTCCCGGCGAGCTGCTGGTCGCGATGGCCCAGGCGGCGCCCGGCACGCCGATCGTGACGTTCTCCGGCTTCGAGCCCGAGCTGGTCGCGCCCGTGCAGGCCCGGCTCGTCACGCTGCACATCCCCAAGACGACGGACCTGGCGCTCGTGCGCGAGTCGATCGTCGGCGTCGCCCGCGGCGCCGACGGGACATGACAGTCCCGTTTCCGGACGGCATACTGCGCCCGTGGCTCTCGCGCGTCAGGACGGATCCCGGCCGGCTGCGGCCCCGCGGGTGGTGGTCGTCGACGACGACGAGCAGCTTCGCGGAGCCCTGCGCGCCGCGCTGCAGGACGCCGGCCTGGTCGTCATCGCCGAGGCCGACAACGGCCGCGACGCGATCGACCTCGCCGCGCACTTCCGTCCCGACGTGATGATCATGGACATCGTCATGGCCAACATCGACGGGCTCTCGGCGACGCATCAGATCGTCGAGCGCGCGCCGAGCGTGCGGATCCTGCTGTTCACCGGCTCCGACGACCTCGACCTCGGCATGGTCGGCCTGCGCGCCGGCGCGGCGGGCCACCTGGTCAAGGGCGTCCCCGTGTCCGACATCGTCGCGGCGGTGCAGCGGATGGTCGCGGGCGAGCCGGTCGTCGGGCCCGACCTGACGTGGAGGCTGATCGAGAGCCTGCGCGGGCTGCCGGTGGGCGGCATCGGCGTGCGACCCGTGCGCAGCAAGCTGACCCCGCGCGAGTGGGAAGTGCTCGATCTGCTCTGCGCCGGGATGACCGTCGACCAGATCTCCGACGAGCTGGTGCTCGCACGCGACACCGTGCGCACCCACGTCAAGCGGCTGCTGCGCAAGCTCGGCGCGCATTCGCAGGCCGAGGCGATCTCCATCGCCAACGGCATCCGCGCGACGTTCGCGGCCACCGGCCGCGACGCGTAGCGCCGCGCGCCAAACCTCCTCGTCCACCGACGTGCCTAGCGCATTGGCCAGTGCGCGTGGGGGAGGGTTCTGACCCACCCGGGTGGTGCCCCTGACCTACCCATTCGGCGGAACCTCACCGTCGGAGCACGCCAGATATCCCCTCCCATCGATCGCCCGTTGGACCACGATTCACGTCGTAGGGCGAGCGTCACCGAAACGCAGGAAGCCGGACGGTGGCGCACGTGGCCCGAGAGCAACGTGGGGTGGAGCTAAATGAGCGTTGGGATCGTTGGACTCGGCTATGTGGGGCTCCCACTGGCCGTCAGCTTCGCCGAGGCCGGTGAGCACGTCATCGGCATCGAGGTGAACGCCCGCCGCGTGGCACAGCTGCGCTGCGGCGAGTCGTACATCGAGGACGTGCCGTCGGCGGCACTGCAGGCGGTCTCGGATCGCTTGGAGCCGACCACGCGCATCGCCGCGCTGGCCAAGGTGGACGCGATCATCGTGTGCGTCCCGACGCCGCTGACGCCGAACCGTGAGCCGGACCTGACGCCGCTGGTCGACGCCTGCCAGGCGATCGCGACGGTGCTCCAGGCGGGGCAGCTCGTGGTCCTGGAGTCCACGACCTACCCGGGCACGACCCGGGAGCGGGCGCTGCCCATCCTCGAGGAGTCGGGCCTGCGCGCCGGCGTGGACTTCCACCTCGCCTTCTCGCCCGAGCGCGTCGATCCCGGCCGCACGGACTGGACGCTGCAGACGACGCCGAAGATCGTCGCCGGCCTCACCGAGACCTGCGGGAACGCCGCCGAGGCGCTGTACGGCCTCGTCTGCGACTCGCTGGTCCGCACGTCCGAGCTGGAAAGCGCGGAGATGGCCAAGCTGCTGGAGAACATCTTCCGCTCGGTCAACATCGCCCTCATCAACGAGATGGGCGAGCTCGCCGACCGGATGGGCATCGACATCTGGGAGGTCATCGACGCCGCCTCCACCAAGCCCTACGGGTTCATGCGCTTCGAGCCGGGCCCGGGTATGGGCGGCCACTGCCTGCCCGTCGATCCGTTCTACCTCTCGTGGAAGGCGCGCGAGTACGACTTCTCCACCGAGTTCATCGAGCTCGCCGGCAAGGTCAACCAGCACGCGCCCTACCTGGCGGTCGAGAAGGTCGAGCGCAAGCTCAACGACATGGGCATGCCGGTCAAGGGCACGCGCATCGGCGTCCTCGGCGTCTCCTACAAGGCGGGCGTCGGCGACATCCGCGAGAGCCCGGCGCTGAAGATCATCGCCCGCCTCGGGCAGCTCGGCGCCGAGATCGCCTACCACGACGCCTTCGTGCCGTCGCTGTCCCAGTTCGACCTGCGCAGCGGGTCGCTGGACGAGGTCCTGGAGTTCTCCGACGTCGTGGTGATCGTCACCGCGCACCCCGACGTCGATCACGTCGGCATCGCCGAGCGCCACCAGGTCGTCGACCTTCGCGGGGTCACCCGCCGCCAGCGTGCCAAGGCCCGTCCGGCCCAGCACGTGTCCCTGAAGTCCGTCAAGGCGGCCTGAGGTCACATCATGAAGCGTCTTCTCATCGTCGCCGACCACTCACTCGTGGTCCAGGCAATCCGCATGGCCCTGCGTCAGACCGCGGGCTTCCATGTCGTCGGGTTCGTTGACGGCCGGCACTCCATCGGAGACCGGCTCGCCGCGAGCCGTGCCGACGTCGTCCTCGTCGACGACATGCAGAACCCCGAGCATCCGCTCGAGCGCCTGCGTGAGATCGCCGACGAGCTGCCCGACGCCAAGACGCTGCTGCTCACGACCCGCGTGGACGCCAAGTGGTTCGACGACGCCTTCGAGGCCGGGGCCGAGGCCGTCATCTCCAAGGCCGTCCACCCGGTCGCACTGGGCACGCTCGTGCGCGAGACGGTGCTCGGCCGCGTCGTGCACCGTCCGCGCCAGCCGAAGCGCGCGAGCGCCGGCGCCGAGGCGTGCCCGCTGACCGTCCGCGAGCTCCAGATCCTGCAGCTCGCCGCCCAGGGGTTCACGAACAACCGGATCGCCCAGGAGCTGTGGGTCACCGAGCAGACGGTCAAGTTTCACCTGTCGAACACGTACCGCAAGCTCGGCGTGGCCAATCGCACGGAGGCCTCTCGCTACGCCCACATGAATGACCTCGTGGCACCGTATGCCCAGCTCGCCTCCTGAGCCGGGCGTGGGTCAGCGCGAGACGTCGTGCGTGGCCGCCGCGTCCCTTCATGTGGTCGAGCCCGCCGCTGCGGCGGCGCGGGCGCGCCGCCAGGGCCGCCTGCATCGTGGGCGGGTGCGGGCGCTGGTGGCCGCCGACCTGATCGCCACCGCGCTCGGGTTTGCCGGCACGTACGCCTTCGCCGACATCATCGGCCCGCCCGCGGTTATCGGCCCGACCGGCGTGGTGGCTACGTTCGTGGCGCTGGCCACCGTGACCTGGGTGGGCGTGTTCGCCGCCTACCGGCTCTACGAGAGCCACAGCCGCGCGATCGCGCCGGGCACCTTCGACGAGATCGGGAACCTGTTCCACGCGCTGCTCGCGGGCTCGCTCGTCCTGCTCGTGGTGGGCCAGGGCGCCAAGCGTCTGGCGGGTTGGTCGCTGTACACGCCGCTCGAGGCGCTCATGTTCCTGGTGATCGCGCTCGTGACCATTCCCGTGCTGCGCGGCGCGCTGCGCATCTGGGTGTTGCCCAAGCTCATGCGGCCACGGCGCACGCTCATCGTCGGTGCGGGCGAGGTCGGGCGGCTCGTGCGCCGCAAGATCGACGCGCACCCCGAGTACGGCCTTGAGTTCGTGGGCTTCGTCGAGGACGACCCGCGGACGGCGGACGACGTCGTGGGCCGCACCGCGGACCTCACCGCACGCGTGGACGCGCTCGACATCGACTGGGTGGTGCTCACCGCGAAGGGCGACTCCTACGAGGACACGCTCGATCGCGTGCGCGCGGTACGGCGGCCCGACGTGCACCTCTCGATCGTGCCCGACTACTTCGAGCTGTTCGCGTCCAACGCAGCGATCGAGGACATCGAGGGCCTGCCGGTCGTGAGCCTGCCACCTATGCGCCTCTCCCGGAGCGTCCGGGTGCTGAAGCGGACGTTCGACGTCACGGCGTCGGCGCTCGGTCTGCTCGTGCTCTCGCCGCTGCTGTTGATGACCGCGATCGCGATCAGGCTCGACAGCGGCGGACCGGTGTTCTTCCGCCAGCAGCGCCACGGCCGCGGCGGCTCCGAGTTCTCCATCGTCAAGTTTCGGACGATGGTCGATGGCGCCGAACAGCAGCGCTTCGCGCTCGCCCATCTCAACGAGATGGACGGCGGCGGCCCGCTGTTCAAGATCAAGGATGACCCACGCATCACCCGCATCGGGGCCACCCTACGGAAGCTCAGCATCGACGAGCTGCCGCAGCTGTGGAACGTCCTCAAGGGCGAGATGAGCCTCGTCGGGCCCCGGCCGTTCGTGGTCCACGAGTCCGAGCGGATCACCGGCTGGGCCGGCCGCCGGCTCGAGACGACGCCCGGCATCACCGGCCTCTGGCAGGTGCTTGGGCGCAACGACATCCCCTTCGAGGAGATGGTCAAGCTCGACTACGTGTACGTGACCAACTGGTCCCTCTGGTGGGACATCAAGATCCTGTGTCAGACGATTCCCGTCGTGCTGACGCGCAGGGGAGCCTACTGATGAACGTCTTCGTGATCCCGGCGTACAACGAGGAGGGCAACCTGCCCCGCCTGCTCGCCGACCTCGAGGCACGCCCCGAGCTGTGGCGCGGCGGCCACGTCGTCATCGTCGACGACGGCTCCCGCGATGCCACGGCCGACCTGGCCGCGGCCTATGACGGCCCGGTCCCGCTCGTCCTCGCCCGCCAGCTCCGGAACCAGGGCGCCGGCCGTGCGTTCGACCGCGGGTTCCGGATTGCGCTCGGTCTGACGGGCGACGCCGACTACATCATCACGATGGAGTCCGACACGACCAGCGACCTGGACGCGCTCGCGACGATGCTCGCGGTCGCGCAGGAGGGCACGGACGTCGTGCTGGCCTCCCACCACGGCGCCGGGCAGCTGCTCAACGTCTCGGCGCACCGTCGCCTGCTGTCGCGCGCCGCGGGCTACGCGATCCGCCGTGGCGCCGGCCTCGACGCCCGGACGGTCTCTTCGTTCTTCCGTGTCTACCGCGCACAGGCGCTGCACGCCGCCTATGCGCGGCACGGCACACGCTTCATCCGCGAGCCCGGCTTCGCCTGCAAGGCCGAGATCCTCGTCAAGCTCGTCGCGGCCGGCTGCTCGGTCCGTGAGGTGCCGGTCAGCCTGGACTGGTCCCGGCGGGAGGGCGAGAGCAAGATGCGCGTGCTGCCCACCATCGGGGGCTATGCGCGGATGATGGCCCGACAGGTCGCCACACGAGAGCCGGTCGCGACACACGAGCCGGTCGGCACGCGGGACCGCGCGTGAGCGGGCGCGACGTCGGCATCGTCGGCGGCGGACTGCTCGGCGTCGGGATCGCCTACCGCCTCGCGCGCGCCGGGGTAAAGGTCACGCTCTACGAGCGCGACGCGCGCCTCGGCGGCCTGGCCGGCACGACCGACCTCGGCGGCTATGACGTCGATCGCTACTACCACGCCGTGCTTCCCACCGACGACCGTGTCCTGGCCCTGGCCGAGGAGGTCGGGCTAGAGGAGGAGTCGGTGCGGATGCGCCGGCTCGGCGTCGGGTTCTTCCACGACGGGCGGCTGGCCTCGATGTCAACGCCCAAGGAGCTACTGACGTTCCCGGGGCTGGCGATGCGCGACCGCATGGCGCTCGTCGGGTTCGTCGCCCGCTGCCAGCTGCGCAAGGGCCACGCCGACCTCGAGGACGTCCCGCTGGAAGGCTGGCTGCGCCGTATGGCCGGCGACCGCCTGTGGGACCGCCTGTGGCGTCCGCTTCTGGAGTCGAAGTTCGACGGCCGCTACCACGACCTCCCCGCCACGTACATGTGGTCGAGGATGCGCCGGACCGCCGGCACGCGCGACCGGTCGGGCCAGGAGGTCATGGGCTGGATCCACGGCGGGTATCAGGAGCTCGTCGACCGGCTGGGCGCAGAGGTGGGGCGCCGCGGCGGCGAGATCCTGCTCGACACGCGCGTCGGCGGGATCCCGTCGCAGGACGGTCGGGCGCTCGGCGTCGTCATCGATGGGCGGCTGCGGCCGCACGACCTCGTGGTGACCACGCAGCTGCGCCCAACGCTCGAAACGCTGGTCTCCGAGGAGCTGGCCGGGGCGCTCGGGCCCGACCGCAATCGCTACCTGGGAATCGTCTGCCTCGTGATGCGCGTCAAGCGCAGCGTCAGCCCGTACTACGCGCTGAACATCACCGACCGTAGCGTCCCCATCACATCGATCGTGGAGACGACCCACGCGGTCGATCCTGAGGCCGTGGGCGGCCACCTGGTGTACGTCCCGCACTACGTCGACCCCTCCAACCCCGAGCTCGATCGCTCCTCCGCGGAGATCACGCGGGAGTTCACGGGCCACGTGCGGCGGATCTTCCCGCACTTCGACCCCGCCGACGTGCTCGCCAGCCAGGTGGCGCGTACGCGGATGGCCGAGCCGGTGCATACCGTGGGCGTCGCGCAACGCGCCGGAGACCTGTTCCCGGCCCCGGGCCTCGCCGTGGCGTCGTCGGCGCGCATCTATCCCGAGATCGTCAACGGCCAGGCCATCCTTGGCGTGTCCGACCATGTGGCGGAACAAATCGTGAACTCGACCTCCGGCCAGGCCAGGCTGCGGGCCGCTTGACCATCATGACCGTTATGGAGGAATTCACCATGCCCCTGCCCGCAAAGATCGGTGTGACCGGCGCCGCCGGCTTCATCGGCTCGAACCTCGTCAGCCGGCTCCTGGCCGACGGATGCTCCGTCGTCGGCGTCGACGACCTCTCGGCCGGTACCTTGCGCAACCTCTTTGACTGCGTTGACAACTCGAGCTTCGTCCTGCACCAGTTCGACTGCTGCGATGCGCAGCGCCTGCGCTCGGCCTTCGACGACTGCGACCTCATCGTCCACCTCGCCGCGCTGAAGATCCCGCGCTACGGCGGGGCGCTCAAGACGCTCGAGGTCAACGTCAAGGGCTCCGAGGCCGTCTTCGAGGTGGCGCTGGCCACCGGCGCGCGCGTAGTGCAGGCCTCGACGTCGGACGTCTACGGCAACGCCGTCGCGCCGTTCCACGAGGACGACCCGATCGTCCTTGGCCCGCCCACCAGCCGGCGCTGGTCCTACGCGACGTCCAAGCTCATGGACGAGCACCTGGCGCTGCGCCTCTTCGAGGAGCGCGACCTGCAGGTGACGGTGCTGCGCTTCTTCAACGCCTACGGGGTGCGCAACCACGCCACCTGGTGGGGCGGTCCGATGTCGCCGTTCATCGAGAACCTCCTCGAGGGCAGGATGATGGAGCTACACGGCGACGGTCGCCAGGTGCGCACCTTCACCTACGTCACCGACACGGTCGACGGCCTCGTGCGCGCCATCGCGACGCCGGAGTCGGCGGGCGAGATCATCAACATCGGCGGTGACGATCCCATCTCCATCATCAAGCTCGCCGAGGCCGTGCAGGCCGCGCTGGACATCCCCGGCCCGCTGCGAGCCACGCTGCTCCCACTCGACCAGATCGGCGGCAAGTACCAGGACGTCCGCGTCCGTATCCCCGACACCGAGAAGGCGGCGCGCCTGCTGGGCTTCCGGGCGACCGTGGGCCTGGAGGAAGGCCTGCGCGAGACCATCGCCTGGCACATGACCCTGCGCGCCGAACGGGTGCCGGAGGCGGCCGGGGCGGCGTGAGCACGCGGGCCCTCACGAGTGCAGGTCTCGCGGAGCGGATCCCTGAGCGTATCCGCGCCGCGCGTCCTCGGCTTGAGGCTGTCGACCGCTCCGAGGCCGCGCTGCTGTCGGTGGGCACGCTGGCGTCGGGTCTGCTGGCCTACGTCTTCAACGTGCTGGCCGCGCGCTCGCTGGGGCCCGACATCTACGGCGCCATCGGTGCCCTCTGGGCGGGGATGTTCCTCGTGGCGGTACTGCTGTTTCGCCCGCTGGAGCAGACCGTCTCGCGCGCCGTGGCCGACGCGGTCGCCCGCGACCTCGACGCGCGGCCCATCATCCGGACCGCCGCGATCCTCGGCGCCGGCGTCACGGTCGCCGTGTCGCTCGTCCTGGCGGCAGCATGGGGCCCGATCACCGACGGGCTGTTCGGCGGCCGCGCGGCGCTGACCGCCGCGCTGATCGCCGGCGTCGCCGGCTACGGCGCGTCCTACTTCGTCCGCGGCCTGTGCGGCGGCGTACGCTGGTTCGGCGGCTACGGACTGCTGCTGCTCGCCGACGGCGCGATCCGCGTCGTCGTGGCGCTGCCGTTGCTACTGGTCGCGTCTCCTACGGTCGCCGCGATCGCGGTGGCCGCCGCAGCCGGCGGCGGCGCGGTTGCGCCGCTGCTCTGGCACCGGCGCAGCGCGCTGCGTCGCGCGACGGCGGGCGACGAGCCCTCGCAGTTCCCAATGGGCTCAGCCGCGCGCTTCGCGTTGCCCGCCGCCGTCATCGCCGGCTCCGAGCAGGTGCTCGTCAGCGGGGGCCCGTTACTCGTACTCATCGCCGGCGGCCCGGACGCCTCCAAGGCGGCGGGCGTCGTATTCGCCGCGACATTGCTGCTGCGCGCGCCCGTCTTCGTCTTCCAGGGCATCGCCGCCTCGCTGCTGCCGAGCTTGACGACCTTCGAGGCGCGCGGGGATCACGAGCGCGCCCACCGGGCGACGGTGCTGACCGCGCTGGCGCTGGCCGGCTTCGCGACGGTCGTCGCCGTCGGCGCGCTGGCCTTTGGGCCCGCGGCCATGTCGCTGCTCTACGGCGACGGCTTCGAGGCCACGCGGATCGACCTCGCCATCCTGGCGCTGGGCGTGGGCGGCTTTTTGGCCGCCAGCACGTTCTGCCAGGCGCTGCTGGCCCGCACCCGCGCGGGCCTGGCGGCGCTGTGCTGGAGCTCGGGCGCCGCGTCGTTCGTCGCGCTCGAGCTGGCCCTGCCGGGCGCGGTCTTCCATCGCGTGAGCATCGCCTTCGCCGTCGGCAGCATGCTCGCCGCCGTGACGCTGATCGCCTCGGTGTGGAAGACCGCGCCGTGAGCACGATGGCCGCCAGCACCACCTTGTCGCCGCGAGTGCGCGCGGCCACCTCGCGCGAGGCCGTCGTGGTCGGTGGCCTCGTCGTCTGGTCGCTGGCGCTCCTGCTCCTGACCTGGGGCCGCTGGGGCGACCTGACGATGGACACTGGCTACGACCTGCTCGCCGCATCGCGCACCGCCCACGGCGAGCTGCCGTACGCCGACTATGTGTACTTCTACGGGCCGGTCGGCCCGTTCCTGCTGGGCGGGATCTACGCGATCACAGGCCCCGCCCTCTGGCCGGCCGTCGCACTCGGCCTGGCGATGGCGTTCGCCACGATCGCGCTGACCTACCGGTTGGCGCGGGTGTTCGTCGAGCCGGTGCCTGCCGCACTGGCGGCCGGGCTGGTCGCGTCGGCTGCGCTGGGCAGCGCGAACAACTCCTACGTCCTGCCGCACACCACCTCCGGGCCGCTGGCCACCGCGCTCGTGCTCGGCGCCGTCCTTGTACTGGCGCGTTGGCTGCGCGACGGCGAGCAGGAACTGCGCCGCCCGGTGATCGCCGGCGGCCTAGTGGGGTTCGTCGGGGTCACGCGGCCCGAGGTCGCGCTGGCCGTCTACGTCGCGATCGCGTGCTGGCTGGCGGTGCGCGTCTGGAGTGCGGGCGCCGCCGGGCGCGGCCTCGCCCTGCGCCAGGGCGCCGCGCTGCTCGCGCCGGCAATCGTCCTGCCGCTCATGGTCTACGGCGCATTCCTGACCGTCGTCTCGCCCCACGACCTCCTGTGGGAGAACCTCTACCCGCGCGACTTCGTGCGGGCGGGGGGGGACGTCGTCCTCAAGGCCCACGCGCCACTGACTGCGCTGAGCTTCGCCAAGCTGGCGGGCCACGCCGTCGCCTACGCGGCCGGCCTCGCGGCGCTGGTGGGCGCGGGCGTCGCGATCGAGCGCGGCGGACGCCTGCGCACTGTCGTGCTCGCCGGCGCGGGCCTGGCGGTCGTCGCGTTTCTGGCCGTGCTGGTGGCCAAGCCGGACACGGTCCGCTTCTACCTCAAGTGGCCCTACGCCTGGATCCCGGCCGGCGCCGCGCTGGCCGTGCTCGTGCTGGTCTGGCGCCGCCGCCGCGCCGAGGCCGCCTCGCCAGCCGCCGAGATCGCGCTCCTGCTCGTGCTGCTCATGGCCGGGCTGACGGCCAACACGTACGCCGAGTTCCTGCCCTACCCCAACGCACGCTTTCCCGCCGCGACCGCGTACCTGCTGCCGCTGGCGGCGGTGCTGCTGGTCGCCCTGCACGTGCGCCTGGCGCCGCGGGGCCGCGCCGGCGCGCTGCTCGGCGTCGTGTGGATCGGCGTGCTGGTGGTGGCCAATGCGGGCCTGTCGGTGCACGACGCCCGGCAGGAGAGTCAGAGCGTTCGGGGCCTGCACGGCACGCTGGGCGCGCACCCGGCCGAGGCATCGGCGCTGCGCCAGGCGCTCACCGTGATCGCCCGCGAGACGCGCCCGGGCGACCCCATCCTCTTGGCGCCCCAGATGTCGGCGCTGTACGTCATGTCCGGCCGACGTGACCCCTTGCCGCAGCTGTCGCTCCTGCCAGGGGCACTGGCGACCGCTGCCGACGAGGACCGCGCGATCGCGCAGATGGATCAGTTGCGGCTGGCGATTACTGACCGAAAGCCACTGGACGTGTACGACCAGGGGGCGTTCGGCACCTCGTACGACCAACGGATCGCCGCCTGGCTCAAGCGCAAGTTCAGGCACGCCGCAACCCTGCGCGGGGATGGCCCGGATGGTCGTTCCCTAGATATCTGGATCAGGAGATCCCCATGATGCCCTTCCCCCTCAACCGCCCCGTCGTGCGCTTGGCGACGATCGTCATGATCGCCGCCGTCGCCGCGATCTTCATCGGTCTCCGGCCGTCGGAGCCCCACGCCGCCACGGCGCCGTCGGCGCCCGTCGGCGTGACCGCGATCGCCCTCGACGGCGAGGTGAGCCTGTCATGGAAGTCCGTCGCGAGCGCCACGAGCTACGTGGTGCTGCGCGGGACGACGCAGGATGCGATCACCACCCAGGTCAGTCCGGCGGGTCTCTCGGCGACGACGTACGCCGACGCGACCGCCGCCAACGGCACGGGATACTTCTATGTCGTCAAGGCCGTCAACGAGGAGGCCCCGTCGCCCGCGTCGCAGGTCGTCCAGGCCACGCCACGGGCACGGACGTGCAGCTCGTCGAACAAGATCGTCAACGAGAACTGCTTCCCGGGCACGACCGCGTGGAAGACGCTGGACGCCACGCGGGCGTACGACAACGGCATCGAGGGCTTCACGTCGGCCTCGAGCGTGGACCGGGGCGGCAGCGTCGACTTGCGCGTCAAGGCGGGCGACGACACGGCGTTTCACATCGACATCTACCGCACGGGTGGCTACAACGGCGCGCAGGGACGACTCGTCTCGTCGATCCGCGGCCTCACGGCGCCCTACCAGGGCCCGTGTGAGGAGGACGCGACCGGGACGGGCGTCGACGACTGCGCCGGCTGGGCCCCGGCCACCACGCTGACGACCTCGGCCGACTGGCCCACAGGCGTCTATCTGCTCAAGCTCGTGCGCGACGACAACGGCAACGCCAACGAGGTGCTGCTCGTCGTCCGCGACGACAGCGCCGCCTCGGAGGTCCTCTACCAGGTGCCGACCACCACCTACCAGGCCTACAACAGCTATTCCAAGGGCCTCTACGAGTGGCTCAGCGCAGGGCCGAACACGATCGCCGGCACGAGCCGGGCGGTGAAGGTCTCGTTCGACCGTCCTTACAGCCAGCCCGTCGCCGGCTCACTCCGCAATGACTGGTACACGCGCGCCGACCTCCAGGCCGTCTCCTGGATGGAGTCCCAGGGCTACGACGTCAGCTACGCGGCCGACGAGGACATCGACGCCAACCCGGCGCTCGCCCTCGGGCACGACGTCCTCGTCTCCGGCGTGCACGACGAGTACTGGTCGACGCAGATGCGCAACGCCTGGAAGGCCGCGCGCGACCAGGGCACGTCCCTGTTCTTCCTCGGCGCCAACGCTGCCTATTGGCGCGTGCGCTTCGAGAACAGCGGCGTCTCGGGCGCCTCACGGCGCGTGGTCGTCGCCTACAAGACCGTGCAGTCAGGCCCGCCCGATCCCGTCTCGAGCACGAGCACCTGGCGCGATCCCGCGGGTCCCAACGACCCCGAGAACAGCCTCATCGGCCAGCAGTACATCGGCGACAACGCCTCAAACTTCTTCCCACTGGAGGTGTCCGCGGCGCAGGGCAAGCACCGGCTGTGGCGCTACACGCCGGCCGCCGACCAGGTCGCCGGAGGGACGACCTCGATCGGCACCGACATCGTCGGCTGGGAGTGGGACTCGCGCGCCAACAACGGGCAGGAGCCCGCGGGCGTCACGACCGTCGCGTCCTCGCCGGTCACCGGCCACCTCAGCCAGAACAACGGCGCGAGCTGGGCCCCCGGGTCGGGCACGCAGATGACAACGATCTACCGCGCGTCCGGTGGCGGCCTGGTGTTCGCGACCGGCACGAACCACTGGGGCCGCGGGCTGGCGCCCAACATCGATGGCAAGGGCGGGGTCAACGCGCAAGTCCAGCAGGCCACCGTCAACGTCCTGGCCGACATGGGCGTGACGCCGGCGACCCCGTCGGCGGCCGTCACGATCGACGCGTCGGGCCCGCCGCAGGTCGTCTCGACGACACCGGCGTCCGGCGCCTTCGGCGTTGTGCCGAACCAAGCCATCAAGGCAACGTTCGACCGTGAGCTCGACCCGTCGACGATCGACGGCGCCGCCGTCACGCTGACGCCCGAGGGCGGTAGCCCGGTCGCGGCGACGGCCTCGCTCGCCAACCCGTCCAAGACGATCACGCTGACGCCGACCGAGACGCTGGATCCGTTCCGGCGCTACACGGCACGCATCGCGACGAGCGTCACCTCGTGGGAGGGCGTCGGCCTGGTGAGCGCCTACTCGTGGAGCTTCGTCACCGGTCCCGGCACGCCGCCGGCGGTCACGTCGACGACGCCGGCCTCGGCTGCCACCGGCGTCGTGACCGACCGCATGATCACTGCGGCGTTCGACCGCCGCCTGACCGCCTCGACCGTGACGACCTCGTCGGTCGCGGTGGCGCCCACCGGCGGCGGCGCGAACGTCGCCGCGGCGGTCTCCTACGACGACGCGACCCGCACGGTGCAGCTGACGCCGTCGGTGCGCCTGGATGAGTCGAAGTCCTACACCGTGACCATCGGCACGTCCGTGCAGGCCGGTGACGGCACGCCGATGGCGGCGGCCAAGACGTGGTCGTTCAGCACGGGCACCAACCTCAAGGTGACGACGAAGACGCCGGCGCCGCTGGGCACCGGGCTCTCGCCGGCGACGCCGGTGCGCGCCGTGTTCTCGCGCGCGGCCGACGCCGCGACGGTCACGTCCGCGAACGTCAAGTTGCTCGACCCGTCGAGCAACCCGGTGCCGGCAACGGTGGCCTACGACGGCACGACGCGCACCGCGACGCTGACGCCGAGCGCACCGCTCAGCCTAATGACGACCTACACGGCCATCGTGACCAACGCCGTGCGCGCCGCCGACGGCGCGCCCATCGACGGCACGACCTGGACGTTCTCGACGGCGGCCTCGCCGCCGCCGGCGCCGGCCGTCACAGGCATCTCGCCCGCGGCGGGCAGCAGCAGCGCCACCAACAGCGCGACGATCCGCGCCAGCTTCGACGTCGCGATCGATCCAGCGACAGTCACGGCGCGTTCCTTCACGCTGACGCCGACGGGCGGCGGCACGCCGGTCGCGGCGACGGTAATCCATGACCCCGCGCTCAACCGCGCCGTGCTGACACCGCTGGCGCCGCTGGCCACGGCGACCGGCTACACCGCCACGGTCAGCACCGCCGTGCGGTCGACGACGGGCGCGCCGCTGCCGGCCGACGTCACGTGGTCGTTCACCACCGCTAACTGCCCGTGCTCGCTGATGAGCGCGCTCACCCCGACGCAGACCGGCATCCCGGTACGCGATGGCCGGGGCGGCAGCGGCCCGTGGACCTACGAGCTCGGCACGCGGCTGACGGTCGCGAGCACGACGACGCTGACAGCGCTGAAGTTCTACAAGGACGCCAAGGAGACGGGGACGCACATCGGCCGCGTGTGGAACTCGGCCGGCACGCAGCTCACCTCGGTCACCTTCCAGAACGAGAGCGGGTCCGGCTGGCAGCGCCAGGCGCTGACCACGCCGCTGACGCTCAGCCCCGGCCTGGTCTACACGCTGTCGGTCGGGCTGAACTCGTACTTCGTCAACGCGAAGTCGGGGCTCGCCCAGCCGCTGAACAGCGGCCCGGCGACGACGATGGCCGACGGCAACAACGGCGCCTACAACACCACCGCAGGGCAGTTCCCGAACCAGTCGTGGAACTCGACGAACTACTTCGTCGACGGCGTGTTCAAGCTCCCGCTCGCGCCGGCGCGCACGCCGGCTGTTACGACGCGCACACCCACCGACGGCGCGACGGGCGTGGCCCGTGATGCCAAGGTCACGGCCACCTTCAACTACCCACTCAACCCGTCCACGGTCAACGGCTCGACCGTGACGCTCAAGGACGGCGCGACGACCGTCGCGGCCACGCGCGCCTACAACGACGAGACGCAGACCGTGACGCTGGCGCCCACCAGCCCGCTGGACATCGGCACCACGTACACGGTGATGCTCAGCACGGCGATCAGCTCCGACGACGACACCCCGATGGCCGCGCCGGTGACCTGGTCGTTCACGACCGTCCCGCCGACGCCGCCCGTGGCGACGGGCACGTCGCCGTCGTCGGGCGCGGCGAACATCTCGGTCTACGAGCCGGTCACGGCGACGTTCGACCAGGCGATGGACGCATCGACGATCACGACGACGACCTTCATGCTGGCGCCCGCGGGCGGTGGCTCCCCGGTGGCGGCGAGCGTGTCCTACAACGCCACGACGCGCACCGCGACCCTGACGCCCAACGCGCCGCTGTCGGGATCGACGGCCTACACGGCCACGGTTACAACCGGCGCGCGCAGCTCGCGCAACCTGGCACTCACGGCCCCCGTGAGCTGGGGCCTGACAACCTCGGCTTGCCCATGCCGGCTGTTCTCGACCTCCGACGCGCCGAGCTCGCGCGGCCTGAGCACGGCCAACGGGCGCCCCGGCGGCCCGTGGTCGCTCGAGCTCGGCGTCAAGATCGAGGTCACGCAGACCGCGCGCCTGTCGGCGATCCGGTTCTGGCGCGATCCGGCGGAGACCGGCACGCACGTGGGACGCATCTGGACGACGAGCGGCACGCTGCTCGGCAGCGTCACGTTCTCGGGCGAGACCGCCTCGGGGTGGCAGCAGCAGGCGCTGAGCACGCCGCTGCGGCTCACACCGGGTCAGAAGTACGTCGTCTCGGTCGGTTACAACGCCTCGTTCGGCATGACCGGCAACTCCGTCCTACGCAACGGCATCGTCACCGGCCCGCTCAAGAGCGTCGTGGACAACTCCAACGGCGTCTACGCCGACGCGGCCGGCACGTTCCCGACCCAGAGTTGGTACTGGGGCAACTACTTCGTAGACGCGGTCGTCGAGTAGGAGGCCGGACTCGGGACACTCGCCACGGGCATTGCCGGCGAGATCGCCGAGGCCAAGGCGGTGACGCGCGGGATCGTTCAGTTCTCGGGCACGACGGTCTGGCGCTGGGCCGTCTGAGGTGCGATCCGGCCGTGGGCCTGGCGGTCTTAGCCTCGATCCACCGTTCCATCCGGCCGTTGGGGTGGAGTGACCTCCCAAGCGGGGCTTGGTAGCGACAGATTGCGCCTGTCGCGGCCCCGCTCAGGAGGTCACCCACATGGTGAACGAGCAGGCGGTCGTGGTGTTT
>NZ_DATHDY010000116.1:0-74862 GCF_035318805.1 Baekduia sp.
TTCGCTGCCGCCGCTGACCGGCCCGGCCGGCGCCTGAGGCCACCCGATCCCTTGCCGATCCGACCAGGATCGGCTGCGAGATCGTGCGACCCCAGGCATCCGCCCGGACCAGCCATCGACGGGACCGCCTCGTGGAACAACCCATCTCAGGCCGCGACGCCGCGGTTCTCGGGCAGGCGCCGCGCGACGTACTCGGTCGGCGTGCAGCCGGCCAGCTCGCGGAAGTCGCGGTTGAGGTGCGGCTGGTCGTAGTAGCCGCCGACCGCGGCGATCTCCGCGAAGCGCGCGGGGCCGTCGGCGCGGTCGAGCAGCGACAGCACGCGCCGGAAGCGCAGGATGCGCGCGATCGCCTTCGGCCCGAGGCCGACGTCCTGCGCGAACCGGCCCGACAGGTGGCGCCGGCTGCAGCCCAACTCGGCGCAGAGCTGGGCGATGCCGACGGCGCCGTGCGTCGCGCTCAGCCGCGACCACGCGAACGCCACGTCGGGCCGCGGCGCCGGCGCGCGCTGCAGGCGGGCGAGCAGGAACGCGTCAAGCAGCGCGAAGCGCTCGGGCCAGTCCGGCAGCTCGGCGAGGTGCTCGGTCAGCTCGGCGGGCAGGACCGCGTCGAGAGCGACGACGCGGCGCGACAGCTCCCCCATCGGCAGGCCGAAGAGCATCTGCGCGCCGAGCGGGGTCAGGTCCATCTGGATCCCGAGCTGCTCTCCCCCGTGCTCGGTGACGACCGCGCGGTCGTGCAGCCCGGCGACGAACGATCCGAAGCGCGGGCCATCGACCATGATCGCCGGTCCGAGGTTGAGGATCACCGTGATCGCCTCGTGCGGGACCTCCAGGCGCCGCAGCGCAGCGCCGACGTCCTCGCGGTAGCCCAGGTACCCGCGGTGGACCAGCGGACGCAGCGCCGGGTGCGGCGGGCGGGCGACGGTCTCCCAGTCGCCCGCCGGCGAGACGTGGTGCTCGATCACGTCTCGCAGTGTGCCGCGCCCGGCGCGCCGCGCCAAGCGCCGGGCGCCAAGCGCCGGAGCGCTACCGCTTCTCGCGCACCGGCAGCGACACCTTCACCTTGGTCAGCGTCGCCGAGAACGCCGCCGGGCTGGGCCCGTAGGTCGGCGCGTCGCGGCCGAGCAGCTCGGCGACGATGCGGTGGCCCTTGGGGAACTTCCAGCCGTTGCCGTCGAGCGTGAAGCGGAAGCTGCCCTTCTGGTTGTCGGTCAGGCGATACGTGCCGCGATCGATCAGCTGCTGCTTGCCGGTCTTGGGGTTGAGGTCCCAGATCCGCGCGTCGAGCTGGCCGTAGCGGCCCTTGGTCGCCACCGTGCCGGTGATGACCGTCTGGCCGATGAGCGTGGCGCCGGGCGACACGGTCGTCACGGTCGCCTTGCTGGTCTTGTCCACCGGGTGCGCCAGGCAGTGCGACGCCGTGGCCGACAGCGGGGCCACCGCCGCGGCGAGCGTCGCGCCGGCGCCCTTGGAGGTGATCTTCAGCGCCTTGGCCGACCCGAACCTCAGGGTCGAGCGCGAAAGGCCGTCGAACGACGTCGCCGTGTACGGGCCGCCGCCGGAGGGCGCCGTCGCCGGGCAGGTCATCGTGTAGGCCGTGGCCGACCCGGGCGTGGGCTTGGCGCCCGTGCCCTTCAGCCATGCGTCGAAGAACGCCAGGCCGGAGGCGTCGAACGCGGCCGTGTCCTTGGCGTGGTTGGCCCCCGGGGCGTGACCGAGGTCGCCGACCTGCAGCGACACCGGCGCGGTCCTGCTCTGCGCGCGGACGTGGTCGTAGGCGCCGAGCGACTGGCCGACGGGGAACAGCGCGTCGGTCCAGCCCGACTGCAGCAGCAGCGGGCTCGGAGAGCCCGCCACGCCGGCGACCCCGTGGTAGTTGTAGGAGTTGTCGAGCGTCGCCTGGGCCGAGGCGCCGAACGTGCCGGTGTCGAGCTGCTGCTTCCAGCTCGTGATGTCGGTGCTGAGGTCGCCGCCCGGCGGGGCGACGAAGGCGCTCAACGCCACGGCGAAGATGCCGCCCGCGTAGTTCTGGGCCTCGACGCCGGTCGGCGTGCGCGACCACGGGCCGCGGCCGTTGCGCGTGAAGATCGACTCGCCGTTGGACCACAGCCAGCGCGGCCACGCCGCAGCCAGGCTGATCGGCGTGCCCTTCGGGCTCGTCCACGGCGCGTAGCCGCCGTCGGGGAGCCGCACGCGATCCTTGAGGAAGGCCAACATGGTGGAGAACCCTCCGCCGTAGGAGATGCCCGTCGAGCCGATGGCATCGGGCTTGACGACGCCCTGGTCGACGAGCTGGCCGACCAGCGTCTGGACGTCGCGGACCTCGTAGCGCATGTCGCCGAGGCGGGTCCACCCCGCTTCGCAGCCGGCGGTGCGGGAGTCGGGCTTGCCGCACGAGTTGCCGAAGCCGCGAGCGGTCGGCGTGACGACGGCGTAGCCCTGCTGGGCGAAGAACCAGTTGGTGTAGTTCTCCTTGGACGTGGTGCTCTCGAACGACGTCTTGTCGCCGCCGAGTCCGTGGAGCAGCAGGATCGTCGGGAACGGACCGTCGCCCGTGGCGGGCAGCGTGACGTCGACGTCGATCGGCGTGCCGTCGAAGCTCGTGGGCCGCGAGGCGAGATCGTTGGTCGGGCAGAAGCGGACGCCGTTGGCGGGCGTGCACTCGTGGCCGAAGGGCGTGGGGGCGGCGTGGGCCGCGGCGGGGGCCAGCGCGAGGAGCGCTGCCACCGCCGCGCCGAGCAGCGCGGGGCGTGGGACGGGCACCATGCGCGCACCCTAACTGAACGCGCGGTCAACAGCGAAGGATTGCGGGACACCGCGGATCCGGGCGCGCCACGAAGTAGGTTCCGCTCCGTGCGCGGCACCCCGTCCGACCTCGAACGCCGGCTGTGGCTGCCCTATGCGGCGCTGATGATCGGCGCCAACGTCGTCGGCGCGATCATCGTGTTCGCGCTCATCCGCTGGGTGCTGCCGCTGCCCGCGATCGACGACTCGGACGCGGTCCGGCGCACGAACGTCGTCGCGCTGATCGCGTACCTCGTCTTCGCCGTCCCCGCCGGCACGCTGTCGGTGCTGTGGCTCCTGCGGCCGGTGCTCGACTGGCTGCGGGAGGATCGCCCGCCGACGGCCGCCGAGCAGCGCGTGGCCCTGCTCGCCCCGGCCCGCGAGCTCCTGGTCCACGCCGTGCTGTGGACCCTCGGCGGAGTGGCGTTCACGCTGCTCAACGCGCAGTACGACGGCCACCTGGCGCTCATCATCGCGATCACGGTGACGCTGGCCGGCACCGCCACCTGCGCCGTCGCCTATCTGCTGGCCCAGCGGGTGCTGCGCCCGATCGCCGCCCGCGCGCTGGCCGGCGCGGTGCCCGACGATCCCGCGCTGCCCGGCATCGCGGTGCGGCTCCTGCTGACCTGGGCGCTCGGGACCGGCGTGCCGGTGGTCGGCGTCGCGCTCGTCGGCGCGGGCGAGCTCACCGGCGTGCTCGACGCGTCGGCCGACCGGGTGGCCGCCACCGCCGTGATCCTCGGTGGGATCGCGCTCGTCGTCGGCCTCACGGTGATGGCGCTGACCGCACGCTCGCTGGCCGATCCGCTCGAGGGCCTGCGTGGCGCCCAGGCCCGCGTGCAGCGCGGGGACGACGACGCGCACGTCGACGTCTACGACGGCAGCGAGCTCGGCCTGCTGCAGGCGGGGTTCAACCGCATGGTCGAGGGGCTGCGGGAGCGCGAGCGGCTGCGCGACCTCTTCGGCCGCCAGGTCGGCGAGGACGTCGCACGCCAGGCGCTGGAGCGCGGCATCACGCTCGGCGGCGAGGAGCTCGAGGTCGCGGTCCTGTTCATCGACCTGGTCGGCTCGACCGAGCTGGCCCACGAGCGGCCGCCGGCCGAGGTCGTCGAGCTGCTCAACGAGTTCTTCTGCGTGGTCGTCGCCGTCGTCGCCGGCGAGGGCGGCTCGGTCAACAAGTTCGTCGGCGACGCCGCGCTCTGCGTCTTCGGCGCACCCCTGCCCCACGACGACGCCGCCGGTGCCGCCCTGCGCGCGGCGCGCGCGCTGCGCAGCCGCCTGGCCGAGGAGCTGCCCCGGTGCGATGCCGGCATCGGCGTCTCGGCCGGCACCGCGGTCGCCGGCAACATCGGGGCGGCCGAGCGCTTCGAGTACACCGTGATCGGCGATCCGGTCAACGAGGCGTCGCGCCTGACCGAGCTGGCCAAGCAGCACGACGAGCGCATCCTGGCCTCCGAGGCGGCGGTGCGGCGCGCCGGCACGGACGAGGCGCAGCGCTGGGCGCTCGGCGAGACCGAGACGCTGCGCGGCCGCGCCGCGCCCACGCGCCTGGCCGCGCCGCGCCCGCGCGAGGCGGCCTAGAACGCCCGGTCCCTACTGGACCGCGGGTACGAGCCACTGGGCGAGTACCCGCAGCGAAACGAGCCCTCTGGGCGAGGCTTCGCCTAAAAGCGCACGGTGAAGCGCGCGCCGCCCAGCGGCGCGTCGCCCACCTCGACGCCCGCGCCGTGGTGGCCGGCCTGCTGGGCGACGAGGGCCAGGCCCAGGCCCGAGCCCGGACGGTCGGTCCCGTCGATGCGCGCGAACGGCGCGAAGATGCGCTCGCGCTCCCCGGCCGGGACGCCGGGCCCGTCGTCGTCGACGGTGAGGACCGGCCCGCCGGCGTCCGCGCCGTTGCCACCGGACAGCGCGACGTGCACGCGTCCCGCCGTGCCCTCGCCGCCGCGCCCGTGGCGCGCCGCGTTGGACACCAGGTTCTCCACCAGCAGCCGCAGTCCCGGCTCCCAGCCCTCCACGACCACCGGCGCCTCCGGCAGCTCGGCGGTCAGCGCGAGCTCCGGGTGGCGCGCGGCGGCGGCGGTCACGACGCCGTCGACCAGGTCGGCCAGGTCGACGGAGGTGTGCTCCAACGGCCCCGCGTCGCCGCGCGCGAGCGCCTGCAGCCCGTCGAGCAGGTCGACCATCCTGCGCTGCTGGTCCAGCGCGTCGTCGAGCATGTCGCCCCGCCGCGGCGCCGCCAGGTCCGGGTGGCGGCGCAGCGTCGACAGCGCCGCCTGCACGCTGGTCAGCGGCGTACGCAGCTCGTGCCCGGCGTCGGCGGCGAACCGGCGCGTCGCGGCCAGCGCGCGCTCGCGGTCGCCGGCCGAGCGCCCCAGCCGCGCGAGCATCGCGTTGAAGCTCGTGGCCAGCGAGCGCAGCTCGGCGGGGCCGTCGTCGGACGGCACGCGGCGGTCGAGGTCCTCGTCGCCGGCCACGCTGGAGGCCACCGCCTGCAGCCGCCGCAGCGGGCGCAGGACCAGCGAGGTGAGCAGCCAGACCGCCGCGCCGACGACCGCGAGCGCGGCGAGCGCCAGCAGCGCCAGGCGCCGCTGAAGGTCGGAGATGCGGCGGTCGACCCCGCGGAGGCTGGAGACGACCTCCAGGCGGCCGAGCCCGCCGAGGTCCCGATCGCTCAGCGTCGTTACGTAGGCGCGGTAGCGCTGGCCGGCGGCGGTGAACGTCGACAGCCCGCTCGGCAGCGACCGCGGCCGGCTCGGCGGCGGCGCCCCGGTGTCCAGCAGCGTGACCCGGCCGAGCCGCAGCCGCAGCGAGCTGCCCGTGGCCCGCAGCACCGCGTCCAGGCGCGGGTCGTCCTCGGGCACCTCCTGCTGCACGGCGGCGACGGCCGTGGGCCGCGACAGCTCCGCGGTGCGCTTCAGGCGGTCGTCCAGCGCCGAGCGCTCCGAGGCGTCGACCTCGTCGAAGGCCAGCGCCCCCGCCACGGCCAGGGCCGCGGCGAGCACGAGCAGGACGCCAAGCGTCAGGCGACCGCGGAGGCTGCGCACCCGGTCAGACTCGCAGGACGAAGCCGACGCCGCGCACGGTGTGCAGCACGCGCGGCTCCCCGGCGGTCTCCAGCTTGCGCCGCACGTAGCCCACGAAGACGTCGGCGACGTTGGTCTGCGGGTCGAACGTGTAGCCCCAGACCTCCTCGTGCAGCCGCCGGCGGTCGAGCACCTCGCCGGGATGGCGCAGGAACAGCTGCAGCAGCTCGAACTCCCGGCGCGTCAGGTCCAGGTCGCGCTCTCCGCGCCGCGCGCTGCGCGTCCGCGGGTCGAGGCGCAGGTCGCCGACCGCCAACGCCTCGTCCTCCCCCGCCGGGCGGCGGCGCAGGAGCGCGTGCAGCCGCGCCACGACCTCCTCCAGCGCGAACGGCTTGACCACGTAGTCGTCGGCCCCCGCCTGCAGGCCGCGCACGCGGTCGTCGATCTCGTCGCGCGCCGAGAGCACGCACACCGGCACCTGGTCGCCGTCTGCGCGCAGCCGTCGCAGCACCTCGAGGCCGTCGAGGTCCGGCATGCTCAGGTCCAGCAGCACGACCGCGGGATGCACGCGCGCCACGGCCTCCAGCGCCGCCCGCCCGCCGGACGCGGCCACCACCGCGAAGCCCTCCAGTTCCAGCCCGGCGCCCACCGCGCGCCGGATGGCGGGGTCGTCGTCGACCAGCAGGACAACGGGCCCCGCGGGCGCGGCGTCAGCCACGCGAGACGACCTCGCAGTCGTCGGCCACGGCGTCTTGCGCGTCGGCGGTCACGCGATCGCGCCCGGCACCGCAGCGGATCGTGTCGACCTCGCCGTCGCGGGCCAGGATCGTGTCGTTGCCGTTGCCGCCGATGATCAGGTCGGCGCCCGGTCCGCCGGTGATCCGGTCCTTGCCGCTACCGCCGAGGAGCGTGTCGGCGCCCGCGCCGCCCTTGATGGTGTCGTTGCCCTCGTCGCCGGAGATGGTGTCGCCGCCGGCCCCGCCGTCGAGCCGGTCGGCGCCGCCGCGGCCGTGGAGCGTGTCGTCGCCGGCACGCCCGTCGATCCGGTCGGCCCCGTCGGTGCCCACCAGCTCGTCGGCGGCGCGCGTGCCGGTCAGCGTGTCGGCGGCGGCCGTCGCCGCGCCGAGCGCGAAGGGGACGAGGAGGAGCAGGACGGCGAGGCGGCGGCGCATGGGCATGAGGATGACGCAGGTTCCCGCCCCGTCATCGCGCGCGGAGAGCCTCTCACGAATCTCTCATCGAGCGTGAGAGGTGCGTGAGAGAACGGTCGGCGGCCTCGAAGATGCGGAGAGCCTCTGTGCAGCAACCACGACGCAATCCCAGGAGGAGCACGTCCATGCAGCTACGCAAGACCCTCATCGGCGCCACCGCGGCGCTGGCCATCGTGCCGGCCGGCACCGCGCTCGCCGCTACGATCCAGGGCGGGCCCGGGAACGAGCGCCTGCGCGGCACGCAGGTCGCCGACGCCATCGACGGGAACGCGGGCAACGACCGCATCTGGGGGCGTGGCGGCGACGATCAGGTGACCGGCGGCGAGGGCGCCGACCGCGTCTATGGCGGCGCCGGCAACGACGGGCTCAAGGGCGGCGACGCCCGCGACCGCATCTACGGCGGCAGCGGCAACGACACGTCCTCGGGCGAGGCCGGCAACGATCGCATGGCCGGCGGCACCGGCGACGACGTCCAGGACGGCGGCCCCGGCAACGACACCATCTACGCCAACCTCGGCCGGGACACGTCCACCGGCGGAGACGGCAACGACACGCTGTGGGCGCTGGCCCGCGGCGACGTCCAGCCCGGTCCCAGCGGCGAGGTCGACCAGACCGGCGACACGCTCGACGGCGGCCCCGGCAACGACACGTTCCGCACCCGCGACGGCGAGGTCGACCGCATCACGTGCGGCGACGGCACCGACCGCGCGCTGCTCGACCAGGTCGACGTGATCCTCGACGCCACCGCCGAGCGCCCCGACGGCTCGTGCGAGAAGGTCGTGCGCAGGGCGGCCAAGGGGAAGGACTCGAAGTCCGAGGACGCCCAGCAGGCCCCCAAGGAGGCCGGCGTGCAGTCCTAGACATGACGCGCGCCGGGGACTGTCCCCCGCCCGATCGGAGGGGGGACAGTCCCCGGCGCCTGCGACGATGCGCGGGATGCCGCAGCTGCGCCTCGAGCGGTTCACCGCGGAGCACCTCGACGGGATGAAGGCCATGATCTTCGATCCCGACGTCCGGCGGTTCACGGGCTTTCCGGAGCCGCCGGACCTGGGCTTCCCGCGCCGCTGGCTGGACAGCTACGCCGCCGGCCGGGTCGACGGGACGCGCGAGGCCTTCGCGGCGGTCGACCCGGACGGTCGCCTCCTCGGGCTCGGGCTGGCGCCGGTGATCGTGCCCGCCGCCCGCGAGGCCGAGCTCGGCTACGTCGTCGTCCCCGACGCGCGCGGCGCCGGAATCGGCACCGAGCTGCTGCGCCAGCTGACGCGCTGGGGCTTCGACCGCCTCGGCGCTGTGCGCCTCACGCTCCAGATCGACGCGGCCAACGGCGCCTCGCTGGAGGTCGCACGGCGGTGCGGCTACGTCCGCGAGGGCGTCAAGCGCAACGCCTACGTCAAGCGCGGCCTCCGGGCCGACATGGTCCAGCTCGCGCGCCTGGCGTCCGACCCGGACCCCGACGAGGTCTAGGAGACGGTGTCGCTATCGCGACTGGGGACCCACCTCCGGCGGCGACGGCTGGCCGTCGTGGGCCTCGGCCTGGCTGGCCGCCTGCGGCACCCCTAGGAGCGTGCGTCAGTAACGGCGACCGAGGGCGGTGGCGGTGCGTTCGGTGTTGTCGAGGTCGTGAAGGGGGCGCGCAGCGCCGGTCGGGTCGGGGTCCGGGCGGGCGCTGGCGGGTCGTTGGTCGGCGGCGTCGTCGGTCGTGTGAGCGCCCTGGTGGCCGTCATCCGGTGGGGATGAGGGCCAGCCCGCCGTTGCGGTGCAGCTTGAGCAGGTTGTGGATTGCGCAGTGAAAGCGCCACTGCTGGCGGGCCGGATCCCGGCCGCGGAGCAGCAGTTGGCGGGCGTCTTGGACGGTGTCGATCTGGCCGAAGACCGGCTCGACGATCGTCTTGCGGCGGGCGTAGAGCGCGGCGCCCGCCTTCTGTTTGAGCTTGCGGGCCATCAGCTGCTTGGGGGCGGCGTCCTTGGGGATCGGCCCGCGCGGCGCTGGCGCCGGTGGTTCTGAGTGCTTGAAGCGGCCGGTCGCCAGGTGCGGATCTAGGCCGTGCTCGGCGGTGATCGCGACGTTGTGCTCGGAGAAGTAGCCGGCGTCGCCGAGCAGCGCCGCCGCGTCGGGCAGCTCGGCGCCGATCGCGTCGAGGTTCTCGTCAAGCTGGTCGAGCGCGCCCTGAAGCAGCCGCGCGTCGGGCGCCTGGTCAGACAGCTCGGAGACCACGATCACCTGCGTGCTGGAATCGACGATCGCCTGGCCGTTGTAGCACTGGTGAAACGACCCGTCGGAGGTCTTCATGATCCGTGACTCGGGGTCGGTGAAGTTGCGCTGCGCCGTCGGCTTGGGCTTGAACGGATCGCGGCCACCGGGCGGCCGGCGCGGCTTCTTGCCCTGCCGCTCAAGCTCCGCGCGTCGGGCGGTCTCGGCCTCGGCGGCCTCGGCCTCCAGCGCCGCCTTGGCCTGCCGGATGACCGCCAGACGCGTCTCGCGACGCTGCAGCTCGTCAGGCAGCTCGTCGCCGCGCCGGTCGGCGCCGAACGCCTCATCCTCGGCCGCGTCGGTGGCCTCGGCGTCGGCCAGCAGCGCGTCGACCCGCCCGCGCAGCACCGCGACCTCCTGCTCAAGCCGGGCCTCCTGCTTGCCCATCCGCTCATAGCTCATCGCCTTGTGCCGCGACGCGTTGGCACGCAGCTTGGTGCCGTCGACGGCCAGCACCCCCAACCCGACCAGCCCGCCCTTCTCGCACAACCGCAGCGCCTGCACGAACAGCTCGCCCAACGCGGTCAGGTGGCGCTTGCGGAAGCGCGCGATCGAGCGATGGTCGGGGTGCTGGCCGGCGCACAGCATCCGCACCGCCACGTCGCGGTAGGTCGCCCGCTCCAGCTTGCGCGAGGAGACCACGCTGTTGGCGTAGCCGTAGATCAACAGCTTGAGCATCAACCGCGGGTCATACGGCGGAAAGCCACGCTCCTGCTCATAGGACGCATAGATCGCCGCCAGATCCAACGCGCCCGTCTCGACCAGATCCGAGACGAAGTGCGCCAGATCACCATCGGGCACCCAGTCCCGCAGCGACGGCGCCATCAACAACACCTGATCGGGGTCATAGGCCCGAAACGTCTTCTCGGCCCCCACCGGCCGCCGCTCGGCCACCATCACCACCACCGCCGCCGCATCGACGTCCAGCAACCGCTCCTGGCCCTCAACCACTCCCACATCCGCCATGTCGACATACTTAACAACACAGCGGACGGAACCGGCCCGGTTACTGACCCACGCTCCTAGCCGACCGCGACGGAGGCCAGCGGCGCGCCCCACGACTCGAGGTCGTCGGGCGGCGGCACCTTGTAGCCCAGGTAGAGGTCGACGCCGATGTCGCGCGTCGCCCACTTGGCGAAGCTCTCCGCGAAGCGCTCCCGCGTGTCGGCGCAGCCGCCCATCTGCTGCTCGTCGCACCCGTAGCCCGTGGGGATCGCCGCGTCCAGCCGCCGGTGCAGCGCGGAGTCGACGAGGGCGAAGTCGACCACGTGGCCGAGCTCGTGCAGGACCGTGCGGTCGATGCCGCGCTGGCCGTAGCGCCGCGACACCACCGCGAGGTTCAGCGTGACCGAGTAGCGCGGGCCCACCGACTGCGTGGTGCCCGCGATGCCCGCGGCGGTGGACGCGACGTGGACGTCGACGATGCCGTCGATGGCGGCGATCAGCCGCTGGGCCTCGGGCCGCGCGTGGCTCACGGCCAGCAGGACGGCGTCGCGGTCGGCCGGGGCCGCCGCGGGGTCGAACGCGAACGTCGCGGCCCGCTCCGTCGCGGTGACGCGGCCGACCTGCCGGCCCTGCTGCGCCGTGCTGGCGGCGCCGCGCGGACGCGTCGCGAGCACGACCAGCGCGACCACCGCGAGGGCGATCAGGGGCGCGGCGAGGCTCCGTGTCCGATCCGGCATTCCCCCTGTATCGGCCGCCGAGGCGCTAATTTGGAGGGAGTGACGCCCAGCGTCGACGTCCCGCGCTTCGCCTACGCCCTCCATCCGCTGCCGCCCAACCGCGTCGGGCTGCGACGGTGGCGCTGGGAGCTGTGGCACGGCGCCAGCCTCGTCGCCGCCGGCTGGCGGCTGACCCAGGAGCACGCCCAGCGCGCGCTGTGCACCGCCGCCTCGCGCCGCGGGCACGCCCAGCTCGGCGTCCATCCGCTGCGCCCCGAGCGCACGCCGACGCCCGGCGGGCTGGCCGCCGGCGCGCCCGTGCGCCTGGACTGCGGCGCCTTCGAGTGCACGCTCGTCCCGCGCCTGCCCGGCGCCGCCGGGTGGACGCCCGCCATGGCCGTCTGACGGACCGGCCGCCGCCCCGTCGTCTACCGTGATGGGCGATGCCGCCCCTGGTTCGGCGCGCGGCGGCGCTCGCCCTCACCGCCTTGGTCCTCTACGGCGTCGCTCCGGCGGTCGTCGAGGTCCTGGGCGCGTGGCCCCAGGTGCGCGACCTGCAGCCGTGGTGGCTGGCCGCCATGGTGTTCTTCGAGATCGCCTCGCTCTGGTGCCTGTGGGAACTGCAGGCGGTCTCCATCGGCACGCACGACCACACCGCGGTCGCGACGTCGCAGCTCGGCGGGGGCGCGCTCGGCCGGGTCATCCCGGGCGGCGCCGCCACCGCCGCGGCTGCGCAGTACAACATGCTCAACGCATCCGAGGACGTCCCGCGCGGCAACATCGCCACCGGGCTGGCGGCCGCCACCGTGCTGCAGATCGCCGGCCTGTGCGTGCTGCCCGCGCTCGCGGTCCCGGCGATCGTCTTCGGCCTGCGCGTCCCGCACACGCTGCTGGAGACCGGGATCCTCGGCCTCGGACTCTTCCTCGCGATGCTCGCGCTCGGCTTCGGCGTCGGGCGCAGCGAGCAGGCGCTGCGCTGGGTCGGGCGCATGGCGCGCGAGCTGAGCTCCCGCCTGCCCGGCGACCGGCGGCTGCCCGCCGACCTGCCCGACCGGCTCGTCGCCCACCGCGACGAGGTCGTCGAGCGCCTGGGTGACCGCCTGGTCGCCGCGGCCGGCGCCGCCGTCGGCCGGTGGCTCTTCGACCTGATGGCCTTGGTGACGGCGATCGTCGCCGTCGGCGGCCATCCGCGCTTCTCGCTCGTGCTGCTGGCCTACGTCGCCGCGCAGCTCCTGGCGCAGATCCCGATCACGCCGGGCGGCATCGGCGTGGTCGAGGCCGGGCTCACCGCGACGCTCGTGCTGGCCGGCGTCGGCGGTGGCGACGCCGCCGTGGCGACGCTCGCCTACCGCCTGGTCTCCTACTGGCTCATGCTGCCGGCCGGGCTGGTCGCGTGGGTCATCCACCGCCGCCGACTCGCGGTCGCGGCGCCGACCGTTTGACACCAGGGTGAGGAGCGCTACGCCGGGGTCGGGCTGACTGGGGTCCTCCCGGGCCGGGCCTCCTCGGCGCGCAGTTGCCGCAGACGCCAGCCGGTGGCGGTCAGCAGGACGCCATGGAAGATGAACGAGATCGCCACCAGCACCGCCAGCGTCGCCAGGCCCAGATCGGGGAGCGCGAGGATGAGCACGCCGATCACGAGGTCGACGATGCCCCCGAACGCGTGGAACAGCCGATGCCCGTCATCCAGCGTGAACGTCCGGATGAGCTCGAGCACGCCGGCCATGACCAGCCAGACACCGGCGGCGACGACCAGCACGAGCAGCGTGTCGCCCGGCCGCCGGAGGATCACCATGCCGCCGATGATCCCCGATACCCCGAGGACGATCCGCAGCGTGCGATCGTCGGGATCGGCGTCGTCGGACAGCGCGTCGGCGATCGTGAACGCGCTGAGCACGGCGAGGTTGATGCCCAGGATCAGCGCGAGGGCGAGGAGGGTGATTCCGGGCCAGACGATTGCCAGCACGCCGGCGATGACCGACAGGATGCCGACCACCATCGGCAGCCACCACCACTTCCACGCCGGGTGGTCTACACGCACAGCCATCACAACGCCTTTCGTCGGGTTCGGTGGTGGAGATAGGCCCGCGTTCGGCGGGGGCAAACGGCGCGTGTGACGCACCTCACGCACTAATTGCTGAAGCAACTTCCTACCGTGTCCGACCGTTTGGCATGAACGCCCGACCCCTCTCCCCACGCTATGTCGCTTCTCACCCTCTTCTCCTCCACCGCCATCGTCATCGGGCTCTGCGCGGCCCTTCCCCAGCTCGCCGCGATGCTCCGCGCCCGCTCGGCCGCCGGCCAGTCCTCGCTGGGCTGTGAGGCGCGCCGCCGCGACGAGCTGCAGCTGGTCGCGGCCTAGCAAGACCCCTGAACAAGTCGCTGCGGCCAGCGCGGCCGTGGACACATCTGACCGGACCGCCCGATTCTCAGCGGCCTTCTAGCCGCTCAGCCCGCGGCAGCCGACGCGCGCGCCACCGCGTCCGCGTCGCCGAGCGCGGCCTCCGGCACGCCGAAGGCCTCCACGAGGTCGGACGCGTGCGGGCGCAGCTCGGCGCACAGCGCGTTGACGGCCTTGATGACCGCCTTGGAGCGTGTCGAGGAGAGCCGGCCGTGCTCCTGGAACCAGCCGCGCTCGGCCTCGATCGTGCTCAAGGCGTACAGGTCGCACACGCGGCCCAGCAGCGCGCGTGAGCCCGGGTGCTCGCAGCGCTGCACCGCCGCGGCGAAGGACTCCAGGACCACGCTGTCGACGTACGCGCGCGCAGCGGAGATCACGTGATCCTGGCAGTCGACGAGCACCGCGAACGGGTCGCGCCCGGCGTCGATGCCGCCCTTCAGGCGCCGGGCGGCGCCCGACAGGATGTGGTCCGAACGCCAGCGGAACAGCTCGAGCTGCGTTGCGCGCTCCGACAGGTCGCCCTCGTCGGTGCGGCCCGGCAGCAGGTCGTCGGCCAGCCGGCCGAGGACCTCCCGGATCGCGCTGCGCTCGGCGACCGTCTCGAACACCTGCCCGGCGAGGAAGCTGGCCGTGCCCAGCGGGTCGAGCTCGCCGAGCTGGTCGCGGAAGTCGGTGAGCAGGTTCTTGGCCGCGAGCTGGAGCAACACGGTGTTGTCGCCCTCGAACGTCGTGAAGACGTCGGTGTCGGCCTTCAGGGCGGCGAAGCGGTTGCCCTTCAGGTAGCCCATCCCGCCGCAGGCCTCGCGGGCCTCCTGGATCGTCGCCGTCGCATGCCAGGTCGCCACGGCCTTGAGGCCGGCGGCCAGCGTCTCGAGCTCGCGCCGCTCGCGGTCCAGCGGCTCGCCGGAGCTGAACACGCGGTGCAGGCGGGCGACCACGTCCTCCTGGGCGAAGTGCAGGGCGTACACCTTGCTCAGGGCCGGCAGCAGCCGACGCTGATGGGTGCGGTAGTCCATGAGGACGACCTCCTCGCCGCCGGGCGGGCCGAACTGGCGCCGCGACTCGGCGTGGCGCACCGCGATCGCCAGCGCGACCTTCGTGGCGTTGATCGAGGCGCCGCAGACGCTGACGCGCCCCTGGATCAGGGTGCCCAACATGGTGAAGAACCGCTTGGTGGGGTTCTCGATCGCGCTCGTGTACACCCCGTCGGCGCTGACCTCGGCGTAGCGGTCCAGCAGCGCCTCGCGCGGCACGCGGACCTCCTCGAACCAGATCCGGCCGTTGTCGACGCCGTCGAGGCCGAGCTTCGCGCCGCAGTCCTCGATCCGGATGCCGTCGAGGACGGTCCCGCGCTCGTCGCGCAGCGGCACGAGCAGGGCGTGGACGCCGCGCGGCTCGCCGCCGACGATCAGCTGCGCGAAGACCGCGGCCATGCGCCCGTCGCGGGCGGCGTTGCCGATGTAGTCCTTGCGCGCGCCGTCGTCGGGCGTATGGACGACGAACTCCTGCGTGGCGGCGTCGTAGGTGGCGGTCGTGGCGAGCTGCTGGACGTTGGAGCCGTGGGCGGTCTCGGTCATCGCGAAGCACCCCGGGAGCCGCAGCGACGTGATGTCGCTCAGGTACGCCTCGTGGTGCCTGCGCGTGCCCAGATGCAGGACCGCACCGCCGAACAGACCGAACTGCACGCCGCACTTGACCAGGAGCGACAGGTCGCCGAACGCCAGCGTCTCGAACGCCGCGATCGAGCCGCCGACCTGGCCGCGGCCGCCGAACTCGGTCGGGAAGCCGATGGCGGTCTCCCCCGCCTCGGCCAGCTCCCGGGCCCACACGAGGACCTGCTCGCGGTGCTCCTCGAGCGGCAGGTCGGGACGCGGGGCGCTGCTGGGCCGCGCCAGCCACTGGCGCGTCATGTCGCGGATCGCGGCGTGCTCGCCGTCGAGCAGGCGGCGCAGCGCGGCGACGTCGGCGGCGGGCGAGGCGGTGGGATGGGAGGTGGTCGCGGCCATGGGAGATCCTTTGGTGCCGGGAAGGTGCCGGGGCCAGCGTTCCCCGCAGGGGCCGTTCCCATGTGCCGCGACCCTCCAGTGGGCCGCGCGACCCACTAGGTTCTGCGGCGATGGCGCGCCGCGGCTCCGGACCCGAGATCCTCGCCACCGCCGGCGAGCTGGTGGTGCAGCGCGACGGCGCGCGCCCGACGGGGCGGCTGCTGCGCCAGGGCGACATGGACGCCTCCTACGTCGACCTCGCCGACCCGCGCCACGTCGAGTTCGACTACCTGCGGCGGATGCGCGACCTCGTCGAGGCGCTGCGGGCCCGGCGCATCGTGCACGTCGGCGGGGCGGGCTGCGCGCTGGCGCGAGCGCTCGCCGCCGGCGACCGCGACCGCATGCGCCGCCAGGAGATCGTCGAGGTCGACGCCGCGGTCCTCGAGCTCGCACGCGAGCACCTCGGGCTGCGCAAGGAGCCGGGGGTGAAGGTCCGCTGCGCCGACGGTCGCGCGCATATCGCGTCCCGCGCCGACGCGTCGGCCGACGTCGTGCTCGTCGACGCGTTCGTCGGCGCGCGCGTGCCGCGCCATCTCGCGACGGTCGAGGCCCTGGCCGACGCCGCCCGCGTGGTCGCGCCCGGCGGCGCCTTGGCCATCAACGTGGTGGACGCGCCGCCGATGGCCGACGTGCGGGCCATCGGCGCCGGGCTGCGCGAGTGCTTTGCGACCGTCGCCGCGGTCGGCGGCGGGCCCGTGCTGCGCGGCCGCCGCGCGGGCAACGTCGTGCTGATCGCCGGCCACGGGCCGCTGCCGCTGGAGCGCCTGCGCGTCCGGGCGACCGCCGACCCTTCCCCCGCCGGCCTGCTGAGCCCGGCCGAGGCGGCGGCGTTCTGCGGCGGCACCCCGCCCTGGCGCGATTGACCGCTCGGGGCGTCCCAGGGGAACACTGGCCCAGAGGGCCAGGCTCCCTTGCGGGTGTTCGCCCAGAGGGCGAAACCCGCGGCGAATGAGGGACCAACGCTCCTAGGATGCACCCGTGCACCTCTCCCTCGCGTCCGTCCTGCAGGAGTCGGCGCTGCGGCGCCCCGACAAGGTCGCCGTGATCGAAGGCCCGCCCGCCCGCCGCCAGGTCACCTACGCCGAGCTGTGGGACGCGGCGCTGCGCCGCGCGGGGGCACTGGAGGCCGCCGGCGTCGAGCCGGGCGACCGCGTCGCGCTGCTCGCGCTCAACACCATCGACTTCATCACCGCGTACTACGGGATCCTGGCGCGGGGCGCCGTCGTCGTCCCGGTCGCGCCGATGCTCGTCGCGGACGAGATCGCGTTTCTGCTCCAGGACTCCGGCGCGAAGCTGGCGCTCGTCGCCGACGACCTCGACGAGGTCGTCGCGGGCGGGGCGGCCGCGGCCGGCGTGCCCGTGCTGGCGCTGGGCGACGACGCCGCGCTGGCCGGCGAGGCGGGCGCGCACGGGTTCGTCCGCGAGGCGCGCGAGCCGCTGGACCCGGCCGTGCTCTTCTACACCTCGGGCACGACCGGCCGGCCCAAGGGCGCCGTCCTCACCCATCTCAACCTGGTGATGAACGCGTTCGTCAACGCCTTCACCGCCAACCACATCGTCGCCGACGACGTCATGTTCGGGTGCCTGCCGCTCTTCCACACGTTCGGGCAGACGGTCGCGCTCAACGGCACGTTCCTCGTCGGCGGGACGCTGATCCTGCAGCCGCGCTTCGACCCGGCGCAGGCGCTGGAGCTGATGGTCGAGCACGAGGTGACCGCGTTCCTCGGCGTGCCGACCATGTACATGGCGTTGCTGGCGGCCGTCAAGGCGGGCGGCCCGATCCCGCGGCTGCGCCTGTGCGTCTCGGGCGGCGCACCGCTGCCGGTCAAGGTGCTCGAGGAGTTCGACGACACGTTCGGCACGCACGTGCAGGAGGGCTACGGCCTCTCGGAGACCTCGCCGACGGCGACGGTCAACCAGCTCGAGCTCGGCATCGAGCCCGGCTCGATCGGCCATCCGATCTGGGGCGTCGAGGTCGAGGTCGCCGACCCCGACATCGACGATGCGATCGTGCTGAAGCCGGCCGGCGAGGTCGGCGAGATCGTCATCCGCGGCCACAACGTCTTCGCGGGCTACCACGAGCGCCCCGAGGCGACCGCCGCGGCGATCGTCGACGGCTGGTTTCGCAGCGGCGACCTGGGCACCAGGGACGAGCGCGGCTTCCTGCGCATCGTCGACCGCAAGAAGGACCTCATCCTCCGTGGCGGCTACAACGTCTACCCCCGGGAGGTCGAGGAGGTCCTGGTCCGCCATCCCGCGGTCGACCAGGTCGCCGTCGTCGGCATCCCGCATGCCACGCACGGCGAGGAGGTGCTCGCCGTCGTCGTGCCCGATCCCGAGCACGGTGGCGACCTCGACGCCGAGGAGCTCCTGGCCTGGGTCGGCGAGCGCGTCGCGCGCCACAAGCGCCCGCGGCTGGTCGAGGTCGTCGACGAGCTGCCGCTCGGCCCCAGCCGCAAGGTCCTCAAGCGCGAGCTGCGCGAGCGCTTCGCGGCGCTGGGCGACGCCTGAGCCCCGGCGTGCGGTGGTCCAGGGCCGATGCCGGAGCCGCCCTTCCGCAACGGGGCCAGGCCCCATGACGGAAGGGTGACGGAAGCGTCTCAACGTCCGTCGAGGCCGGCCGCGAGCGTGTGGACGAGGCGGTCGAAGGAGGCGTCGAGGTCGAGCGGGAGGCCGAAGCCGCCGGCGGCCTCGAGGGACACGAAGCCGTGGATGGCGCTGCGGTAGGCGCGCAGCGCGTGGATCGTCTCGTCCTCGTCCAGCGACCAGCTGCGCAGGACCCCGCGCAGCACGTCGAGGACCGCGGCGCCGGCGGCGAGCAGCTCGGCGTCCTCGGCGTCGGGTGCGGTGATCGCGCCGGCGGCGTAGCGGCCGGGGTGCTCGAGGACGTAGCTGCGGTAGGCACCGGCGGTCGCCACCAGGCCCTCGGTGCCGGAGCGTCCGATCGCCGCCTCGCGCAGCGCCGCCGCGATCTCCGACAGCCCGAGCAGGCCGACGCCGCGGAGCAGGTCGTCGCGGCCGGCGACGTGGTTGTACAAGGACGGTGACTTGACGCCGAACGCGGCCGCCACGCGGGCCAGCGTGACCGCGTCGAGCCCCTCGGCGTCGGCGATCTCGGCCGCCGCCGCGACGACCCGGTCGCGGTCCAGCCCAGCGCGCGCCACGGCGCTCAGGACGCCTTCGCGATCGCCGCGTCCATCGCGGCGCCCGGCGCCTCGACGATCGGGCCGTGCCCGGGCGCCAGGCGCGCCGGGTTCAGGGCCCGCAGCGCGCGGGCGCTCTCCAGCTCGATCTCGCGCGACCAGGTGGCGAAGGTCGGCAGCGGGAACCGCGGGTTCATCCTGGCGCTCGTCGCGACGCCGCCGAGCGTGGAGTAGGCGTCGCCGCACAGCAGCGTGCCGTCGCGCGCGTCGAGCAGCGCGACGTGGCCGGGCGTGTGCCCGGGCGCCGCGACGACCTCCAGCGAGCCGATGCGGTCGCCGCCGACGACGGTGCGCGTCGGCGCGGTCTTCGCGCCCGGGAAGCTCCCGCGCCAGCGGCCCTCGGGCTCGCCGGGGTCCAAGGACTTGTCCTTGTTCAGCAGCCGCGCGTCGCGCGCCGAGATGATGACCTCGGCGTCGGGCAGCGCCCGGGCCAGCGCGTCGAGCGAGCCGATGTGGTCGCCGTGGGCGTGGGTCAGCGCGATGCGCCGGATCGGCGTGCCGAGCTGCTCGGCGGCCGCCAGCAGGCGCTTGGCGCTGCCGCTGAACATCGTGTCGACGAGCGTGAACCCGTCGTCCTCGCGGACGAGGTAGGCGTTGACCATGCCCATGCGCACGACGCGGGTGACGGCGGAAGTGGAGGCGGAGGAAGAAGGCATAGCCGCAAAACTAATGCCCTTAGTTTCCTCTGTCAAGTCATCGCGTCAGGTCGCGAGCGCGAAGGACGCGTGGACCGCGCCCCCGTCGGCCACCACCCACCGCCGTGCACCCTCGGCCAGCACGGAGAACCGGCCCGGCTGGGACGGCGCACGGAACTCGAGCTCCACGTCGAGCGCCTCCGGCTCGGCCCCGCCGAGCAGCTCCTCCTCCAGCACCGCCCAGTACGCCGCGTTGTTGACGTGTCCGGCGAGGTCCAGATCGGTCGCGCGAAACGCCCACGGGCGGGCGTCCAGGTCCACCGTGTCCGGGGGCGGCGGGGCCGGGTGGCGCAGGCGCGCCTTGATCTCCCGCCCGCCCGACGACGCCCGGTAGAGCTCGAGCTCCTCGTCGGTCAACGGCACCGGCCGCCCGCTGGCGGGATCGAGGTGCACCCACAGCGCGACGGCCTCCACCAGCGCGCCGGCGGACGTCGTCACCCGCGTCCGCCGCTGCGCCCACATCCGCCCGAGGCCGCTGGCGAACGTGCTCACCGTCGCGGCCTCGCCGAAGCGCGGGAAGCGCGCGACCTGCATGCGCGCACGCCGCACGACCCAGACCGCGCGATCGCCGACGCCGGCGTCGCTGACGTCGGCGTGCGCGACGTCCTGCAGCCAGCGGGCCAGCGCGTCGAGGCGCACCCGGCCCCCGGGCGCCGCGTCGGCGAGCCCGGGCCGCACCGTGTGCTCATAGACCCGGCCGCCGTCGGGGACCGGGACGATCTCGTCGAACTCGCTCAAGGCGGGGACGCTACCGAGCGGGCACGAGGACCAGCGTGTGGCTGCCCGGCAGCACGCGCGTGTTTCCTGCGAAGCGCGCGGTGATCTTCAGCGACCGCCACGTGCGGGCGGCGCGCGGCAGGTTCAGGTGCACGACGAACCGCCCGCCGCGCAGGCTGCGCGCCGTCACGACCGTCACCATGCGCTTGGCCCCGGTGCGGGCCGCGACGGTGATCCCGAGCGCCCCGACCGCCAGCGGGCTGGAGAGCCCGACGACCGTCAGCCGGCGGCCGTCGCGGGCCACGCGCGCCCGGGACACGACGAGTCCGGACCGGATCTTGGAGGGCAGGACCGCGCCCTGGCCGGACAGGCCGTCACCGGGCGCCACCGGCGTCAGGGCCGGCGGCGGGGCGGGCAGCCCGCCGCCGCCGGTCTCGCTCACCGCGCCCTCGCCGGTCAGCGCGATGTCGTGCGCCCCGGAGTCGTCGGTGCCGTTGACGATCCACGTCGAGGCCGCCGCGCCGGTGGCCCGCGGCGTGAAGGCGATCCGCAGCGTGCGCTGCTCGGCGGGCTGCAACGTGGTGCCCTCGTCGAGCGCGTCGAGCGCGACGAACGCGTCGGAGACCGGCGGCTTGGACTTCGTGATGCGAAACGCCGTGTCGCCGGTGTTGGCCAGCGTCAGCTCGCCTACGACCGTCTGGCCCACCGGCACTGCGCCGAACGCGAGCCCGCCGGCGGGCCGGATCTCCACGTGGCCGCCCTGCCCCGCGGTTCCCGACAGCCCGATGGTCTTGATCCCGCCGGTCGTGTGCAGCGTGATCTCGTCGACATACGCGCCCGGCACCTGGGGCGCGAAGCGCACGGCCAGATCCTGGTGCCCGCCCGAGGGGATCGTGGCGCCGACGTCGGGCACGCCGGACACGGTGAACGGCCCCTGCGGCAGCTCGACCGACTCGACCGTCAGCTCCTCGCTGCCCTCGTTGCCGAAGGTGGCCGTGCGCACGAGCGGGCTGGCGCCCGCGACGATGCCGCCGAACGACAGCGCCGGCGGCGAGGCCACGAGCATCGGTCCGTTGGCCTGACCCGTGCCGTTGAGCCCGAAGTCAAAGGTGCCGGCGCTCGTCACGACGTGCAGCGCGCCGCCCGCCGCGCCGGTCGCGGTCGGGCGGAACGTCACCGCAACGGGAACCGGGTCGCCTGCCTTCAGCGGCTTGGACAGGTCGGCGAACGCCGCGTCGAAGGACAGCGTCGTCGAGCTCACCGAGTTGATCGTCAGCTCCACCGACGGCGTCAACATCACCGACTTGGTGATCGACTGGCCGATCGTCGTCCTCGCGAACGTCGTGGACGGTCCCCGCAGCGCGGCGTTGACGGGCGCGCCGAAGCCGAGCACCTTCCCGTCGCGCGTGCCGACGTAGATGCGGCCGCTGCCCACGCCGGGCATCGCGAACTTCGTCGCGGTGCCGATCGGGTAGGAGAAGCGGAGCCGGAGCTTGTCGTTGACCGGAACCGCGTCGTAGGCGCGCAGCTCCGCGCCCTCGCCGGACCCGCCCGTCGAATGGATCGCCCAGCCCAGCGCGCTGCCGGACGTCAGGCCGTCGGACGTGATGACCGCCGAGCCCGAGCTGAAGCCCCACGGGTCGGTCGACTTCGCGCGCGCCACCATCGTCGGCTTGCCGCCGACCTGCGAGTACTGATACATCTTGAGGTAGCCGCTGGCGCCGCTGGCCGCCTCCTCGGCGTCCGACGTCGACGTCGGGATCATCAGCCAGCCGCCGTCGCCGGGCCAGATCGCCGGCCGTGCCCACACGCCGCCGTAGGGACCGACGCGGCTGACGACGTCGTCGTCCCCGGTGGCGGTCATCCCGATGCCGCCCAGCCGGTCGCGGTTGAGCACGTAGACGTAGCCGCTCTTGCCCACCGCCACCGCCAGGTGCGGATATTCCGGCGTTCCGAAGACGCCGTCGCGCAGCGCGGTCACGCCGCCCGACGCGAAGTCGGCGTCCCAGTTGTCGAGCTGCGCTGCGTCGTAGGGTGCGAAGAAGTCCTGTGCGCGCAGCTTGCCGTCGGACTGCACCGCGAGGCGGACGACCGACTCGCCGTAGCTGCCCAGGGGATCGCCGCCGGCGTGCCCGACCGGCGGCGAGCCGCCGTTGCCCGTCGCCACGAAGATGCGCCCCGGGCCGTCGGACATCAGCCCCGAGCCCGACTGCCAGATCCCCGCTCCCCAGCTCGTGGAGGCGCTCCAGCGCGCCTTGATGGCGCCCGCGGTGCTCACCCCGAACACCCAGCCCTGGTACCAGCCGTAGTCGCAGTGGCCGCCGAACGCGGCGTAGACGACGCCGTCGAGCAGCAGGAGCCCGGGTCGCTGGAGCTCCACGGTCGGGTTGAACGTCACCCCGGGCGCGTTGTCGGCGCTGCCCTGGATCTGCACCGGGAAGCCCGGGCGCTCGAGTCCGGTGCCGGCGTCGAGCGCGTCCATCCACCATTGCGCCGGGCCGCTCGTGCCACCCGAGGCATAGGTCTTGTGCGTCAGGTAGATCGTGTTGGTCGCGGGGTCGATGACCGGCGTGGCCGTGACGCCGATGTCGGGCAGCAGGTCGCTGCAGCCGAGGTCGCGCGGGTTCCACGGCGTGCCGTGCGGGAGCGTCCGCGCCCACGACCGGTTGCCGGTCTCCGCGTCGAGGCTCACGACCTGGTTGCGCTGGGTCGCCACCACGACGTGGCCGTCGTGCACCAGCGGCTGCGCGTAGACCTGGCCGTCGACGTCCGCGCTCCAGAGCTTGCCGAAGGTGGAACCGCCGACGAGGTCGGGCGCCAGCTTGGGCTGGTCTCCGTACCAGCCGTCGCGCAGGTCGCTGCCGCTGTTGGTGATGCCGGCGGCGAGCGCCGAGCCCGCGCTCAGCACGCACAGCAGCACCGCGATCCCGATGAGCCCAGCGACCTGCCGCACCACGCCACGTCCTTGTCCGCCCGGCTCCGCTTCCCCGACCGACCATCATGGCGGACCGGATTCCGGAACAACCTATCCGTCCGGACGGGCTTCAGAGACGACCGGCGTCCAGCAACCGACGGAGGAAGCGCTGCGTCTCGGGGTGCTCGGGCGCGCCGAACATGTGCTCGGGCTCACCGCGCTCGACGATCGCGCCGTCGTGCAGGAAGCACACCTCGTCGGCCACCTCGCGCGCGAAGCCCATCTCGTGGGTGGCGACGAGCATGGTCAGCCCCTCGCCCTTGAGGTCGGCGACGAGCTGCAGGATCTCGCCGACCAGCTCTGGATCGAGCGCGCTGGTGATCTCGTCGAGCAGCAGGGCCCGCGGCCGCGTCGCGAGCGCACGGGCGATCGCCACGCGCTGCTGCTGGCCGCCCGAGAGCCGGTCGGGGTAGTCGTCCTCGCGGCCGCCCAGGCCGAAGCGCGTCAGCAGCTCGCGGGCGCGGTCGGCCGCCTCCTCGCGCGAGACGCCGTGGGCCCGCACGGGTCCCAGCACGAGGTTCTCCAGCACGGTGAGGTGCGGGAACAGGTTGAAGGCCTGGAAGACCATGCCGAGCCGGCGCCGCACCTCGATCGGATCGACCGACGGGTCGGTGATGACCGCGCCGTCGAGCAGCACGTCGCCGTCGTCGATGTCCTCCAGCAGGTCGACGCACCGCAGCAGCGTCGACTTGCCCGAGCCCGACGCGCCGATCAGCGCGATCGCGCCGTGCTCGCGCACCGCGAGATCGATGCCGCGCAGCACCGGCCGGTCGCCGTAGGACTTCGTGACGCCGCGGACCTCGAGGACGACCTCGCTCACAGCGCCACCTCGCCCCCGCGCTCGCGGCGCTTGCGGTTCTGGATGTGGTCGACGTACCGCGCCATCGGGATCGTCACGCACAGGTACAGCACCGCGGCGGCCACCAGCGGCGTGTAGACGAAGTTCGACGACGCCTCGATCTGCGCGACGCGGAAGGCCTCGGCCGGCCCGAGGATCGAGACGAGCGCCACGTCCTTCTGGAGCGCGATGAAGTCGTTGAGCAGGGGCGGCACGACCCGCCGCACGGCCTGCGGGACCACGACGTGGCGCAGCGCCTGCACGCGCGTCAGGCCCAGCGCCAGGGCGCCGGCCATCTGCGTCGGGTGCACCGAGTCGATGCCCGAGCGGAAGACCTCGGCGACGTACGCCGAGTAGGCCACGGCGAGCGCGGCCCCGCCCAGGACGAGGGGATCGGTCGGCACCCCGTTGAGGTTCAGCGCGAGCACGCCGAAGCCGACGAGGTAGACCATCAGGATGGTCGGGATCCCGCGGAAGATGTCGCTGTAGACCGCGGCGATCAACCGGAACGGGAACAGCGCCGGCGAGCGCGTCGTGCGCACCAGCGCGATGAACAGCCCGAGGATCAGCACGACGACCTCGACGATCACGAACAGCTTGACGTCGAGCCAGAACCCCTTCAGGACGTCGGGGAACGAGTCCTTGAAGTCGCTCCAGCTGAAGAACGTCTGCCGGACGTCGTCCCAGCCGGGCGACGTGAGGACGAGCGCGGCCAGGCCGCCGAGCACGACGACCGACGACAGGACGGAGATCGCCGTCCCCCGCCGGGCGCGACGCTGCCGGGCAGCGGCGCGCACCTCCTGCCGCGACGTGCTCAGCGCAGCTCCGGCGCGCCCGCGGCGGCGACCATCCACTTGGCCTCGATCGCCTTGAGCGCACCCGAAGTCGAGAGCTTCTCAACGGCCTGGTCGACGCACGGCGTCAGCTTGGAGTCCTTCTCCAGCACGGCGCCCCAGGCGTCGCCGCCCGGTGCCTGGAACTGCCCGACGATCTTCGCGTCCTGGACCTGCGCGGCGGTCAGGTAGAAGGCCGTCGGGAGGTCGACGACGACGGCGTCGACACGGCCGGTCTTCAGCGCGCGAACGACGTCGTTGGAGTCGTTGAACACCTGCGGCTGCGACGACGGCTGGATGGTCGCCGTCGTCGCGTCCAGGCTCGTCGTGCCGATCTGCACGCCCAGCTTGGTGGTCTTGAGGTCGGCCAGCGACGTCGCGCCCGCGGCGGCCGACTTCTTCAGCGCCACGACGGCCTGCGGGGCCGTGTAGTAGGGCTTCGAGAAGTCCACGCGCTTGGCGCGCGCGGGTGAGATCGAGATCTGGTTGAGGTCGAGGTCGAACTTCTTCGGACCCGGAGCGTAGGACGAGTTGAACGGCACGACCGTCCACTTGACCTCGGCGGGCGTGAAGCCGAGCTGCTTGGCGATCGCGTAGGCGACCGCGCTCTCGAAGCCCTTGCCGTTGGACGGCGTGTCGTCCGCGAAATACGGCGGGTAGGCCGGCTTGTCGGTGCCGACCGTGAGCTGCCCGGCGCTGATCAGCGACAGGTTGGCCTTCTGGCACTCGTTGCCGGCCGCGGCCGTCGTGGTCGTGGAGGCGGTGGTGGTGGCCGAGGAGGACGAGGAATCGTCGCTGCCGCAGGCGCCGAGGATCAGCACAGCGGGAACGAGGATCGCCGCGACGGCGAAGCGGAGAGGCGACATGATGGTGATGCTCCGAGGAGAGAGGCGATCGGCAACTTCCGGTTGCCGATCGGGAATTGGAGAATCCAGGAATCTAGCGCGCACGCGGCCGATCAGGCCCGTGACCCCGGGCGGCAGGCGCCCGTCGGTCGACAGCCACGAGCCGGCGAGGATCAGCAGCAGGCCGGCGACGGCGCCGGCGCCCGGCCGCTCGTCGAGCACCGCGACGCCGAGCGTGACGGCGACGATCGGCGACACGTAGGTGATCACCGTCGCCCGCCCGGGACCGACCTCGGCGATCAGCGCGCCGAAGAGCACGAACGCGGCCGCGGTGCAGAACAACCCGAGCACCACGATCGACAGGAGCGCGTCGGCGCTCGGCATGGTGGCCGGTGGGGCGGCGAGCGCCGGGATCGTCAGGACCGCCGCGGCGATCGACAGCGCGACGGCCATCAGCGCCCGCGGGTCCAGCCCGCCGAGCTGCTGGTTGATGAGCATCGGCCCGGCCGCGTAGCCGACGGCCGCCAGCAGGATCGCCAGCGCGCCGAGCAGCTCCCCGCCGCTGCCCGAGACGTCGAGGCCGACGAGCGCCACGACGCCCGCGAAGCCGACGGCGACACCGACCGCACGGCGCCCGGTCGCACGCTCCGACGGGTCGAAGCGCAGCGCGAGCAGCGCGACGATCATCGGCACGGCGGCGATGAGGATGGCCGCCAGCGAGGACGGGACGTGCTTCTCCCCCGCGGCGATCAGCGGGAACGGGAAGACGATCTCGACCACCGCGTAGAGCGCGAGCCAGCGCAGCCGCGGGCGCGCGAGCGCCGGGCCCAGCACGCCCGCGCGATGGCTCAGCGCCAGCAGCACCATGGCGGCCATGAGCACGCGCGCCCACGCGAGGAAGATCGGCGGGACGCCGTCGTCGACCGCGATCTTGATGAACAGGTACGGGATCCCCCACAGCGTCGCCACGGCGGCGAAGGCGGTCCAGGCGCGGGCGCTCATGGCGGTCGATGGTAAGCGCACGCGTCAAGTTCGGTCATCGTCGAACCACCTGGGTTCGAGGTGCTAGCGTCGAGTGGGTGCTCCGTCTCAGCGTCCTCGACCAGTCGCCGGTTGCCGAGGGCTCGACGGGCTCGGCGGCGCTGCGCAACAGCATCGACCTGGCGCGGCTGACCGACGCGCTGGGCTACCACCGCTACTGGGTCTCCGAGCACCACGGCGGCCCGATGCTCGCCGGTCCCAGCCCCGAGGTGCTGATCGGGCCGCTGGCCGCCGCGACGCAGCGCATCCGCGTCGGAAGCGGCGGCGTGATGCTGCCGCACTACAGCCCGCTGAAGGTGGCCGAGAACTTCAGCGTCCTGGCCGGGCTGTTTCCCGAGCGCATCGACCTCGGGCTGGGCCGGGCCTCGGGCACCGACCCGATGACGACCTTCGCGCTGCAGCGCGACCGGCGCACCGCGATGCCCGACGACTTCCCCGAGCAGCTCGTCGAGCTGCTCGCCTATCTCGACGACCGCTTCCCCGACGGCCACCGCTTCGGCCGGCTGGCCGCCGACCTGCCGGGCCGGCCCGAGACGCCAGAGCCGTGGCTGCTGGGATCGTCGCCGCAGAGCGCGATCTGGGCCGGCGAGCTCGGCCTCCCCTACGCGTTCGCCGACTTCATCAACCCCGGCGGCGCCGGCATCGTCGCCGACTACCGGGCCCGCTTCCAGCACTCCGAGCGCCACATGGAGCCGCAGACGGCGGTCGCCGCCTGGGTCCTGGCGGCCGACACCGAGGAGGAGGCCCAGCGCCTCGCCGCCTCCCACCGCATGGCCTTCAAGATGCTGCGCCAGGGCCGGCTGATCGCGGTGCCGCCGCCCGAGAAGGCGCTGCGGTACCTCGAGGCCGAGGGCGAGCCGCTCGGCGCGCCGGTGCGCAACCGCCGCGCGATCGTCGGCGCCATCGACAAGGTGCGCGCGCAGGTCGAGGAGCTGGCCGACGCGTACAAGACCGACGAGGTGATCGTCGTGACGATCACCCATGACCACGACGCGCGGCGACGCTCCTACGAGCTGCTGGCCGGCGCGTTCGAGCTGCACGCCCCGCCCGTGCGCGCCGGAGCGCCCGCCGCGGACGGCGCCGTCGATCAGCGGCGCTGATCGCCGCCCCAAGCGACGTGACTGGCTGCCCGGGCCGCGGCCTGCGAGCCTGCCCGGCGTGAGCGTGACGAGCCTCCGGTCCTCCTCGACCGCCCGCGCGGGCGCCCGCGCGGCGGTGCCGTTCGCGGCCGCCGGGTTCGTGGTGGCCATCTCGTTCGGCATCTCGGCCCGCGCCGCCGGGATGCCCGCGGCGGCGGCGATCGTGATGTCGGCCATCGTCTACGCCGGCGCCGCGCAGTTCGCGGCGGTGGCGATCCTCGCCCAGGGCGGCTCGGTGATCGCGGCGGTCCTGGCCGCCGTGCTCATGAACGGGCGCTACCTCGCCATGGGCCTCGCGCTCGGGCCCTCGCTGAAGGGCGGCCGGGTCCGGCGGGCGATGGAGGGCCAGTCGGTGGTCGACGCCGCCTGGGCCATGGCCAATCGCGGCGACGGCCGCTTCGACCGCCACACGCTCTTCGGCTCCTCGGCCCTGCAGTACGTCACGTGGCTCAGCGGCACGATCATCGGCGTGATCGCCGGCAGCGCCCTGCCCGACCCCGAGGCGCTGGGGATCGACGCGGTCTTCCCGGCGTTCTTCCTCGCCCTGCTGGTCGGCGAGCTGCGTACGGCGCAGGCCAGCGCCGTCGCCGTCGGCGGCGCGATCGTCGCCGTCGTCCTCGGGCTGCTCGCGCCGGCGGGGATCGGGATCCTCGCCGCGTCGCTCATCGCGCTGGTCGGCCTGCGCGGCGCGCGCGCCGGCGCGGAGGCCACGGCGTGACCGCCGCCGAGAAGGCCTGGCTGACCGTCGCGCTCTGCGCGGTGACGACGTTCGCGATCCGCGGGTTCGGGCCCGTCGCGGTCGGTGGGCGCACGCTCGGCCGGCGCGTCACGCGCGTGCTCTCGCTGCTGCCCGCCGCGTTGCTGGCGGCGCTGGTCGTCACCGAGACCGTGATCCACGGCGGCGAGCTCGACGTCGACGCGCGCGTCGTGGGCCTCGGCGCGGCGGCGCTGCTGCTGTGGCGCGGCGCGTCGGTGATCTGGGTCGTCATCGGCGCGGCCGCCGTGACGGCGCTCCTACGCCTGGCGTTCTGACTCGGAGTCGTCGGAGTCGCCGGCGCCGCCCGCCGCGGCGGTGACGCGCGCGGTCTCGGCCGCGTCGAACATCGTGCGCGCCGCGGCGGCCGCGTAGACGACCATCGCGACCAGCAGCGCCACGATCACCGGCGCGCCGGCCGCGAACGGCACGGCGAAGCCGGCGAGCGCGGCGACGACGTTGATGGGCTTGCGCGCCGCGTTGGACGCGAGCGCGCCCGCGAGCTCCTGGCTGGAGGGCGGCGGCGGGCCGGCCGGCTCGTCGCTCACGCCGCTGCGCTCACGACGTGCAGCTCCTCGTCGCCGGTGACGACGACGTCGCCCGGGTGCAGCTGGCGCCCGCGGCGATCCTCGGGCTGGCCGTTGACCAGGACCGGGACCTCGGCGAGGTAGTCCTTGACCTCACCGCCGCCGTCCACGACGTCGGCCAGCTTCAAGAGCTGGCCGAGCCGGATCATGTCTCCGCGGATGGCGATCTCCCGCGCCACGGCGCGCGGACCTACCGGCCGGAGTGGCGACCGGAGGTGCTGCCGCTGCCCGTCCGCGAGCGCGGGCGGCGCCTGCGCGCGCCCGTCGTGCGGGGGCCGCCGGCCTCGGACGGCGGCTTGGCGCCACCGCGCTCGCTGCGCAGCAGGCCGCTCTGGCCGAACTCCTTGAGGATGCCGAGCTGCGTCGCCATCTTCTGGACGTCCCCGGCCTGCTCGCTGCCGACGAACGTGACGCCCTCGCCGGTGCGCCCGGCGCGGCCGGTGCGGCCGACGCGGTGCGTGTAGGTGTCGCCGTCCTCGGGCGGATCGAAGTTGATCACGTGCGAGATGTCGCGCACGTCGATGCCGCGGGCGGCCACGTCGGTGGCGACCAGCGTGTCGACCTCGCCGCGCTCGAACTGCGCCAGAGCGCGCTCGCGCTGGCGCTGGGACTTGTCGCCGTGCATGGCGACGGCCCTGACGCCCTCGTTGCCCAGGCGCTTGACCAGGCGGTCGGCGCCGTGCTTGGTGCGGACGAAGACGAGCGCGAGGTCGCGCTCGGTGCGCAGCTCGCGCACGAGCATCTTGAGCCGGTCGTCGCGCTCGACCGCGATGAAGCGGTGCGCGATGGCCTCGAGGCGATCGGTGTCGGGCTCGATGGCGTGCGAGGCGGCGTCCTCGGTGTACTCGCGGGCGATGCGGCCGGCGTCGCCGTCCAGCGTCGCGGAGAGGAAGACGGTCTGGCGGCCGCGCGGGCACTTGGCGACGATACGGTCGACGGCCGGGCGGAAGCCCATGTCGAGCATGCGGTCGGCCTCGTCGAGGACCAGGAAGGTGACGTCGTTGAGCTTGAGCTTGCCGCGCTGCAGCAGGTCCTCGAGGCGGCCGGGCGTGGCGACCACGATGTGCGAGTTGACGGCGTCGCGCTCCTGCTTCTGGATGCCGACGCCGCCGTAGACGGTGGTGATCTTCAACGCGCGGGCGTGGGCCAGCGGGTAGAGCTCGTCGACGATCTGCGAGGCGAGCTCGCGCGTCGGGGCGAGGACCAGCGCCGACGGGCGGCCGTAGCCGTTGGCGTCGATGCGGTCGAGCATCGGGACGCCGAAGGCCAGGGTCTTGCCCGAGCCGGTCGGCGACTTGGCCAGCACGTCGCGCCCGGCGAGGATGTCGCCGATGATGAGGTTCTGGATGGCGAACGGCTCGGTGCGGCCGCGCTTGGCCAGCGCGTCGACCACGGCCTTGGACACGCCGAGATCGGCGAAGGACTTCTGTGACATTGGGAACTCCAGTGCGGCGCAGAGCGTCGCGGACGATTCGGGGAGACTGCTGACCCGAACCGCACTCCGGCGGGACCCAAGCGAGCTGCCTCGCGTCGGGCAAGGGCGCCCGAACACACAGCACATCGTAGCAGCGGCGTTCTCGGCCCCTGCCAGACGGCATGCGACATTTGTCACACGGACGCCGTCGCGCCGGTTAGGTTCGCGTCCAGTCGGGGGCGGCATCCGGTCGCCCCCGGGGGTCAGCAGGAGGAGAGAACATGTCGCAGATCTCTGCGGCGCGTGGGGTCACGCGCCGCTTCGGGGTGCTCGCCGCCATCGCGGTGCTGGCGGCGCTCGCCGTGCACAGCGGCACGGCGCGCGCCGACGGGCCGGGGTCCGGCTCGCCGTGGGTCGCCACCGTGGGCGACTCCTACATCTCGGGTGAGGCCGGCCGCTGGGCCGGCAACTCGAACGCCGGGTCGGGCGGCATCGACGCGCTCGGCTCCACCGCCTACTACGACAACGCCTCGGGCAGCGGCGAGGCCATCTCGGGCTGTCACCGGTCCAAGTCGGCCGAGGTGTTCATCGGCGGCGGCGTCAACGGCGTGAACTTCGCGTGCTCGGGCGCCACGACCGCGACGTCGGACGGCTCGAGCTTCAAGCCCGGCCTCGACTTCTACTCCAACGGGTCCAAGCAGGGCCAGGCGCTGGCGCTGCAGTCGTTCGCCGCGACCCACAACGTGAAGATGATCTCGCTGTCGATCGGCGGCAACAACTTCAACTTCGCGTCGGTCGTGCAGACCTGCGTCACGGACTGGCTCCTCTCCCCCTCGTGGTGGAAGGACTACTGCAACGACGACTCGTCGGTGACGGCGAACTTCACCGCCGCCAACGTGGCCGCCCAGACCGCCGCGATCAAGGGCGCGATCCTCAACGTCCGCCAGGCGATGACGAACGCCGGCTACACCGACGCCGGCTACAAGATCGTCGTTCAGGACTACGAGTCGCCGCTGCCGTCCGGGTCGGGCTTCCGCTACGGCGAGTCGGGCTACACGCGCCAGAACACCGGCGGCTGCGGGTTCTGGAACAACGACGCCAACTGGGCCAACAGCACGGCCCTGCCGACCATCAACAACGCCGTCCGCAACGCGGCGGCGCAGACCGCGCTGTCCAACGTGAAGGTGTTGGAGCTGCAGTCGGCGTTCAACGGGCACCGCCTGTGCGAGAACACGGTCGGGCTGCTGGAGGAGAAGGGCCTGACGTCGTGGACGCAGGCCGGCGCCGTCGACAAGAGCGAGTGGGTCAACCAGATCCGCACCGTCTCGACCGTCTTCGGGCCGTACTACGTCCAGGAGTCGTTCCACCCCAACTACTGGGGTCAGCTGGCGCTGCGCAGCTGCGTGCGCCAGGCCTACAACGGCGGGACCCCGCGCGGGGGCACCTGCACCATCGCCGGTTCCGGGCTCAGCAGCCGCGGCGAGCCGAACATGGCGCTCAACTAGCGCACGACGCGCGCGTCGCCGGTCCGCAAGGGTCGGCGGCGCGCCGCGGCGCGGGTAGCATTCGGCGCGCTTTGGAGCCCTCAGCCGCCGCAACGCCCGAACCGTCCGACGCCACGCACACGCCGACGACCGCGCGTGAGCGCGATCTCCTGCGCCGCCTGGCCGCGGGGACGGCGGGCGTCGTGGGCGACGCCTTCCTCCGCGCGCTGGTCCATCACCTCGCCGCCGCGTTCGGCGCCGAGCTGGCCTTCCTCGGCGAGTTCCTGCCCGAGCCGGCCTCCGGCCGCGTGCGCGTCCTGGCGTCCTGGCAGAACGGCGTCGAGCTGCCCGAGGGCTACGAGTTCGACCTCGACGAGACGATGCCGTGCTCGGCCGTCGCGGCCACCGGCATGCTCGTGCTGCCGTTCGGCACGTGCGAGCGCTATCCGGGCGACCGCTACGTCCGCGACTTCGGCCTGGACTCCTACCTCGGCGTCGCGCTGCCCGGCGCGGACGGCAGCCAGGTCGGCTACGCGGCGCTCATGTCGTCGCGGCCGCTGGAGCCCGACGAGGACGAGCTGGCCGTGCTGCGGATCTTCGCGGCGCGCGCCGCGGCCGAGATCGAGCGCCGCCGCCACCAGGCGACGCTGCGCACGCGCGACGCGGAGGTCGCCGCCGCACGCTCACGCGTCCTCGACGCCGCCGACGGCGAGCGCCAGCGCATCGGGCGCGACCTGCACGACGGCGCGCAGCAGCGCGTCGTGGCGCTCGGCCACCTGATCGGCATCGCGCGCCGCAAGCTCGGCGACGACCTGCCGCCCGACGCCGCCGAGCTGCTGGAGCGCGCGCAGGAGGAGGCGCGCCTGGCGACCGACGAGCTGCGCGAGCTCGCGCGCGGCCTGCACCCGGCCGGGCTGACCGAGAAGGGCCTGGCGCCCGCGCTCGAGGCGCTCGCCGCGCGATCGCCGGTGCCGGTCGAGATCGGCCGGTTGCCCGAGCGCCGGCTGCCGGCCCCGGTCGAGCTCAGCGCGTTCTACCTCGCCTCCGAGGCGCTGACCAACGCGGTCAAGTACGCCAACGCCACCCGCGTGCGCGTCGACGTCTTCCAGCGCCTCGCCGAGGCGGTCGCCGTCGTTGCCGACGACGGCGACGGCGGCGCCGACCCGCTGGCGGGCTCCGGCCTGCGCGGGCTCCGCGACCGCATCGCGGCGCTCGGCGGCGAGCTGACGATCGACAGCCCGCCCGGCGGCGGCACGCGCCTGGAGGCGACGATCCCGCTGGCGCCGTGGCGCAGCGCGCATGAGCCGTTCCTGGAGTTCGGGCACGCCGACGACGGCGGCCGGGGCGAGCGCAACATCCACGCCGTCATCTCCGGCCGCAAGACGCTGTCGGTCACGCTGGCGCGCGAGTGGGAGCTCGAGGGCGGGCCGCCGCGTGTCGGCCAGCGCCTGCCGGTCATGGACTTCCTGGGACGCCGGCGCGCGACCGTCGAGGTCGTCAGCGTCGCGTCGGTGCCGTTCAGCGACATCGACGACGACTGGCTCGAGCCCGAGGACGTCGGGACCGAGACGCTCGACGGCTGGCGCAGCGACCGCCGCGGCTTCTACGCGACGATCCGCGACGAGATGGCGATGCTGCTCGGCGAGCCCGGCTGGCGGTTCACCGACGAGGAGCCGATGACGCTGCTCTGGTACCGCCCCGTCAGCGACGACGACGGCACCGACGACGGTGCGTCCTAGAAGACGGGGCCGTCGGTCTCGGCGAAGGACTGCTCGATGACCTCGACGCGCTGGTGGATGCGCTTCAGCGTCTTGGGCTCGACGATGGTGAACATCGCGCGCTGACCGCCGGCCGAGCGGCTGACGATCACGACCTGCTCACCGGGCTGCAGCTCGCGCGCCGTGCGCACGCCGTGGTCGGCGGCCGGACCGACGGTCGAGAAGACCATCGGCGAGAGCTGCGACTCCCCGGCCGCGTCGAGCGTGATCACGACGTAGGACGGGTTGCCCGCCGACTCCAGCTCCAGACGGGCGCTGTTGATCGTGCGGACGTAGTCGATCTGCTGGTCGGCATGCATCATCTCCCACCCTAGGTCGACCACTGCACCGCGGCGCCTCAGCGGCGGACGTCCAGACCGAACGTCCGTCCACCGAGGCGCCGTGGCGCTCAGGTTCGCTGAGTGAGGCTATGCGGCGCGACGGCGCGGGCCGCCGCGCTTGACCGGCGCCCACTTCGTGCCCTTGGCGAGGCCCTCGACGGCCTCCAGCTTCAGGCTGCGAGCAGCACCGAGGTCCTTGCGCAGGCGCTGCAGCGCCAGGCGCACCAGATCACTCTGCGTCAGCTTGGTCTTGCCGGCGGCGGTCTCCAACCAGTTGATCTCGTCGCCACCGATCAGGTAGGACCGCTGCTTGAGCCCGCTGGGTCGCTCCGTTGCCATCAGAATGCCTCCTCGTGGATTTTGCACTGCGTCCGGCGTCTGTTCGCCGCCATTCAAGCAAATCCTTGCCTATAACAGGACGCTTGTGCAAGAACTTGCGGGGAGGTGGAGCCTGCGCGTACCGTCGTTGCGCGTGCAATCATGTCGGAGATGCCCTCCTCCATCGCCACCACCCACTTCAGCGACCCCCACTGCCCCTGGGCCTACTCGGCCTCCCCCGCCCTCTCGGTGCTGCACTGGCGCTTCGGCGATCAGCTCGACTGGCGCCACGTGATGATCGGCCTCGCGGAGGGTCCCGAGCGCTACGTCGCCGCCGGGTACACGCCCACGCGCAGCGCTCAGAGCTTTCGCACCTTCGAGCGACGCTTCGGGATGCCGTTCGGCGGCCAGCCGCGCGAGCGCGTGACCGGCACCGGCCTGGCGTGCCGCGTCGTCGTCGCCGCGCGCCTCGCCCAGCCCGAGGCCGAGCTCGCGGTCTTCCGCGCGCTGCAGTTCGCGCAGTTCACCACCACGTTGCTGCTCGACCGCGAGGACGACCTGCGCGCCGCGCTCGCGCCCGTCGCGGGCCAGGTCGACGTCGACGCGGTCGTCGGCGCGCTGGACGATCCCGCCGTCGAGGCCGCCTACCAGCAGGACCGCGCCGAGGCGCGGACCGCGGCGGGCCGGCCGATCGAGGCCCAGGGTCGCGAGGCCGACACCGACGGCGCCGTGCGCTACACGGCGCCGTCGATCATCTTCGCGACCGAGGACGGGCGCAGCCTCGAGGTCGGCGGCTTCCAACCGCTGGAGTCCTACGACACGGCGCTGGCCAACCTCGACGTCTCCCTGGAGCGCCGTCCGGCGGCCGGCGACGTCGTCGACGTGCTGCGCGCGCTGCCCTACGCACCCGTCACGCGCGAGGTCGCCGCCTGCATGACCACCAACCTGGGCGAGCTCGACCACGACGCCGCCGAGCAGGCGCTGATCGCGGCCGCCGGCGAGGGGCTCGTGCGCCGGGAGGCGATCGGCAGCGGCGCTCTCTGGCACCTGACGCGCTGACGCCGGCGGCGCCTCAGGGCGCCAGGCGCTCCGTGACCCACGCCCCTTCGGCCGTCCGGCGATACGCCAGGCGGTCGTGGAGGCGGTCGGGCCGGCCCTGCCAGAACTCTACGGCGTCGGGGACCACGACGTAGCCGCCCCACTGCTCGGGGCGCGGCACGGCGCCCGACTCCGGGTAGCGCTCGAGCAGCGCGTCGCGCGCCTGCTCGAGCTCGGCGCGCGAGGCGACGACGCGCGACTGCGGGCTGGCCAGTGCGCCGATGCGCGACCCGTAGGGCCGCGAGGCCCAGTACGCGTCGGAGGCCGCGGCGTCGAGGCGGTGCACCGCGCCGGTGAGGCGCACCTGGCGCTGGAGGTCGACCCACGGGAAGAGGATCGACGCCACCGGGTTGGCGGCCAGCTCGTGGCCCTTGGCCGACTCGTAGTGGGTGAAGAACGTCAGGCCCGAGTCGTCGAGCCCCTTCAGCAGCACTGTCCGCAGGTTCGGGCGGCCGTGGGCGTCGGCCGTGGCGACGACCATCGCGTTGGGCTCGCGCACCCCGCCGGCCTCGGCGTCGTCCAGCCAGCGCCGGAGCATCGCGGTCCAGGTCGGCGCGAGGTCACCCTCGTCCAGCCCGCCGCGCTCGTAGGTGCGGCGCATGGCCGCCAGGCGCTGGTGATCGGGGACGGTCGGCTCGGGCATCGCCCGCGAGCATATGGCGCCGGGGCGGCGGGCTCCGCGCCATGAGCGCCGAGCCCGCCGCCGTCTCCCTCCCGCCCTAATCCCGGGCGTGGATCGCGGCGAGGGCGTCGACCACGCCGTCGCCGTAGAACCCGTTGCGCTTGACCGGCCCCTCGCAGTACGCGTTGTAGTCCGCGGGCAGGCCGCCGTACTCGTACTGGCGAGGCGACGGGCACGCCGTGTCGGTCGCCGACTTCTGCATGATGTTCTGCACGCGGTCGGGCGCGAGCGTCAGGCCGCCCTGGAACCGATCGCGCTTGCCGAACTGGCTCACGATGAGCGCCGCCACGCCCACGGCGTGCGGGGAGGCCATCGAGGTGCCCTGGATGTACTGGTAGTAGGCCGTCTGGCCGTTCTTGGTGTCCTTGACGACGAACGGCGTGGTCGGGTTGCCCGCCGCGTCGATGGTCGCCGGGTCCGCGGCACGGCCGACGGCCTCCGGGTACGGCGCCAGGATCAGGTTCGTCGGCTTGGCGTTCTTGTCGGTGCCCGGGAAGTCGTAGTAGTCGCCGCCCGGAGCCGACACGTCGGCCTGCTCGGTCCCGTAGTTGGAGTAGTAGGCCTTGCGCCCGCTCGGGCCGACGGACGTGACGCCGATGACGCCCTCGCCCTCGGTCGGCAGGCTCAGGCACGAGTTGTCGACGTTGCGGTCGTGCGCCGACTTCGGGGTGGGATAGTCCGGGCTCGTCGGATCGAACTCCGGACGGCCGAGGTCGGTGTTCTCGTTGCCGTCGGCGGCGACGAGGGTCACGCCACGGTCATGGGCGTAGGCCAGGGCGCGCTTGGTCGCCTCGATGATCGTCTGCTGCTCCTGCTGCTGCTCCGGCGTGTCGGCCGGGTTGGACGCGCAGTTGTACAGCCACGGATCGATGTAGAACGACATGTTGACGACGTCGATGCCGTGGTCGCCCGCGTAGGTGAGGGCGTCGACGACCGGCTGGATGAAGAAGTAGCCGGAGTCCTGACCCGCCCGCAGGTTGACGATGTCGACGCGCGGAGCGACGCCGGCCATGCCGAGGCCGTTCAGCGGTGCGCCGATCGTGCCGGCGACGTGCGTGCCGTGGCCGTTCTCGTCCACGTTGGCCGGGTCCTCGCAGGAGCCGTCGGGATCGGTGTCGCAGGCGCCGTCGATCACCGGGTCGTCCACGGTGAAGTTGCGGCTGAGCGCCGCGTCGAAGTTGGGTGCGATGTCCGGATGCGAGCCGTCGACGCCGGTGTCGATGATGCCGACGCGGACGTCCTTGGTGCCCTGCTGCTCGCGGTAGGAGCCGGTGACGGTCGCGTGCATCATCTGCATGTCCCACTGCAGCGAGGCGAGCGGGTCGCCGGGCGTGGCGGCGTCCGGCGTGGCGCCCTGCTGGCCGCGGGCGGCGTTGCGCTCGGCGGTGAGCTCCTCGATGGCGTCGCGGTCGCGCTTGGTGCGCGACTCGGCCGGGACCTGCCCGATGGAGCGGTCGGCGGCGGTGCCCTGGATGCCGGGCTGGGTGACCGCCTCCGCGGCGAAGTCGGCCGCGGTGGAGCGCACGGTCGCGACGCCGACGGCGGTGTTGATCCGCTCGACGGAGCCGCCGGCGGCCTGGATGGACTGCGTGGCCTGGTCGGTCGACGCCGACGGGTCCAGCAGGACCACATAGGTGCGCACGTCGCCGTTCTGCGCCGGCGAGCCGGTCGCGACGACGCCGCCGACCGCGGTGGCGGCGCCGATGGCGCCAAGAGCACAGAGCATCGGTCTGATCCGCAAGGTGGACCTCCTTGAACCGCAATAGGACGACGAGAGGCCGCTTGGTTACCCCGGCGCTCGCGGGTGAAACCAGCTCCGGCGCTACGGCTGCGTTGCGCCGGCGGCGTCGGGCGCCAGCAGGCGGCGCACCGCGACGGCGAGCGCGTCGGGATCCGGGTCCTTGACCAGGAACGCGTCGGCGCCGGCGTGACGGGCCAGCGTGCGATCGCGCTCGTCGTCGAGTCCGGTCACCATGGCGATGCGCACGCCCTGGAGATCGGGCTCGGCGCGCAGGAACCGGCACGTCGTGATGCCGCTCTGCCCGGGCATCCGCCAGTCCAGGAGGATCGCGTCGGGGCGCTCGCGCAGGGCGATCTGCAACGACTCGGGGCCGCTGGAGGCCTCCACGACGCGGAAGCGGCGCTCGTCGAGCGCAGCGCGGACGTACGCCCGGAAGCTCGCATCGTCGTCGACCACGAGGACGGTGGCCTCAGCCATGCACCTGAATCTAACGCGCTGCGCGGGAGCGTGTGCCGAAACGGCAGGCTAAGTGGAGGTTCGCACCGCGTGGGCGAGCCGATCCGCCGCCTCTTCGAGGTCGGCGTCAGGCGTCGCGAGCGAGAGGCGCGCCCAGCCGGCGCCGCGGACGCCGAAGCCCTCGCCCGGGGCGACGCCCACGCGGGCCTCGGCGATCAGGCGCTCCGGCGTCAGGCCCGGCGGGAGGCGCCACCAGACAAAGAACGAGCCCGCGGCGGGCGCCAGGTCGGCGCCGGCGGCGGTGAGGGTGGCGACGAGCCGGTCGCGCCGGCGGCGGTAGACGTCGCGGCGCTGGGCGACGTCGGACTGGTCGGAGCGCAGGGCGGCGGCCAGGCCGCGCTGCAGACCGGTGAAGACGCCGGCCGTCGTGTGGTCCAACAGCTCCTGGATGCGGGCGACGAGCGTCGCCGAGCCGACCGCGAAGCCGATCCGCCAGCCGGCCATCCCGTAGATCTTGGACGGCGACCACAGCTCGAGGGCCACGTCGCGGGCGCCGTCGACCTCCAGGATGCTGCGGGCCCGGTGGCCGTCGAAGGCCAGGAACCCGTAGGCCAGGTCGTTGAGCACCCAGCTGCCGCGCGCGTGCGCGAAGGCGACCGCGGCCTCGAACGTGCCGGGCTGCTCGCACGCCGCGCACGGGTTGGAGGGGTAGTTGAGGACGGCGAGGGCCGGGTGCGCCGCGCCGGCCGGGCTGCCGGCGCCGGCCGCCTCCTCGAAGTCGGGCTGGAAGCCCCTCGACGCGTCCAGCGGCAGCGGGGCGACGCGCGCTCCGGCCAGCGCGGCGCCGGAGAGGTAGTCGGGGTAGCCGGGGTCGGGCAGCAGGATCGTCTCCCCCGCCTCGGCCGTGGCCAGGCAGGCGAGCATGATCCCCGTCTTGGTCCCCGGGATCACGGCGACCTCGCGGTCGGGGTCGATCGGCACGCCGTGGTCGGCCGCGTAGCGCGCGGCGATCGCCGCGCGCAGGTCCGCGTGGCCGTCGAAGGGCGGGTAGCCGTGCACGATCGGCGTGTCGGTCTGCAGCGCCGCGGCGCGCAGGGCCTCGATGGCGTGGTCGGGCGGCGGCAGGTCCGGGTTGCCGCGGCCGAGGTCGAGGAACCGCGCGCCGGGCTCGGCCCGCGCGCGGGCGGCCGCCGCCAGGATCTGCGTGAAGTACTGCTCGGGCAGCCGGTCCAGGCGCCGCGGGCGTCGGCGGTGCTCGCCGCTCACGTCAGCGCGTGGCGCAGGCGCTCGCGCGCGTCGTGGAAGTGCACGAACTCGTAGGCCATCACCGAGACGCACAGCGCGGCGACCAGCGCGAGCGACGCGAGCGCGGGGATCTCCGTCGCCACCGGGATCAGGGCGACGAAGACGATCGCCAGCCCGAGCCGCCCGACGTTGAGGCTGCGGACGTTGCGCAGCCGGAACGCGACGTGCGCGAGGAAGTACAGCGCGAGCCCGCCGCACAGGCCCGCGGCCGGGACCGTCTCCAGCGGATCGCCGACGTGGGCCAGCGTCTTCTTGGCGCCGAGCGAGAAGAGGATGATCCCGGCGACCATCGGGAGATGGAGGTAGGTGTAGGAGTCGCGCGCGATGAGGACCCGCTCCAGGCCGGCCGCGCGCCGGAAGCGCCGCTCGGCGACGAGCGCCACGACGTCGAAGTACGCCCACCACAGGGCGGCCGCGGTGGCCATGCCGAGCAGCACGCCGGCGATCAGCCCGGCGTCCAGCGGATGGCCTTCGGCGCCGACGCCGAGCGAGACGATCGACTCGCCCAGCGCGATGATGATGATCAGCCCGTAGCGCTCGGCGAGGTGGCCCGCGTCGACGCGCCAGCCCTCCACGCCCTGGATCCAGAGGCTGCCCAGGTCGATCGCGATCGCCAGGACCCAGCACGCGGTCCGCAGCTCGCCCTCGACCAGGCCCGCCACGGCGAGCAGCAGGCCGGCCGGGATCATCGTGCGCCCCAGGGCCCAGACGACCTTGCGCAGCGTCGGGTCGCCGCGGGCCAGGATCGCATAGGCGACGATGTGCAGCACGCGGACCACGCAGTAGGCGATCCCGAACGCCAGCGCGTCGCGCCCGAAGGCGTGCGGGAGCGCGATGGCCGTGAGGAGCATCGCCCCCATCGCGGCGAGCAGGACGACCCGGAACGCGCCCTCGTCGGAGCCCGCGGTGTTGCCGAGCCACGCGTAGCAGCACCACGCCCACCACAGGACGACGATGATCGCGACGCCCTCCAGCAGCCGCGTCCACGTGGGATCGGCCGACAGGTAGCCGGTGACCTGCGTGATCGCGAAGACGAACACCAGGTCGAAGAAGAGCTCCAGCGCGGTGACGCGCTGCTCGGGCTCGGCCGCGGCCGCCGTCGCGGCGCGCGCCGCGGGATCGTCGCCGGCGAGGCTCGCGAGGCTCTCGCTCATGCCAGGTCCTCGGGCAGCAGCGAGTGCACCACCAGCGACCAGCGCCGGCCCTTGGCCTCGATCGCCGACCGCAGCACGCCCTCGCGGACGAAGCCGGCGCGCTGCGCGACGCGCTGGCTGGCGTCGTTGTCGACGTCGACGTCGGCGCTCAGGCGCTGCAGGCGCAGCGTCCGCAGGGCCCACGGGGCGAGCAGCGCCACCGCGCGGGTCGCGGCGCCCCGCCCCCGCGCCGACGGCGCGACCCAGTAGCCGATCTCCGCGGTGCGATGCAGCCAGTCGGGGCGCAGGAGCCCGACCGTGCCGAGCACCTCGTCGCCGCCGGCCGGCGCGATGACCAGCGACAGGGCCTCGCCGCGCTCGCGGGCGAGCGGCTCGGAGCCGACCCAGTCGCGCGCGTGGGCCTCGGTGTAGTTGGGCGGCACGAACGTGAAGCGCTGGATGAGCGGATCCTGGCACGCCGCGGTGATCGCGGGCACGTCGGCCGGCCGCGGCGACCGCAGGCGGATCACGCCGTCGGCGAGCTCGGGGTCGGGCAGCGGGATGGCCGGCATCGCCGTGGACGCTATCGCCGCGCCGAAGAAGGCCGTCAAGGCGGCGCGGCGCAAGCACGCGAAGACCCGATAGGAGCGTGGGTCCCTACCGGACCGCGGGTACGAGCCCCTGGGCGAGTTCCCGCAAGGGAACCTGGCCCTCTGGGCGAGGCTTCGCCTAGGAGACTGTGTCGCTATCGCGACTGGGGACCCACCTCCGGCGGCGACGGCTGGCCATCGTGGGCCTCGGCCTCGCTGGCCGCCTACGGCACCCCTAGCGCTCGGCCACGAACAGCGACTGCGCCGCGACGCCCAGCCGGCCGTGCCGGTCGCGGAGGATCGAGGTCGCCTGGCCGACGCCGGTGCGGTCGAGGTCGGTGCGGGCGTCGAGGGCGACCCACTCGCCCTCGGGCTCGCGGTGCAGGTGGACCGTGAGGTCGGCGTTGACGAAGAGGTGCGTGCGGAAGTCCAGCGCGCGGCTGAGGCCGTTGCCGAAGTCGGCGAAGGCGACGGTGCGCTGCAGCGGGGTCGGCTCCTCGCCCGCCACCAGCGGCATCGCGAGGCGAAACCAGCCCACGGCGGGACCGTGGCCCCAGTCGCCGCGGGCGAAGCGCAGGTCGATGGCGGTGAGGTGGAAGCCGGCGGTCTCGTCGCCGCCCGTCCAGTGTGCGGGCCGGCCCTGCTCCGGTCCGGGCACCGGCGCGTCGGGCGGCGTGGCGGCGGCAGGCAGCGCGACGTCGCCGATGCGCAGCAGCGTGCCGCGCGCGCGCAGGACCTCCGTGCCGTCGGTGGTGCTCAGCGCCGCCTCGACGAGCGCGAGCCGCTTGCCCCCGCGGGTGATCCGCGCGCTGACGGTCACCGGCTGCAGCGGCACCGCGCCGGCGAACTCCAGCGCGAGGCGGACGCAGCGCATCGGCGCCGGCGTCTCGAGCCGCTCGATGGCCCGGGCGATCAGCGCCGCCGGCGCTCCGCCGTGCATCGCCCCCGCGTCCCACGGGCCGCGGGCGTGCTCGGACGGGATGAGGACCTCGCCCTCGGGCGCGAACACGGCGTCGGTCATCGCAGCTCCTTGCGGATCACGAGCGTCGCCATGGCTATCGATCCGCCAGCCGCACCCGCGGATCCAACCACACCAGCAACACGTCGAAGAGGAAGGTCGTCACGGCGATGAGCAGCGCGCCGACCGCGGTGGTGCCCAGGACGAGCGGCACGTTGGACGTGCCGATGGAGGCGGTCAGGTCGGCGAAGATGCCCGGGACGCTGAAGACCTTCTCGATGAGCACCAGGTTGGTCAGCAACAGCGGCATCGCCGCTCCGGCGAGCATCGCGGTCGGGGCCAGGGCCGCCGGGGCGACGTGGCGGCGGAGGATCGCGCGCTCGGTCAGGCCCTTGGCGCGGGCCGAGCGGACGTAGTCCTCGCCGGCGACCTCGACCATCTCGCCCAGCATCACGCGCAGGCACATGCCCGCCAGCGGCAGGCCCAGGACGATCCACGGGACGATCAGCGCGCCGAGCCAGCCACCGGGCGAGTGGTCGAAGTCGACGTAGTGCAACGGGATCCCGATGCCGAAGGGCACGATCCCGATGTCCTCGCCGAAGAACAGCAGCGCCATCAGCCCGACGACGTAGACCGGCGCGCACATCCCGACCATCGCGCCCGCCTGGACGATCCGCGAGGCGATCCCGCGCGGATGGCGCGCGCACCAGATCCCGCCGCCCACGCCCGCGAGCACCCCGAACGCCAGCCCGCCGGCCAGCACGCTCACGTCGGCGGGCAGGCCCTCGCGGATGAGGTCGGCGACCGGCCGGCGGCTGCCGCGCGCCGACACGCCGAAGTCGAAGTGCAGGAACGCGCGGTCCAGGAACTGCCACAGCCGCGACGGCAGCGTCCCGGACTCGCCGGCGAACAGGTTCGGTCGCAGCGCATGGAAGAGCAGCCATGCGGCGGCCGTCGCGGCGACGACCACGACGACCATCCCCACCGCCCGCGTCGCCAGCCGCTTCACGTCTGCTGCTGCGCCGCTGCCGCGACCTCGGCGATGACCTTGGACAACTGCGCGCCCTGCCACGCGATCGGGCTCTGGCCGGCGTCCTCGACGACGAGCCGCGCGCCCGGGATCAGCGAGGCGTACAACTCGCCCACGGCCAGCGGGTGGCCCGGGTCGGGCTCGTCGCGGTCGGCGACGACGACGGTCGGGGCGCTGATCTCCTTCAGCTGCGCGCGGTCTGCGAACGGGCGCGAGCGCGGCACCGCGCGCAGCGCGTCGGCCACCGCCTCCGGATGCTCGTGCGCGCCGAGCCGCTGGCGCAGCACCGTCTGGATCGTGTCGCGCCACCGCCCGCCGACGCCCTCGTCGCCGTAGGCCTCCACGAACCCCTCGACGCCGCCGGTCCGCAGCCCGTCGCTCAGCGCGTCCCAGCGCGCGAGGTTCCCCGGCCAGTCCTCCGGGTCGTAGGCGGGCGTGACGACCACGAGCCCCGCGACGCGCTCGGGCTGCTCGAGCGCGACGCGCAGCGCGGTGTGGGCGCCCATCGACGCGCCGGCGAGGACCGCGCGCTCGAACCCCGCCTCGTCGAGGACGCGCACGAGGTCCGCGGTGAGATCGGCGTAGGTGTAGGCGTCGGGTCCCTCCGGCGCCGGGTCGGACGCGCCGTGGCCGCGGGCGTCGTAGGAGAGCACCTCGTGGCCGGAGCGCTCCAGCGCCTTGGAGCCCATCACGACGTAGCGGTGCGTCGCCGTCAGGCCGTGCAGCAGCACGACGGGGGTGCCGGAGCCACTTCGCTCTTGGAACAACGTCACCCGTCGTACCCTAGGAGACATGGCCGTCATCGACGTCACCGAGCAGGACTTCCAGCAGCAGGTCATCGAGAAGTCGAAGGAGACGCCCGTCGTCGTCGACTTCTGGGCTGAGTGGTGCGGGCCCTGCCGCGCGCTCACCCCGCTCCTCGAGCAGTCGGCCGCCAAGCGCGACGGCGACGTCGTCCTCGCCAAGCTCGACACCGACGCCAACCCGCGTCTCGCCCAGGAGTACGGCATCCAGGGCATTCCCGCGGTCAAGGCGTTCAAGGACGGCAAGGTCGTCGACGAGTTCGTCGGCGTGCAGCCGCCCGCCCGGGTCGAGCAGTTCTTCGACGGGCTCGTGCCCTCCGAGGCCGACGCCCTGGTCGAGGCCGGCGACGTGGAGTCGCTGCGCCGCGCCATCGAGCTCGAGCCGGCGCGCGCCGACGCGAAGGTCAAGCTCGCGATCCAGCAGCGCCGCAACGGCGACGTCGACGGCGCGCTCGAGACCCTCGAGAACGCCGAGGGCGACTTCAGCGCGGACGGCCTCGCCGCGCGCATCCGGTTGGAGCGCGACGGCGTCGAGTCGGCCCAGGAGGCGTTCAAGGCGCTCGACCACGGCGATCCCAAGCGGGCCGTCGACCTGCTGATCGACGCGGTCGAGCACGACGTCAAGCACCGCGACGACCTGCGCCGGGTGATCGTCGGGATCCTCGACGCGTTCGGCGTCGACCATCCGTTCGCGCGCGACGCGCGACGCCGGCTCGCCGGCGCGCTCTACTAGAAGGCGGCGCCCGCGCGGGCGTGTGCGCAGAGCAGCTCCGCGCTGCGCTGCGACTGCTCCCACCAGAACATGTGCGCGACGCCCTCGAGGATCGCCAGGCGCGCGCCCGGCACGAGCGAGGCGATCAGGCGGCCGTTGTCGACGGGGAGCATCTGGTCCTCGTCGCCGTGGATCACGAGCGTCGGCGCCGCCAGCGACGGGAGGCGGGCGCTCGTGTCGTGGCCGGCGACGGCCTGCATCTGGAGCATGATCACCGGCACCGGCGCGGGCAGCGCGCCGGCCATCGCGCGGAACGTGTCGTAGGCGCCGTCGCGCGCCGCGAAGGCCGCCGACACGTTGACCTCGAACGCGGTGCGGATGGCCAGCTCTTTGTCGCCCGACATCATGCCGGCCGACAGGCGCTCGATGGTGGCCTGCGGCGCCAGCGCCGAGCCGGGGCCGCCACAGTAGGTGCAGCCGAGCGTCAGCGTGCGGATCCGCTGCGGATGGCGCAGCGCGAGCTCCTGGGCGACCATGCCGCCCATCGAGATGCCCAGCACGTGGGCGCTCTCCCAGCCGACCGCGTCCAGCAGCCCGGCCGCGTCCTCGGCGAGGTCCACGATCGAGAACGGATCGTCGATGCGCGCGCTGCGCCCGATGCCGCGGTGGTCGTAGCTGACGACATCGAAGCCGTCCAGGCGCTCCAGGAACGGATCGCCCCAGGACAGGTGCGTCCCGCTCATGCCCTGGATGAGCAGCAGCGGCTCGCCGGAGCCGCGCCGCTGGTGGAAGAGCTCTCGCCCCTGGACGGTGAGATGCGCCATGTGCCGACCGTACCGGGAGAGCGAGGCGGCCGGTCGGGGTGCGGGTGCCGGCGTGGGGGGCGGGCGCCGGGCCGGGGGCGGCGGGCGCGGCGGGCGCCCAGCGCCGTCGTCCTCGTGCTGCGGGCGCCGGGCGGGGCAGTGACGGAGAGGTTCAAGCCAGGCCCGATCGCGGACCGCGGCGCGACCGCCCCTCCGAAGGCCGCCCCCGACGCCCGCGGCGCCGTTGCCACCAACCCCCGCGCCTCCACCACCCAGCCCGCCGCTGTCCCCCTCCGCGGACGCTCGATCAAGCCGTCGAGCCGGCGCGGTCCGAGATCGGCAGCACGAGCTGCCCGGGCGGTGCGGGGCGCGGCTCGGGCTCGGCGACCTCGTCCTCGAATCCCGCGACGCGGACGCCGAGCAGGCGCACGGGCCGCGCGGGCGCGTAGGCGCGCAGGAGGTCGACGGCCACCTCGATGATGGTGGCCTCGTCGTTGACGAACGCGTCGATCGACCGCGCCCGCGTCACCGTGGTCCAGTCGTCGAGCCGCACCTTGATCGCGATCGTCCGGCCGCGCGCGCCCTTGCCCTGCAGCCCCTCGGCCAGCTCCTTGGACTGCTTGCGCAGGATCGCCTCGAGCTGGGCGTGGTCGTCGATGTCGGTGTCGAAGGTCGTCTCGACCGACCGCGACTTGACCACGCGCTCGGTGACGACGGGCGACTCGTCGTGCAGGTGCGCGCGCCGGTGCAGGTCGTGGCCGTAGCGCTCGCCGAAACGCTCCTGCAGCTCGGCGACGGGCGCGGCCTGCAGCGCGCCGAGCGTCGGGTAGCCCATCTCCGCCAGGCGGGCGGCGGTCTTGGGGCCGATGCCGGGGACGATCCGGGGCGAGCGATCGGCGAGGTGGGCGGCGGCGGCCTCGCGGCCGATGGCGACGAACCCGGCGGGCTTGCCGAGGTCGCTGGCGATCTTGGCCACCAGGCGGTTGGGCGCGACGCCGGCCGAGATCTGGATGCCCGTCTCCTGCTTGATGTGCGCGATGAGGTCGCGCAGCAGCGGGATCGGCCGGTCGATGCCGCTCAGGTCGGCGTAGGCCTCGTCGATCCCGGCCTGCTGAAGGACGTCGAGCCGCTCGCGCACGAGCGCCCAGACGGTGCGGGAGACCTCGGAGTAGGCCTTGTGGTCAGGCGGGACGTTGACGGCCTGCGGGCAGCGCCTCCGCGCCTCGGCCGCGCTCATCGCCGAGCCGACGCCGAACTTGCGCGCCTCGTAGCTGGCGGTCGTGACGACGGCGCGGGGGCCGGACCCGGCGACGATCACCGGCAGGCCGCGCAGCTCGGGCCGGCGCAGCAGCTCGACCGACACGTAGAACGCATCGCAGTCGAGGTGGGCGATGACCCGCTTGGCCATGGCCGCCAGGGTACGCGGCGCCTCCGACGCGCCGGCCCCCGCGCCGGCCGCCCCCCGCGCCGGCCGCCCCACGGGCGTCGAGGGACGAATGAATCTCGTACAGCGAGATCGAATCGTCCCTCGACGCTCCGGGGGCGTGGCCGGCTGCCGCGAGGGCTCCTAGCGGGTGCTCAGCACCGTGCCGGTCGAGCCGAAGCCGAGCTTCTGCTTCGTCGCGGCGGTGAGGTCGAACTCGCGGCCGCCCACGTAGGGCCCGCGGTCGACGACCGGGACGCGGACCGTGCGCCCGTGGTAATGCAGCGTCACCTTGGTGCCGCACGGCAGCGACTTGTGTGCGACGCCGAGCGTGCCGGCGCTGAGCGTGCCGCCGCAGGCCAGGTGCCCGCCGTACAGGCCGGGGCCGTACCAGGACGCGACCGCGCGCCGGTAGACGCGTGCGGTGCCGCCCAGCTCGCGGGCCGAGCCGAGCTCGCGCGTGCCGCCGAAGTGGACGCGGACGCGCTTGGTGCCGATGCGGCTGGCGCGCCACATCAGGACGTAGCGGCCACGACCGTCGGTGCGGTCGTGGTCGACGGTCGTCCAGCCGCCGCGGGCGCGGCCGAGCTGCAGCGAGACGGCGCGCCCGGAGCCCGCAGGCCGGAGCACCCCGCGAACGACGACGCGCCTGCCGGCCAGGACGGTGCGCCGGACGCTCCGGATCCTCAGCGTCGAGGTGGCTTTGGTCGCGACAGGAGCAGCGGTCGTCGCCGGGATCGTGGCGGGCGGGGCCTGGGTGTCGGAGCTCGCGCTCGACGGCGTCGCCGCGAGGATGGTCGTGCTGAGAAGCGCTCCGGCGAGGCCGGGCGCGGACAGGGTCTTGAGCCTCGGCATGAGGCAACCTCCTACGTGTCGCTTCAGCGCCTACGGGGTTAGCTGTCGGGCTCGCGACCGCCGCTCGCCGTGCATCGGGCACGTGGCGACAGACCGCTACGGAAGCCAGCAGGCTCCGATTCGCCCCATCCAGCCGGGTCTGGACCACACCGGCCGGCTCTGGGTCCCCCGTCCGCTCCCGTCAGTGCGGGAGCAGCTCGGCGTGTTTGAGCAAGGTTTGTGAGGCTACCCCTGGTCCCATAGCGCTGTGTGAGGGGGCTCACAAACCCCGCGGTCCGCCGACGGACCGCTCAATCGCGCTTCAGCGGCCGTTGAGCGCCGCTGAGGTCCCCGCGAGGACCTGTGCCGTCATCGCCGCGTGCACGCCCGCGTACGGGTCGCCACCGGCCGCCGTGCGCTCCTGGGCGAGCGCGATGAGGTCGTCGACCGCGCGCAGGTCGTCGTAGTGCTCGGCCTCGGCCTGCGCCTGGCAGGCCAGCCGGGCCAGCGCGAGGGCCTCCGTCGGGTCGCCTTGGCGGAACGTCATCTGCACCGCGGCCGTGAGGTACCCGATCGCGCGCTCGAAGCCCAGCACGCGCGGGCCGAGGCCGCCGGTGCCAGGGGCCGCTCCGAGGTCGAGCAGATCCTCGCCGGCGACCACGCGCTCGAGCTGCGCGCCCGCGATCCCGGCCGCCTGCTCGGGGCTCAGGCCGACGGCGCGCGCGACGCGCAGCATCGCCATCGAGGCGTAGCGCGGACCGCCGTAGGGCATGTCGGACGCGTAGAGGATCTGTCCCGGCGCGACGGTGGCGAAGAGCGTCAGCAGGTCGGACACGTGCCACCACGACGTGTCGAACAGGATGTTCGAGCGGCCGGCCGCACGCGGACCGAGCAGCCCAAGGTCGCTGATGCCCGCGTGCGCGAGGATCAGCCGCGCGCCCGGGTGGTCGGTGGCCATGTGGATGACGCTGTCGCCGAGGTCGGGGATGCCGCGACCGGCGTGGAAGAGCACCGGCAGGCGGTGCTCACCGGCCAGGGCGACGACCTCCTCGACGACCGGGTGCGGCAGCCCGAACGCGTCGCTGCGCGGGTGCAGCTTGAAGCCACGCGCGCCGGCCGCGAGCGTGCGGCGCGCCTCGTCCATCGCTCCCGGATCCTTCGGGTCGATCCGCGCGAGACCGACCAGCCGCCCGCCCGACTCCGCGCACGAGCGCAGCACCCAGTCGTTGGCGGCCCGGTAGCCGCCGGGCTCCTGCATCGGGAAGACGAGCGCCTTCTGCTGGCCGGCCAGCTCCAACGCGGCGACGAGCTCCTCGGGATCGGCCTCGTACCCGTCGGGGTCGTGGTGGCCGATGTGCGTGTGCGCGTCGAACCAGGTGACGCCGTCGCCCAGCCAGCGCAGCGCCTCGGCACGCAGGTCGGAGCCGACGTCGTCGAAGGGCAGCGGGCGAACCGGCACGGGCCGGACCCTACCCCGCGTCGCGCGACGGAGCGTGGGTCCTAATCCGCCGCGGGTTTCGCCCCCTGGGCGAACACCCGCAAGGGAACCTGGCCCTCTGGGCCAGTGTTCCCCCTAGGCCGCGACGGCGGCGCGATCGGGCAGCGTGCCGCCCAGCTCGTCGCGCAGGCGCGCGAGGCCCAGGCGGATGCGGCTCTTGGCCGTGCCGAGCGGGACGCCCGCGCGCGCGGCGATCTGGTCGGCGGTCAGCCCGCCCCAGTAGGCCAGCACGAGCGCCTCGCGCTGCGCCGCGGGCAGTCGGCGCACCGCGTCGCGGACCGTTGAGCGGTCGGCGGACTCCAGCGCCAGGCGGTCGGGCCGCGCGTCGTCGCGCGGTGCGTCGGTGGCGACGACGACCTTCAGGCGATCGCTCGCCCGGCCCGAGGCCTGGCCCTCGCGCCACAGGTCGACGGCGCGGCTGCGCGCCATCAGGCGCAGGTAGCTGCCGAGCTCGCCGCGGCCGGCGTCGAACCGGCCCGGGTTGCGCCAGACGCGCAGGAACACGTCCTGCACGACGTCCTGGGCCTCCGCGGTGCTGCCGAGAACGCGGTAGGCCGTGGCGTGGACGCCGCGGCGGTGCTCGTCGTAGATGCGGCCGAAGGTGGTGGGATCGCCGAGGTACATCGGGTACTCCAGTCCGAGGTGACGGAGGTGCTCTACCCGCTGCGCGGCAACCTTACACACGATGTTGAAGGTTTGCATCGCGGTGGTGCAGTCCACGGCCTCCCGCGATGGCACCTTGCGAAGCGCCCCACCGGGGTGGGAGCATCGCGGCGTGCCCACACGCCTCACCGCTCTGGACTCGTCCTTCCTGCACCTCGAGGACAACGGGGCGCACATGCACGTGGCCGCCGTCATGACGTTCGAGGGCGTGGCGCCCGCCTACGACGATCTGGTGGAGGCCATCGAGGCGCGCCTGCACCTCGTTCCGCGCTATCGCCAGCGCCTCGCGTTCGTGCCGCTCGGCCAGGGCCGCCCGCGCTGGGTCGACGACCCGCACTTCAACGCCCGATACCACATCCGCCACACCGCGCTGCCCGCGCCGGCCTCCGACGAGGAGCTCAAGCGGTTGGCCGCCCGCGTCTTCGGGCAGCGGCTGGACCGCAGCAAGCCGCTGTGGGAGATCTGGCTGGTGGAGAGCATCGACTCCACGCGCTTCGCGATCCTCTCCAAGACCCATCACGCACTGGTCGACGGCGTCAGCGGCGTCGACATCGTCTCGATCCTCTTCGACCCCATGCGCGACCCGGCGCCGCCCGCCCCGCCGAGCGCCCCGTGGCTGCCGCGCCCCGTCCCGACCCAGACCGAGCTGCTCGCCGAGGCCCTGCTGGAGCGCTCGACCGTCCCGGCCGAGGCGCTGCGCGGCGTGCGCAAGCTGACCCGGGCACCGCGGCAGGTGGCCGAGCGGCTCGCCGGCGGCGTGGCCGGGCTGGGCTCGATGGCGCTCGCCGGACTCAGCCCCGCGCCGCGCTCGTCGCTGAACGTCGACATTGGCCCGCACCGGCGCTACACGTGGGTCGACGCCGACCTGCGGCGCTTCAAGGCCATCAAGTCGAGCCTCGGCGGGACGGTCAACGACGTCGTCCTGACCGCGGTGTCGCTCGCGCTCGGGCGCTGGATGCGCGGGCGCGGCGAGGACACCGACGGGCTCGTGCTCCGCGCGATGGTCCCGGTGTCCGTCCGCGCCGAGGCCCAGGAGGGAGCGCTGGGCAACCGCGTGGCGACGATGTGGGCGCCGCTGCCGGTCGGCGTGGAGGACCCCGTGGCGGCGTTCGACGAGGTCCACCGGGCGATGCGCGGCCTGAAGGAGTCCGGACAGGCCGTCGGCGCCGAGACGCTCACGCAGCTGGCGGACTTCGCGCCGCCGACGATCATGAGCCAGGCCGCGCGGCTGCAGGCGCGCCAGCGGTTCTTCAACCTCGTCGTGACCAACGTCCCGGGCCCACAGTTCGAGCTGTTCCTGCTCGGCCACCGGATGCTCGGCCTCTACCCCGTCGTGCCGCTCGCGCTCAAGCAGGCGCTCGGCATCGCGATCATGTCCTACAACGGGCGCCTCGGGTTCGGTCTGCTCGCCGACTTCGACGCGCTCGCCGACCTCGAGGACATCGCCGAGCACCTCGAAGGGGCGATCGACGACCTCGCGCGCGTCGCGGACGCCGACGATCGCGCCGGACGCACCGGGCCCCGCCGCACGCCGACCCCCGTCGCGACCTGATCGGCCGCCTCCTCAGCGGCGCCGCGGTCGTCGTGCTGGCGGTGGCCGGCGTCCTGGCGGCGGTGTGGTTCTTCACCGCCAACGACGGCGCGACGACCAGCGGGCCGCCGGTGGCGGTTCCGGGCGCGATCTTCCACGGACTCGTGCCGCATGCCGCCGACGTGCGGCGCGGCAACGTCGTGATCGTCGTCGACGACCCCGGCGCCCAGCCCGCCGCGCAGCTGCTCGCCGACGAGGTCGCCGGACCGCCATCGCCGGCGCTGCTCGCCGCGGGCCAGGCGGTGCAGGTCGACGTGGCCGACGGCGGTGTCGCGAACCTCGTCGTCTGCCGGGACCGGGAGGGCCGCAAGGCCCAGTGCCCGAGCCTCCACGCCTACGGCGGCGACCGGGTGCTGGCCACGACCTCGCCCGACGACCCGGCGTTGCGCGCCTTCGTCGAATACTGGCTGGGCCGCGCCGCCGGGTAGCGTTCAGCGCCACATGCGCCTGGCCCTGCAGCAGCTCAACGCCACCGTCGGCGACCTCCCCGGCAACGAGGCCGCCATCCGCGACGGCATCCTCGCGGCCAAGGCGGCCGGCGCGCAGGTCGTCGCGTTCCCCGAGCTGGCGATCACCGGCTACCCGCCGGAGGACCTGCTGCTCAAGGAGCACTTCCTGCAGGACGCGCGCAACGCCGTCGACCGGCTGGCCGAGGAGGCGCAGGGCATCGTCGCCCTCGTCGGCTTCCCGGAGCGCGCCGACGACGTGTACAACGCGCTCGCCGTCCTGGCCGACGGCGAGGTCCAGGGCATCTACCGCAAGATGCGCCTGCCCAACTACGGCGTCTTCGACGAGGTCCGCTACTTCCAGGCGGGCACCCAGCCGGCGATCCTCGAGGTCGACGGCGTCACGATCGGCGTCACGATCTGCGAGGACGACTGGGTCCCCGACGGGCCGATCGTCGACGAGGCGCTCGCCGGCGCCGAGATCGTGATCAACGTCTCGGCCTCGCCCTACCAGGCCGGCAAGCCCGCCGAGCGCGAGACCATGCTCGAACAGCGTGCGCGCGACAACCTCACCGCGTTCGCGTTCTGCGCGCTGGTCGGCGGCCAGGACGAGCTGGTCTTCGACGGCTCCAGCGCGGTGTACGACCACCACGGCTCGGTGGTCGCCCGCGCGCCGCAGTTCGCCGAGCACCTGCTGATCGCCGACGTCGACGCGCACGCCGCCCGCGCGGCGCGCCTGCGCGACACGCGCCCCCGCCTGGCGCGGCGCGTCGAGCACCGACCGGTCGCGCACCTGGGGCGCTTCGCCACCACCGCCGGCGACACCGCCAAGCCGGCGCCGCACGGCGACGTCGCCGAACCGCTCGACGCCGACGCCGAGATCTACGCGGCGCTGGTGCTCGGCACGCGCGACTACGTGCGCAAGAACGGCTTCCAGCACGTCGTGTTCGGGCTGTCGGGCGGCGTGGACTCCACGCTGGTCGCGACGATCGCCGTCGACGCCCTCGGCCCCGACAAGGTCACCGCGGTCGTCATGCCGTCGCCGTACTCGTCCTCGGAGACCCAGGAGGACGCGCGCACGCTGGCGCGCAACCTGGGCATCGAGCTGATCGAGTTCTCCATCAAGGACCTGATGGAGGACTACGACCGCACGCTGGCCCCGGTGTTCGGCGACCGCGAGCCCGACATCACCGAGGAGAACCTCCAGGCCCGCATCCGCGGCAACCTGCTGATGGCCCTGTCCAACAAGTTCGGGTGGCTGGTCCTGACGACCGGCAACAAGTCCGAGATGTCGGTCGGCTACTCGACGCTCTACGGCGACAGCGCCGGCGGGTTCGCGGTCATCAAGGACCTGCCCAAGATGCTCGTCTACCGGCTGGTCGACGTGCGCGCCAAGCGCGACGCGCACTCCCCCGTCCCCGACTCGATCGTCAGGCGCGCACCCTCGGCCGAGCTGCGGCCCGACCAGAAGGACGAGGACTCCCTGCCGCCCTACGAGATCCTCGACGCGATCCTGCTCGGCTACGTCGAGGAGGACCTCGGCCGTGAGCAGCTCATCGCTCGCGGGCTGCCCGCCGACGACGTCGACCGCGTCATCCGCCTGGTCGACCTCTCGGAGTACAAGCGCCGCCAGAACCCGCCCGGCATCAAGGTCACGTCCAAGGCCTTCGGGCGCGACCGCCGCGTCCCGATCACCAACCGCTACCGCGGATAGCCGCTGGTCGGCCGATCGGCGGATCGTGCGCTGTTCGTCCCGGACGCCGGCGCCGCGGGCTGATCGCATTACCCTGGGGGCATGTCCTACATCGCCGCCGAGGCCCGGCAGGAGCTGCTCGACACGATCGCCGAGGCGATCGACGAGCTTGCCGTGGCGATCGCGGCGCTTGGTGCGGCCTACGAGCTGCTCGACGACAACACCGCCGACCGGCTCGAGGAGGAGCTGTTCCGGCCGGTGCAGGTCGCCTACGGGCGCGCCAAGCGCACGCACGCCGGCTTCGCCGAGCGCTTCGGCCTCCCCGGCGGGACGTTCGCGCCGGCCACCCCGGGCGCTCCGTCGCACGGGGTCAAGGGGTTCGTCGACGAGGCGGTGGACGCGGTGGGCCGCGCCGATCACGTGCTGTCGGAGCTGCAGGACTCGATGCGTCCCGTCGAGGTCGGCGACGCCGAGCTGCGCGCCGGCCTGGCCGACGTGCGCGAGCACCTCGGCGGCGTCCGCGCCCGCGCGCGGTCCCTCGTGAGCGTCTTCGGCCGCTGAGGCGCGGCCGGCGGCGCCGCGCCGCGCCGCGCCTACCGGACCGCGATCGTCATCCGGACGAGCGAGCAGAGGCGCTCCTCGTCGTCGGTGATCTCGACCTCCCAGACCCACGTGGTCCGTCCCCGGTGGCGCACGATCCCGCGCGCGTTGATCCGGTCGCCCAGCACCGGGCGCAGGAACGAGGTCTGGTTGCTCAGTCCCTGGGCCGACTTGCCGTCGGCCTGGACGGCGCCCCACGTGGCGATCGAGGTGATCGACTCGGCGATCGAGGCCAGCACGCCGCCGTGCACGAGTCCCGCAGGCTGCTTGTGGTGCGCCTTGACGTCGACGTGGGCGCGGACCTCCCCGGCGTCGAGGTCGACGCTGTCGACCACCAGCCCGTAGAGGTCGTCGAAGGTGCCCGGGAAGTGCAGGGGAAGCTCGAGTTCCATGGGGTGCGGCACGATACCGCTGCCCCTTCGGTTAGCCTCCTGCGCCGCATGGCGCCTTTCGACGATCTCCCCGCCGACCAGAAGGCCGTTCTCCAGCTCGTGCTGCGCCAGGGGCGCACGTACGAGGAGATCGCGGGCTTGCTGAAGATCTCCCCCGAAGCGGTCCGTGACCGTGCCCTCACGGCGCTGGAGACGCTCGGACCGGCCGCCGGCGGCCTGGACGACGAGCGCCAGGACGAGATCGGCGACTACCTGCTCGGCCAGCAGAGCGCCTCGGCGCGCGCCGCGACGCGCGAGCACCTCGAGGCCGACGCCCCGGCCCGCGCCTGGGCGCGCGTGGTCGCCGGCGAGCTGCGCACCGCCGGCCTGGCGTCCGACGACGCCCTGCCCGACATCCCGGCCGACCCGGCGGAGGTCGATGAGGCGTTCGACGCGCTGCAGGCCCGCCGTCACGCGCGCGCCGGCCAGGAGCGCTCGTCGCGCCTGGGCGGCGTATTGCTGCTCGTCGGCCTGGCGATCGTGGTCGCGGCCGCCGTGCTGGTGCTCACCGGCACGCTCGACGGCGGGGGCGACGGCAACAGCTCCAGCAACGCGTCGGCGACCACCACGGCGACCTCGACGACCGCGGGCACCGCGGCGACCGAGGCCCAGATCAACCTGCTGCCGCCCGGCGGCGCGACGAGCGCCAAGCGCCTCGGCGTCGCCAACGTCGTGTCCCAGGACAGCCAGCGGGCGCTCGCGGTCGTCGGCCAGAACCTGGCCGCCTCCGGCCACTACGTGCTGTGGCTGCGCAACGGCTCCAAGGTCAAGTTCCTGGGCTTCTTCCCGCCCGTGACGAGCAAGGGCGCCAGCAAGGGTCGCCTGCAGGGCCTCGTCGCCGCGCCGAGCGATCTCACCTCCTACAAGGAGATCCTCGTCACGCGCGAGCCGAGCAGCACGCCGAAGACGCCGACGACGATCGTCCTGCAGGGCTCGCTGACGGGCTAGGCCGAGGCCGCGTCGCCGTGCAGCTCGGCCAGCGCATCGAGCGCGGTGTCGAGCTGGCGTCGCGCGGCGCGGCGGACCATGAAGCCCCCGAAGCGCGAGACGCCTTGGAGCTTCTGGGCCAGCCGCAGCTCGACCCGCGTCGCCGCGTCGCCGGCGGGCTCCAGCGTCACCCGCGTCTCGGACTGCGCCAGCAGCTTGGCGAACGGCGTGCCCTCGAGGTCCTGCGTCCAGACGACGACGCGCGGCTTGTTGCGCTGTCCGAAGCGGAAGTCCGCGCGCACGACCGCGCCCCGGTCGGAGCGCAGCACCTGGGTGAACCCGCGGCCGTCGACGCCCTCGACGCGCTCCACGCGCGGCCACCAGCGCGGCTGCTGATGCGGGTCGGCGACGGTCTGCCAGAGCGCCGCCGGCGTGGCGGCCACGGTGCGGCTGCGGCGCGTCACCGGCACGGGGCCCTCACTCCTCGTCGTAGCTGACCAGCGAGCGCACGTCGTAGCGCGCCAGGCGCTCACGCCCCCGCAGGAACGCCAGCTCGAGGAAGAACGCGCACCCGACGACGTCGCCCTGCAGCTGCTCGACCAGCTCGCACAGCGCCAGCGCGGTCCCGCCGGTGGCCAGCAGGTCGTCGTGGACGAGGACGCGCGCGCCCTCGGCGACGGCGTCGCTGTGGAGCTCCAGCGCGTCGGTGCCGTACTCGAGCAGATACTCGGCGCGGACGGTCTCGCGCGGCAGCTTGCCGGGCTTGCGGGCCAGCACGAACCCTGCGCCGAGCTCGCGGGCCAGCGCGGCGCCGAGCAGGAAGCCGCGCGCCTCCGCGCCCACGACGACGTCGACGTTCAGCGGCCGCGCGTAGTCGGCCAGCTGCGAGACCGCGGCGTCCAGCGCCTCGGCCGACGCCAGCACGGGCGTGATGTCCTTGAAGGTGATCCCGGGCTTGGGAAAGTCCGGGATGTCGCGCACGTAGCGCGCGAGCTCGTCGGTGTCCATGTCCTAGCCGACGATCTTGCGCAGGTCGCGAATCAGCAGCAGGTGCTTGAGGTGCGTCGTGACGGCGGCCAGGTTCTCCAGCGCCTCGACGGCCTCCTTGCGGCGCTCGACGTTGCGCGAGCGCAGCGCGGGGGCCAGGATCTGCTGCAGCAGCGCGGCCTCGCGGTCCGCCGAGGTGCGGAACGCGCGCAGGTTGCGCCCGCCGACGCCGTAGCGTGCCAGCTCGGTGACGGCGCGGATGATCTCGCGCTCGGTCTCGTCGTAGTACTTGGTGCCGGCGCGATTCTCGCCCTTGATGACGCCGTACTCCTCGAGCTCGGCGACCAGGCTCGGCTCGGCGCGCGTGTCCTCGACGACGTCGTCGAGGCTGTAGAGCGCGCCGTCGCCGGTGACCGACATGCTCGGGCGCCGGCGCGTCCGGTTGGCGGCGGCCGCGGCCGCGGCCTCGGCAGACGGCGGCGGCACGGTGGGCTCGTCGCCGTCGACGCGGCCGGAGGCGAGCTCCTGGCGGATGACGCGCAGCGGCAGGAACTCGTCGCGCTGCATGCGCAGGATCGTCCGCAGCCGCGCGACGTCGGTGGACGCGTAGAGGCGATAGCCGCCCGGCGTGCGCCGCGGCTCGAGGAGCTTCTGGTCCTCGAGGTAGCGGATCTTGGAGATCGAGATGTCCGGGAACTCCTGGCGGAGCGCCTTGCAGACCGCACCGATCGTCATCGCCTTGCCGGGGCGCTGATCGAGGGCTGCTGTGGTGAGCGGATCCTCCACGGCGGCCATCAGCGTGCGAGGAACGTGAGCTTGTACTTGCCGACCTGCAGCTCGTCGCCGTCGGCCAGGTGATGGCTCTCGATGCGGCGGCGGTTGACGTAGGTCCCGTTGAGCGACCCGAGGTCGTCGAGGTGGTACTCCTCGCCGCGGCGCACGACCAGCGCGTGATCGCGCGAGACCGTCACGTCGTCGAGGAACACGTCGGAGTCGGGTCGGCGCCCGATCGTCATGCGGTCGCCGTCCAGCGGGAAGCTCTCGCCGACACGGCCGCCGCCGGCGCGCACGACCAGCGCGGCGCCGCCGCCCTGGGCGACGATGTCCTCCAGCTCCACCGGGACCAGCTCGCCGGTCTCGTCGATGCGATACGTCGCGGTCGACGACTCGGACCCGGGAGCGCCGGCGGTCTCCGGATGGCCGATGAAGGCCCCGCAGCGCTGGCAGTAGTTCGCGTCGTCGGCGTTGCTGAACCCGCATTCGGGGCAGTGGCGGGCCACGATGGTTCGGCCTCCCCGACCGCCTACTCGCCCGCCGGGTGGTCGCCTGCGGCGCGGCCGGCGAGGATGTCGGTGAGCCGCTGGACGTCCGCGCCCGTGATGACCTCCTCGCCACCCTCATGGCGCTTGCGCAGGCGGTTCACCAGCTCGGCACGCAGGATGTCGATCTTGCCGTGCAGGATGCGCCGGCGATAGGAGATGTCGACCTCCTCCTCGGTGAGCTGCTGGATGAGATCCTTGAGCTCCTGGTCTGAGAGCGAGCCGAGATCGGGGAACGTGTCCATGGGGTCCTTCTCCTCCTGGGGACGGGCCGGGCGAGAATAGCAGTGGCGCGCCACCCATCAAGCTCAACTTGAGGGTGCAGGCCGGGTTGCGGCCAGCGCATCCCGGGTGTAGAACGCCGCCGCGGCCAGCGAGAGCGCGAGCCCGACGTACAGCAGCACGTGCGCCAGCGTGCTCAACCCGACCATCGCGAAGAAGAACGCGCTCATGGTCGGCCAGACGCCCCAGCGGCCCCACCAGTTGATCTTCAGCTCGATGCCGCGGCGCAGCGCGAACTGCCCGGCGACCAGCAGGTAGAGCTCGCGCGCGACGAGGACGGCGAGCGCCCAGCGCGGCAGCAGCTCGAAGTTCCAGCAGATCACGACGCCCGCCACCACGAGCAGGCGGTCGACGACCGGGTCCAGCAGCGCGCCGAAGCGGCTGTACTGGCCGGTGACGCGCGCGGCGATGCCGTCGGCGTAGTCGCTCCAGCCGATGACGGCGAACAGGATGGCCGGCAGCGCGTCGGTGCCGCTGTCGGACGACAGCGCGGTGATCAGCAGCACGGGGATCAGCGCAAGGCGGACGAACCCGATGGCGTTCGGGATCGTCCAGACGTTCCAGGGCGCGTCGCTGAGCGTCGCCGGCGGCGGCGGACCGGAGCGATCCAGGCCGAACAGGCGCCGGAACGTCAGGCGCGGGTTGGTCCACAGCGACGGGCTCGCCGTCTCGGGACCGCGGGGATCGTCGTCGGGGAGCGGCGCCATCGTCATTTGCAGCCTACGTCGGCGGCGACCCCCGTGGCCCACTAGCGCCGCGTGACCTTCTCGCAGTGCTTGAGCCGGTCGCGGCGGTCGGCGCGGATCGCGTCCGTGCCGGTGCCGCAGTCGATCGTCTCGCGCACCCCGTCCACCGTGTTGATCGTGTCGTTGCCGGGCCCGGCGGAGACCGTGTCGGTGCCCGCGCCCGGCGAGATCGTGTCCTTGCCGGATCCGCCGCTGAGCCGGTCGTTGCCGCGCCCGCCGGTGAGCTTGTCGTCGCCCTTGCCGCCCGTGAGGCGGTCCTTGCCCGCGCTGCCGGCGAGGCGGTCGTCGCCGTCGCCGCCGTCGAGGACGTCGTTGCCGGCGCCGCCCTCCAGGCAGTCGCCCGCGCCGTTGCCCTTGAGCAGGTCGTCGCCGTCGTTGCCGACGAGGCGATCGCCGAACGCCGTGCCGCGCAGGACGTCGTCGTCGCGCGTGCCGCGCACGACGTTGACGCACGGGCGCAGCACGGGCGCGACCCAAGGCGGGCTGGTGAAGGGCGCGTGGAACGTCGCCGTCCACGTCAGCTGGTTGTTGGTCGGGTCCGGGTCGGGCGTGGCCGAGCCGGCGGTCGCGGTCGACGTCGCGGTGCTGCCGGGGGCGCTGGCCACGAAGAACCGCTCCGCCGACGCGTCGCCCGGGTTGAGCCGGGGAACCCGGCACGTCGACACGCCGGCCACCGACGGACACGGCGCCACGTTGCCCCCAAGGACGGTGCCGGGTGGCAGCGTCACCCGCAGCTCGACGTCCTTGGCGGGATCCGGTCCGTGGTTGGTGACCCAGAACTCGAAGAACGCGTCCTTGCCCGGGTTGACGTCCTTGCTGCTGAAGATCGAGGTGACCGCGAGATCGGCCTGGCAGCCGGCGTGCCGCGCCGCGTCGAACGGGCATGTGTCCTGCGTGAGGTCGCCGAAGCCGTCGGCGTCGGCATCGGGCTCGACGTCGGCCTGCGCCAGCAGGCGGTGGCTGCTGGGCGCGCCCGGCGTGGCCGTGTCACCCACGTCCAACGGGGCGACGAACGTCCGCAGGTCGCTCGGCGCGACCGCGACGGCCCCGACCGCGCCGGCCGCGCGCAGCCCGAGCTGGTCGCCGGCCTTGACGGGCAGCCGCACGGCGGTGACGGTCGTCACGGCGCCGCCGGCCGCGGGCGTCGCGGGCGCGGCGGCGGCGATCGCCTGGAACGCGCCGGAGCCCGCAGGGCGCAGCACCTGCAGCGTGAGCGGCGCCGTGGTGGCCGAGCGGACGCGGTAGGCGGTGATCACGCCGTCGCTCGCGGCGGCCGGCCGCGGCGCCGACGTCGCGGACTGCACGACGTCGGAGCCCGAGAAGCCGCGCGGGTCGGGCGCGAACGTCAGCGCGCTTCCGAAGGTCGTGACCGCGCCGCAGGGTGCGTCGTGCCGGTTGAAGTCGTTGAAGCAGGCGTCCTGCGTCCGGTTGCCGTAGCCGTCACCGTCGTCGTCGCTCTCCACGACGCCCTCGACCTCGATCGGGCCCGTCGCGCCCGCGACCGCCAGCACGCCGCCCGCGACGATCGGCAGACGGGCGGCGAACTCGCGCATCGCGCCGGCCTCGACGGTCACGGGCCCGGTCGTCGCGGTGAGCACCGTCGCGCCGCCGCCGACGCGCTGCCGGCTCTCCAGCGACACGGTCTGCGTGGTGGCCGAGTGCGCGCGCCAGAGCACGACGACGTCGTCGCCCAGCGCGGGATCGTCGACCCCGATGCAGTCCCAGTTGCCGGCGCAGGCCGGGCTGAACGGCTGCACCGACCACGCCGGAGCGGTGAGTACGAAGGCCAACAGGGCGGTGGACAGGGCGAGGAGCAGCGAGCGGGGGAGCATGCGAGCGAGCATTGTGAGGCAAGGGACGGATGTGGGCATGGATATGTTTCGTACAAGACCCATCGATTCCCCGACAGGAGAGCCCATGCCCTACTCCGTTCCTGCTCTGCCGTACGCCTACGACGCGCTCGAGCCGACCATCGACGAGCAGACGATGAAGCTGCACCACGACAAGCACCACCAGGCCTACGTCGACAAGGCCAACGCGGCCCTCGAGGGCACCGAGTTCGACGGCAAGCCGGTCGAGGAGGTCCTCGCCAGCCTGTCGTCGCTGCCCGCCGACAAGCAGACCCCGTTCCGCAACAACGGCGGCGGCCACGCCAACCACACGCTGTTCTGGGAGAGCATGAGCCCGGACGGCGGCGGCGAGCCGAGCGGTGACCTGGCCGGCGCCATCACCACCGCCTTCGGCTCCTTCGATCAGTTCAAGGAGCAGTTCGAGGCCAACGGCGTAGCGCAGTTCGGCTCCGGCTGGACCTGGCTGGTCCTCGACGGCGGCGAGCTCAAGCTCACCAAGACGCCGAACCAGGACAGCCCGGTCCTCGACGGCCAGACGCCGCTGCTGGGCAACGACGTCTGGGAGCACGCGTACTACCTCAAGTACCAGAACAAGCGCCCGGACTACCTCAAGGCATGGTGGAACGTCGTGAACTGGGACAAGGTCGCCGAGCGGTACTCCGCCGCCAAGGGCTGACCGGGAGATTTCAGGCCGGCCGGGCGCGCGTGGCAGGATCCCGCGCGTGCCCGGCCGCCTCCCGTCGCTGATCAGGCCCGCAGGCGGTAGCCGCGGGAGAAGAGGCGGTGGTTGACCGCGAAGAGGGCGCCCGCGGCGGCCGTCAGGAAGATCAGCGACAGCGCGACGTTGGCCTCGGAGTAGCCGAGGAACCCGTAGCGCACCAGCCCGATCATGTAGTAGACGGGGTTGAAGTGGGTCAGCGTCTGGAAGGGCTCGGGCAGCAGGGCGGCCGAGTAGAAGACGCCGCCCAGGAAGATCAGCGGCTGCAGGACGAACGTCTGGGCGACCGACACGTCGTCGAACTGCTCGGCGCGGACGCCGACCAGCACGCCGAGCTGCGAGAAGAAGAAGCCGACGAGGAACAGCGCTGGGATCAGCACCAGCACGTGGTCGACCGGGATGTCGACCAGCAGCGAGGCCGCGCAGAAGGTGAGCGTCGCGACGATCATCCCGCGCAGGAACCCGCCGAAGGTGAAGGCCAGCAGCAGCTCCAGCGGCGACGCCGGCGACGACAGCTGGTCGTCGATCGAGCGCTGGAACTTCTGCTGGAGGATCGACGACGCGTTGTTGGAGAACGCGTTCATCGCCCAGGCCATCATGATCAGCCCGGGGACGATGAACACCACGTAGTCGACGCCGTGCAGCTTGTCGATGCGCGACCCGAGTGCCGCGCCGAAGACCGAGATGTACAGGAACGTCTCGAGCAGCGGCGCGCCCAGCGTCTGGCGCTTGATCTTGAAGAACCGGTTGCACTCGCGGCGCAGCAGCGCCATGAAGCGGATCTGCGTGGTCGTCATGACGCGATCTCCCGGACGGCGCCGCGTGAGAGCTCCTTGCGGCCCACCAGCTCCAGGTAGGCGTCCTCCAGCCCGGCCACGCCGTAGTGCTCGGCCAGGTCGTCGCTGGAGCCCGTCGCGACGATCTGGCCGTCGTTGATGAACGCGATCCGGTCGCAGAGCTGCTCGGCCTCTTCGAGGTAGTGCGTGGTGAGCAGGATCGTCGTGCCCTCCGCGTTGATCCGCTGGACGTAGTGCCACAGCTCCAGGCGCAGCTCGACGTCCACGCCCGCGGTCGGCTCGTCGAGGATCAGCAGCTTCGGCCGGTGCATCAGCGCCCGGGCGAGGATCAGCCGGCGCTTCATGCCACCCGAGAGCGTCCGTGTGCGGTCGTCCTTCTTGGCCGTCAGCGAGAACGCCTCCAGCAGCTCCTTGGTCCGCTCGCGGCGGTCCTTCTTGGGCATCCCGAAGTACCCGCCGTGGTAGTCGAGCGTCTCCTCCGCCGTGAGGAACCAGTCCAGGTTGAGGTCCTGCGGCGCCAGCCCGACCGCGCGCCGCGCCTCGCCGTAGTGCTCGATCGCGTCGTGGCCGAAGACGCGGATCGTGCCCGACGTCGGCTGCGCCAGCCCGGTCGTGCAGTGGATCAGCGTCGACTTGCCGGCGCCGTTGGGCCCGAGCAGCCCGAAGAACTCGCCCTCCTGAAGGTTCAGCGACACGCCCTTCAGGGCTTCGGTGCCCGTGGGGTAGCGCTTGACGAGGTCGGTGATCTGAAGGGCCATGTCCACCATCTTGCAAGTTGAAGTGCGCTTGAAGTCAAGCGTCGGGTACGGCAGGTCATGCCTGGGAGCGTCAGGGGTGCCGTAGGCGGCCAGCGAGGCCGAGGCCCACGACGGCCAGCCGTCGCCGCCGGAGGTGGGTCCCCCAGTCGCGATAGCGACACAGTCTCCTAAGCGCGGCTGAAGCGCCGGCCGGCCGTCGGGGAGACGGCCTCGTCGATCGCGTCGGCGTCGGCCTCGGCCTGCGCGGCCTCCAGCGCGGCGAGCCGCTCCGGCGTCAGCGCCGACTCGTCCTCGTTCTCGGCCAGCCACTGCGCGGCCTCGGCCGCCGCGCCCGCGTCGACCACGACCTTCTTGCCCGACGCATAGTACTTGTCGATCTCGGCGAAGAGCTCGTCGACGAGGTGCTCGGTGCGCACCTTCTTCAGCGGCTCGCCCTTCGAGAAGATCATCGCGGAGTCCTTGGCGCCCGTGATGCCGAAGTCGGCGTGGCGCGCCTCCCCGATGCCGTTGACGGCGCAGCCGAGGATCGAGACCTCGATCGGGTCGGCGTACTGCTCCAGCCGCCGCTCGACCTCCATGACGACCGAGTCCATGTCGAACTGCAGCCGCCCGCAGGTCGGGCAGGCGATCAGGACCGGGCCGCGCTCGCGGAGCTTCAAGGCCTTCAGGATCTCCCAGGCGACCTTGACCTCCTCCTCGGCGTGGAACGTCGAGAGCGAGATGCGGATCGTGTCGCCGATGCCGTCGGCCAGCAGCGTGCCGAGCCCGACCGCGCTCTTCAGCGAGCCCGACCACTTCGTGCCGGCCTCGGTGATGCCGAGGTGCAGCGGGTGGTCGATCTTCTCGCTCAGCAGGCGGTTCGAGGCGATCGTGTTGGGCACCGACGTCGACTTCATCGAGACCTTGAAGTCGTAGAAGTCGAGCGTGTGCATCAGCTCGACCCACTCGGTCGCGGCCGTGACGAGCGCGTCGACGGGGTTGGTGAACTCCAGGTCGCGCAGGTGCTTGGGCAGCGAGCCGGAGTTGACGCCGACGCGGATCGGCGTGCCCTTGGCCCTCGCCGACGCGATGACCTCGGCGACCTTGTCGGGACCACCGATGTTGCCCGGGTTGATCCGCACGCAGTGGGCGCCGGCCTCGATGGCCTTGATCGCCAGCGTGTGGTTGAAGTGGATGTCGGCGATGATCGGGATCTTGGACTCGACGACGATCGTCTTGAGCGCCTCGACGTCCTGCTCGCGCGGCACGGCGACCCGCACGATGTCGGCGCCGGCCTCGGTCACGCGGTGGATCTGATCCATCGTCGCCGTGAGGTTCGCGGTCTCCGTCTTGGTCATCGTCTGGACGGCGACGGGTGCGCCACCCCCGACGGGGACGTCGCCGACGCGGATCTGACGGGCAGAGGCCATGGCCCCCATGATAGAAGCCCGCCTCGCACCGCCCCACCGCCCGCGGTCCGTCCAGGCGTTTCGTCTAGCCTGCCGTCCGTGGCGGCCCCCGACGTGTACGGCACAGCACAGGGTCGCACCCGTGCGCGCATCGCCTCTCCCATCGCCGCTCGCGCCCGCGCGCGACGCCATGCGGAGTTCTTCGGCCTGACGGGGCTGCGGCCCGGCATGCGGGTGCTCGACGTCGGCTGCGGCACCGCCGGCCTGCGCGCCCTGGAGCCCGAGCTGGAGATCACCGGCGTCGACCTCCACCCGCGGCCCGACTATCCCGGTCCGTTCCTGCAGGCCGACGTCGCCGACGGCCTGCCCTACGCGGACGGCCAGTTCGACCTCGTCTACTCGTCCAGCGTCATCGAGCACGTGCCGCGCGAGCGGCGAGCGGCGTTCGCCGCCGAGGTGCGCCGGGTCGGGCGCGGACTCTATGTCCAGACGCCGGCCTACTCGTTCCCGGTGGAGCCGCACGCGCTGCTGCCGTTCGCGCACTGGCTGCCGGTGCGCATGCGCCGCCACTACTGGCGCGCCGGCACGCAGGGCTTCTGGGAGGACATCGACCTCCTGCGCCGCCACGAGGTCGCAGAGCTCTTCCGCGCGCCGGTGCACGCCGAGCGCGTCGGGCCGCTGGCCAAGAGCTGGATCGCCATCGCCCCCGTCCGGCCGCCGCGGTGAGCACGGGCGGTCCCGTCAACCTCCGCGACGTCGGTCGCCTGGTGGCCGACCGGCTGGACGCGGGCCCGCACGGCTACTTCGCCGGCGGGGCCGGGGACGAGCGCACGCTCGCCGACAACGAGGCGGCCTTCTCCCGCCGCAAGCTCCTCCCGCGCGTCCTGGTCGACGTCAGCGACGTCACGACCGCGACGACGGTCCTCGGCACCGAGATCGCGCTGCCGGTGCTGGTCGCGCCGGTCGCCCTGCAGCGCATGGCCCATCCGGACGGCGAGCCGGGCATGGCCCGCGCCGCGGCCGCCGCCGGGACGATCATGTGCATGTCGACCTTGGCGACCGCCACGGCGCGTGAGGTCGCCGCGGCCGCACCAGACGCGCCGCGTTGGTTCCAGCTCTACGTGCTGCGCGACCACGGCGTGACCCACGCGCTGGTCGACGAGGCCGTGGCCTGCGGCTACCGCGCGCTGGTCGTCACGGTGGACGCACCCCGCGCGGGCCGCCGCGAGCGCGACCTGCGCACCGGCTTCGCCGTCCCGCCGGGCATCGACATGCCCGGCATCACCCTCGCGGCGGGCCACAGCGCGGGCCTCACGCCCGCGGACTTCTTCTCGCTGGTCGACGCCTCGCTGACCTGGAAGGACCTCGAGCGCCTGGTCGAGGCCGTCCATCTCCCCGTGCTCCTCAAGGGGATCCACTCCGCCGCCGACGCCCGCCTGGCCATCCAGCACGGCGCGGCCGGCATCGTCGTCTCCAACCACGGCGGCCGCCAGCTGGACTCCGTGCCCGCCGGGATCGACCTGCTCGAGGACGTCGTGCAGGAGGTCGCCGGCGCCGTCGAGGTCCTGGTCGACGGCGGCGTCCGGCGCGGCACCGACGTGCTCGTCGCCCTTGCCCTCGGCGCCCGCGCGGTGCTGGTCGGCCGGCCGCTGCTGTGGGGCCTCGCCTGGGACGGCGAGGACGGCGCCCGCTGGATCCTCGACGCGCTGCGCACCGAGATCGAGCGCGACCTGACGCTCCTCGGCGCACCGTCGCCCGCCCACGTCACGCGGGCCCACGTGGTCTGAGCGGGCGGCCCTACGGCGTCGAGGTCGTGGTCGTCTTCGCGGGGGTGCCGCCGCCGGCGCCCAGCGACTCGCGCAGGCGTTGCGCGTCGCGCAGCAGCTCGCGCTGGCGCTCGATGATCGCGTCCAGCCGGCGCTGCACCTCCGCGTCGCTGGGCCGCGCGCCCGACGCCGGGGCCGTCGTGGACGGAGCCGCGGGCGTCTGCTCGTCGGGCGCCGGCTCGGCGGCCGCCGCCCCCGGCACCACGCCGGTGGCGAGGTAGCGCAGCGTCTTGGCCTCCGCCTGGGGGTCGGTGTCGTTGTCGAAGATCGCGGTGACCTTGTTGCGCGCGGCGTCGACGATCACGGTCTTGGAGACCGAGTTGGCCGCGTCGGGCACGATCGAGACGAGGTAGACCAGGCGCCCGGCCACGAACACGGGCCGCGGCTCCACGACCCGGAAGTCGCCGCCGCGGCCGCCCTGCTGGTCACGGCTGGCGAAGTCCACGCCCGGGATCGTCACGGACCGCACGGTCTCCAGCGCGCGGCGGTTGCCGGTCAGGCTCTGCCCGCGCGGGACCCGCCAGATGTCGGTCTTGCCCGTGACCGTGTCGGTCAGGAAGATCGCGTTGACCGCGAACGCGCGGCCGTACGGCTCGGCGACGGTCACCCATTTGGCGCCGCGTTGCGGGCCGAAGTCGATGAGGTAGGGCTGCTGGTTGTCCTCGGTGTCGCTGATGTGGGTCTGCTCCTCGTGGACGAACCACGCGTTCCACAGCCCCTTCTTGTAGGCGTAGGCGTCCTGGATGCGCCGGGCGAGAGCCTCGGGGAAGATCCGGCCGGAGGCCACCAGCGCGGGCCGCGCCGCCGCCTCCTGCGGCATCAGGTCCTCGATGCGCCCGTCGGGATGGACCACGAAGACGCCGCCGAACACCGGCCGGCGGATCAGCAGGCCCTTGTACTTCATGTACGGCACGACGATCAGCGGCTGGCCCGCGTCGTCGAGGATCGCCGTCTCTTCGCCCAAAGTGATCAGGTAATGGCGCTTGAGCAGCTGCCAGCGCAGGTTGTCGGTGATCCGGACGCCGGGCGCGTACTTGAACTCCGCGTCGACCTGGCGCACGGTGCGCGCGGTCTGCTCGGCGTCGAGGGCGACCACGCCCTGGCTCTTCTTGGAGAACACGCGAAACGCGCCGTCGGGCGTGCGCATCGCGGTCCACTCCAGGCCTTCCTTGCTGCGCACGATGTGGAAGTCGGTCAGCTGCTCGGTCGGCGAGTTGAATCCGCCGGCGGCGATCTGCTCGGCGACCTCCTTGGGCAGGAGCCGCACGGTGCCACCCGCGGGCAACGTCCTGGCGTCTGCGTAGTCGGTGCTCTTGTAGAGCGCCCGGGACACCAGCGGCCCGTTGAGGCTCGCGAACAGGACGAACGACAAGAACGCCACCAGCGGCACGGCGACCAGCGCCCGGGGCCGTCCGCCCGCCCGGATCCGCCGGACGATGTCGCGGCGCACGTGCCATTGGCGCGCCAGGAAGGCGCCGAGGATCACCACGGGCGGCAGCCACACCAGCGGCGCCGTCCAGAAGAACATCACCAGCCCGTGGAACCACGGCCGGAAGTACCACAGGATCGCCAGCGCGACGAGGCCGAGGGCCGTCAGGAGGGCGGCACCACGCCGGCGGGAGGTCATGTCGGCACGACCCTACCGGCCCGTCCAGCCGCGGTGGCTGCGCCGCATCCGGCTCAAGAGCCCACCCCACGCGGCCGTTAACCCAGGTGAACCGTGCCCGAGAGCTCCTCCCTGTCCCTGATCGCCTCCCTGCGGGGTGCGCTGGAGGCCGCCCGCGGCGTCCGGACGCACGACGACCTCGTCGGCGCGCTGGACCGCGTCGCCGCGGTCCTCGCCAAGGCGCTCGGCTACCGGACGGTCGCCGTCAACCTCCACCGCCCGGAGTGGGACGACTTCGAGGCGATCACGGTCCACGGCTCCGCCGACGCCCGGGCCACGCTGCTGGGCCAGGCGTCGTCGTGGGAGCAGTGGGCGCCCTACATCGCCGCGCGCTTCGAGGTCCGCGGAGCCCATCACGTACCGGCCGGCGCCCTGACCGTCGGCCAGGGCGGCATGGCGGTCTACACCCCGCCCGGCCCGCGGTCGGCCGCCCCCGGGGACTGGGATCCCGAAGACCTCCTGATCGCCGTCCTGCGGCGCGCCAACGGCGACGTCCTCGGGATCCTCTCGGTCGACGAGCCCGTACACGGGCGCCGCCCCGGCGACGACGACCTGGATCGTCTCGTCTCCATGGCCCAGATCGCCGCCCTGGCCGTCGAGCAGGCCCAGGACGGCCGCCGCGAGGCCGCCCACCGGACCGCGCTGGAGCGCCTGCTGTCGGTGTCGTCGCGCATCGCCGACGCCCGGTCGGGCGGCGGCGTGCTCGACGCGGTCTGCGCCGGCATCCGCGACGCCCTGCGCTTCGAGCGCGTGGCCGTCCTGCTCGCGGAGGACGGCGGCCTGCTGCGCCCGGCGGCCACCGCCGGCTGGACGCTGCACGACCCCGTCTTCTCCCACGTGGCCTACACGCTCGCGCAGCTCGCGCCGATCCTGCAGCCCGTCCACGACCGCCACGGCTGCTTCCTGCTGGAGCGCGAGGAGGCCGAGGGCCTGCTCGGACAGCAGAACACCATCTACCGCTCGCAGTCCAACGGCCGCGGGCCGTACGCCTGGGACCGCCACTGGCTGCTCGTGCCGCTGATGGGGCGCGACGGCGAGCCCCGCGGCGTGATCTGGGCCGACGACCCCGCCGACCGGCTGCTGCCCGCCCGCGAGAGCCTGCAGGCGCTGCGCCTGTTCGCCGACCAGGCCGCTGCCGCGCTGGACGCCGCCCGCGACTTCGAGGCGACCACCCACCGGGCCGACCACGACCCGCTCACCGGCCTGGTCAACCGCGCCGCGCTGGCCGAGCGCCTGCGCCATGCGCTGCAGCGCGTCAAGCGCTCGGGCAGCAGCGTCGCGGTGCTGTTCATCGACCTCGACAACTTCAAGCACGCCAACGACACGCTCGGCCACACCGCCGGCGACGAGCTGCTGCGCGTGACCGCGGCGCGGATCGACGAGGACCTGCGCCCCGGCGACACGGTCGCGCGCTTCGGCGGCGACGAGTTCGTCGCGATCTGCGAGGACGTCAGCGGCGCCGACGAGGCGATGGACGTCGCCGAGCGCCTGCGCACGCTGCTGGCCGAGCCGATCCCGCTGGCGGCGGGCGTCGCGCAGGTGACGGCGAGCATCGGCGTCGCGCTGCCCGACCGGCCCGACCGCAGCGCCGAGGCGCTGCTGCAGGCCGCCGATCGCGCGATGTACGAGGCCAAGGCCGCCGGCCGCGACGCGGCGCGCCTCGCCACGCCCGGCGCCGGCTGGCCGTAGGCGCACGGCGGGCGCGACCCGTCACCATGCAGGCATGCCCGAGCTCGACCACGGCGTGCCGTCCGAGGCACCCCCGCCCGTCCCGCCGCCGCTGACCGACGTCGAAGCCGTGCCGCGCCGCAGCACCGCCGAGGAGGCGCGCACGCTGCTGGCGGCCACCAACGTGGCCACGCTCGCGACGCTCAGCGACGACGGCGGCCCGTGGGGCTCGATGGTCACCTACGCCGCGCTGCCCGACGGCTCGCCGGTCCTGTGCGTCTCCCAGCTGGCCGAGCACGGGCGCAACCTGGCGCGCGACGCGCGCGCGAGCCTCGTCGTCGTCGATCCCGCACCGGTCGCCGATCCGCTGGCGGCCGGCCGCGTCACGCTCGCCGGCGCCGTGATCCGCCCGGCCGGCGAGGAGCACGCGGCCGCCCGTGCCGCCTACCTCGCCGCGGTCGACTCCGGCCGCTACTACATCGACTACACCGACTTCTCGCTCTACGTGCTGCGGGTGGAGCGCGTGCGCTGGGTCGGCGGATACGGGCGCATGTCCTCGACCGACGGCGCCGACTACGCCGCGGCGCAGGCCGACCCGATCGGCGGGGCCCGCGGCGCGGTCGACCACCTCAACGCCGACCACGCCGACGCGCTGCTGGCGATGGCCCGCTCGCTCGGCGGCTACCCGGACGCGACGAGCGCGCGCTGCACCGCAGCCGATCGCTATGGCCTGGACCTCGTCGTCGAGACCGAGCGCGGCACGGCGCCCGCCCGCGTCGGGTTCGCCGAACCGGTCGCCGATCCGGCGAGCCTGCGCGGCGCGACGGTCGAGCTGACCCGCCGGGCGCGCGCGAGCCCGGCCCCGTAGCTACTTGGTGTACATCCCGGCGATGTCGCGGTCGTACTTCTCGGCGATCGGCTTGCGCTTGAGCTTCATCGTCGGCGTCAGCTCGTCGCCGCCGGGCAGCCAGTCGCCCTCGACGATCACGAACTTCTTGATCTGCTCGACGCGCGCGAGCTTGGCGTTGGCGCCGTCGATGCCCTCCTGGATCGCGGCGCGCACGCGCTCGTCGTGCGACAGCGACTCGAGCGTCGCGCCCTCGATGCCGTTCTGCGCGGCCCACGCGGGCGCGAAGTCGGCATCGAGCACGATCAGCGCCGTGTTGTAGGGCCTGGCATCGCCGATGCAGACCGCGTTGCCGATCAGGGGCGACGCGCTCTTGATCGTGGCCTCGATGTTGGCCGGCGACATGTTCTTGCCGGCCGCGTTGATGATGATCTCCTTCTTGCGGTCGACGATCTTGACGTAGCCGTCGCCGTCGATCTGCGCGATGTCGCCGGTGTGCAGCCAGCCCTCGGCGTCGATCGCCTCGGCGGTCTTGTCGGGCAGGCCGCGGTAGCCGGCCATGACCAGGCCGCCGCGGATGAGCAGCTCGCCGTCGTCGGCGAGCTTGAGCTCGCAGCCCGGCGTCGCCGGGCCGACGGTGCCGATCTTGATGCGCTGCGGCGGGTTGACCGCGCCGCCGCCGCACGTCTCGCTCATCCCCCACAGCTCGCCGAGCGGCAGCCCGATGGCGTGGAAGAACTCGAGGACCTCGACCGGCGTCGGGGCGGCGCCGACGTTGATGGCCACGACCTCGTCGAGGCCGAGCATCGAGCGCAGGCCCGCGAACATGGCGGCGTCGGCCTGCGCCACGCGCTCGGCCAGCGCGGCGGGGACCTCCTCGCCGGCCTGCTCGAGGCGCACCTTCTGCAGGCCGTCGGCGACCGCGGCGCGCGAGGCCTGCTGCTGCTCGGGCTGCTGGCCGGCGATCATCGCCTCCAGGCCCGACTTCAGCTTCTCCCAGATGCGCGGGACCGCGAAGAACCAGTGCGGGCGGACCTCGGGCAGGAACGCGATGATGTCGCGCGGGTTCGGGCAGCACGTCACCTGGAACCCGAAGACGATCGGCAGGTAGTGATGCGCGGCACGCTCGGCGATGTGCGCGTTGGGCAGCCACGAGATGACGCGCGCGCCGTCGGGGAACTGGACGATCTCCTCGATGCCGCTGACCGCCGAAAGGAGGTTGCGATGGACGAGCTCGACGCCCTTGGGCGGCCCGGTCGTCCCCGACGTGTAGATCAGCGTCAGGACGTCCTCGGGCCCGAGCGCGGCGACCGAGGCGTCCACGTCGAAGTCGGCGGCCGGCAGGTCGTCCAGGCGGGTGACGCCCTCGGGCACCGCGTCGCCGTCGACCACGATGACGTGGGCCAGGCCGGGCAGCGTCTTGCGCGCCTCGAGCACGTTGTCGAGGAACTGCTGCTCGGTGACGATGATCTTCGCGCCGGCGTCCTGGACGACGTACTCGATCTGGTTCGGCGCGTACGTCATGTAGATCGAGAACGGCGTCGCGCCGACCATCATCGCCGCGAGGTCGGCCTGGTGGAACTCCGGCCGGTTGCCGAGCATCAGGGCGATCGTGTCGCCCTTGCGCAGCCCCAGCGCCGACAGGCTGCCGGCGAGGCGGTCGACGCGATCGCGCAGCTCGCCCCAGGTCCAGGAGACGGCACCGCCCTTCGTGCGGACCGCGACCTGGTCGGCGCGCTGCTCGGCGGTCAGCCGGAAGGCCTCCGCGATCGTCGCGGCGTCCACGCCCCGCTTCGGCGTCGTGCTGCTCTCCACCTCGACCCCTCCCTTGTGGCTACTTCACTCCGAAGCCGCCATCTTGGAGCCGACCGATGTCGTTGGTCAACCCCACGGCGAACAACATGATGACCAGCACGAAGCCGACGTAGCTGGCCTGCTCCATGACCCGGAACGGGATGGGGCGCCCACGGACCTTCTCCGCCAGGGCCCAGAAGATGTGGCCTCCGTCCAGCGGCAGGAAGGGGAAGAGGTTCACGATCGCCAGCGACAGCGAGATCAGCGCGAGGATCCGCAGCGCCAGGTCGATGTCGTCGGCCGCGAACGACTGGCGGGTCGTCTCGTAGGAGCCGACGACGCCGGAGAGGTTCTTGCGTGCGGAGCTGTCGTAGAAGAGGCGCGTGACGGTGTCGACCGTGGCCGTCGTGACGTTCCACATGCCGGTGACCGAGCGGTTGGCCGAGTCGCCGATCGGCAGGCGGTGGTAGGTGCCGCCGAAGGAGAAGCCGAGCAGCATGCGCTTCAGCGTCTTGTCGTACCGCGGGCTGACGTCGAGGACGACCGTGCGCCCGGCGCGCTGCACCGTGACCTTGGCCGGCGTCGCGGCGACGCACTTGTCGACCTTGGCCCCGGCGGCGCACGTGTGGGTGTTGATGCGCGTGCGCAGCACCTCGGGATCGCCCTTGACGCCGTCGACGGCGACGATCTTGTCGCCCGGCTTGAGGACCCCGGCGGCGGCTGAGGCGGGCTGGACCGCGCCGACGGTGGAGTTGACGACCTGCTCGCCCTTGAAGGCGAACAGCGCGAAGAGGATCAGGAACGCGACGAGCACGTTCATGGCGGGGCCGGCGGCGATGACGACCACGCGCTTCCACACCGGCTGGCGGTAGTAGGCGCGCTCGGCGTGCTCCGGCGCGATCTCCTCCGCCGGGTTCATGCCGGTGATCTTCACGTAGCCGCCCAGCGGGATCGCGCCGACGCCGTACTCGGTCTCGCCGCGCTTGACCTTGAACAGCAGCGGCGGGAAGAAGAGCGCGAAGCGCTCGACGCGCATGCCGACGGCCTTGGCCGCGGCGAAGTGGCCGAACTCGTGCAGGATGATCAGCGCGGCGAAGCCGACGAAGGCGAGGATCCAAGACACTAGGCGCGCGCTCCGATCTGCTCGCTCGCGAGCTCGCGGGCCTCGCGGTCGGCCTCGAAGAGCGACTCGAAGGCCCGGACCGGGCCGCCGGGCAGCTCCTGCAGCGTCGCGTCGATCACCTCGGCGATGCCGGTGAACGGCAGGCGCCCGTTGAGGAAGGCGTGCACGGCGACCTCGTTGGCGGCGTTGAGCACGCAGGGCGCGGTGCCACCGGCCAGCGCGGCCTGGCGGCAGAGGCCGAGGCAGGGGAAGGCCTCGTCGTCGACGGGCTCGAAGCTGAGCGAGCCGATCTCGGCGAGGTTCAGGCGCTTGGTCGGCAGCGCGACGATGTCGGGGTGGTGCAGGGCGTAGGCGATCGCGATGCGCATGTCCGGGAGGCCGAGGTGCGCGAGCTGCGCGCCGTCGGCGGTCTCGACCAGGGCGTGGACGATCGACTGCGGATGGACGACGACGTCGATCTTGTCGTAGGGCACGCCGAAGAGGTGGTGGGCCTCCATGACCTCCAGGCCCTTGTTCATCAACGTGGCCGAGTCGATCGTGATCTTGCCGCCCATCGACCAGGTGGGGTGGTTCAGGGCCTGCTCGACGGTCACGTCGGCCAGCTCGGCGTGGGTGCGACCGCGGAACGGGCCGCCCGAGGCGGTGATGGTCATGCGCTCCAGCGCGCCGGGGGGCACGCCGTTGAGCAGGTGGTGCAGGGCGGCGTGCTCGGAGTCGACGGGCAGCAGCTGCGCTCCGGTGGCCTCGGCGAGCTGGGTGACCAGCTCGCCGCCGACGACCAGCGACTCCTTGTTGGCGAGCGCGAGGTCGATCCCCTCGCCCAGCGCGGCCACGGTCGGGCCGAGGCCGGCCGAGCCGACCAGCGCGTTGAGCACGAGGTCGGCGCCGGACTCGAGGACGAGCTGGACGAGCCCCTCGGCGCCGACGAGCACCTCGCCGTCGGTCCACGCCTCGGCGGCGCGCGCGGCGGCGTCGCGATCGGCGATCGCGATCCGGCGCACGCCGGTGCGCGCGGCCTGCTCGACGAGGGCCTCCCAGGAGCGCGCTGCGCTCAGGCCGACGATCTCGAGATCGTCGGTGCGGGAGACCACGTCGAGCGCCTGGGTGCCGATCGACCCGGTGGAGCCGAGCACGAGGAGGCGTCGGGGCATTGCCCAGAAGGGTAGCCGCGGGGACCTCAAGGTCTGATCAAGCTTGGCGGGAGGCCGCCAGGGCGGCGACGGCGCCGTCGAGCGCCGCCGTCTCGGGTACCGCCGTGCGTCCCAGCCACGGCACGCGCGCGATCGCCGTGGGGCGTCGGACGCCGAGGATCCCGCCGACCAGCGCGGTCAGCAGCGCGGTCCCGCTACCGCCCAGGCGC
>NZ_DATHDY010000117.1:0-27383 GCF_035318805.1 Baekduia sp.
GGTCGCCGCGGGCCACGGCGGTGGCCACCTGGGCGATGTTTCGCACCTGGTCGGTGAGGTTGCCCGCCATGAAGTTGACGTTGTCGGTGAGGTCCTTCCACACGCCCGACACGCCGCGCACGTCTGCCTGGCCGCCGAGGCGGCCTTCGGTGCCCACCTCGCGCGCCACCCGCGTCACCTCGGCGGCGAAGGAACGCAGCTGGTCCACCATGGTGTTGATGGTGGCCTTGAGCTCCAGGATCTCGCCGCGCGCGTCGACCGTGATCTTCTTGGACAGGTCGCCCTGGGCCACCGCCGTCGTCACCTGGGCGATGTTGCGCACCTGGTGGGTCAGGTTGTCGGCCATGAAGTTGACGTTCTCGGTCAGGTCGCGCCACGTGCCGCTGACGCCCTTGACCTCGGCCTGGCCGCCGAGCTTGCCCTCGGTGCCGACCTCGCGCGCCACGCGCGTGACCTCGTCGGCGAACGACGAGAGCTGGTCGACCATCGTGTTGACCGTGCGCTTGAGCTCGAGCACCTCGCCCTTGACGTCGACAGTCACCTCCTGGGTGAGGTCGCCCTTGGCGACGGCCGTCGTGACGCGCGCGATGTCGCGGACCTGGTCGGTCAGGTTGCGCGCCATGACGTTCACCGAGTCGGTGAGGTCCTTCCACGTGCCCGCGACCCCCGGCACGACCGCCTGACCGCCGAGCCGGCCCTCCGTGCCGACCTCGCGCGCGACGCGCGTGACCTCGTCGGCGAAGGACCGCAGCTGGTCGACCATCGTGTTGATGGTGTCCTTGAGCAGGAGGATCTCACCGCGGGCGTCGACCTCGATCTTCTGCGAGAGGTCGCCCTGGGCCACGGCGGTGGTCACGAGCGCGATGTTGCGGACCTGGCCGGTGAGGTTCTCCGCCATCGAGTTCACCGACTCGGTGAGGTCCTTCCACGTGCCCGACACGCCCGGCACCTCGGCCTGCCCGCCCAGCTTGCCCTCCGTGCCGACCTCGCGCGCCACGCGCGTCACCTGCTCGGCGAAGACCGACAGCGTGTCGGTCATCGCGTTGATCGTGTCGGCGAGCGCCGCGACCTCGCCCTTGGCGTCGACGGTGATCTTCTGCGTCAGGTCGCCCTTGGCGACCGCACCCGCGACCTGGGCGATGCCGCGCACCTGGTCGGTCAGGTTGCGCGCCATGAAGTTGACGTTCTCGGTGAGGTCGCGCCACGTGCCGGAGACGCCGCGCACCTCGGCCTGTCCGCCGAGCTTGCCGTCGGTGCCGACCTCGCGCGCCACGCGCGTGACCTCGTCGGCGAAGCCGCCGAGCTGGTCGACCATCGTGTTGATGGTGTCCTTCAGCTCGAGGATCTCGCCCCGGGCGTCCACGGTGATCTTCTGGGTCAGGTCGCCCTGGGCGACCGCGGTCGTCACCTGCGCGATGTTGCGGACCTGGCCGGTGAGGTTCGCGGCCATGGAGTTGACCGACTCGGTGAGGTCGGCCCACGTGCCGGACACGCCGGGCACCGCGGCCTGGCCGCCGAGCTTGCCGTCGGTGCCGACCTCGCGCGCCACGCGCGTCACCTCGGAGGCGAAGGACGACAGCTGGTCGACCATCGCGTTCACCGTGGTGCCGATGCGGGCGAACTCGCCCTTGACCGGCTGGCCGTCGATCTCCATCGCCATCTTCTGGCTCAGGTCGCCCTCGGCGACCGCCACGATGACGCGGGCGACCTCGGTCGTCGGCCGCACGAGGTCGTCGATCAGCCCGTTGACGGTCTCCATGCGGTCGAGGTAGTCGCCCTTGCCGCCCTCGACGCGAGCGCGCTCGGTCATCCGTCCTTCGCGACCGATCTGGCGCGCGACGCGCTGCAGCTCGGTCGTCTGGGCCTGGTTGTGCTCGGCGAGGCGGTTGAACGCCGATTCGAGCTCGCCCAGCAGGCCCTTGCGGCGGGCGGGAAGGCGACGGGAGAAGTCGCCGTCGGCCGCCGCGCCGAGCGCCTCCAGCAATCGGCGCAGCGCTGCGGGGTCCAGCTCGCCCTGCTCCTCGTCCTTGCGCTTGCGTCGCGATGCGCCCTCGTCGGCAGCCAGAGTTCCGGCCATCGATCCTCCTTGGGGATGTTGAGACCGGGCGCACACCAGCGCACCGGCCTACGGCCGCCACGCAGTATTGCGGTGCAGGCCACCGCGTGCAGCACGTTCGTCCGCACGCCGCACGATGGGGAGCCCGAGGGCAGGCGCTCGCCTGCCCGTGCAAGAGGGTCACGCCTACCTGCGGCGCTGGCCGTCGAGCTCTTCGAGGCGCCGCGCGGCCGCCTCGGCGCGCTCCCCGTGGCGGCTCGCCGCGCCCTTGGCGCGCTCGAAGCGCGACTCGAGCTGCTCGGCCGACTCGGCGTGGGCCGCGGCCTCCCGCTCGTGGCGCTCCGCACGCGCCTGGTGCTCCTCGGCGGCCTCGCGGTGCTCCCGTGCCTGGGCCGCGACCTCGCCGGCCCTGCTCGCGTTGGCGTCGTGCTCCTGGCGATGGCCCGAGAGCTCCCCGGCGATCGCCTCCCGCTCACGCTCGACCCGCGCGCGCTCGGCGGCACGACGGCGAGACAGGATCCCCGCGGCGATCGCGACGGCGACCAGCACGACGACGATGACAAGGATCGTGATCATGGTGGGCTTGTACCCGCGGGCGCTCGGTTTGTCTCGCGATCGGGCGGGGGACCCCGGGACCATGCTGCGCCAAGGCCCCATCTCGCTCACGATGCACGCCGTGGCCGAGCCCCTGCTCGCCGCGCTCTTCATCGCCGCGCCGTTCCTCTTCGGCTTCTCCGACCAGGGCGCGCCGACGGCCGTGTCGATCGTCGCCGGCGTCGGGATCCTGCTGCTCGCGATGAGCACCCGGTGGCGCCTGTCGCTCATCAAGGCGATCCCGATCCCGGCGCACCTGGCGATCGACCTCGTCCTCGCCGCGCTGCTGATCGCCGCGCCCTTCCTGTTCTCCTTCAGCGACGAGACCGCCCCGACCGCGTTCTTCATCGTGATGGGCGTCGTCGACCTGCTGGCGACGCTCGGCACGCGCTGGTACCCGGCCGCCGGCGCCGGCGGCGCCGCCCAGGGCGGCGGGCGCTTGCGGCGCCGCGGCCGCGGGGCCGACTCGGACCCGGGCGCGCAGCCGACGGCCTGAGGGCGGCCGGCGACGCCTGGCGTTCCGCGCCGGCTGAGCGCACACGGAACGTGCGCCGTCAGCCGGCGGGCGGCCCCGCCTCGGCGCCCGGGGCGGCCGGCGCGCCGGTCTCCGGGTCGACCTCCTCGTCGGGGTCGGCCTCGGGCGCGCCTTCGCTCAGGGCGCGGCGGGCCGGGACGCGGGCCGCAGCGGCGTCGAGGCGGCCGCGCACGGCCTTCGCGGACGCGCCGACGACGGTGCGCTGCGCCGGCGACATGTCGGGCCAGCGCTCGCGGAGCGTGGCGAGGGTCTCCAGCGCGCGGTCCAGTGCGTCGCGCGCGGTGTCGTGTGCGCCTTCCTCCAGCGCGTCCTCGGCGAGCGAGACGTCGTGGCCGGCATCGGCGGCGAGCTTGAGCAGGTCGTCCATGGGAGAGGCGATGCTACGCGGCGATCTCACACATCACTGCCACGCCGCGTTCCAACTCACATGAAGACCTACACCCTGATCGGCGCAGACGGCGTGCCCCACGCCTCGCGGACGCCCGGCACGCTGGGTGGCCATCGCGGCAGCCGCATCTACGGCACGCTCGGCTGCCCAGGCGCCGCGCGCGCCCTCGCACGCGGCGGCTATGTGGCCAACCGCGTGTTCTTCGCCGACGAGGCGACCGCCGTCGCCGCGGGCTACCGCCCGTGCGCGACCTGCCTGCCGACGGAGCATCGCCGCTGGAAGGAGCGCCGTGCCATGCCGCTGACCCACACCACCGTCGAGACGCCGATCGGCGAGCTGCTGCTCGTCGCCGGCCCCGACGGCGACGCCCTGCAGGAGATCCGCTTCGACCCGACCGACGTCCCGCCGGGCTCCCGCCGCAGCGACGCCGGGATCCTGCCCGAGGCCGCGCGCCAGCTGCGCGGGTACGCGACGGGGCTGCGCACCGAGTTCGACCTCCCGCTGCGCCCCGCGTTCGGCTGGGCGTTCGAGCGGCGCGTCTGGGCCCTCGTGGCGCAGATCCCGTTCGGGGCGACCACGAGCTACGGCGAGCTCGCCGCCCGGCTCGGCGCGCCCGGCGCCGCACGCGCCGTCGGTGCCGCCAACGGCCGCAACCCGCTGCCGATCGTCGTGCCGTGCCACCGCGTCGTCGGGGCACGCGGCGCGCTCACCGGCTACGCCGGCGGCCTGCACCACAAGCGAACGCTGCTCGAGCACGAGGGCGCACTGCTCGCGGTCTGAGAAACCCGCCGGTTGCGCCGGGCGGCAGCGGCGCCTCTACCATCGTCGGGCGTCCCGATGTCGAGCCCCCCGTCGCTGCCCACCCCGCCCCGCGAGCGCTGGCCCATGGCCGTCGCGCTCGTCGCCCTGCTGGCCGGCGCCGGTCTGCTCGGCGTCGCGCTGTCCGGGGCGCTGTCGAGCACCGGCAGCACTGCGGCCGCGGAGACGCCGCCGCCCGCCGCGCCCGCCGTCGTCGTGGTGACCCCCACGCCGGCGCCCGCACCGGCCCAGCAGCCCGCGCCGGTCGCCCAGGCCCCGGCGCCCGCCCGGACCGAGCGGACCGCCGACGAGCGCCGCTTCACCGCCAACGACCTGCAGCACGTCCCCGCGTCCTGGGTGTCGGGCTTCTACGACATCTACGCCGCCGCGCAGCGGGCCTACGGCGTCAACTGGCTGCTGATCGCCTCGGTGCACAAGCAGGAGACGGCGTTCTCCACGCACCCCACGACCTACCACGGACTGAACTTCGCGGGCTGCTGCGCGGGGCCGATGCAGTTCAACGTGACCAACGGGGGCGGCGGTTCCGGCTCCACCTGGGCTCGCTACCGCACCGCCGGCACCCGGGCCGCGCGACCCGCCGCCTACCCGCACAAGACCGAGAAGCACCCGTCGGTCTACGACGACTACGACGCGATCATGGCCGCCGCCGCGCTCCTGCGCGACTCCGGCGCCGGCCGCACGCTCGACGCCTCCGCCTGGCGCGCCGCCTACGACTACTACGGCCACGACCTCACCGGCGTCTCCTACGCCAACGAGGTGCTCGCGCGCGCGATCGGGTGGGGCCAGCGGAGCTTCTGCATCAACTGCTCGACGGATCAGGGCCTCCTGTCGTCCGTCGACGCGGCCTGGGGCACGCCGGTCCGCGCCGAGATGACGCCGCCCGCCCCGAAGAGCAAGACCACCAAGAGCGAGGCGGTCGCGGCGTCGAAGGGCTAGGCCGGGCGTGGTGGCGCGTGTAGGAGCCGCGGGTCGTTCGGCCGTGAACGGTGCCTGCGGGAGGCCTGGGTCGCTTCGTGCTGGACTATTCATCACGAAGCGACCCGGACCTCTCGCGGGCGATCAGTGCGGCGCGAACGATCCCCCCGCCCCCGGGCACCGCGGCAGAGCAAAACTACGCCGGCGCCCCCGCGCCGCCTAGCCCCCCACCCGCCGGTGCAGCGGCGCCCGCCCGCGCTTGCCCGCGTCGGCCAGGACGTCCATGGCACGCAGGCAGTACGCGACCCGCTGCGCGAGCATCATGCGGCAGCCGAGCGCGGTCGCCAGCTCGCGCGTCGTGAACGGCTGCGCGCCGAGCGCGTCCGGGAGCAGCGCCGCCGCGTCGGCGGGCGATCCCAGCACGACGGAGCCGACGACGTCGACCAGGCGCCGCTGACCCGGATCGCGGCGCCGCCGGCCCGACCGCGACCGGCCCGCCTCGGGCGCGCGGATGTGGTCCTCGCGGCACAGCAGCACCTCGACGGTGAGGTTCGGATGCGCGAGCAGCGACGGGAACGACACGAGCCGGTCGAAGACGTCCAGCGCCGCGCCGCGCAGGGGCGAGCGCCGCGACGAGAGCACCTCGCCGTGCTCGTCGATCCGGACGATCCGCCGCTCGGCGGGGACGGGGTGGACGATGCGCATGCGGTGGCCGTCGAGCAGCGTGTCGAGCTTGGGCCCCAGCGGCGAGAACCCGCCAGTCTGGATCTCGACCAGCTCCCCGTCGGCCCGCACGAGGTCGATCACGTAGCCCTCCATCGGCACCTCGGCGCGGTCGCCGGGACGCGCGCAGAAGTCCTTGACGGCCGCGTGCAGAGGGCCTTCGCGCAGGACGCCGATGCCGGACACCGCGGCCGATCCTACCGGCGTACCGGTGCGCACCACCCGCCTGGGAGACCTCGTGCATCACCGCGACTTCGCGCTTCTACGGTGTTGCACATCTCGATGACCCGCCGCCTCTGCTCCCTCCTGCTCGCCCCGCTGGCGCTCTGCGCCGCGCTGATCGCCACCGCCGCGCCCGCCGCCCAGGCCGACTGCCCCGGCGCGTCGGATCCCTGCCCGTACACCGGCGCGCAGCAGTCCGGCCAGCGCGGAGGCGGCGTCCTGCGCTTCCCGCAGGCGGTCGCCGTCGGCCCCGACGGCGCGGTCTACGTGACCGACCAGGGCTCGCACCTCATCCAGCAGTTCGCGCCCGACGGGACCTGGCTGCGCGACATCGGCACGGCCGGCACGCGGCCAGGCGAGCTGAGCGCGATCGGCGCGGTGGGCGTCGCCGGCGACGGGACCGTCCTCGTCGCCGACGGCGGCTCCAACCGCATCGTGCGCTTCGACTCCACCGGCGGCCTCGTCGGCAGCTGGGGCGGGCCGGGCAAGGACATCGGGAAGTTCCGCTTCGGCGCGGGCGGCGGCAACGACGCGGCGGCCGGCGGCGGCCTGGCCGTCTCCGGCGACGTCGTCTACGTCGTCGACACCGGCAACGACCGCGTCGTGCGCTTCGACACGCAGGGCGGCCACGGCGCCGAGATCGTCCCCCCCGGCACGCTGGCCAACCCGCGCGGCGTCGCGGTCCGCGGCACGCGCATGCTCGTCGCCGACGACCAGCACCACCGCGTGGCCGCGTTCGACACCGGCGGCCACCTGCTCGCCTCGGTCGGCCTCGGCCAGGGCGCCGGGCCGGGTCAGCTGAACTTCCCCTACGGCGTGACCATGGATGCCCAGGGCCGCGTGTTCGTCGCCGACGACCTCAACCACCGCATCGTGCGCTACAGCACGCCGGCCACCGGCTACCGCTACAAGGCGCGCTGGGGCGCCTACGGCACCGCGCCCGGCCGCCTCGCCTACCCGCGCGGGATCGCCGCCGGCGCCAACGGCGAGCTGTTCGCCGCCAACACCGGCAACGACCGCATCGACGTCTTCGACGCCAGCGGCACGCTGAAGCGCTCGTTCGGCGTCTCGGGCCGCTCGAGCGGGCAGTTCGACGGCCCGCTCGGCGTCGCCGTAGACGCCAGCGGCGTGCGCGCCGTCGCCGACTCGGTCAACGGCCGCGTCCAGCTGCTCAACCCCGACGGGTCGGTCGCCACGATCTGGGGCTCGCCGAACCCCGGCCCGACGATCCTGCCCAGCCCGGTGGCCGTCGCGTTCGACGGCACCGGCAACGGCTTCGTGCTCGACCAGCGTCGCAGCCGCATCGTCGTCTTCGACCGCGCGACCGCGACCTCCACCCGCACCATCGGCTCGGAGGGCTCCGGCCCCGCGCAGCTGAGCGGCCCGTCGGCGCTGGCGATCGACGGGACGGGGTCGATCTCGGTCGCCGACACCGGCAACGAGCGCATCGCGCGCTTCGGCACCGACGGGTCCTACCTCGGCTCCTACCCGACCGACGACGCGCCGCGCGGCATCGCCGTCCTGCCCGACGGCAGCAGGACCTACGTCGCCGACGCCGCCAACCGCATCACCGTCTACGACTCCGGCGGCACGGAGATCGACCAGTTCGGCGGCACCGGCAGCAAGCTCGGCAAGCTCAACGCGCCGGCGCAGATCGCGCTCGACCCGGGCGGGAACCTGTGGGTGGCCGACCGTGGCAACAACCGCGTGCAGCAGTTCGGCCCGGCGGGCGAGCGCCTGCTGGCGCTCGGCCAGCGCGGCATCGGCGACGGCCAGTTCATCCACCCCACCGGCGTGAGCGTCGACTGCAACGGCAAGCTCACCGTCACCGACAGCGACAACAACCGCGTGACCACGCTCACGCTGGCCAACCCGACCGTCGGCGTCACGTGCTCGCCGCTGGCCGCCCCGGCCGCGCCGCCGGCGCTCAAGTTCCCGACGCTGCCCGAGCCGCTCGGCCCGCAACTCAGCGTCAGCGTGCTGCGCAAGGCGGGCCTGCTGAGCACGCGCAACCTGCCGGTGCGCGTGGGCTGCGACACGACCTGCACGCTGACCGCGTCGGCGTCGATCGTGCAGCGCGGCACCACCACCGTCGGCACGGGCAAGAAGAAGCGCAAGCTCAAGCCCGTGTCGATCGCGCTGGCCGCGCAGAAGGTCACGATCCCGGCGGGTACGTCGAAGATCGTGCGCCTGGCCGTCAGGGCGGCAGATGCCACGAAGCTGCGCAAGGCGCTGGCCGGACGCAAGGGCCTCGACGTGACGCTGCAGCTCGACGCGACCGCGGCGGCCGGGCCGCCGACCAGCCAGACGAGCCGGCTGAGCGCGACCGCCTAGGAGTGCCGTAGCCAGCCGGCGCGCGCGTCAGGCGGCGGGCCGGCGCAGGTCGCAGACGCCGGCGCCGGTGAGGGCGACGAGGTCCTGCGGGGCCAGCTCGATCTCCAGCCCGCGGCGGCCGGCGCTGACGAAGACCGTGTCGTGCTCGAGCGCGGTGGCGTCGAGGAGCGTCGCCAGGCGCTTGCGCTGACCGAGCGGGCTGATCCCGCCCGCGACGTACCCGGTGACCTTCTCGGCGCGGGCGGTGTCGGCCATCGCGGCGCGCTTGCCCGCGGCCTTGAGGTCGAGCTGGTCGGTCGCGGGGACCACGCACACGGTGAGCTGGTCGCCGACGGCCACCACCAGCGTCTTGAACACCCGGCGCGGATCGAGGCCGAGTGCCTCGGCCGCCTCGCCCGCGAACGACGCGGCCCGCGGATCGTGGTCGTACTCGTGCAAGGTGTAGACGATGCCCGCCGCCTTCGCTGCGCGGGTGGCTGGGGTCTCGCGGCCGGCCATGTCGCCTCGATCGTACGCGGGCGTGCTGGCCCGTCACGGCAAGCGCATCTGCCGCTCGGCGGAGCGCGAGCACCGATCACCGGGCGCGCAGGACGATGCGATGCTCCGCGGTCCGCGCCGGCCCGGCGCGGGGCGACCGCACCCGCCCTCTTGTCCTCCGCGTACTCCGTGTCCGAGCTCCGTTCGCTCGCCGAGCGCTACCTGCGCGCCTTCAACGAGCGCGACTTCGCCGCCTGGGACGAGCTGCTGCACGACGAGGTGGCGATCATGGTCGACGGCCGGACCCTGCGCGGCCCGGCGGAGGCGCGCGCCTACGCTGAGCACGTCGTGAGGAGCTTCCCAGGTGTCGTGGTCGCGCCCCAGCGCGTGGTGTCCGCCAGCGGCGACACGATCGTCATGGAGCACCGGCTCGTCAACCCGCGCGAGGAGGCGCGCCGCTCGCCGCCGGGCCGGCCGGCCTCCGACGATTGGCGGCTGACCGGGCTCACGTGCGAGATCTACCGCTTCCGGGACGGCCGGCTCATCGAGCTCCACAGCTACTACGCGCCCGCAGAGGACGACCGCACCGACGTCGTGCAGGTTCCCTCGCGGTCCGAGGCCACGCACATCGCCGAGGAGCAGGCCGCCCTGCGGCGCGTCGCGACGCTCGTCGCCCGAGGCGTGTCGCAGACCGAGCTCATCGCGGCGGTCAACGAGGAGGTCGGCCGGCTCGTAGGGGCCGACGTGACCGCGATGACGCGCTTCGAGGCCGACGACATGACCACGCTCGTCGCCGCGTGGAGCACCGGAGAGGAGGTGGGCTCCCTGCCGATGGGCGCGCAGCGTCCCTCGGACCCCGCGATCCGCGAGCTGCGCCGCACCGGACGACCGATCCGGTTCGGGCTCGCACGATTGCGCCCGACCGGGACCTTCCTCGGCGAAGCGCGGCGCCTCGGGGTCACCGAGACCCTCGTGGTGCCGATCGAGGTCCAGGGTCAGGTGTGGGGCTCGGTGTGGGCGGCGACGACCCGGCCGGAGCCCTTCCCGCCCGACACCGAGGCACGCATCACCGGCTTCACGGAGCTGGTCGCCACCGCGATCGCCAACGCCCAGGCCCGCGCGGAGCTGCGCCGGCTGGTCGACGAGCAGGCGGCGCTGCGGCGGGTCGCGACCCTCGTCGCCCGCGGCGCGTCGCAGCCCGAGGTGTTCGACGCGGTCGTGACCGAGGCCGCGCAGCTGCTGGACGAGGAGTTCGTCTCGCTGCTGCGCTACGACCGCGACGGGGGCTCGACGATCGTGGCGATCCGCGGCTACGCCGACAAGATCCCGGCCGGCGCGCACATGGCCGGCGACGGCGACAGTGTCTCCGCGCGGGTCCTGCGCACGGGTCGCGCCGCCCGCGTCGACAGCTACGACGGCGTTCCGGGCGCCGACGCGGCAACCGCGCGCGCGATCCGCATGGTCGCCGCGGTCGCGGCCCCGATCGTCGCCGACGGCCGGACCTGGGGCGCGCTCGTCGTGATGGGCCGGCAGGGGCCGCTCCCAGCGGGGACCGAGGATCGCCTGGCCCAGTTCACGGACCTCGTCGCCGCCGCGATCGGCAACGCCGAGAGCCGCGCCGAGCTGACCGCGTCGCGGGCGCGGATCGCGGCGACCGCGGACGAGACGCGCCGGCGCATCCAGCGCGACGTCCACGACGGCGCGCAGCAGCGCCTCGTGCACACCATCGTCACGCTGAAGCTGGCCAAGGCCGCGCTCGGCGGCTCCGGCCCGGCGGCTGCACTGGTGGACGAGTCGCTGCAGGCCGCGCAGGGGGCGACCGCCGAGTTGCGCGAGCTGGCCCGCGGCATCATGCCCGCCGCCCTGAGCAACGGCGGTCTGCGGGCCGGGATCGAGACGTTCGTCGGCCACGTCGACCTGCCGGTGCAGATCGACCTGCCCGCCGAGCGGCTGCCACCGTGCCTGGAGATCACCGCCTACTTCGTCGTCGCCGAGGCCCTGACCAACGCGGTCAAGCACGCCCGTGCGGGCAGCGCGCGCGTCACGGCCGCGCTCGATCGCGGCACGCTGCGCCTCGAGGTGCGCGACGACGGCATCGGCGGCGCCGACCGCACCCGCGGCTCCGGGCTGGTCGGCCTCGCCGACCGCGTCGCCGCCGCCGGCGGGACCATCACCGTCACGAGTCCGCCCGACGAGGGCACCACGATCGCCGTCGAGCTGCCGATCGTGCCGGATGCGTCCGCCGACGGGCCGGAGGCCGGCGGGGAGCGCCTGGCCGAGGCGGGGCGTCGCTGAGCACGCGCCCCGAAACCGCCGCGGGCGGAAGGCACGATGGCCTGCCGCCCGCGGCGTGGATCCGTGCGGCGGCTACCGCAGCGTGATGCGGTCGCGAGGACGATCGCACTGAGCGCCAACAGCATCTGTCGCGTCAGCAACGCCGGCCCGTTCCGGAGCGCCCCGGACTTGTCAATGCGATTGTGGTGGAGCCGCGCGCTCCATGCCCGATCGCGTGATGGTCAGTCGTTCAGGATCACCAGGTCGAGCACGCGCAGACGCTCTGGGTCGGCGATCAGGTCGATGGCGGTGATCCTCTCGCCGCCGGTCGTGAAGCGGTAGACGACGCGCAGCTGCCCGCCCACCATCCACACGGCTGCGGGCGCTCCGTCGAGGAGCGCGGGGGTGGCTCCCCGTGCGCGCCGGGAGAACTCGGCGACCTCCGCCGCCCCGTGGAGCTCCTGCGCTGCGCCCATCTGCGCCGCCGTCGGGTCCGCGTTGAGGACGACGTCGGGGTCCAGGAGGGCGAGCAGCCGGTCGAACTCGCCGTTGCGGGCGGCGGCGAGGAAAGCGTCGACGAGCTGCGCGTGCCGGAGCCGGTTCGTCTCGTGGCTGGCGTCCTCGCGCTGGACTCGGCGTCGTGCGCGGCTGGCGAGCCGGCGGGTGGCCGGCGCGCTGCGTCCCACGACCGGGGCGATCTCCTCGAACGGCATGGCGAACATGTCGTGCAGCACGAACGCGACCCGCTCGGCGGGGGAGAGCGCGTCGAGCACGACCAGCAGTGCGAGCCCCACCGCCTCGGCGAGCAGCGCCTCGTGCTCGGGGTCAGACCCCGCGGCGTGGCCGGCGGCCGGCTCGGGCACGTCGGGCCCGAGCGGCACCTCCGGACGCGAGCGGCGAGCCTGGAGGACGTTCAGGCACACCCGCGAGGTCACGGTGGTGAGCCAGGCCCCCAGGTTCTCGATCGCGCCGGCATCCGAGCGGCTGAGTCGCAGCCAGGCCTCCTGCACCGCGTCGTCGGCCTCGCCGGCGGAGCCGAGCATGCGGTAGGCGACCGCCCGCAACCGGGTTCGGTGCTCCTCGAAGCGCTGCGCCAGCCAATCGCTGTCATCCATCGGTCACATCCCTCTCTCGTGCTCGGTCATGGGGCTAGACCGGCGAGATGACGCCGATGTGACCGAGACCACGACGAAGGAACGACATCATGAGCACAGATCAGACCGGCCCGATCCTGGTGACCGGCGGCACGGGCACGCTCGGCCGCCTCCTGGTCCCGCGGCTGCGCGACGCCGGCTGCGCGGTGCGGGTGCTCAGCCGCAACGCCGGCGAGGGCGACGAGGGCATCGCGTTCGTGACCGGCGACCTGGCCACGGGCGAGGGCATCGACGCCGCGGCGGAGGGCGCCGAGACCATCGTGCATTGCGCGGGCAGCACCAAGGGCGACGAGGACAAGGCCCGGAACCTGGTCCGGGCAGCATCGCGGGCCGGGGCGAAGCACTTGGTGTACATCTCGGTCGTCGGCGCCGACCGGATCCCGGTCGTCAGCGGCGTCGACCGCGCCATGTTCGGCTACTTCGCCTCCAAGCTGGCCGCAGAGGAGGCCATCGCCGACTCCGGCGTCCCATGGACGACGCTGCGCGCCACCCAGTTCCACGACCTGCTCCTGACCACCGTGCACCAGATGACCAGGATGCCGGTCGTCCCGGTGCCGACGGGGTTCCGCTTCCAGCCGGTCGACACCGACGAGGTGGCAGCCCGGCTCGTGGAGCTCACCCTCGGCGCGCCGTCCGGCCTGGTGCCCGACCTGGCCGGACCGCGCGTCTACGAGATGCGGGAGCTCGTCGGCGGGTACCTCCGGGCCCGTGGCAAGCACCGGCCGATCCTGCCGGTCCGGGCCCCGGGCAAGGCGGCCCGCGCCTTTCGGGGTGGCGCGAACCTGGCGCCGGACCGGGCAGTGGGTCGGCGGACGTGGGAGGAGTTCCTGGCGGCTCAGGTCGGGTGACCCTGTCCTGCAGGGCTCGACGGTGGTCCCCCATGCCAGCACTTCGGAGTGCCGCAGAGACGCCTACGCTTCGTCGCCGCCTCGTGCTGACTCCAGCCTCCGCGAGGGCCTCGGTCAGGTGCCGACGTAGGCCGCGAGGTGCTCGCCGGTGAGGGTGGAGTTGGCGGCGACGAGGTCGGCGGGGGTGCCTTCGAAGACGATGCGGCCGCCGTCGTGGCCGGCGCCGGGGCCGAGGTCGATGATCCAGTCGGCGTGCGCCATGACCGCCCGGTGGTGCGCGATGACGATGACCGAGTTGCCGGAGTCGACGAGCCGGTCGAACAGGCCGAGCAGCTGCTCGACATCGGCGAGGTGGAGGCCGGTGGTCGGCTCGTCGAGGACGTAGACGCCGCGCTTCTCGGCCATGTGGGTGGCGAGCTTGAGCCGCTGCCGCTCGCCGCCGGACAGCGTAGGGAGCGGCTGGCCGAGGCTGAGGTAGCCGAGCCCGATGTCGGCGAGCCGGTCGAGGATGGCGTGCGCGGCCGGCGTGCGCGCCTCGCCGGCACCGAAGAACTCCTCGGCCTCGGCCACCGACATCGCGAGCACCTCGCTGATGTCCCGGCCGCCGAGGGCGTACTCCAGCACCGATGCCTGGAACCGCTTCCCCTCGCAGTCCTCGCAGGTGGTGGCGACGCCGGCCATCATCGCCAGGTCGGTGTAGATGACGCCGGTGCCGTTGCAATTGGGGCAGGCGCCCTCGGAGTTGGCGCTGAACAGCGCCGGCTTCACGCCGTTGGCCTTCGCGAACGCCTTGCGGATCGGGTCGAGCAGTCCGGTGTACGTCGCCGGGTTGCTCCGTCGCGAGCCACGGATCGCGCCCTGGTCGATCGACACCACACCCGCGCCGGCCGGGATGGAGCCGTGCACGAGCGAGCTCTTGCCGGAGCCTGCGACGCCGGTGATGACGACGAGGACCCCGAGCGGGACGTCGACGTCGACGCCTTGCAGGTTGTGCGTCGACGCACCGCGGATCTCCAGCGTCCCGGTGGGCGTCCGCACCGTCGCCTTGAGCGTGGCCCGGTCGTCGAGATGGCGGCCGGTGAGGGTGTCGCCGGCCCGCAGCCCCTCGACGGTGCCCTCGAAGCACACGGTGCCGCCCGCCGTACCGGCGCGGGGGCCGAGGTCGACGACGTGGTCGGCGATCGCGATCGTCTCCGGCTTGTGCTCCACGACGAGCACCGTGTTGCCCTTGTCCCGCAGCCGCAGCAGCAGGTCGTTCATCCGCTGGATGTCGTGGGGGTGCAGGCCGATGGTGGGTTCGTCGAAGACGTAGGTGACGTCGGTGAGCGAGGAGCTGAGGTGGCGGATCATCTTGATGCGCTGTGCCTCGCCCCCGGACAGCGTGCCGGTGGCCCGGTCGAGCGACAGGTAGCCCAGCCCGATCTCCACGAACGAGTCGAGGGTCTGCCACACGGCTTCGAGCAACGGCGCCACGGAGGGCTCGTCGAGGCCTCCGACCCACTCGGCGAGGTCGCTGATCTGCATGGCGCAGGCGTCGGCGATGTTAATGCCCTTGATCTTCGAGGAACGGGCGCCCTCGCTGAGCCGGGTCCCGTCGCAGTCGGGACAGGTGGTGAACGTCATGGCCCGCTCCACGAACGCCCGGATGTGCGGCTGCAGCGCCTCCTTGTCCTTGGACAGCATCGACTTCTGGATCTTCGGGATCAGGCCCTCGTACGTCAGGTTGATGCCGTCGACCTTGATCTTGGTCGCCTCCTTGTGCAGGAGGTCGTGGAGCTCCTTCTTGGTGTACTTGCGGATCGGCTTGTCCGGGTCGAAGAAGCCGCAGCCCCTGAAGATGCGGCCGTACCAGCCGTCCATGCTGTAGCCGGGGATCGTGAGCGCGCCCTCGTTGAGCGACTTGCTGTCGTCGTAGAGCTGAGACAGGTCGAAGTCGGTCACGCTGCCCATGCCCTCGCACCGCGGGCACATGCCGCCGGTGACGCTGAAGGTCTTCTTCACGGTCTTCCTTGAACCGCGCTCGACCGTGATCGCGCCGGCGGCCTTGACCGAAGGGGTGTTGAAGGAGTACGCCCTCGGCGAGCCGATGTGCGGCTTTCCGAGCCGGCTGAAGACGATCCGCAGCATCGCGTTCGCGTCGGTGACGGTGCCGACGGTGGAGCGGGGGTTGGAGCCCATGCGCTCCTGGTCGACGATGATCGCCGTGGTCAGCCCCTCCAGCAGGTCGACCTCGGGCCGCGCCAGCGTGGGCATGAAGCCCTGCACGAACGCGCTGTAGGTCTCATTGATCATCCGCTGTGACTCTGCGGCGATCGTGCCGAACACGAGCGAGCTCTTGCCCGAGCCGGAGACGCCGGTGAACACCGTCAGCCGGCGCTTCGGGATCTCGATGCTCACGTCCTTGAGGTTGTTCACGCGCGCGCCCTGCACGCGGATCAGGTCGTGGGTGTCGGCGAAGTGCGGGGCAGGCGCGTTCGTGTCCGTCCTCGTGGCGGTGCTCATCGTGTCTCCATCTGTGGGGTGGGGGCGCGTCCGGCCGAGGCGTCGACCAACCAGCGGCCGTCGCGCATCAGCTCGCGGTCGGGCAGCTCGTTCACCTCGCGCCACGCCTGGATGCGGCGCGGGGAGATGCGAAACCAGCAGTACGGCGTGGCCAGCGCACGCGGGTCGAAGCCGGTGCGCGCGACGAACCGATCAGCCCGCTCCCGCGGCAGCGCGTCGATCTCGAGGACCTCGACGTCGCCATCGATCATGGTCACGTCGCGGGTGTCGCCCAGCCCCAGCCGAACGGTTCGGCCGGCGGCGAGGTTCCTGCCGGTCGGGCTGTTGGTCGGCGTGGCCATCAGCAGCGCCTCGTCCTCCCAGTCGAAGGACAGCGGCACCAGATACGGCGCACCCTCCGCCGCGGCACTGGCCACCCAGACGTCGATGTCGTGGGCGAGCCGGTGCTCGGTGTCGCGACGACGCTGAGCGCGGGAGCGGGGGTCGGCGCTCATGCGATCGCCGGTCGGCTCAGCGGAGCTCCTGGATGCGGATCAGGTTGCCCGCGGGATCCCGGAGGGCGCAGTCGCGAATGCCGTAGGGCTGCTCGGTCGGCTCCTGGACGACCTCGGCGTCGCCGGCCTGCAGCCGCGTGAACGTGCTGTCGAGGTCGGGGGTCGCCAGGTTGATGGCGGCGTAGGTGCCCTTCGCCATCATCTCGGCGATGACGCGGCGCTCGTCGTCGGTCGTGCCGGGGTCGGCGCCCGGCGGGTGCAGGACGATCGACGTGGTCTGGCCGGCGGGGCCGACGGTGATCCAGTGCATCCCGCCGTACTCGACCTCGTTGCGGACCTCGAAGCCGAGGGCGTCGCGATAGAAGGCCAGGGATTCGGCCGGGTCGTTGTGCGGGAGGTAGGTCTGGTGGATGGTGAGCTCCATGGCGGTGATGCTAGGTGCGGCTCATGATCGGTGCTTCTTGATTCCTGACCGGTCTCGTCACCTGCTTCGCGACGCATGACGGCATCCCCGCAGTCGCGCCTGCGGCGTCGCGCCGGTAGGCGCTCGGCGGGATGCCGACCAGTTCGGTGAAGCGACTGCTGAACGTGCCCAGCGACGAGCAGCCCACCTCGAAGCAGACCTCGGTGACGCTGAGGTCGCCACGACGCAGCAGCGCCATCGCGCGCTCGATGCGCCGGGTCATCAGGTAGCTGTACGGCGACTCTCCGTAGGCGAGTTTGAACTGGCGGCTGAGGTGCCCGGCCGACATGTGCGCGCCGCGGGCGAGCGCATCGACGTCCAGCGGCTGCGCGTACTCCCGGTCGATCCGGTCGCGGACGCGGCGCAGACGCGCGAGGTCGCGCAGGCGCTCCGCTGCGGCGAGTGTGCTGGTCACCCGCGAGATCGTGCCACGTCGCCCCGGAGTTGCCTAACGCCGCCGGCGTCCCACCCCACTCCGCGTCCGCTCCGGCCCGGCCTGCTCCGCTTACGTCGTCGAGCTGTTCAGGCCCTGAGGCACCCGCCACTCCCGCACCACGCCAAAGCAAGCCCGAACTGCGAGAGGCCCCGCGTGAGCAGGGCGTCTCTGGAGCGGGAGCGACGGGACTCGAACCAGGGCTTTACGCATCGGGGGATCGAGGTGCGGGTCTGAGAGAACGAGTTTGGGTCCCGGTTGCGATCACGCAACGACCTGACTAGAATTATGGTCATGTCCGAGACGCTGCCGCTTTCGTCCGTCAAGGCCCACCTCTCCGAACTCGTCGATCGCGTCGAAGGCGAGCACGACCGCGTCGTCGTGACGCGCAACGGCCGTCCAGCCGCGGTCCTCATCAGCCACGAGGACCTCGAGGGCCTTGAGGAGACGCTGGCCGCTCTGTCAGACCCGGACCTCATGCAGCAGATTCGCCAGAGCGAGGCCGCCGCCGCCGAGGGCGACGTCGTCTCGCTCGACGACCTGCGTGGGCGACTGGGCAGCGATCCCCAAGCGTGACGGACGAGCCATGGCGACTCGTCGTCGCCGGCCCAGCAGCACGCAACCTCGAACGGCTGCCCGCCAAGTACGCGACCGCTGTCGTCGAAGCGCTCGGTGCCATCGCCGCCAACCCGCATCGCCTCGGCAAACCACTGCGCTTCGAGTTGACCGGCCACTGGTCAGCCCGTCGCGGCCCGTACCGCATCATCTACGCTATCGACGACGCGACGCGAACCATCACCGTACTCGGCATCGCTCACCGCGCCGACGTGTACCGCAGCACATGAGGTCGGACCGATGCACATGCCAGTTCGGCGCGTAACTCCAGCGGCGGCTGCCATCTCCATACGCGCATCTATTCGGTGAGGGTCACCGAGGCGGCTTTGCCGGTGGCCAGCATTACGGTCGCCAGGCCGGCCCGCACACGCGCGGCGATCTCCCGGTTTGGGGTCCCCGAGCGCGTGGTGCAGCCGGGACAGACCGCACCGTCCCTGAGGCCGGCCTGATAGCCGAGCCGGTTGCGACGAACACGGCCGCAACCGCGTCGCTGTCCGTGGCGAAGCGTTGCGAGAGCTCGTCAACGATGTCGGCGAGTGCAGTGGCATGCGGGTCGGGGAACGGCGGGCTAGGCATCGGGTCGGGGGCGTCCGCGGCGGTCTCGGGGAGGCGCTGGGTACCGGCGCGCGACTCGGCTTCGATGTGACCTCCCGTCCAGGCGTGCACAGCGGCGTGCATCGCGGCGTGTACGAGCGGGTTGGCTACCTTGGCGCCGGCGCGCTCGTGCTCACGTACTTCCTGGATGGCGCCGCGCTCCGGCCTCTGGCTGATCCCCGGCGGCGCGCCGCTCGACGTCATGCTGACGCGCGTCTCGCTGCGCCGCGCCACCTAGTCTCCGCGTATGAGCGGCGCGACGACCGACGATGCCCAGGCGCTGCGCGCGCTCGAGTCGGTCCCGCTCGCGCTTCCGCCGGGGCTGGAGATCGCGTGGCTCGGCGTGTCGGGCTACCGGTTGAGCTACCAGGGGGTGACGGTCTTCATCGACCCCTACGTCTCGCGCGTGCCGCTGCGGTCGCTGCTCCTGCGGCGGACGGCGATGCCCGACGAAGCGCTGATCGACCGCTACGCGACGGCGTCCGGCGAGGTCGCGGGCGTCCTGGTCGGCCACACCCACTTCGACCACGCCGTGGACGCGCCGGCGATCGCGCGCAGGCACGGCGCCAAGGCCTACGGGTCGGCGTCGCTCGGGCACCTCATGCGGCTGCACGGCCTGGGCGGGCTTGCGGTCGAGGTCACGCCACATCAGCCCTACGAGCTCGGCCCGTTCGTCGTGCGGTTCGTGCCAAGTCGCCACTCCAAGCTGCTCTTCGGGCGCAAGGTGCCGATGGACGGCGAGCTGACCTGCGACCACCTCGACGGCCTCGCGCCCGGCGCGTACCGGTGCGGCGCGGTCTACGGCATCCGGATCGAGGTCGCCGGGATCGCGCTCTACCACCAGGGCAGCGCCGACCTCGACGACACCGAGCTCCCCCGAGAGCCGGTCGACGTCTTCCTCGCCGGCGTCGCCGGCCGCAGCTTCACGCCGCGCTACTGGGAGCGCATCCTCCCCCGCCTCGATCCCCGCGTGATCGTGCCGACGCACTACGACAACTTCTTCTCACCGCTCGGACGGCCGCAGGACTTCGTCAAGCGCGTCGACCTGGCCGGCCTGCCCGGCGAGGTGGCGGCGGTGGCGGGCGACACGCGGCTGGCGGCGCTGCCGCGGGTCGACGCGCCGTAGCGGAGCGGGAGGGGCAAGTTCAGGGTCGACTTCAGGGTGCCTCACCGTGGTCACCGCCATCACGAGCCCGCAGACTCCGCCGCATGAGGATCCGAACCCACCACGGACTGCTCGCGGCGGCGGTCGCCGTCGGAGCGGTCGTCGTCCCGGCGATGGCGCAGGACGCGCAGGACCTGCCGGCGACCCGCATCGTCTCCAGCGCCAAGGCCACGCCGAACAAGGCCGGCACCCCGAAGCATCCCCAGGGCATGAAGATCACGGCGTCGGCCCGGCTGATCGTCCCGTCGGACGTCGAAGCGCCGATCGTCACCGGCATCGAGGTCCTGACCGGCAAGGGCATCACCTGGACCCACGGCAAGTACGTCAAGTGCTCCAAGCAGACGCTCGATCGTCAGGGTCCCAAGGGCTGCCCGCGGACGTCGATCATGGGATCCGCCATCGCGACCGGCAACGCGGACACGGTCTCCACCCACGTGGATCTGATCTTCGTCAACGGGGGCCCGGGCACGACCTATATCTACGCGACGCTCAACAACCCCGCGCGGATCAGGGAGACGCTCGTCCTGAAGACCACGCCCCTGAGCAGCGGTGAGTGGGGCCAGCGGGAGACGGTGAGCATCCCCAGGAGCCTCCAGATCGTCGCCGGCGTGCCGCTCCAGCTGACCGCGATCAAGCTCACGGTCGGCGGCAAGTCCTATGCCAAGGAGTTCATCGCCAACACGTCGTGTCCGCGCGGCGGGTGGAAGTACCAGGTGACGGCCCACTACCTCTACGAGAGCCTGGGCGGCCGGACCGCTGACGACGTGAGCACGGGCAGCATCCCGTGCACCAAGTAGCCGTCTGAACCTCCCCGTTGTTCCGCTGCGCGAGGCGGCTCCCTGTGGGGCGCCTCGTCGCTTTTTGGTGCCCTCGGCTCAGCACTCCACAGGCGCCCGTGCCCAGGGTCATCTAGTGTTGACCGCCAGCTGACGACCAGACCCTTGGCATCCACCGCGTGAGCGGGCTGCTGGAGCGCGAGCGGGAGCTCTCCGAGCTCGACGCGCTGGCCCGCGAGGCCTGCGCCGGCACGGGCCGTCTCGCGGTGCTCGAGGCGGCCGCGGGGCTTGGCAAGACGCGGCTGCTGCAGGCCGCCCGCGAGTCCGGCCGCCGCGCCGGCATGCGGGTGCTCGCCGCGCGCGCGACCGAGCTGGAGCGGGACTTCCCGTTCGCGCTCGTCCGCCAGCTCTTCGAGCCGGCGCTCACCGCGCTTGATGAACCAGCGCGCGAGGCGCTGCTCCACGGCGCGGTCGGCCCGGCGCGCGGCGCGCTCGGGCTCCCCGCCGAGAGCGGGACACCCGCCGATCTGGCCGCCGACGCGTTCGCCGTCCTCCACGGCCTCTACTGGCTGACCGCTGCGTTCGCCGAGCAGCAGCCGCTGCTCCTCGCAGTCGACGACGCGCACTGGTCCGACGCGGCCTCGCTCGACTTCGTCCGCTTCCTCGTGCCCCGGCTGGAGGAGCTGCCCGTCCTGCTGGTGCTCACCTGCCGGCCGAACGAGGCGGGCGCCGAGCGCAGCCTCGCGCGGATCGCGACCGACTCGGTCGCGCGGCGGCTCACGCCGCACGCGCTCACCCCTCAGGGGGCGGCCGCGCTGCTGGCCGGCACGTTGGAGCGCCCACCGGAGGAGGCGTTCACCGCGACCTGCCACGAGGTCAGCGGCGGCAACCCGTTCCTGCTCTGCGAGCTGGCGCGCACGCTCGCGGAGGAGGAGATCGACCCCGCCGCCGAGCAGGCGTCGCGTGTGCGCGAGCTGGCGCCGGAGCGGGTCACGCGCACGGTCCAGGTGCGCCTCGCGCGGCTGTCGCCCGAGGCACGGGCGGTCGCGCGGGCCGTCGTCGTGCTCGGCGACGGCGCCGACGGCCGGCTCGCCGCCGAGCTGGCGGAGCTCGACGAGCCGGCCGTGGCGCGCGGCGCCGACGAGCTGCGCGCCGCCGCGATCCTCGACCAGGACGCGACGCTCCGGTTCATCCACCCGCTCGTGCGCACGGCGCTCGACGCCGAGCTGCCGACCGGCGAACGCGCGGCGGCCCACGCGCGCGCCGCGGAGCTGCTCCGCGCACGCGGCGCGAGCGCGGAGCTGCTGGCCGCGCACCTCGTCGCGACCGAGGCGCGCGGCGAGCGCGCGACGACGGAGACCCTCCTGGAGGCGGGGCGCGCGGCGCTGGCCAGCGGCGCCCCGCGCTCGGCGCACACCTACCTGACTCGCGCGCTGCGCGAGCCCGCGCCGGATGACCTGCGCCCGGCGATCCTCATCGCCATCGTCAACGCGGGGATCCGCCTGCCCGACCGGGCGCTGTTCGCGGCGACGCTGCCCGCGCTGACCGAAGAGCTGGATCGCGGGCCCGACCTGCAGGTCCGCTGGGGCATCCGCGTGAGCATGTGGATGATCCTCAGCGGCCATGCCGGCCACGCCGTCCGGTTCCTGGAGCGGGGCATCGAGATCGCAAGCGCGCGGGGCGACGTCGAGAGCGCCTTCCGCATGGAGGCCCAGCTCAGCGCGATCCAGCAGCAACCGCTGCCCGTCTGGCGGGCGCGGCTCAGCGGGTACGTCGATCAGATCCCGCCCGACAGCGTGAGCGGCCGGCTCGCGGCCGCCCTCACCGCCGAGTGGGCCGCGTTCGACGGCACCGCGGCCGACGCCGTCGCTGCGGCGCGCCGCGCGCTCAGCCACGACGGGCGCATCTTCGTCGAGCAGCCCGAGCTGTTCGCGCCCGGCCGCGCGATGCTGGCATTGGTCCTCGCGGACGAGCTCGAGGTGGCGTGGCGCGGCGCCGAGCAGGCGCTTGCCCACGCGCGGCGGCGCAGCGCGACGCCCGAGCTCGTCTCCGCCTGGTGGCACAGCGGCTTCGTCGCCTGGGCCTACGGCGACCTCGCCGCGGCCGAGGCCGACATCCGGCAGGCGCTCGCGGCGGCCCGCCTCGGTCGGATGCGCTTCGCCGAACCTCCGCTGGGGGCGGTGCTCGCCAGCCTGCTCCTCGCGCGCGGAGAGCGCGACGCCGCCGAGGCGGAGCTCGTGACGAGCGGCATGACCGGCGAGATCCCGGACGCCGTCTGGATTTCTCTCGCGCTGTTCCCACGCGGGCAGCTGCGCTTCGAGCAGGGTCGCTTCGAGGAGGCGGCCGCCGACTTCCTGCAGGCGGAGCGCCTCTCGATCTGCTGGGGAGCCATCGGGATCCCGGCGCCGCCGGCGCGCATCCTGGCGGCGCTTGCCCTCGCCGCGAAGGGCGACCGCGAGCACGCCCGCCCGCTGGCCGAGGCGGCGCTCGCCCACGCGCGGCACTTCGGCGCCCCCACGTTGGTGTCGCGCGCGCTCCGCGCGTCGGCGATGACGCTCGACGGCGCCTCGCGCCTGGCCGCCCTGGAGGAGGCGGTCGCGGTCCTGGACGGCTCGCCCGCGCGGCTCGTGCGCGCCGAGGCGCTCGCCGACCTCGGCGCCGCGCTGCGGCGTTTGCGGCGTGACGTCGATGCGCGTCCGCCGCTGCGCGAGGCGCTCGAGCTCGCACGTCGCTGCGGCGCCGTCGGCCTGGCCAAGGTGGCGTTCGACGAGCTCGCCGCGACCGGCGAGCGCGTCCGCCGCTACACCCCGATCGGGGTCGAGTCGCTCACGCCGAGCCAGCGCCGCGTGGCGGAGCTGGCGGCGAGCGGCATGACCAACCGCCAGATCGCCCAAACGCTGTTCTTGACCGTCAAGACGATCGAGTCGCACCTCGCCGCGGCGTACGACAACCTCGGCATCCGGTCGCGGCAGCAGTTGCCTGCGGCACTGAGCCGTCAGCCCTCGCGGGGGTCGTAGCCGAGCGGGTCGCAGGGCAGGTCGGGGTGCTCGCCGGGCGTGCGGAGGTCATAGAAGCGCATCCGGCCCGCGGCCCGGTCGAAGGCGGCGGCGCGCACGCGCGGCTGGCGAACAGTTCCTGGCCGAGTGTCGCTGCACCGGCGGCGGTGTGACTTCCTGAGCGATAGAATCGCGGCCGTGCCGTTCACGCTCAAGAACCTCAGGGAGGATCTGGAGGACCTTGGGTCCAACTTCGACGGCGCGCCGGACCTGGAGTTCCGCATGGCGAGCAAGGCGCTCGAGCTCGAGCAGTCCGGCCTCAGCTATCAGCGCATCCCGCCCGACTATCGCTTCCCGTACGGCCACACGCACAAGGAGCAGGAGGAGGTGTACGTGGTCGTGGGCGGGAGCGGGCGGATGAAGCTCGACGACGAGATCGTCGAGGTCAAGGAGTGGGACGTGGTGCGCGTCCCGCCCGGCACGTGGCGAGGCTACGAGAGCGGGCCAGAGGGCCTCGAGATCCTCGTGTTCGGTGCGCCCAATCTCGGCGAAAATCCGCGAGAAGACGTCGAGGGTCAGCGGGACTGGTGGGCCGACTAATAAGCCGCGCCGCCGGCTGCTCCAGCAGCTGTTCGAGCCGGTCTGGGTCGGCGGGCAGAACATTGTCGCCGTCCGCCCCACCCGTCCGATCCTTCGTACGGACGACCGTGACCAGCAGGCACTGACCGCGAGGATCGCGAGCCGTTCCTCGGCGCCCGCAGACCGTCAGCGCCCGCCAGGGGACGGACACTCTCCGCTCAGCGCTTGGCGATGCGGAACCGGACCAGCTTCGCCACCGAGCGGCGGCCCCCCAGGTCTGTCGCCACGGCGCGCAGCCGGTAGCCCCCGGCCGGCAGCGCGCGCCCCCCGAGCCGGCCCGCGAAGCGGAAGCGGTTCGCGCCGGCCGTGCTGGCCCGGGTGAGACTGCCGGCCACGGTCACGTAGCGCACGCAGGCCGGCTTGCCGGCGTTCGATCGCTTGGCCGCGGCACAGGTGCCGTGAACCCGTCGCCCCTTCGTGGCACGTTCGACGGTGAACCGGACGCGGGCGGCCCGCGTCAGCTTGTACTTGACGGTGGTGCCGGCGCGCTTGGTGATGGTCTTGGCCGACGCGCTGGCGCGGAAGCTCGTCGGGGACAGCGACAGACCGGAGAGCACCGGCAGCGCGACGAGGACCGGTGGCGACGGAGCTGTCGGGCCGGCCGGTGTCACGAACGTCTGGTCAGCGCCGACAGCGGTGCCCGCGGCGTTGGTCATCACCAGGCGGAAGTGGTAGGTCGTCGCGGGCGCGAGCGCGACGATCCTCCCGGCGAAGGGCGCCGCGGCAGCGGCCGGCGCAACCGGCTGGGTCGCCGTGGCGAGGCCGTACGCCGTGGTCGACCCGTATTGGAAGGACGCCGTCGCGCCGGCGGCGTCGGGGTTGGTCGCGGTGCCGCTCACGTCGGCCGAGACCATGGTGACCGCGCTGGCCGCGCCCGTCGTGGCGGCTCCGGGGGCGAGCTCGTATGCGCCGATGTCACACGCAGCGCCCTGCGGGCGCACCACGCCACGCTGGTCGCTGGCGCGGCAGCTCGCGTCCCCTGCGTCGATCGCTGGGCTGGCGCCGAGCAGGGCCATGGTCGAGGTCAGGCCGCCGTTGGCCTGCAGCGGCGCGAGCAGCGGATCGGCACCGACGCGATCGCCGGTCGCGGCCAGCCCGCAGTGGCTCGGTGCGGTGTCCTCGAGGTTGTGCCCGAGCGAGGTGGTCGCGGCCGAGCAGTTCTGTGTTCCGGCCATCGCGGTGCCTGCGGCGAGGATGGTGTCGCGCAGCTCGACGGAACCGCTCGGCTGCAGGTTCCCGCCGGTCGCGCCGGCCGGGCCGCTGGCGCCGTTGGCCGACAAGGTGGCGTTCGTGAGGCGGACCTTGCCGGAACCGGAAGCCGCCGCGAAGACGCCGCCGCCCTGGACGGTGCCGGTGGATGAGCTGCGCGCGATGTTCGCCGCGACCGTCACGTTGCCGAACGTGAGGACGGAGCCGCTGACCGTCGCCTTGACGCCGCCGCCCTGGGCGGTACCGCCCGCTCCCGCCGTGCCCCCGGCCGGGCCGTGCGCGCCGCCGGAGGCGTCGCCGACATTGCCGGTGATGCTGCTTGCCGTGACGCTGGCCGTGAGGGCACCGGGAGCGATGAGGACTCCGCCCGCGTAGGCGATGCTTCCCGGTCCGCCGTTGCCCGTCCCGGCCCCGCGCCCGCCGGTCGCGGTGGCGGCGTTGCCGGAGAACGTCGCGTCCAGGACGGTGAGGGCGCCCGAGCTCATGAGGCCTCCACCCTCCGCGATGCTGCCGGGGCCGCCGTTGCCGTTGGGCGGGATCCCGTCGCCGCCGCTCGCGGTCGCCGTGTTCCCCGTGACCTGCGCGCGAAGCAGCGTGAGCGCCCCGGTCTCGCTCAGGATGCCGCCGCCGTAGGCGATGCTACCCGCCCCGCCGGGGACGCCGTCGGAGTCGGCCCGGTTGTTCGTGACGGCCACGTCGCTGAGCGTGAGAGCCGCGCCCTGGTTCAGCACCCCGCCACCCTGCGCGATGCTCGACACGACATGACCGTCGCGGAGCGTGAGCCCGCTGATCACGACCGCGCTGGACGCGCCGCTGGTGTGCAGGACCCGGAACGCGCCGCCCGCGCGAACGATCGTGTCAGCCGTCCCGTGACCGGAGATCGTCACGCTCTTCGCGACCGCCAGTTCACCGCTGGTGAGCGTGTAGGTGCCGGCCGGCAGCACGACGGTCTCGCCCGGGGCGGCGTCGACGACCGCCTGCCGCAGGGAGCCGGCGCCGGCGTCGCTGGTGTTCGCGACCGTGATCGACGCATGAGCGCTGGCCACGGGGACGGCGAACAGCACCAGCCCAACCAGTGCGACGCGCGTCCGGCATGAGGTCAACCAATTCCGGGGAGCCTCGGGACGACGGACCACTTGAGCCATGACAGGGCCTCTCACTGCGCTAGATGTCGAATCACCCAGCGAGCCCCTGCCTGCAGAACCAACCGAATGTCCGAGAGCCCGACACGTCGACGCTCTCGTCCACGTGACGCCGCCAAGCGACGCCACGAGCGCGACCGTACTCCGATCGGCCTCGAAGTCAATGCAAGGCGCTTTCATGCCTGCCCGCGCCAGCTCGGTCTCGAGCCGGTCTGGGTCGACGGGCAGAAGATCGTCGCCGTCCGCCCCACCCCAGCATTCGCAGACCTTTTCACCAGCGAGCCGTCGAAGAACGGCGAGGTGTAAAAGGCGGGAGCGACGGGGGTCGAACCCGCATTTCGCACCCCAGCGGGATCGAGATCCGCGTCTGATGACCCTGCGCTTGGCGGCTCCTCGACAACCGCCTGCGCCCAAGCCACCGCCTTCGCCGCCAGATCCAACGCAGTCGCTCGGTCTACGGTGCCGGGAGAACGCGCGCCGTACCGCCCAGCCACACCGTACGGGGTGAGCAGATCGAGCTTGTCGAGAGCGGCCGGAAGCTCGATGCCAGCGTCCTTGCACAACTGCATCAACAACGCGATGTTGTGCGTGAACGGGAAGTCCCGACCGGTAGCGGCGAGCGCTGCTTTCGATGCCTTCTCCGCTGCCTGCTGCGCGTGGAAGCCCACGATCGCGTCCGATAGCTCCCCCACTTCGGTCGGCGACTGCTGCTCCTCTGAGGCACGAGCGAAGCAGGCGTGCAGCTCGACGGCACTGCCGCGCTGGACGACAAGCGGCACTGCGAGCCCTCGGACTGACGGCCGCCCTAAGGCTGGCTGGCCGCGAGCGAGGCGTAACCGGAACGGCTCACGCTGACGCGTTCAGCGACGCTGCGCCGCGGACCAGCGCTTTGAACGCGTCGTCGTCGATCGTGTCGGCCTCGTGCAGATCGATCGCCCGCCTGGTCCCTGCGTCGAGGCTTGCGTTGAACAGGCCGACCGGGTCCTCCAGCGAAGCCCCCTTGGCGAACGTGAGCT
>NZ_DATHDY010000118.1:0-68340 GCF_035318805.1 Baekduia sp.
CCGATCGGCCTCGCGCAACTTGCGCACGATCTGCTCCGGGGTGTGCCTGCGTCGCTTCAACTTGTCGTCGTCCTTCTCGCCCATCATCACGGACGCATAGGACTCTCACAAGCACCGGACCGAACCCACGGGGTCACGCCAGTAGAATTGGGTGTTCGAGTCGTCCGACGTGAACACGACTGTCGGCGGCCGGTCGAACTGGTACTTGCTCGGCCCGGATTTGCCCCCGGCCGCCTGCGACGTCGTCGATCCCGTTCGCACGTCGGCAGGGGCCCCACTCGCGCGAGGTGTTCAGGCTGCGCACGACCTTGGCAGCACAGGAGCTGCTGGTGGACGTCCCGTCCGGGACTACGTAGACATTGGCGCACTCGACAGTCGGCCCGTGAGGAACACCGCTGTCCCTCGGTCACAGGTCCCCCTGCCCGGCGTCCGGTCCATGCCGCTCTTGTTGAAGCAGCTATTGCTGCGGACATTCGAGCCATTGGTGCTCGGGAGCTATCGCAACGGCGCGGATCTGGGGGCGCCCGCCTGGGTCCAGCAGATGACGCCCGCGTTCGAGACTGCCCTGCCCGAGCATTGACCGCTTGGTAGACGTGCAGGGCTGGATCTGGCGTGACCGGCCCGACTTCGGCCTGCAGGTCGCCGCCGACGCCGGCTCCCCGACGAAACAGCATCGAGAACGTCAACCGCCCCGCCATAGCCCGGGGCGTCGCCCTGGTACTCCTTCCAGAAAAGGTCGACGGCAGGCCATTTCCACGGATCGCCATCGGTCGACTCAAAGCCGTAGGCCTGCGCCGAGGCCGCCGCCGACGCGCTGGCCGCGTTCGACGACAAGTGGGGCCAGAAATACCGATGATCGCTGACTCCTGGCGCACGCGCTCGGAGAACATCATCCCGTTCCTGGCGCTGCCCGCCGACCTGCGCAAGGCCGTCTACACCACCATCCACGACTACACCGAGCTATTTCACAACACCGGCGCCGACACAGCTCGCGGAATATGCTCACCCCAACCGAGTTCGAAGACCTACACCTAATCAATGTCCCTGACTCCAGAACTCCCGACTCCACGACTTTAGGGGTAGATCAAGGTCTCCGCCAAACCCGGTACGGCTCATGATCGCACCTGAAAAATTCGGACGATCAGTGACACATCTTGGGCGACGTTGATGTCGTGCCCATCAGGTACCGGTAGTGGTGTAGCGCCGAGCCGGCAACGCTCGTTGCGCTGATCAATCGCTGCGCCGGTGGAGCGCGAGATTGATGTCGTCGATGGTGCATCCGGCGTCTCGAGCCTGTTGAGCAGTGACCTCGATCAGATTCTGGCGACCGACAATCCCTGGTTCGGTGGCCAAGGTTTCGAGGGCTACAAGTGCGTGCACGACCTCGTAGTACCGCGCCTGCTCTTGGCTGGAGGACGTAGCAAAGAGCTTCTGCAGCTCGTCCAAGCGTTGCCTGAGCGGCTCGCTGATCTCGACGTGCTCGCCGTCAAACATTTGAGCCCAAGTGGACCAGCTACGAGGCACCCGGCTCCCCTGTGCCGGGCAGCGGGATCCGACAGACCTTGAAGGCCGAACCAATCCTGAGCTTTCCAGGGGTGGAGCTGACGCCGGTCCACGCCCACAGGAAGGTGACGACCTGATTCGTCGTCGTGATGCCTCCGCCACCGCCGTAGTACTGGAACGTACGCATGCTGCCGTGAAAATTGTAGGATGCGGTTCGAAAGTGCGGGCTGTATGGAGGGCTGATAGGCGACGTCGAGACACTGGCGGCAGGCATCGACACTGTTACCTTGCTGGCGAAGCCCGTCCTGTAGGCAGCTCGGAACCGGAAGTCCCACTTCAAGCGCCCGTTGGCGGCACGCCAAAAGTACGAGTAGCTGTGAGGCAGGTACGTCGATCCGACGCAGGGCGGTGGACCGGCTGCGACAGCCAGGCTCGGCGGCTCGCGCTTTGCAGTCCGCCACCGTGTCGCAATTGTCAGACCAGGTGTCCCCGTCCACGGTCGTGTTGTCGTCGTCGTATGGACCCTCGCCCCAGTATTCCCCGGGGTCGCAGACCCACGACAGATCCTGATCGGCGCGCAGGGTGGCCGTCGAGTTCGGTCCCACGTTGCCGACTGCGTCGATGCCAATCACCTCGACCGCGATCGTATCGGTTGGGTCTGCCGCGACCACCGTGGCCCAGCTGTCGGCGGTATCTGCCCATGCTGACCAGCTTCCGCCCTCCACCGAGTACCGGTAGCGATAGAGCGTCGTTCCAGAGCCTGGTGTGCCATCACGCAGGGCGGGATCGACGGGCGAAAGCCAAGAGACCAGCGCGGTGCCATCATGGGCCACGCGTGTTTCGGCTCGCGCAGTTCATAGGCAACTGCAGCGTTACGGGACCTCGTTCGAGACTGCGATGCCGGAGCCCGTACGGCGCATCACGATGCCGGGATCGCGACGATCTGCATCGGGCCCGTCAGCGTGCCTCGAGCGACGATGAGGTTCCCGCCGTCTAGCGCTACGCCGCGCGTATAAGCGGGCAGGGGCTTGTCGGCACCCGGCAGCAATGACGACAGGACGGCTGCTCCGCGCACGGCGCTCTTGACCTGCGTGACCCACTGCACGTCTGAGCCGGCGATGAACGGTCCAAAGACCCCGTAGGCGGTGCATGAGCGAGCCAGGCGCGCGCGGCTGGTGAGAGTCTGGCGCCAGATCTCAGAGGCTTGGGCGTCCCCGCCCGAGTCGGGTTCTCCTTGGCAGCTGCGCAAGTTCGACCAGCCGAACGTCATCGCCGTGCCCGCGAGGTCCAGTCCGGTCGGCGATGGCCCGTCGACCAGCTTGGAGCCGACCCGCGAGAGCGGCCCGCGGGTGCCGCCCGTGAACCGGAGGGTCCGCGCGTGACCGCGAAGGTCTGCAAGATAGAGGCGCCCACCGATGCTGCGGCGGCCGTGTCGCGGCTCGTCGATGGCGAAGTACGCTAGGCGGCTGCCCCAAATGCTAGGCGTGACCTCCGAACGCACGGACGAGCTCGCCACGGCCAGCACCCGATCGCTCCCGTCGGCGAACCGGAAGCGGTGGACGTCGCATCCACGCGCGAATGCCCACTCGGGCAGTTCGTTGAACGCCAGCCCCAGTCCGCCCGTCTCACCGCGACAACGCGAGTACACGACCACTGGCTGTCCAGATGCGTCGGGCCCCACGTCGGCATCAAATGACCCCCTGCGCGCGGGAATCGGCAGTGTGGTGACCTGCCCATTGCGATACGCACGCAGCCGATATGTCTTCGAAGCCTCGTCGAACGTGCTCCAGACTGCAACGCCACCGTAGGCCGACACCGGCGTGCTCGCGTTGACCGTATCCAAGACGGTTTCGGTCGACACGTCTTGCGCAAAGGCCGGGCTCAGGCTGAGCATCGCTACGACGATTGCGGCCCCTGGGAGACGTGCCGCGGCACGGAGGCACGGCGTCACGGTGTGTTGCTTGGGTTGGTCTTTGCTGCGTAGTCGTCGTACATCGGCCGGCGACTCAGGTCGGTGTAGCGGAGCAACCCAGAATCAAACGCGTTGGGCTTCTCTGGTGTCACGGGGTCTCCTAGCAACGCGTAGTAGTACAGCCGCGAGATTCGGGAGCTGCGGTTGACCACGTCGTTGATCAGCCTGACCGTCGCCGTTCGCGCCACGCTCTACGTTCGGCCGGGGAACGGTTTTTCGAGACCGACGGCGTCGCCGCGCTGTCCCACACCACCGGCGCCGCGAAACGAAACCGAGCCCGGCCCTGGCCGTCGCCGAAGGTGATCGACCCGTCGCGCTCGTGCCGCGGCGCCAACCCGGCGCTCGCCGTCACGTCGTACCGGTGACGTCGGGCAACGCCACCAACCAGGTGGCGACGCTGCTCACCCAGCCGGCGCAGAAGTCGGGAACGACCAGGTCGACGATCGCCTCGATCGTGTCCTTGACGAACGCGCCAACGTCGAGGCCGAGGAGAGCGAGCGGCACGTGAGTATGGGCGCGGAAGGGTGGCGCGGCAGCAGCAGCGCACGCGTGCAGGTCGCCGCTCGTGGAGGTGCAAGCCGGCACGTAGCATCGACTCATGGCAATGATGGAGCCCGTGAGCGGACCCGCCGAGTTCGTCGCCGTTCTCGCTGAGCTCCGGTACCGCCAGCCCTCCCTTAACGCTTCTATTGCGCCCTGCTCGGTCAGTCTCGGGGAGGACGGCGCGTCCGCGGACCGCCGAACACCGCGTCGATGACGAGCGCCGCCAGCCCGCCAGCGCACAGGGCGACGATGCCGAATATGAGCCACCAGCCGGTCGGCAGGCTTGATGCCTCGGCGCCGCCGTTGGGGCCGAAAGTGCTCGACGCCGCGAGGCAGTAGAGGACGGCGGCTGCGACGGCCAGCGCGGCGCCCAGTGTGATGAGTGAGCGTAGGAAGGGTTGGCGTGTCATCCGGCGCCTTCAGCCCCCGGCCGCATCAACGCTCGAATAGGGCTTGTCCCGGCGTGCGGAGGACGGTGCCCCCATCCGTCGTCTTCGTGTAACTCGCCGGGAGGACGCCGATGTCGCCGAAGAAGCACGAGCCCTTTTTCTCGTCCTGATCATTGCAGTAGTCGACCTCGTCTTCCCCCGGGACAGGAATTGAGTAACCGTCCCGGGCGTAGTGCGTCGGCTGCACGCTGACTTGGAGACTGTCATTGTCGTCGAGGCGAGTGATGATGTGTGCCCAGCGGTAGCGGAACCGGTTCGACCGCGGTCGGCAGCCCATCCCGACGGTCAGCGAGTAGCTGTGGTAGATGTCGTCGTTGAGGTAGTCGTCGGGGTACGCGCAGCGGTAGCTCGCCGTCCACACGCTCGGAATCCCAGCCTGATCGGGGCCATCGTTGTTTGCCGGAAGGAAGCCCCACGGCGGCGCACCGAAGGACAAGCCATCGTGGTCTTTGTTCGTGTCAACCTGCACCTCGACGCCACGCTGGCCGTCGTCGCGGCGGTACCCGCGGAACCAGTAGTAGCGGTTGGACGACGCACCGAAGCGCCACGCCGCCACGACCTTGTGAAAGCGTCGGTCTTCGTCGTCGCCGTTCGGCCGGCGGTACACGCGGTCGTAGGTGGCGACGCGCACATGGAACGGGCTGTAGCTGTGCTTACGAACGCCAGTCTCAGCCGGCCCGTCGCTGCCCTCGATGCGCAGCTGTGGTGCAGGCTGCGTGGTTCGATCGAGGCTCCGCGCCCGTGCGCCGGACGAGTCAACCGTTGGGCAGCCTTCGCTGTGTTCGCCCGCGACGGTCGTCGTCCGCACGCGCTCCAGTTGGCCGCCGAAGCGATTGGTAATGCGCTGGGCGGCGTCCAGGTTGTGCAGGATCGCGAAGCTCCTTACGGGCACGCCGCCGTAGTTGTCGAAGCTCTGCGCCCTTACGGCGAGGCTGTTCAGTTGCTGGTCGATCACGTCGCGGTCGGTCGGATTCGCAGTGGCTCGAGCCGACTGCAGGTAGTCGACGAAGTCGTCGGTGTCCTCTCGCAGGAACGTCTCCCAGAAGTTCACCGACTGGTCATACGTCATCTCCGGGTTCAACGTCATCGCGCTGGTCTGCGTGTCGACGTCCGTCCCTGGCTGCCGCTCAAGCATGCTGGCCATGGTGGCGCCGTCCGGCAGTGCCGCGCGAACCTCGGCGACCGTCATGGGCTGATCGAAGGTGAACGTATCGACCGGCTGGGCCGAATCCGACAGGTGCAGCGAGGCATCGATGGAGTCGACGGCGTCCGGGTCGTCTTGGCAGTCACCGGCCGATCCAACCGCCACGTCCGCCTCGGCCGTCGTACTGCGATTGCTGGCCGCGTCGATCGCGGTCACCTCGACGTGGACGAACTCGCCCACCAACGCTCCGGGGAATCGGAAACCGGGCTCGGCGGTCGTCGTCACCGCGCTGAGCGGCTGCCCCGGACGGCTATAGCGGTATTCGTACGAGGCAATGCCACTCCCGGGCGATCCGTCGGAGAGCGGCGGGTCCTGTGCCAGCCAATCGATGTCGCCCTCTCCGGTCCTCTTCGTCGAAATCGGCGAGAAAGGCCGAGGGAACAGGCGGTGGCGTATGGTCAACCGACACGGTCCACGGTGCAGAGCTCGATGTGTTGCCGGCGAGGTCTTGGGTGATCTGGCGGAAGGCGTGTGCGCCTTCGCTGAGGGTTGTTGCATCAATGCTGACCGAAGGGTCGACGGTGGTCGGGCATGTGCGGGGCGGGTTGGTGGTGCTGGTGCACGTCGGCGTGGAGGCCGCGATCTCGGGGCCGTCGACTTCTTCGATGGCGACGCGGCGTACGCCCGAGACCGATCCTTGGGCCGCTCCGCGCTCGAAACTCGGCGCTTAGCGGCCTTCCAGGCCACGATTGGTGCACTCGACGTGACCGCGGAAGGCCCCGACTACGTAGCGATGTCCGCCGGGCAGGATGGCTTCGGCTTGGAGTGCGACAGGCGCTCCCGCTGCGAGGGTCGCGCCGGCAGCCGGGCATTGCCGGGTCACCCGCACCAGCGCGTCCGGGGAGTACCGCGATGGACGGGACGGACGGCCGTCTGCTTTGCCTGGACATTCGATGGAGAAGGCGAACTCAGCGGCGACGAGACGGCGCTCGGCCTCGTATAGGCCGAGATCGAACATATCCGGGACGGTTTTCGACTGCCCGGAGTCCCGGCGGGACAGGAGCGAGCACCCGGGGCCGGGAATCGACGACGCCTGCCGCAGACAGGCGCCCGCCCCGTAGCGACGCGCGAGGTAAGTCTTGTTCGGAACCGTCAGGTTGTCGACTAGAACCGACACGCACCGAGCGGCGAGGCCCGTGGTTCGCACGTACACGCCTTGCCGGGCGAGGGGCCTGATGTCAAGGTCGATGCGGTCCTGGAGCCGCTCGAGCTCCGCGCGTGACTGTGACTGCTCACGCGGCGTCTCCGCGGAGAGCACCGTGACCGCCAGGCCCGATATCGCCACGGCGACGGCTCCCCCGATCGCCATCAAGAATCGACGTTTCACGGTGAGTATGTCCTTAGTGGGTCAAGATGGCTGCATCGACAAGATGCTCGGCCTCAGCGGCGCCCTGGAAGTCGACGTGGCAGGGATCGGACTCCGTCGCCTTCTCGGAGAGCTTCACAAGCAGCCCCCTCGCGCTGCCTCGTCTCACGACCGGGCCACCGCTGTCGCCGTGGTCGACACAGGCCTTGAGCGTGCCGTGGTCCTGCGGACCGACGCGGAGTTCCTCGACCTCGCCGCAGTGCCCGCCCGTGCGTACGCCGGACATGCAGAGGTAGTCCCCTTCGGGGCTGGTGTTGACGCTGCGGATCCGGTACTTGGTGTTGCGCCGCGTCTCACCTCTGTCGGTGACGTAGATCCAAGGCCGCGGCGGCGGGACGAGCCAGTTTCCCGACGACGCGACGTTGATGAGGCCGGCGTCCCCCCGCTGATCATGGACGAAGGCCGCACCGGTGCCGAGACTATCGATATCTGCGATCACCGGGTCGCTCCTAAACATGGTCCACTTCGTGGCGCCTGCCGACGACGTCAGCTGGCTCAGGCAATGCCCGGCGGTCATGAGGTAGTAACTGCTTCGGTCCGGCGTGCTTGCCGTAAAGCCTCCCGTGCAGATGCCTGAAACGTTTGAACTGTTCGTATCGCCGTAGAGGAGAAGACCTCCGCGGAGTGGCTTGTCGCAGAGAGGAACCCGGCCCGTGATGGTACCGGACGGGTCCTTCCGCTCCACGCACGCAAGCTCCTCGCCGTGGTGGAAGTTTGGGACATCGCTGTCGGCCACGGTCACGGTCACGGGCGCGTTCGCGGCCGCTGTATTCACCTGGGCCTTCTGCGTCGCGGTCGCGTCGGTGCCGACCTCGATGTGCACGGCGTTGCTTGCATCACGACGGCTGAGCTGGATGAGCCCCTGGCCGACGAGGTCAGCGAGGTCGGCGTCCACGGCGTCATAGCCGTCGTCCAACTCTTGCCGGGTGTAGGAGACCGTCTGGATCCGGCTGTCCGCCGAAAGTCCGGCATTGGACAGGGCCGTCGTGGCCCCTGACGTCGACGTTCCGCTCTTGAGGTTCACGACCACCTGGCGGTTCACGTTGTCCATCCACATTCCCCCGTAGCCAGACCCGGAACTGCCGGCGGAGATGGTCTCGCCCAGCCCATCGGCTCGACCCTGCTTGTCCATCCAGGGCGCAGCAACGGCCTGCGATGTCCCATAGTCCCTTGCATAGGCCGCCGCAGCGGCGTCTTCCATCCCGGGATCCTCGGTGCTCGCGGCGATGGTGATGCTGCCGGTGGCGGTGGCGGAGGTGTGGCCTGCCCCGTCGATCGACCGCGCCTCGATCGCGACCGTCATGCCGACGGAGACGCCAGAGATCTCGATGCTCGAGCCGTCGGCCTCCTGCCAAGCCGATAGCGCGCCGCCGTTGACGCTGTAGCGCACCAAGCTCGTGGCGACACCGGAACCCGGAGAGCCATCCGCCAAATTCGGGTCGCTCGATTCCCAGTTGATGATCACGGCCGGATCAGGGTCGTTGGGGTAGAAGAGGCTCTGCTGGAAGTTCGACGGCGCGCTCGGGGCGGTGCGGTCGACGTGGATGACCCAGCTAGCACTTACCCCGCTGTTGCCGGCCAGGTCTTGGGTGATTTGGCGGAAGGTGTGGGCGCCTTCGCTGAGGGTCGTTGCGTCGATGCTGACCGAAGGGCTGACGGTGGTCGGGCATGTGCGGGGTGGGTTGGTGGTGCTGGTGCACGTGGGCGTGGAGGCGGCGATTTCGGGGCCGTCGACTTCTTCGACGGCGACGCGGCGTACGCCGGAGACCGATCCCGACGTGGTGGTGGGGTCGGTGGAGCCGAGCGTGAGGGTGTGCTGGTCTTGGCCGTTGACGTAGGCGTCGTGGAGGTCGTGCCAGGGGCCGGAGGGTTCGCTGCTGGGGCGGGTGGTGTCCCAGTTGGCGTCGGGGGTGAGCCAGGCGGGGCTGGCCGGGAGTGCTGAGCTCAGCGGGGTCGCCTGGGTGACGTGCAGCAGCTTGTCGTAGGTGTAGGTGGTCTGGCCGTCGTCGGCGACATCTTCGGTGGCGTTGCCGGCCGGGTCGGTGACGACGGTCGTGCGGTTGGCGGTGTCGTAGCTGTAGGTGGTGGTGGGGTTCTTGGTCGGGTCGGTCGGGTCGGTCGGGTCGAGGACGCGGATGATCTTGGTCGCCGGCGATGATCCGGCGGGTACCCATTGCCACTCGATGCGCGTCTGGTGTCCCTCGGGGTCGGTGATCTTGATGAGCGAGCCGTCGGAGTTGTAGGTGTAGCTGGTGGTGTGGTTGCTGTCGTCGGTCACGCCCGTCAGCCAGAGGGGATCGTCGCCGCCCCGTGCGAACGTGGTGGTGTGGTCGCCGTCGGTCATGCTGGTGACCATCTCGTCGGCGTTGAGGTCAAAGGCGACCTGGCCGCCGTGGGTCTCGGAGATCGTCGTCTCCGAGCCGGTCCAGTTGATGCTGACCTGGCTGCCGTTGGCGTCGCGGATCGCTCCGAGCTTGCCCGACGGCCCCCAGTAGTAGTAGTGCCGGCCGCTGGTGTGGTCGGTCAGCTTGTACGTGACGCCGCTGATGCCGTCCCGCGTGCACGAGCTGCCGCTGTTGTGGATCGTGCACAGGCTGGCGTCGAGTCCGCTTGGGCTGATGAAGCCACCGCTGCCGTCGGCGGCGAAGCGGTAGTGGGCGCCGGCGTCGTCGCTGTAGTACAGCGAGCCGTCGGTGTCTTCGTGGATCAGCGTCTGCTCGTAGGTCTGAAACCAGCCCCGGCCGTAGGAGCCGATGTCATAACCGGAGACCGACTCCCAGTTGCGCGTCACCGCTAGGTCAAGGCCGTCGGTGCTGGGCACCGTGGCGTCGTTGACGGTGTACTTCAGGTTGCCGTTGGCGACGTTGACGGCGATCTGGGAGTGGTCGGAGAGCTTCTGGACGTCCTGGGTGTAGCCGGGGTTGTCGCCCTGGTACTCCTTCCAGAAGAGGTCGACGGCAGGCCATTTCCACGGATCGCCATCGGTCGACTCAAAGCCGTAGGCCTGTGCCGGGGAGCCGGCGTCGGCGGCGACCTGCAGGCCGAAGTCGGGCCGGTCACCCCAGATCCAGCCCTGCACGAGCTCGGCCGGCACCGTCAGGTAGTACCAGCTGTTCAGCGCGCCGACCGACGTCGGCGGCCCGACATCATTCGTGCCGCTGCCGACGTCGCCGCCCGCAGTGCTCCACGCATTGGTGCCGTCCCGGGTCGTCCACGTCGCCGCGTCGGTCCAGTCGCTGCTGATCGGTCGCACGCGGAGGTTCGACGCCGGCACCGTGCCCGAGCCGCTGGCGTGCAGCAGCAGCGTGGCATCGTAGATCGCGGCGTCCTGCGGGATCGCCGACCGAGCGTCGAAGTACAACAAGCTCTTGTGGCTGTGCTCGGCATCGCTGCCGACCCACAGCGTCGGATCCGCGCACAGGCTCGTCGCGGCCTGGCTGCCGCCGGCCACCGTGCAGTCGCGTTGCGCACCGCTGTAGCGCATCTCGCCGCCGACGATCCACTGCACGTTGGGATCGACGATCACCGGAAACACCCGCCCGGCGCCGGCCAGCCACTCGCGGTCGACGCGGAGCGTCAGCGTCCACCCGTCCCCGGCGCGTTCGATCGAGAGCCGCGAGGTATGCGACACCGACGGCTCGGTTGCGCTGTCCCACACCACCGGCGCCGCGAACCGAAACCGCGCCTTGCCCTTGCCGTCGCCGAAGGTGATCGACCCGTCGCGCTCGCGCCGCGGCGCCAACCCCGCGCTCGCCGTCACGTCGTAGGCAAACACGCGCTGGGCGCCGCGGCCGCGAAGCGTGAGGAGCTCCTTGACGCCCGTATTGACCGCCTCGTAGCTCGCATCGACGCCGACGCCAACATCGGCGAACGTCGCTCGATCGCCGCGGACCGCGGCAATCGCAGCACTGCCGTGCAGCCTGAAGGTGAGGCTCGCGCCGCCCTTGACCAGCCGAAACGGATCACTGAGCGAGCGTGGGATCAGCGCGTCGCCGTCGTTGGCCGTGCGATGCACATACCCGGCCCGATCGGCAGCGACCAACGTGTTGTCGATCGACACCCACCTCCCGGGGGTCTTCTCGAAGTTCACCGGCTGCGGATAGAGCCGCGTGACCATCCGGCCATCGCCCTGACGAAACGTGCGCGAACTCGCCGTCCGCCGCCAAGCAACCTCGTCGCCCAGCGGCCGCGCCTCACGCGACGCAGCAGGCGCAACACGCTCCGACACCGCCCGTGACACCGACCCACCGGCCGAGCCCACCACCGCCACCACCGCACACCCCACCAACACCACCAGCAGCATCCAACGCGACCGCAAAGCGCCCACACCAACCCCCACCCAGAACCCTCATCCCCCGGGCAGCCCGTCGACCGGTCGTCCACCATTGGACCACCGCCAATCAACACTGAGCAGCACTCGCTGTCAAGACCAAACGGACCATCACGTACCAGTTCGTCCGACGGTCAGCAGCCACCGTCACAGATACCCGGCTCGCGGCTCCCACCCCGCCGCGGGTGGTCTCAGGCGATCCGGGTACCGCGCTCAGCCCGTCGCGACGTGGCAGCCCAGTCGGCGCAGGTACTTGGCATCGGCCTGATCGATGCCGACCGCGCGCGGCGCGACCTTTCGGGCGGCGACGGTGACTCTGTCGCCGTCAATGCCGGGGAAGCGCAAGGTCACGGTCACCAGCTGGCCGTCATGTGGATCCACGAGCTGCGGCGCGACCTGGGGGTTGTCGCCGGCCCCAATCTGGGTGGAGAAGCACGGTGGACGCCGGGATTTGGTCGTCGGTGTTCCGTACGGGCTGGAACCGTCGAGCAGGAAGGTGGCCTTGATCCCGCGAGTAGTACGCGGCAAGGCTCGGTTCATCCGGGCAAAGACGTAGAAGTTGATGTTGGTTTCCGGGTGCGGGTAGGCCGATGCGAACACCACTGTGGGCGGTCGCTCGAACCGGTACTTGCTCAGCGCGGCCTTCTTCGCGGTCGCCTGGGTCGTCGTGGACGCCGTACGCGCGTCGGCTGGAGCCTGCTCGGAGTTGCAGGCGGTGACCGCGGTCGCCACGACGGCCGCGATCGCGGCGATCGGCCACGCCCGAGTTGCTGCAGCGCGCGAGCAGGTCGACCTCGTGCCAGGCGTCATCGTGTGGCTAGCGGGCTCGCCGTTCACGGAGACAGTGGAGGCGGTGCTCGTGGGCGAGGCCTTCGTCGCCGAGACCCTTGGGGTTCCTCTGCACGGGCAGCGGGGCTATCAGCGGCGACACGGCTTGGAGCGTCTGGCTGACGCCGTGGATGTGCAGAGCGAGGGTGGCGGGGGTGCCGAGCGGGACGCCGCTCCACGGCGAGTGCTTCGTTCCTCCGGCGTATTGCATGTAGCAGCGCTCGCTCTTCGGTAGGAACCACACGGCCTTACGGGTCGCGGGCGGCTGGCTGACGACCTCTCCGTAGGAGCCCTTCGGCAGGCGCCGGTTCATGCGGAAGTAGACGGTGACATCGGACGCCTGGTCGGAGAGATCCTGCCGCACGATGAGCGGCGGCTTGACGAATCGGTAGCCGCTGACGCCCTTCGCGATGCTCTTGTGTGGTGCGGGCGTCACCCGGCCCCCTGCGGTCGAGCACACGCCGTCGCGGCGACCGCCAGCAAGACGAAACCCACGCCCACGATGAGGCGCAGATGCCGCCTCTTGGGGCTCATGATCCAGGGTTGTCGGGATGGCATTGGCTTGCGCCATTTCTGCACTTGAAGCCTCGTGCCCGGGCAGGCCGTCGACCGGTCGACCACCATTGGACCATCGCCAATCAACAGTGAGCAGCCCTTGCTGTCAAGGCAAACGGACCATCACGTACCGGTCCGTCCGGCGGCGAGCAGCCACCGTCACAGATACCCGCCTCGCGGCTCCCACCCGCCGCGGTCGCCTCAGCCGATGCGGTAGCCCGCGGCGTGCGGCGGTCGCGAGCCTGTCGGAGGCACGCTCAACGGCGCTCGGGGCCAGCGCCAACTCGAGCGGCCCGCTGATGCGACCACGGGAACGGTACGGTGCCGTCCCATGGTCGTTTCATGCAACCCCCGCGGATGACCCGGACCCCGCGGACGATCGAGCTCCCCGACGTCGTCGTGACCGGCGTCGGCGCCGTGACCGCCCTGGGCACCGGCGCGCAGACGCTGCACCGCCGCTGGCTGGCGGGCGAGGACGGCATCGCCGGCGGCCTCGCGCGCGCGTCGGACTTCGATCCGGAAGCCGGGATGACCGCCAAGGAGGTCCGGCGCAGCGACCGGTACACGCAGCTGGCCGTGGCCGCCGCCGAGGAGGCGCTCGCCATGGCCGGCTGGGGCGCCGATCCGCCTTACGACCCGTTCCGCGTCGCGACGATGCTCGGCACCGGCATCGGCGGCATCGGCACGCTCGAGAGCCAGTTCGACGTCCTGCGCGACAGCGGGCCCCGACGCCTGTCGGCGCTCGGCGTCCCGATGATGATGCCCAACGCGGCCGCGGCCACGATCGCGATGCGGCGAAGCTTCCACGGCCCCGCGCTCGGCACCGTCTCGGCGTGCGCGGCCGGCGCCAACGCGATCGGCACGGCGCTGCGGATGCTGCAGTACGGAGAGGTCGACGCTGCCGTCGCCGGCGGCTCGGAGGCGGCGATCACGCCGTACTCCACGGCGGCCTTCGGCGGCATGGGGACGCTCTCGGCGCTGGGCATCTCGCGGCCGTTCGACGCCCGCCGCGACGGCTTCGTCCTCGGCGAGGGCGCCGGCGTGCTCGTCCTCGAGCGCAAGGCCGACGCGCTGCGCCGAGGCGCGACGGTGCTCGCCGAGCTGCGCGGCTACGCGTCCACCGTCGACGGCTACCACCTCACGGCGCCGGACCCGTCCGGGGCGCCCGCGGCCGCGGCCATGAGCCTGGCCCTCGCCGACGCCGGCCTCCAGCCGGCCGACGTGTCCTACGTCAACGCGCACGGGACCTCCACCCCCCTCAACGACCAGGCCGAGGCCGGGGCGATCCGCACCGCGCTCGGGCCGCATGCCGGCTCGGTCCCGATCTCGTCCACGAAGTCCGCCGTCGGGCACCTGCTGGGTGCGGCCGGGTCGGTCGAGGCCGTGGCGACGGTGCTCGCCCTCCACGAAGGCGTCGCCGGCGCCACGCTCGGCTACGAGGAGGTGGATCCCCTGATCGGTGAGGATCTCGACGTCATCGCGGGCAGCCCGCGCGACCTGCCGGCGGGCGAGCGCGTCGCGCTGTCGAACTCCTTCGGGTTCGGCGGCCACAACGCCGTCCTCTGCCTCTCCAGCGAAGGCTGAGGCGCCCGCGCTCCCGGCGGCGCCGTGCACGTCGTCGTGCACGCCTCCCACGCGGCCCGACACCACTGGTATACTAGTCTACAATGCGGATCCCGATGGAGGAGCGCGCCCTGGGAGGCTCGGTGGGCGACGGGGCCTACGTGGCGCTGCGCACGGCGATCGTCACGGCCCAGCTGGCGCCCGGGCGCCGGCTGTCGGAGAACGAGCTCGCAGGCCTGATCGGCGTCAGCCGGACCCCGGTCCGCGAGGCGCTGCTGCGCCTGCGCGACGAGCGCCTCGTCGAGGTCGTCCCCCAGCTCGGCACCTTCGTCACGTTCATCGACGAGGACGCCGTGGCCGATGCCCACTTCGTCCGCGAGTCGCTGGAGGTCAACGCCCTCCGCCACGCGGCCGGCTCCCTCGACGGCGACGACCTGCGCGCCATCGAGGACAACCTCGACGCCCAGGAGCGGGCCGCGGACGGCGACGACGACCAGGCCTTCGCGCGACTCGACGACGAGCTGCACCACCTGCTCTGCGATCTGTCGGGCCGCGCGGCCGCGTGGCGGTTGAGCGAGCGCGCGCGCGGGCAGTTGGATCGCGTCCGCCGGCTCAGCCTCCCCGACCCCGGGTACCGCCGCCAGATGCTCGCCGAGCACCGGGCCTTGGTCGCCGCCGTGGCCGTCGGCGACGCCGACGCCGCCGAGCGCGAGCTCCGCCACCACCTGCGCATGGTCCTGTCCAGCCTGCCCGACATCCGGCGCGCCCATCCCGAGTACTTCCAGGAGGCCTGATGGCGCTCTACCACGACATCGATCCCGCCGAGACCGCCGAATGGGTCGAGGCCCTCGAGGCCGTCATCCGCAACGACGGTCCCGACCGCGCCCGCCAGCTGCTCGAGCAGGTGTTCGCCGACGCGCGCCTGCGCGGGCTGCACCCCGCCGGCGACCTCAGCACGCCGTACGTCAACACGATCCCGGTCGACGCGCAGGCTCCTGTACCGGGCGATCAGGAGCTCGAGCACCGAGTACGGTCGCTCGTGCGGTGGAACGCGATCGCCACCGTGCTGAGCGCCAACAAGGAGTCGTCCGAGCTGGGCGGCCACATCGCGAGCTTCCAGTCCGCCGCGACGCTCTACGAGATCGGCTTCAACCACTTCTGGCACGCGCCGTCGCCGGAGCACGGCGGCGACCTGGTGTTCATCCAGGGCCACTCCTCCCCCGGCATCTACGCGCGGGCGTTCCTCGAGGGCCGGATCCCGGAGGAGCAGATGCGCCGGTTCCGCACCGAGACCGACGCGGCGGTGCCCGGGCTCTCCTCGTACCCGCACCCCTGGCTCATGCCGGACTTCTGGCAGTTCCCCACCGTGTCGATGGGCCTCGGCCCGCTCATGGCGATCTACCAGGCGCGGTTCATGAAGTACCTCACCGGCCGTGGAATGGCCGACACGACGGGCCGCAAGGTGTGGGCCTTCATGGGCGACGGCGAGATGGACGAGCCCGAGTCGCTCGGCGCCATCTCGATGGCCGGCCGCGAGAGGCTCGACAACCTCATCTTCGTCGTCAACTGCAACCTGCAGCGCCTGGACGGTCCCGTGCGCGGCAACGGCAAGATCATCCAGGAGCTGGAGACGAACTTCCGCGGCGCCGGCTGGAACGTCATCAAGGTCGTCTGGGGCCGGCGCTGGGACGATCTGCTGGCCGCCGACGCCGAGGGCCGCCTCGTCAAGCGCATGGAGGAGTGCGTCGACGGCGAGTACCAGGTGTTCAAGTCCCGCGACGGCGCGTACGTGCGCGAGCACTTCTTCGGCGCCGACCCCGAGCTGGCGCGGATGGTCGAGGACTGGACCGACGCCGAGATCTGGTCGCTGAACCGCGGCGGCCACGACCCGTCGAAGGTCTACGCGGCCTACGCCGAGGCCGTCGCCCACACCGGCCAGCCCACCGTGATCCTCGCCAAGACGATCAAGGGGTACGGGATGGGCGAGTCCGGCGAGGGCCAGAACATCACCCATCAGCAGAAGAAGATGAACGAGAAGGCGCTGTTCGCCTTCCGCGACCGCTTCGAGCTGGACCTCACCGACGACGAGGTCCGCAACGTCAGCTTCCACAAGCCGCCCGACGACGCGCCCGAGATGGTGTACCTGCGCGAGCGCCGCGCGGCGCTCGGCGGCTCGCTGCCCCAGCGCCGAACCGCGGCGCCGCCGCTCCCCGTCCCGGAGCTGTCGGCCTTCCAGGCGCAGCTCGACGGCACCGGCGAGCGCGAGATCTCCACGACGATGGCGTTCGTCCGGATCCTCTCCACGCTCATCCGCGACAAGCAGCTCGGCCCGCACGTCGTGCCGATCGTCCCCGACGAGTCGCGGACGTTCGGCATGGAGGGTATGTTCCGCCAGCTGGGCATCTTCAGCCAGGTCGGCCAGCTCTACACGCCGCAGGACGCCGACCAGCTGATGTCCTACCGCGAGGACAAGTCCGGCCAGATCCTCCAGGAGGGGATCAACGAGCCCGGCGCGTTCTCGTCGTGGATCGCGGCGGCCACCTCGTACGCCAACCACGGCGTCTCGATGGTTCCGTTCTACATCTACTACTCGATGTTCGGCTTCCAGCGCGTCGGCGATCTCGCGTGGGCCGCGGGCGACTCGCGCGCGCGCGGGTTCCTGCTCGGCGGCACCGCGGGACGCACGACGCTCAACGGCGAGGGCCTGCAGCACGAGGACGGCCACAGCCACCTGCAGGCGGCGCTGATCCCCAACTGCGTCGCCTACGACCCGGCCTACGCCTACGAGCTGGCGGTGATCGTCCAGGACGGGCTGCGCCGCATGTTCGGCGAGCACGAGGACGTCTTCTACTACCTGACGATCATGAACGAGAACTACGCGCAGCCGGCGATGCCCGAGGGCGCGGAGGAGGGCATCCTGCGCGGGATGCACGTCATCGCCCAAAGCGACGACGCCGAGGTCCAGCTCTTGGGCTCGGGCACGATCCTGCGCGAGGTGCTCGCGGGTGCCGACCTGCTGCGCGCGGACTTCGGCGTCGGCTCCGACGTGTGGAGCGTCACCTCGTTCACCGAGCTGCGCCGCGACGGCATGGACGTCGAGCGCCACAACCGGCTGCATCCGGCCGGAGAACCCCGGAGCGCCTACGTCGAGCAGGCGCTCGGCGAGCGCAACGGCCCGGTCGTCGCCGCGACCGACTACAACCGCGCGCTGCCCGACGGCATCCGGCCGTGGGTGGATGCTCCATACACCGTCCTCGGCACCGACGGCTTCGGCCGCAGCGACTACCGCAAGGCGCTGCGCCGGTTCTTCGAAGTGGATCGCCATCACGTCGTCGTCGCCGCGCTGCACGCGCTGGGCCGGCACGAGGACGCCGCGAAGGCGATCGAGCAGTACGGCATCGACCCCGAGCTGGAGGCCCCATGGCGGACGTGAAGCAGGTCAAAGTCCAAGGGACCAAGTCAGGACCCTCATGGCGGACGTGAAGCAGATCCTGGTCCCCGACATCGGCGACTTCACCGACGTGGCAGTCGTCGACGTGCTCGTCGCCGCCGGCGACGAGGTGGCCGAGAACGACCCGCTCGTCACGCTCGAGACCGACAAGGCGACGATGGACGTGCCGGCGCCGTTCGCCGGCGTGATCGGCGACGTCCTGCTGAAGGTCGGCGACACCGCCTCGGAGGGCACGCCGGTCGTGACGCTGGCCGTCGCGGCCGACGCGGCGGCCACGGTCGAGGCCGGCGCGCCCAGCGCCGTGCGCAGCGCCGTGGCGGCCGAGGCCTCGTCGCGCCCGGCCCCGCCGGAGAGGCAGCCCCCGCCGCCCAAGGTGCCCGACGCCGTCCCCGCCGGCGGCTCCGTGTCGCCCAACGGGGACGGCCCCATCTACGCGAGCCCGTCGGTGCGCCGGCTGGCGCGCGAGCTCAGCGTCGACCTGAGCGCGGTCCCGGGCAGCGGTCGCAACGGGCGTATCGTCCCGGCCGACGTCCAGGCGTTCGCCGACGGCGGCGGGGCGGCGGCGCGGGCCGCGGCCACCGGTGCCGGAGCGGCGACCGGCGACGGCGGCCTCGACCTCCTGCCCTGGCCGCAGGTCGACTTCGCCCGCTACGGCGAGGTCGAGCGCGTGCCACTGAGCAAGATCCGCCGGATCTCGGCGGCCAACCTGTCGCGCAACTGGGTGCGGATCCCGCACGTCACGCACAACGACGAGGCCGACGTCACCGACCTGGAGGCGTTCCGCAAGCAGCTCAACTCCGAGCAGTCCGACGTCAAGGTGACGATGGTCGCGCTGCTGCTCAAGGCGGCCGCGGCCACGTTGAAGGCCTTCCCCGACGTCAACTCCTCGCTGGACGGCGACGAGCTGGTGCGCAAGAAGTACTACCACTTGGGCTTCGCGGCGGACACGCCCAACGGCCTCGTGGTCCCCGTGGTCAAGGACGTCGACCAAAAGGGCCTGCTCGACATCGCCGGCGAGCTGAGCGAGCTCTCCGGCAAGGCCCGCGCCGGCAAGCTCGGCCCGGCCGAGATGAGCGGCGCGACGTTCACGATCTCCAGCCTCGGCGGGATCGGCGGAACGTCGTTCACGCCGATCGTCAACGCGCCCGAGGTGGCGATCCTCGGCGTGGTGCGCTCGGCGACGAAGCCCGTGTGGGACGGCAGGGAGTTCCTCCCACGCCTCATGCTGCCGCTGTCCTTGTCCTACGACCACCGGGTCATCGACGGCGCGGCCGCGGCACGGTTCGTCGCGCACCTGTCGGGCGTCCTGACCGACCTGCGGAGGGTTCTCCTGTGAGCACCACCACCACGCTCGAAGTGCTCGTCCCCGACATCGGGGACTTCAGCGACGTCCCCGTGGCGGAGCTGCTCGTCGCCGTGGGCGACGAGGTCGCCAGCGACGACCCGCTCGTCGTCCTGGAGTCCGACAAGGCCTCCATGGAGATCCCGGCCCCTCAAGCCGGCACCGTCAAGGAGATGAGGGTCAAGGTCGGCGACGCGGTCGCCGAGGGCAGCGCGCTGCTGGTGCTCGAGGTCGCCGGCGCTGTCGCGACCGAGACGGCGCCCGCCCCCGCCGCGCCGGCGGCCACCGAGCCGCCCGCGCGCCCGACCGGCGAGCCGCCGGCCGCCACCGAGCGCGGCGACGTCCACGCGACGGTGCTCGTCCTGGGCTCCGGCCCCGGCGGCTACGCCGCGGCGTTCCGCGCCGCCGACCTCGGGCTCGACGTCGTCATGGTCGAGCGCCACGAGAAGCTCGGCGGCGTGTGCCTCAACGTCGGCTGCATCCCGTCCAAGGCGCTGCTGCACGTCGCCAAGACGATCGCCGAGGCCGAGACGGCCGCGACGCATGGCGTCGCGTTCGGCGCGCCGCAGATCGACCTCGACGCGCTGCGCTCCTGGAAGGAGGGCGTGGTCGCCAAGCTCAACGGCGGCGTCGCCGCCATGGCCAAGGGCCGCAAGGTCGAGGTGGTCCACGGAGAGGCGCGGTTCACGGGCCCGCACATGCTGGCGGTCACCGGCGCCGACGGAACCACGACCGTCTCGTTCGACCACGCGATCGTCGCGACCGGCTCACGGTCGGTCCGGCTGCCGGGCGTCCCCCACGACGACCCGCGGGTCATGGACTCCACCGGCGCGCTGGAGCTCGCCGATGTCCCCGAGCGCCTGCTCGTGGTCGGCGGCGGCATCATCGGCCTGGAGATGGCCACCGTCTACGACGCGCTCGGCTCGGAGGTCACGGTCGTCGAGCTCCTAGACGGCCTCATCCCCGGCGCCGACCGCGACCTCGTCAAGCCGCTGGCCAAGCGGATCGGCGAGCGCTACGCGGCGATCCACCTCGGCACGCGGGTCGAGTCGATCGAGGCGCGCGACGACGGCCTGCACGCCACGTTCTCCGGCGACGTCGCCGACGCCGTCTTCGACCGCGTCCTCGTGGCCGTCGGCCGCACGCCCAACGGCGCCGGCCTCGGGCTCGACGCCGCGGGCGTGCACGTCGACGAGCGCGGCTTCGTGCCCGCCGACGAGCGCCAGCGCACCAACGTGGAGCACATCTACGCCATCGGCGACGTCGCCGGCGGCCCGCTGCTCGCCCACAAGGCGACCGCCGAGGGCCACGTCGCCGCCGAGGTCATCGCCGGCCACCCGACGGTCTTCGACGCGCGCGGCATCCCGTCGGTCGCCTACACCGAGCCCGAGGTGGCGTGGGTCGGGCTGACCGAGACCGAGGCCGCCGACCAGGGCAAGGCCTATGAGAAGTCGGTGGTCCCGTGGTCGGCCTCCGGCCGCGCGCTGGCCAGCGACGCGTCCAACGGGCTGACCAAGATCCTGCGCGATCCCGAGACGGGCCGCGTGCTCGGTGCCGGCATCGTCGGGACCAACGCCGGCGAGCTGATCGCCGAGGCCGGCCTGGCGCTGGAGATGGGCGCCGACGTCGGCGACGTCGGCCTCACGATCCACGCCCACCCGACGCTCAGCGAGACGGTCATGCTGGCCGCCGAGGTGGCCGACGGCACGGTGACCGACCTGCCCAACAAGCAGGCCGCCAAGGCGCGCAAGGCGGGCTGACCGTGCGCGTGAGCCGAACCTTCGCGTTCCTGGATCTGTGCGGGTTCACGGCGTTCACGGACCTGCACGGCGACCAGGAGGCCGTCGCCGTGCTGGCCCACCTGCGAGCCGTGCTGCGCGCGCAGGCCGAGCAGGGCGGCGTCCGGGTCACGAAGTGGCTCGGCGACGGGGCGATGCTGTCGGGCATCGAGCCTGGCGGCGTCGTCGACTGCGCGTCCCGGGTCCGCGACGTCCTGCAGGCCGACGGGCAGCTCGCCCTGCGCGGCGGCATCTGCACCGGCGAGGTGATCATGTTCGAGGGTGATGACTACATCGGCGCCGCGGTCAACGTCGCGGCCCGTCTCTGCTCGCACGCGCGCCCCGGCCAGCTGCTGCTGACCGCGCGCACCGCCGCGGCGGCCGTCGTGCAGGACCTCAGCCCCACCGCGCTGGGCTCCGTGAACGTCCCCGGCGTGTCGCTGCCGGTGGACGTGCTCGCGCTTGATCCCGCGCCCGCGGCCTGACCGGCCGCCCCAGGAGCGTGGGTCCCTAACCCGCCGCGGGTTTCGCCCCCTGGGCGAAGACCCGCAAGGGAACCTGGCCCTCTGGGCCAGTGTTCCCCTAGGGGTGCCGTAGGCGGCCAGCGAGGCCGAGGCCCACGACGGCCAGCCGTCGCCGCCGGAGGTGGGTCCCCAGTCGCGATAGCGACACAGTCTCAGCGCAGCGTCGCGCGCAGCGTGCGCAGCGCCACCGCGCCGGCCAGGAACGCGGCGCCGGCCACGAGGAACGTCGCCCGCGGCGTGACCGCGCCCGCCACGGCGCCGGCCACCGCCGACCCGAGCGCGATGCCGGCGGTGATCGCCGACGTCTCCCACGAGAAGGCCTCGGTCAGCGTGGCGTCGGGGGCGACGTCGCCCATCGCCGCGTAGAGCACGCCGAACAGCGGCGCGACCGCGGCGCCCGCCAGCACGAGCGCCGCGCCCAGCGGCCACACGCCGGGCACCGCGGCGAGCGCGGCCGACGTGATGCCGAGCACGACCAACAGCATCAACATCGTGCCGACCGCCTCGTGCACACCGGCGTACCGCGCCCACGCAAGGCCACCGGCGAAGCTGCCCGCGCCCCACAGCGCGAACAGGATCCCGGCCATCCCCGAGGCGTCGAGGTGGTCGGCCATCGTGATGATCCCGAGCTCCGTCGCGCCGAACGCGACGCCCATCGAGGCCGCGATCGCCAGCAGCGTCCGGACGCCCGGCACGCCGAGCGCGCTCGAGCCGAAGGTGCGCGGCGCGTCGTCGGCCGCGGGGTCGGCGCCGCCCAGCCGCTGCGTCTCGGGCAGGACCGCGAACAGCGCGCTCGTCGCGCCCAGCAGCACGCCGGTCACCGCCAGCGCCGCCGCCGCACCCAGGAACTGGGCGACGCCGACGAGCAGCAGCGGCCCGATCAGGAACGCGAGCTCCTGCAGCGTGGCGTCGAGCGTCACGAGCGCGGAGAAGTCGGCGGCGTCGAGCATCCTGCGCCAGATCACGCGCACGCACGCGCCGACCGGCGGCTGCGCGAGGCCGACGAGGCCGGCCAGCGCGAGGAACGCCGCGACCGGGGCGCCGGCCGGCAGCAGGGCGAAGGCGACCGAGGCCGCCGTCACGGCGGCGCCCGCCAGCAACAGCACCGGCGGCTGACCGACGCGGTCGATCGCCCGGCCGAGGATCGGCGAGCCGACCGCCATGCCGAGCGCGCACGCCCCGCTGCAGACGCCCGCCAGCGCGTAGGAGTGGCCGAGATGGCGGACCTGCAGCACGAGCAGCAGGCCGATCGCCGCAAGCGGGACGCGGGCCAGCAGCGCCAGGGACATGGTGCGCAGCACGCCGGGGACGCGCACGAGCGCCGTGGTGGTGGCCATGCGCCGTCGCCCTAGGGGTGCCGTAGGCGGCCAGCGAGGCCGAGGTCCACGATGGCCGGCCGTCGCCGCCGGAGGTGGGTCCCCAGTCGCGAGAGCGACACGGTCTCCTACTCCGCCGTCAGCGCCGCGACGAGCCGCCGCAGCGCGGCGACCACGGCAGCGCGGTCGAAGGGGCCGTCGGCGACCAGGCCGTGGCTGATCAGCCCGTCGACCGACGCGGCCAGCAGCGCCGCATCGGCGGCGCGGGCCCGCGCGCCGACGTTGCGCAGGACCTCGGCGCAGAAGGCGACCCACTCGTCGTTCCAGCGCCGCGCCACCGGCCGGAGCTCCGGCCGGCGCAGCGCCTCGAGCCACAGCGCGCCGTCCACGACGGCGTTCTCCCGGCGCGTGGTGCACGCCTCCTGCACCATGGCGGCCAGCTCGGCGGCGAGGGTCGCCCGCGTCCAGCCGCGGGACGCCGTGCGCAGCGTGTCGAGATACCGCAGATCCCGCTCGGCCGCGTGCTCGAGCGCCGCGCGGACCATGTCCTCCTTGGAGGCGAACCAGTAGGTCGTGGCCGCCACGGGCAGTCCGGCCTCCGCGGCGACGAGCCGGTGCGTCAGGCCGTCGGGGCCGACCCGGGCGATGACGGCCAGCGCGGCCTCGGTGATGAGGGTGCGGCGCGCCTCGCCGCGGGGCGGGCGCTCGGTCGTCGAGCCGGCGGCAGGCATCGGTACAACTGTACCGATACCGGCACATCTGTCCCGGTCGATGCCTCAGCGGTTCGGCGGCAGCCGTCCGTCGACCAGCCACCCGCGCAGCTCCGTGCGGCGGATCTTGCCGCTCACGGTCTTGGGGAGCTCGTCGACGAAGTGGATCTCGCGCGGGTACTTGTAGGGCGCGGTGCTGTGGCGCACGAAGTCCTGCAGCTCGGCCGCGAGGCCCTCCGACGGCGTCCGGCCCGGCGCCAGGACGCAGACGCCGACCACCAGCTGCGTGCGCTCCGGGTCGTCGCGCCCGATCACCGCCGCCTCCATCACCGCGGGATGCTCGACCAGCGCGCTCTCCACCTCGAACGGCCCGATCCGGTACGCGCTGGAGGTGATCACGTCGTCGTTGCGCCCCGAGAACCAGAAGTACCCGTCCTCGTCGAGCGCGGCCTTGTCCCCCGTGAAGTAGAACGGCCCGCGGAACGCCTTCTCGGTCGACTCGGCGTCGCCGAGGTAGCCGGGGAACAGCCCGACCGGCCGCTGCGGCGTGCAGCGGACCACGACGTTGCCGACCGCGCCGGTCTCGACCGGCGCGCCCGCGTCGTCGACCACGGTGACGTCCCAGCCCGGCACCGGCCGGCCCATCGACCCCGGGCGCACCTCGACCGTGCGGTAGTTGGCGACGATGCACGTCGTCTCGGTCTGGCCGTAGCCGTCGTAGACCGTCAATCCGCCGGTGCCCTCGCTCCACGCGCGAATGACCTCCGGGTTCAGCGGCTCACCGGCGCTCGTGCAGTGCCGCAGCGCCGAGAGGTCGTGCTTGGAGAAGTCGGCCTGGACGAGCATCCGGTACAGCGTCGGCGGCGCGCAGAAGGACGTGATGGCCTGGCGCTCGAGGATGCCGAGGATCGTGTCGGCGTCGGGCCGGCCGAGCGCCACCTGCACGATGCACGCCCGCTCGTGCATCTGCCCGAACAGCCCGCCCCAGGCGGCCTTGGCCCAGCCGGTGTCGGAGACCGTCCAGTGCCGGTCGCCGGGACGCAGGTCGTGCCAGAAGCGCGCCGTGCCGACGTGGCCGAGCGCGTAGGACTGCGGGTGCTCGACGAGCTTGGGGTAGGAGACGGTGCCGCTCGTGAAGTACAGCAGCAGCGGATCGTCGCGGTGAGTCGGGTCCTGCGGCGTGTCGCCGTCGCCCGCGGCCTGCAGCCGCTCGTCGAAGTCCAGCCATCCGGACGGCGGCGCGGCATCGCCGACGCAGAGCCGCACGCACAGCTCGGCGCGCGCGTCGTCGACCTTGACGGCGCCCGCCGCGTCGGTGATCGCCCCGATCGCCTCGCCCTGCTCGATCCGGTAGGCGATGTCCTTGGGGGTGAGGAGGTTGGGCCCCGGCATCGGCACGGCGCCGATCCGCATGCACCCCAACATGGCGGCATACCACTCCGGGATGCGTGGGAGCATCACGAAGACGCGGTCCCCCTTCGACACGCCGAGGTCCAGCAGTGCGCGCGCGGCCTGGCGCGAGGCGCGCGCCAGCTCGGCCGCGGTCTCCAGCGCGACGACCTCGCCCGCACCGTCGAGCGAGAGCACCGCGGGCGCGTCGGGATCCTCCGCGGCCCAGGGCTCGAGGATCGACAGCACCGCGTTGAAGCGCTCCGGAACGTCGACCCGGTAGCTCGCCCTCTCGGCGTCGTAGTCGCGCAGGTTCGGCGCGGCGCAACGCGAGGGCGGGTCGATCGACCGGCGAGGTTCTGACACCCCGTCAATCTAGTACAGGCGCCAGCGGCGACCAACGGTCACCGGACCTATGGCCGTCGCGCCCCTCCTGCGTCAGGATGCCGTGATCGCCGTCAACACCGACACGACGACCGCGGCGGGGCGCACCGCGTGGGCCCGGAACCTCGCCGCGCCCATCCGCGGCTTCCTGTACGCCGAGATGGGGGGCGCCGTCGTCCTCGTCTGCGCGGCGGTCGCAGCGCTGATCTGGGCGAACGTCGCACCCGACAACTACGCCTCGGTCTGGGAGACGCGGTTCGCGATCTCCCTCGGCGACCACGTGCTCGCGACCGACCTGCGCGGCTGGGTCAACGAGGGGCTCATGACCCTCTTCTTCCTCGTCGTCGGGCTCGAGGCCAAGCGCGAGCTCGACCTCGGCGAACTGCGCGAGCGCACCCGCCTCGCGGTCCCCGTGGTCTCGGCGCTCGGCGGGATGGCGCTGTCGGCCGCGATCTACCTCGCGATCAACTGGGGCGGGCCGGGCGCCCGCGGCTGGGGCATCGCGGTCTCGACCGACACCGCGCTCGCGCTCGGCGCCATGGCGCTCGTCACGCGCGGGCGGGCGATCCGGCTCCGGGTGTTCCTGCTCACGCTCGTCGTCATCGACGACCTGGTCGCGCTGCTGATCATCGCCTTCGTCTACACCGAGCACGTCTCGGTGACGGCGCTGGCGGTCGCCCTCGGGCTGTTCGCGGTCCTCGTCGCGCTGCGCTACGCCGGCCCGTGGCGCGGACCGGCCGCGGTCCTCGCCGGGGTCGGCCTCTGGCTCGCGCTGTTCGAGTCGGGGATCGATCCCGTCATCGCGGGCCTGGCCATCGGCCTGGTCACGAGCGCCTACCCGCCGGCGCGCGACGACCTCGAGCGCAGTACCGAGCTCACCCGCTCGTTCCGCGAGCAGCCGACGCCCGAGCTCGCGTACTCCGCGCGGGCGAGCCTGACGTCGTCGCTCTCGCTCAACGAGCGGCTGCAGTACCGGCTGCATCCCTGGACGAGCCAGGTCGTCGTCCCGCTGTTCGCGCTGGCCAACGCCGGCATCCACCTCAACGGCGATCTGCTCTCGGCGGCGGTCACGTCACCGGTGACGCTGGGCATCCTCGGCGGCTACGTGGTCGGCAAGCCCCTGGGCATCATGGGCGCGGCGTGGCTCGCGACGCGCAAGGCGTTCGGCGGCACGCGCCTCACGATCACGTGGCCGGCGCTCACCGGCGCCGCCGCCTCGGCGGGCATCGGGTTCACCGTGTCGCTGCTCGTCGCGTCGCTCGCCTTCGACGGCCACCCCGCCCTGCTGGACGAGGCCAAGCTCGGCGTGCTGGCGACGGCCGTGGTGTCGCCGATGGTCGCCTGGCTTGCGTTCCGGGTCATGACGCACCTGCCCGCGGAGCTGCGCCGCCGGCAGCTGGACCGGACCGCCGGGCAGCTCCTCGACCTGACCGACGACGTCGATCGCGAGCGCGACCACATCCGTGGCAACCCCGACGCGCCCGTGACGCTCGTCGAGTACGGCGACTTCGAGTGCCCCTACTGCGGCGCCGCGGCGCCGGTCATCCGCAAGCTGCAGGATCGCCTCGGCGACGAGCTGAGCTACGTCTTCCGCCACCTGCCGCTCACCGACGTGCACCCCGGGGCGCAGCTCGCCGCCGAGGCAGCCGAGGCCGCCGCGGCCCAGGGCGCGTTCTGGCCGATGCACGACGTCCTGCTCGAGGACCAGGACGACGTGTCGGTCTCCGACCTCTACCGCCGCGCGTCGGAGATCGGGCTCGACCTCGACCGCTTCTCCGACGACCTGACGCACCGCCACTACGCGCCGCGCGTCGCCCGCGATGTCCAGAGCGCCGACGCGTCGGGCGTCTCCGGCACGCCGACGTTCTTCATCAACGGCCGCCGCCACGAGGGCGTCTACGACGTCGAGACGCTCACCCGCGCGGTCAAGGCCGCGGCGCGGGCCAAGGCGCCGATCGCCGCCCGGGGGTGACGCAGTCGCCCGGCGGCGCGCCCGCGCTCAGTCGCCCGCCAGCGTCGCCGATGCGCGACAGGTGACGCCCGACGGCCCGGAGGCCCGGACGGTCACGCCGTCCGCGCCCGCGTAGTCGCGCAGCCGGCGGTGCAGCGTGAAGGCGCGCGAGCTGCGACCCGTGCGGACCCTTCCGCGCCACGCCACGCGGCCCTCCTGCGCGATCGTGACGCTCCAGGCCGAACCGCCGCGCGCCTGGTGGACCTCGAACTCCGCCTCGATCCCGCCGTCGTCGGACTTGAGCTTCAGCTCCGAGCGCACGCCGCCCCCGCAGGTCCCGTTGACGCGCACCTCGTTGCGGTCGCCGCCACCGCGGGCAGCGGCGCCGGCGGGCAGGGCGGCGGCCAGCACGAGGCTCGACAGCAGGGCGGTGAGGACGGGCGGGCGAAACATCGCCAGGAGCGTCGCGCGCCGGCCGGGCGGGCGCAATGGGACTTCCGTCGCAGCCGGCCTCAGCCGCCGCGGCGGTCGGTGAAGCCGTTGCGCTCGGCCCACAGCGCGGCCTGCGTGCGATCGGTGACGCCCAGCGCGCGGAAGATGCTCGTCAGGTGCGTCTTGACGGTCTTCTCGCTGATCTCCAGCCGGAGCGCGATCAGCTTGTTCGGCAGGCCCTCGACGAGCAGCACGAGCACCTCGGCCTCCCGTCCCGACAGCCGCTCGCCGGGATCGGGCTGGGCCTGCGCCGTGACGAGCGTGCGCGCCGCCCGCGGATCGATCGGCGACTCGCCCCGCGCGGCGGCGCGGATGCCCTCGGCGACCTCGTCGGCGGCGACGTCCTTGAGCAGGTAGCCGCATGCGCCGGCCTCGATCGCGCCGAGGATGCGCGGGCGGTCAGAGAACGACGTGAGCACGAGGACGGCGGTCTGCGGATGGTCGGCCAGCACCTGCCGGGTCGCCTCGATGCCGTCCAGCCGCGGCATGTCGAGGTCCATCAGCACCACGTCGGGCGCCAGCTCGGCGGCGCGCCGCACGGCCTCGACGCCGTCGGACGCCACGCCGACGAGCTCGATGTCGTCCAGCGCGGCGATCAGCCGGCCGAGGCCGTCGCGAATGACGCCGTGGTCGTCGGCCAGGACCACGCGGATCACGAGGCCGGCACCTCGAGCGTGACGCTCGTGCCCGTACCGGCCTGCGCTTCGACGGTCAGCGTCCCGCCCGCCTGGGCGACGACGTCCTCGAGCAGCGTGAGGCCGAGGTGGCCGTCGCCGGCACGGCTCGCGCGACGCGCCGCGTCGAACCCGCGGCCGTCGTCGGCGACCGTGAGCCGGATCGTGCCCGGCGCGGCGCAGCTCACCTCGACCCGTACATGTCGGGCGGCCGCGTGCGCCTGCACGTTGCGCAGCGTCTCGCGGGCCACGCGGTAGACGAGCGCGTCGGCGCCCGAGCCGGCCGCGGCGCGGTCGTCGACGTGCAGCTCGGTCGCGACGCCCGCGGCGGTCAGCGGGCTCAGCAGGTCGCTGAGCGTCGCCTCCAAGCCGGCGGACTCGAGGCTCGGCGGGTGGATCTCGACCAGGAGCGTGCGCAGCGCCCGCACGCCCTGCCGCAGGCGCGCGGCGCTCTCCCGCAGCGCCACGGCGTCGGCCTCGTCGCCGCGGCGCGCGGCGCCGTCGGCCAGCGGCGCGAGCCCGAACGCGACGCCGGCGAGATCCTGGACGACGCCGTCGTGCAGGTCGGCGGCGATGCGGCGGCGCTCGTGGTCGGACGCCTCGATGGCGCGCACCAGCAGCCGCTCACGCTCGCGGTGGCCGCGCTGCAGGCGGCGCGCGAGCGACCAGGAGAGCGGGACCTGGAACAGCAGCAGGACGGCGAGCGCGGCCAGCAGCGTCGGCGCCAGGGTCCGCAGCAGGCGCTGCCCGCTGGCGCTCAGGGCGTCGAAGCGCTGGTAGGTCTCGAACAGGACCGGTGTGCCGTTCGGCGTGCGGATCACCGTGTGGGCCTCCAGGAGCTTTCCCTCCTGGCGCTCGTAGCGGTTCTCGGGCTTCGACAGATCGCTGAGCTCGGCGTCGGAGCGGCCGTTGGTGAACAGCTCCCGCTCGTCGGAACCCAGCCCGAAGCGCTTGCCGATGATCGCCGGCTCGTCGGAGTAGAGCACGCGCCCGTCGCGCGACCAGATCTTCACGCGGACGACCGACGGGCTCAGCAGCCGGCCGACGACGACGTCGTCGACGCCCTGCACCGCCACGCGCTCGCCGCGCAGCAGGCCGTCCGTGAGGGCGGCCGACTCGATCAGCGCGCCCTGCAGCTCGACGCGTTGGCGCGTGTCGCGCTCGGCCTCGCGCACGGTGACCGAGCGCAGCGCGAAGAAGCCGCCGACGACCACGACGGCGATCGCGGCCAGCGAGCCGAGCATGAAGCGCGCGATCGCCGAGGCCGCGCGAGGGGGCGGCCCGGCTGCGGCGCGACCGGTGCCTGGACCGTCGGAGACGAGCATGTGCGGCACATGGTGCCCGGCCGCGCGCGGTCGCGGGGCCCGGTCAGACCTTTGTCCCATGGAAACCCGGACCGACCTGGCCGCACAGTGACGACATCGCACGTCCTGTCACCCGATCGAGGAGGTTCATCATGTTGACCCAGTCCCGGCGCACCATCCCGGCCGCCCTGGCCATCGCGGCACTCGGCCTGGCCGGTGCCGCGCCCAGCGCGCTCGCTCGCCACGGCGCCGACGATCCGGCCGGTCACGCCCGCGGTGCCAGCCACAGCACGCGCGCCGACCACGACGGCGGTGCGCGCAAGCACCGCGGCCACCACGGGCGCCACCACCGTGGCGGCAACGACGACGGCCCCAACCACACGTAGGAGCCCGCCGAGCGGGTAGGACGTGCGCCATGCACGTGCGCCCGCTCGCCCCGCAGCTCGAGGTCGGCGTCGTCGGCCTCGGCACGTGGTCGGTCTTCGACGTCGGCAGCGACCGCCAGCCGCTCGCCGACGAGGTCGTCGCCACGATGCTCGCCGCCGGCGGGCGGCTCTTGGACTCCTCCCCCATGTACGGCAGCGCCGAGCGCGTGCTCTCCGCTGCGCTGGGCGACCGGCGCGACGAGGCGGTCGTCGCCACCAAGATCTGGACGTCCTCGGTCGCCGAGGGCCGCGCGCAGTTCGCCGAGCACCTCGAGCTCTACCGTGGCCGCGTCGAGGTCGAGCAGGTCCACAACCTCGTCCGCTGGCATCAGCACCTCGGCTGGCTGGAGGAGGAGCAGGCCGCCGGGCGCATCCGCGCCCTGGGCGCCACGCACTACAGCCCGCGTGCGTTCGGCGAGCTCGCCGAAGTCATGCGCACGGGACGCATCCAGATGGTCCAGGTCCCTTACAACCCCGGCGAGCGGGAGTGCGAGGCCGACATCCTGCCGCTGGCGCAGGAGCTCGGGCTCGGGGTGCTGGGGATGCGGCCGCTGGGCAGCGGCAGCCTGGGCCGCGGACCCGGCCCGGAGGAGCTCGCCGCGCTCGGCGTGCAGACCTGGGCCGAGGCCGTGCTGGTGTGGGACCTCTCGGACCCGCGCATCACCGCGGTGATCCCGGCGACCTCGAATGCGGAGCACGCCGCCGCCAACGCGCGCGCCGGCGAGCATCCCGGGTTCAGCCCCGAGCAGCGCCACCGGGTCGAGGCGCTGTGGCGAGCGCGGCGCTAGGCGAAGCCTCGCCCAGGGGGCTCGTTTCGCTGCGGGTACTGGCCCAGGGGCTCGTACCCGCGGTCCAGTAGGGACCCGGGCTCCTAGGCGTCGAGCAGCTTGCGCTGCTGGCGCTCGGGGCTGACCTCGACGACGTCCCACGCCAGGCCGGTGCGTCGCAGCCCGCGGATGACCAGCGACGACACGTCGAGCTCCCACCAGCGCAGCCCGTGGTGCGCGGAGGTCGGGAAGGCATGGTGGTTGTGATGCCACGACTCGCCGAGCGAGAAGAGCGACAGCCAGGCCAGGTTGCGCGACTCGTCGTCGATCGCGAAGCGCTGCCGCCCGAAGAAGTGGCAGAGCGAGTTGATGGAGTAGGTCACGTGGTGCAGCACGAGCATCCGCACGGCACCGCCCCACAGCAGCCCGGTCAGCGCGGTCTCCAGCGACCCGCCGATGAGCCAGCCCAGCGCGAACGGCACGGCGAGGCCGGCGAGCACCCAGAGGACGAAGGTGCGGTCGACGAAGCGGATCACCGGGTCCTTCATCAGGTCCGGCGCGTAGCGCTCGCGGTTGGCGCGCTGGGTGTGGATGAACAGCCAGCCGACGTGGGCGTGGAACAGGCCGCGCAGCACGCCGTCGTGCCCGTGGGGGCTGTGCGGATCGCCCTCGCGGTCCGAGAACGCGTGATGCTTGCGATGATCGGCGACCCAGGAGATGATCGGCCCCTCGATCGCCGCCGAGCCGAAGATCGCCAGCGCCGCGCGGATCGGCTGCTTGGTCTTGAAGCTGCGGTGCGTGAAATGCCGGTGGAACCCGACCGTGACGCCGAGCGCCGTGAAGGCGTAGGTGATCGCGAAGACGGCGATGTCGCTCCAGCTCAGCAGGCTCGACCACACCTGCCAGCACACGACGCCGAGCGCGAGGAAGGGGATCACGGTGACGCTCCCGGTGAGGAAGCGGTCCAGGTTCTCGTTGGCCGTCGGCTGCACGTCCTCCGGACCGGGGCCCGGAAGCTGCGCCGTGGCGAGATCGGTCGCGTGCATACCAGCACCCTTTCGCCGTCGCGCGCGCTTGTCCCTGGGGCCTGGGGCCGGATGAGTCGGGGGTTAACCCCCGAGTGCGCCGAGCTGGATCGAAGAACCATCCGTATGTATGGTCGTTCCATGTCGGGGGTGGGCTTCGAGGTGCGCAGCGAGCGCGGCGAGATCGTCGCCGCCGTGGCGCGCGTCATCGCACGCCACGGCTACGAGCGCACGACGGTCGTCGCGATCGCACACGAGGCCGGCACCACCGCCGCCGCGGTGCGCCGGGCGGTCGGCGAGAAGGACGACTGCGTGTTCGCGCTCTTCAGCATGACGTTCCACCAGGCGTTCGCCCACGTGCTCGAGTCCATGCGCGATGTCCCGTGGCCGCAGAGCGTCCGGGACGGCCTCGCGTGCCTCCTGGATCTGCTGGCCGCCGAGCCGGACTACGTGCGCGCCAACGTCGAAGGCATCCGCGCGCTCGGAGCCGACGGTGGCCTGCGCCTGGACGCCGCCGTCGAGGCGTTCACCGCCTTCCTGGCCCCCGGCTACGAGACCTCGGCGCATCGCACGCCGCCGCTGCCGCTGCCGGTGTTCCACGGCCACCTGATCGGCTCGACGGTCGTCCACGTCATCAGCCAGCACGTCCTGGAGGACCGCATCGAGGAGCTGCCGCAGGCGCTGCCGCAGCTCCTCGGCGTCGCCCTCACGCCGTTCTGCACGGCGTCGGACATCGACGCCCTGCTGACCGCGAGCTGACGCGCCTCACGCGCGCCGTCAGGCGTCGCGGCACGTGGCGGCGCCGGAGCGGCGCGCGGCGGTGCCATCGGCGAAGGCGACCGACGCGCGGTAGGGCCATCTCCCGCCGGCAGGGCACGCGGCGACCGTCAGCGCGCGGCCGCGGATGATCGAGAGGCGGAGCTGCTGCAGCCCGAGCGGGACGCCGGCGATCGTCTGCAGGTCGGGCGGGAACGCCAGGTCGATCTGCAGCCCGCCGCCCGGCGGCGCCGTCAGCCTCCCCGGCACCACCGTCTTGACGTAGACGGGGTTGCGGACGGTGGTCGCGAGATAGACGTCGTCGGGGCCGCCGTTGACCACGACGATCCGGCCGACGGTCTTCGCCGCATCGGCGACCCCGATCGCCTCGCCACTGCCCACGATCGCGCCGCGCGGGCAGCCGCCGGGCCCGGCGCTCCGCAGCGTCCGCAGCGAGCAGGTCGGCGCGTCGCCGCCGTGCCAGGCGACGCCCTCGGCCAGCACGAGCCGCGCCGTACGCGCCACCGGGGGATCGACGCCGTCCGGCTGCCGCAGCGCCAACCGGACCTGCGCGCGGGCCGGTGTGAGCGCGACGCTGGTGCCGAGCACCGCGACGGGTGACGCCCGGACCGTGGCCGGCGTCGCGGCCACGCCGTCACGATCGCGCGAGGACGCCGCGCCGCAGCCCGCCGCCGGCAGCGCCACGAGCGCGGCGAGGACGAGGAGCTTGCCCGGCACGTGCATGGGCGCCGAGCGTATCCAGGGCGGGCTCGCGGCGTCCAGAGCCTTCGTCGTCTTCAGATATTCGGGGCACGCCGACACGGAGATGGGGCACGAAATCGGCGACGGAAGGCATCGGGTACAGCTATGTTTGTCCTGTGCCCGAGTCGAAGAAGAAGCGCGCGCGCGAGCCCTACCAGCTGCCGGCCGGCCGGCACGGCCTTCCGCGGCAGTTCGTGGTCTCCAATCAGCGGGAGCGCATCCTGGCGGCCGTCGCCGACGTGTGCAGCACGGCGGGCTACGTGTCGATGAGCGTGGAGGACATCGTCGTCACTTCGGGCGTGTCACGCCGGACGTTCTACGACAACTACCGCGGCAAGGAAGACGTCTTCCTCGCCGCCTACGACGAGATCTCCGAGCGGCTGCTCACGCAGGTCAAGGACGCCTACGACGGGGCCGACGGGCTCGTCGCGCGTGCGCGCGAGAGCCTGGGGGCGCTGCTGGGCTTCATCGCGTCAGAGCCCACGTTCGCGGACATGTGCATCGTCGAGGTGCTCGCGGCCGGGCCGCAGGCCATCGAGCGGCGCAACGCGATCATGCACGCCTTCGCCACCATGATCGACGACGCTGCCGCCGCCGAGCTGCCCAAGAGCAAGCGACCCGCGCCGATCGTCGCCGAGACGCTGGTCGGCGGCATCTACGAGGTCATCTACTCGCGCGTGCTCGCCGGCAAGTACGCCGAGCTCCCCGCGCTGCTGCCCGACCTCGTCTTCGCGCTGCTGCTCCCCTACGTCGGGTCCGAGGCGGCGGGCGAGATCCTCAAGAAGGAGCGCCGCAAGCTGTCTCGGGTGGAGAGCTCCGCCAGCGCCTAGGCGGGGCCGCTACCTGGCGACGTCTCGCCGGGAGACACCCATGGTTTCTCACTGCAACGCCAGATGTCACTGCCGGTGGCAGCGGATCCCGCGACGTGGTGAGATCCGGTCATGAGCCGCGCCGTCGAGCAGTCCAACCGCCGGCTGCTGTGCGAGGATCTCGTCGCCAAGGGGGTCGAGTTCAGCGAGCCGCCGACCGAGCGTCCCTACGGCATCGACTGCGGCCTCCGGGATCCCTTCGGCAACAAGCTGCGGATCTCGCAGATGGCGGAGATGCCGGCCCGGAGCTGAGCGGGCTCAGGACGCCGTGGGCGCGGGCGTCATGGGAGCGGCCGTGGGCGACGAGCTCGGCGGGGGCTCGCTGCCGCCCATGTCCAACCGGAACGGCGGGTACTGGTCGGTCATCAGCGTGGCGTAGGCGGCGACGCGGAACACCCAGCGGTTCATCCCCATGACGAAGTCGAAGATGGCCTTCGGGTAGCGGCCGGTGAACAGCAGGACGATGCCCGCGATCAGGACCAGCAGGAAGATCAGGCCGCCGCCGGAGCTTCCTCCCCCGTTGTCGCTGGCGGCGTTCAAGCCGGCCCACGCGCCGCCGGCGAACACGGCGACGACGAAGTAGTGCGGCAGCGCCAGCAGCCACCACTTGACCAGGACCAGGCCGCGCGAGAGCGCCCGCGGGTACTCGACGTTCAGCTGCGCCGGGTAGTCCGGGACGTCGGCGAGCGTGAACGGCGGATAGCGATCGGTGCCGAGCGCGCTGTAGGAGTAGAAGCCGACCCGCCACGTCCAGCGCAGCACGCCGACGTTGAAGTCGAACAGGGCGCGCGGATAGCGGCCGGTCGACAGGATCGAGACGAATGCGACCACCGTCGCGCCGACGAACGCGATCCAGAGGAACACGAGCACGATGACGTGCGGGATCACCAGGACCCACTTGACCAGCCACAGCGCGCGGCTGGGCGCTGGGTCGACCGCGCCCTCGATGTGCAACGGATAGGCGGAGGCGGCAGGGGCGGTGGGCATGGGCTCACCCTCCCAGCATCGTGGCTCCCATCCCGTGTGGTGCCAGGCCTCTGCTCGGGATGCCTCCCACCGCCTTGGCGGGGGCAGACCGCACCGCGGCGAGCGCGGCCCGCTCCGCCCCTCGCCCCACCCGACCGGCCGCGTCGAAGGACGACTCACCCGGGGATATACCTGGTGAGTCGTCCCTCGATGGCCCCTGTGGTGCCCTGGCTAGGCGCCGGCGCGCGCCAGCGCGGGAGCGTCGGTGTACGTCTCGCCGCGCTCGGCCTTCTCGACCAGCGAGGCCGGCGGCTCGAAGCGCTCGCCGTAGGTGGCCGCGAGCTCGCGCGCGCGGGCGACGAAGCCCGCCACGCCGGTGTGGTGGGGGTGGGTGGGGTGGACGTATCCGTTGATGTACTGCAGCACGCCGCCGGTCCAGCCCGGGAACCCGATCCCGAAGATGGAGCCGATGTTGGCGTCGGCGACCGACTCGATGACGCCCTCGTCGAGGCACTTGACCGACTCCAGCGCCTCGGCGAAGAGCATGCGCTCCTCGAGGTCCTTCATCGAGATCGCCGACGGGTCGGCGACCGGCGGGAACGCCTCGCGCAGGCCGGCCCACAGCCCGCTGCGCTTGCCGTCGGCGTATTCGTAGAACCCGGCGCCACGCAGCTTGCCCGCGCGGCCCTCGGCGAGCATCCGGTCCACGACCTGCTCCGACGCGTGGCCGACCCAGGTCCCGCCCTCGGCCTCGACGGCCTCCTTGGTCGCCTTGCGGATCTTCGCCGCCAGCTCCATGTTGAGCTCGTCCATCAGCTGGAGCACCGGCGCCGGGTAGCCGGCCTGCGAGCTCGCCTGCTCGATCGTCGGCGCGGGCACGCCCTCCAGCAGCATCGCGATGCCCTCGTTGATGAACGTGCCGATGACGCGCGAGGTGAAGAACCCGCGCGAGTCGTTGACGACGATCGGCGTCTTCTTGATCTGCTTGGCCACGTCGAGCGCGCGGTACACCGTCGCGTCGCCGGTCTGCTCGCCCTTGATGATCTCCAGCAGCGGCATCTTGTCCACCGGGCTGAAGAAGTGCAGGCCGATGAAGTCGGCCGGGCGCGACACGCCCTCGGCCAGCTGCGTGATCGGCAGCGTCGAGGTGTTGGAGCCCAGCAGCGCGGGTGGGTGGGCCGTCGTCAGGAACGGCTCGATCTCGGCGAAGACCTGCGCCTTGACCTTCGGGTCCTCGAACACGGCCTCGATGACGAGGTCGGCGCCGGCCGCGTCGGCCGGGTCGGCCGTCGGGTGGATGAGGGCCAGCAGGGCGTCGCCCTTCTCCTGCGTGGACCGCCCGCGGGAGATCGCCTTGTCGACCAGGTCCTTGGAGTAGCCCTTGCCGCGGTCGGCGTTCTCCTGCGAGACGTCCTTGAGGACCACCTCGATGCCGGCCTTCGCGCAGACGTAGGCGATCGCGGCGCCCATCATGCCGGCGCCGAGGACGACGACCTTCTTGGAAACGAACGTCTCGACGTCGTCCGGCCGGCCGCGCTTGCCGTTGACCTGCTGGAGGTCGAAGAAGAACGCCTGGATCATGTTCTTGGCGACCTGGCCGGTCGCGAGGTCCACGAAGTAGCGGCCCTCGATCTCGATGGCCGTGTCGAAGTCGACCTGCGCCCCCTCGACCGCCGCGGCCATGATGTGGTGCGGCGCGGGGTAGTTGGCGCCCTTGAGCTGCTTGCGCAGGTTGGCCGGGAACGCCGGCAGGTTCTGCGCGAGCTTCGGGTCCGACGGCAGGCCGCCGGGCATCTTGTAGCCCTTGACGTCCCACGGCTGGACGGCCTCCGGATTCGCCGCGATCCACGCCTTGGCGGCGGGGATCAGGTCGTCACGCGTGGCGACGACCTCGTCGACCAGGCCCATCTCCTTGGCCTGCGCCGGGCGGACCTCCTGGCCCTGCAGCAGCAGCTGCATGAGCGCGTTGACGATGCCGAACATGCGCACGCTGCGCACGACGCCGCCGCCGCCGGGCAAGAGCCCCAACTTGACCTCGGGGAAGCCGAGCTTCGCCTTCGCGTCGTCGACGATCACGCGATGGTGCGTGGCGAGCGTGATCTCCAGCCCGCCGCCCAGCGCCGCGCCGTTGATCGCCGCGACGACCGGCTTGCCCAGCGTCTCCAGGCGCCGCAGCTGCGACTTGACGAGGCGGATGCCCTCGCCGAACTCCTCGGCCTGGTCCTTGGTGACGGCGAGCAGGTCGTTGAGGTCGCCCCCGGCGAAGAACGTCTTCTTGCCTGAGGTGATGACGACGCCCTTGATGTCGTCCTTCTCGGCCTCGAGGCGGTCGACCGTCGCGCCCATGGACGCGATGTACGCCGCGTTCATGGTGTTGGCGCCCTGGTTGGGGTCGTCGATCGTCAGGACGACGATCCCGTCGTCGCCCTTGTCGTAGCGGATGGTGGTGGACTCGGCCATGCTCAGATCGCCTCCACGACGGTCGCGATGCCCATGCCGCCGCCGACGCAGAGCGTGCAGAGGCCGTACTTGCCGCCGGTGCGGTGCAGCTCGTCGACGATCGTGCCGAGGATCATGCCGCCGGTCGCGCCGAGCGGATGGCCCATGGCGATCGCGCCGCCGTTGACGTTGACCTTCTCCATGTCCAACCCCATGTCCTTGACGAAGCGCAGCACGACGGCCGCGAACGCCTCGTTGATCTCGACGAGGTCGAGCTGGTCGGCGGTGATGCCGGCCTTCTCCAGCGCCTTCTTTGACGCGGGCGCCGGGCCGGTCAGCATGATCGTCGGGTCGGCGCCCGAGACCGCGGTCGCCATGATGCGGGCGCGTGGCGTGAGGCCGAGCGCCTCGCCCGTCTCCTCGTTGCCGATGGCGACCAGCGACGCGCCGTCCACGATGCCCGACGAGTTGCCCGGCGTGTGGACGTGCTCGATCTTCTCGATCCAGTGGTACTTCTGCAGCGCGACGGCGTCGAAGCCGCCCATCTCGCCCATCACGGCGAACGAGGGCTTGAGCTTGCCGAGCGTCGCGACCGTCGTGCCCTGGCGGATGAACTCGTCGTGGTCGAGCACGACGTGCTCGTTGAGGTCCTTGACCGGGACGACCGAGCTCGCGAAGCGGCCCTCGGCCTGCGCGACGGCTGCGCGCTCCTGCGAGCGGGCGGCGTAGGCGTCGACGTCGTCGCGCGTGAAGCCCTCCACGGTGGCGATGAGGTCGGCGCCGACGCCCTGCGGGATGAACGACGTGTCGTAGTTCGTCTCGGGGTCCATCGCCCACGCGCCGCCGTCGGAGCCCATCGGCACGCGCGACATCGACTCGACGCCGCCGGCGAAGACGAGGTCCTCCCAGCCCGAGGCGACCTTCTGCGCGGCGATGTTCACGGCCTCCAGGCCGGAGGCGCAGAAGCGGTTGAGCTGGACGCCGGCGACGGTGTCCGGAAGACCCGCCTTGATCGCGGCGGTCTTGGCGATGTCGGCGCCCTGGTCGCCGACCGGCGAGACCACGCCGAGGACGACGTCGTCGACCTTGTTGGGATCCATCCGCTCGTTGCGGATCAGCATCTCGTGCATCAGGCCGACGACGAGGTCGACCGGCTTGGTGCCGTGCAACGACCCGTTGCTCTTGCCCTTGCCTCGCGGGGTGCGAATCGCGTCGAACACCAGCGCTTCGGTACGTGCCATCGGTTTGTCTCCTCTGGGAAAGGTGGCGGAAAATGTAGCAAGAACATTCATGCGTGAACGCAAACTCGTGGATCGGGCTACGATGCGCCGTGCATGGCCGCCACCCCCACCAGCCGGCGCCGCACGCAGGCACAGCGCAGCGCCGCCACCCGCGAGGCGCTACTGGACGCGACACTGGCCTGCCTGGTCGAGGACGGCTTCTCGCGGACCACGACCACGCGCGTGTGCGAGCGCGCCGGCCTGTCGCGCGGCGCGCACCTGCACCACTTCCGCACCCGCAACGCCCTGGTCGCGGCCGCGATCGGCCACCTCGCCGAGCGCCGCAGCGAGGAGCTGCTCGCCGCCGCCGAGGAGCTGCCGGCGGGTCGCGAGCGCCTGGCCCAGGGACTGGACCTGGTGTGGAGCAGCTACGCCAACCCGCTCTTCCAGGCCGCGCTGGACCTCTGGACCCAGGCGCGGACCGACGCCGACCTGCGTGAGCTGCTCGTCGAGGTCGAGCGCCAGCTCGATCGCCAGACGCTCGAGCTGGCCCGGCGCCTGTTCCCGGATCTCGCCCCCCGCCCGGACTTCGACCGCCTGGTCGAGATGTCCATCGCGACGATCCGCGGCCTCGCCCTGCTCGACACGCTCCATCCCGGCGGCGCGCGCAACCGCAAGCAGTGGACCGACTGCCGCGCGCGGCTCGTCGCGCTCTTCGAGGCCGAGCCGGCGCCCGGCGGCCGGGAGCTGGACATCCGGTGATCATCGGCGACCCGCGTGAGAGCCGGCTGGGCGCTTGCCGAGCCTCCACCGGGACGTCGACGGCGCCCACCAGGCGCGCTCGCCGAGGAGCGTGAGCGTCGCGGGCACGACGACGAGGCGCACGAGCGTCGCGTCGAGCGCGATCGCGACCGCCGCGCCCAGCCCGATCTCGGCGATGACCGGCACGCCCGTCGCCGCGAAGCACGCGAAGACCACCACCATCACGAGCGCGGCGCCGGTGATCGTGCGCCCGCTGCCGGCGATGCCCTCGAGCACCGCCGACCGGGCGTCGTGGCCGGCGTCGTGCAGCTCGCGCACGCGGCTCAGCAGGAACACCTCGTAGTCCATCGACAACCCGAAGACGACGGCCAGGATGACGGGGATGGTCACCGTGTCGAGGTAGCCGGGACCGCTCCAGACGAAGACGGCGGTCAGCACGCCGAAGCTCGCGGCCACGCTGAGGACGTTGGCGGCGATGGCCTGCAGCGCGAGCGGCACCGAGCGCAGCATGACCAGCAGCAGCACGACGGTCGCCAGCAGCGTCCAGGCGACGATCTTCCACAGCGAGCCCGTGATGGCGTGGTTGAAGTCGACCTCGGCGGCCGTGTCGCCGCCGACGAGGCTGCCCCGCGGCAGCTGCGCCCGCAGGCGGTGCACGAGCGCCTTGGCCTGCGGCGAGTCGGCGTCGTGGCGCAGCGTGACGACGAGGAAGATGTACTTCTTGTCGGTCGTGCGCGTCCGCACGCCGGTCCGGACGATCTCGTCGTCGGCGCGCAGCAGCGCGACCGAGCGGTCGAGCGTGCTGGTCGGCACCAGCACCTTCAGCGGCGATCCGTCGCCGCGCCCGCGCACCTTCGCGGCCGCCTCGAAGCCCGTGCGCGTCTCGTTGCCCTCCGGGAACTGGCGCAGCGCGCCGTCGCCGGTCTTCAGCCCGAGCACCGGCGCGGCGAGCGCGAGCAGCACCAGGAGCGAGAGCACCAGCGCCGCCGCCGGCCGCGCCGTCACGCGCTGGGCCCAGCGGCGGAACCCGCCGCCGCCGCGTGGCGCGCCGAGCCGCCCGCCCACCACCGTCAGCAGCGCGGGCAGGAGCGTCACGCAGGCCAGCAGCGAGACGAGGACCACGATGATCGCTCCCAGCGCCATCGACCGGATCGCCGTCGTCGGCACCAGCAGCAGGCCCGCGAGCGCGACGACGACGGCCGCGCCGCTGAACACCACGGCGGTGCCGGACGTGGCCATCGCGGTGGCGCGCGCCTGCTCGGGCGTCGCGCCGTCGCGCAGCTCCTCGCGATAGCGGACCACGACGAAGAGCGAGTAGTCGACCGCCACGCCGAGCCCGATCATCGACGCCATGTTCGGCACGTAGAAGCTCATCAGCGTGTGGCGCGCCAGCAGCGCGATCAGCGCCGCGGTGAGCAGCACCGACACGCCGCCCATCGCCAGCGGGAGCGCCGCCGCGGCCAGCGAGCCGAAGACGCCGAGCAGGACGAGCAGCACGAGCGGGAAGCCGACGCGCTCGGCGTGGGCGAGGTCGTCCTTGGTCAGGTCGACCATCCCGGCCCACAGCGCGCCCTGGCCGACGAGGTGCACCTGGACGGCGCCGTAGCGCCCGCCGCCGTCGTCGCCGAGGTGCAGCCGGCGCCGCAGCTCGCGCGCGGTGTCGGGTGCGTGGAACGTGTCGACCGCGAGCGTGAGCGGCACGACGACCGGCCGGCCCGGCTTCGTGCGGGCCAGGTACACCCCGACCTGCCGGGCCGCGTCGTCCATCTCCACGCCGGGCGTCGCGTGCGCGGCCGCGCTCACGGCGGCCAGCGCGGACCGGTAGTCGGCCAGCGGCGTCCCGCGGTCGGCGACCAGCACCGCCCCCATGACGTTGGGCCGGAAGATCAATGGCACGGTCTGCTGCACCGCCGCGTCGGCACGGGCCGACTGCGAGCCGGGCACCTGGAACCCGCCGCCGGTCAGGTGGTCGGACTGCGTCAGCGCCAGCGGCACCGCGGCGGCGACCAGCGCCAGCCACGCCACCAGCACCACGGCGCGATGGCGCCCAACCCAGCGGTCGATCGCGACGACGACGCTGCTCGCTCGCATGCGCCCGACTAGCGACGGCACGGGACGCGGCCGTCGTACTTGACGACCTGCCCCGACTCATACGTCGCCTCGACGTGGTAGCTCCAGCGGTTGCCGGCGGGGCAGGACGTCGTGGCGATCCAGTCGCCGCGCCCCGACACCACGTGGAAGCTCTGCAGCCGCAGCGGGATGCCGGCGACGATCTGCAGCGAGCGCGGCACCACGGCGTGCAGCTTGTAGGCCCACTTGCCCGATCGGAGCCGGGCGATGTCGACCGGGATCGGCTTGGCGACGCGGGCCGGGTTGGTCAGGACGACGAACAAGTACATCTTCCGCGCGCCACCGTTGACGACCGTGATCCTCGGGTAGCTCGGCACCGTGTCGGCCAGGGCGCGCGCCGTGCCGTGGCCCATGATCGAGCCGCGCGGGCACGCGCTGAGGCCGCGGTGCTCCATCCCGCTCTGCGAGCAGGTCGGGAACTTCGCGCCGTTGTAGACGCCGCCGCGCGAGATCCACACGTCGACCGTCTTGGTGATCGGCGGGTCGTAGTCGAACGGGATGTCGACCGTGCCGCGAACGTCGACCACCACGCCTTGCGGGTGGCTCGGCGTGCCCGCCTTGTTCGGCGTGACCTTCACGACCGCCGAGATCTTGATCGGCACGACGCCCTGCGCGAGCGCCACGGCGGCGCCGACCAGCACGGCGCCGAAGGCGCCGAGGATCAGCAGGATCCGGAGCCGTCGGCGCGCAGGCATGCTGCTCAAACTAGGGCAGCACCAGCCCCACTGCAAACAGCACCATGTCTCAACCGGGGTCCGGCGCCGGCTCCACCGGCAGCCCGGCCGCCCGCCACGCCTGGAAGCCGCCGACGAGGTCGGTCGCTCTCGCGAAGCCCAGATCCTGCAGCGTCGCGGCGGCCAGGCTCGACTGGTAGCCCTCGTGGCACACGACGACGATCACGCGATCCAGGTCGGCCGACAGCTCGGGGTCGTGGTGGTCGGAGGTGGGATCGACGCGCCACTCCAGGACGTTGCGCGGGTGGACGCGGGCGCCGGGAATCGCGCCGTAGCGGGCGCGCTGGGCGTCCGGGCGTATGTCGACCAGCACGGCGCCCTCGCCGGCCACGGCGCGGGCGGCGGCCTGCGCATCGAGCCGGTCCAGCCGCGCGCGGGACTGCTCGAGCAGCTCGTGGATCGTCGTGCGGGTCGTGCGCGCCATGGATCCCATCATGCCCGCTGCACCACCCGGGTAGGCTCGAAGGCGATCCCCATGACCGCCGTCTCCAGCCCGGTCCCGCTCACATCGCTCTCCAGCGGCGCCGGCTGCGGCTGCAAGCTGGCCGCCGCCGACCTCCTGCCCATCGTCATGCGGCTGCCGGCGGCGACCGATCCCCGGCTGCTGGTGGGCACGCCGACCGGCGACGACGCCGCGGTGTTCCGCCTGACCGACGACCTCGCGCTCGTGCAGACCATCGACTTCTTCACGTCGCTGGTCGACGATCCCTACGACTTCGGCCGGATCGCCGCGGCCAACGCGCTGTCGGACGTCTACGCGATGGGAGGACGACCGATCACCGCGATGAACGTCGTCGCGTTCCCGCTCGAGCAGCTCGGCGGCGAGGTGCTCGGCGCGATCCTGCGCGGTGGCCTGGACGTCGTCACCGCGGCGGGCGCCTCGGTCGTCGGCGGCCACTCCATCAAGGACGACGAGCCCAAGTACGGGCTCGCGGTGACGGGGACGATCGATCCGCGCGCGATCGTCACCAACGCCGGTGGCCGGGCCGGCGACGTGCTGGTGCTGACCAAGCCGCTCGGCGTGGGCGCGATCGTCACGGCCGCCAAGCGCGGCGCCGCCGGGCCGGAGCTGGTGCGCGCCGCGGTCGACGTCATGGTCGAGCTCAACGCCGCCGCGTCCGAGGCGGCGCTGCGCGCCGGCGTCCGCGCGATGACCGACGTGACGGGCTTCGGCCTGCTCGGCCACCTGCACAACGTGGCGCGCGAGAGCGGCCTGGCCGCCGAGCTCGACGCCGGCGCCGTGCCGGCCATCGACGGCGTCGAGGCCCTCTTGGCCGACGCCGGCGCCGTGTCGGGCGGCAGCGCCCGCAACGCCGAGTGGGCCGCCACGTTCTCGACCGTCGCCGGCGGGGTCGCGCCCTGGCGCGCCCGCCTGATCACCGACGCGACGACGTCTGGCGGCCTGCTCGCCGCCGTCGACGCGGAGGCGGCCGCGACGATCCCCGGCGGCACCGTGGTCGGGCGGCTCGTCGAGGGCGCGCCTGGCACCATCACCGTGCGGTGATCGACATCGCCCTCTTGGAGCGGCCCGGGGCCGGTGCCCCGAACGGCCTTCAAAGCCGTTGGCGGCGCCTCGACCGCGCCGGGAAGGTTCGACTCCTTCGCCGCTCCGTCCCATGACCACGCCCGGCCCCCTCACGCTCGGCACGGCGGGCCACGTCGACCACGGCAAGACCGCCCTGGTCGCCGCGCTCACCGGCGTGGACACCGACCGGCTGCCCGAGGAGCGCGAGCGCGGCATCTCGATCGCACTCGGCTACGCGCCGCTGGCGCTGCCGTCGGGGCGCCGGATCTCGCTGGTCGACGTGCCCGGGCACGAGCGCTTCGTGCGCACGATGGTCGCCGGCGCGTCGGGGATCGACCTGTACCTCATGGTCGTGGCCGCCGACGACGGCGTCATGCCGCAGACCGTGGAGCACGCGGCGGTGCTGGAGGCGCTCGGCGTGCGCGAGGGGGTCGTGTCGGTGACCAAGGCCGACGTCGCCGACCCCGCGCGGGCGATCGCGGAGGTCCGGGAGCTGCTGCCGGGGGCCGGCGCGGTGGTCGCCTGCTCGGCGGTGACCGGCGCAGGCGTGACCGACGTCGCGGCCGCGCTGGAGCGCGTGGCCGCGGGCGTCCCGAGCCGCGCGGGCCGCGACGGCGAGGCCCTGCTGCACGTGGACCGCGCCTTCACCGTGGTGGGGATCGGGACCGTCGTCACCGGGACGCTGTGGGCGGGGACGCTGCACGGCGGCGACGCGCTGGCCCTGCTGCCCGGCGATCGCGAGGTTCGCGTGCGCGGCCTGCAGGTGCATGACGAGCCGGTGCACGAGGCGCGCGCCGGTCAGCGCGTCGCGGTGAACCTCGCAGGCGTGCGCGCGCGAGACGTCGAGCGCGGCGACGCGCTGACCGTGCCGGGAGCGCTGGCCGAGACGTCGGTGCTGGACTGCACGCTCCAGCTGCGCGGCGCGCGCCACGGCGAGCGCGTGCAGATCCACCACGGCACCCGCGACGCCGCCGGCCGCTTGGCCGATCTCGGCGACGGCCTCTGGCAGCTGCGGCTGGAGCGCCCGCTGCTCGCCGCGGCCGGCGACCGCGTCGTCGTTCGCCGCCTGTCGCCCCCGGACACGCTCGGCGGCGGCACCGTCCTCGACGCCGCGGCGCACCGGCACGGGCGACGGCTCGAGGCGCTGGAGCGGCTGCGGGCGCGCCGGGACGGACGCCCGGTCGCGGGTGGGGGACAGTCCCTCACTGCCGAGGTCGATCGACGGTCCGCCACCGCAAAGCGAGGGGGACTGTCCCCCACCAGATCGGAGGGGGGACTGTCCCCCACCCGATCGGAGGGGGGACTGTCCCCCTCGTCGTCCGCCGCTCTGCTCGATCGGGCCGAGGCGCGGCTGCGCGCGGCGGGGATCGGGCTGCTCAGCGAGGCGCAGCTCGGCGACGACGCCGCGGCGCTGCCGGCGCTGCGCGCGGGCGGCAGGGCGGTCCGGGTCAGCGGTCAGCTCTACGCCCACGCGGAGGTCGCCGCCGACGTGCGGGCGAGGATCGTCGCGCTGCTGGCGGCCCACGGCTCCGTCTCGCTCGCCGAGGTCCGGGACGCGCTGGCGACTTCGCGCAAGCCCGCGCAGGCCTTCCTCGAGCACCTGGACGCCGAGCGCGTCACGCGCCGGATGCCCGACGACCGGCGCGTGCTCCGCACGCGGCGCGACGCAAGGACACCAACATGACCGACGCGCCCGATCCCGCCGTCCGCGAGCGCCTGCGCGCGCTGCCGGCCGTCGACCAGCTCGCGGCCGCAGTGACCGGCCCCGCCGCTACGCCGGTCGAGGCCACCGCCGCGGCCCGCGCCGTCCTCGACGCCCGCCGCGACGAGCTGCTCGCCGGCGCCGACGGTCCCGAGCCCGATCTCGTGGCGCGCGCCCGCGCCCACCTGCGCCCGTCGCTGCGCCGCGTCCTCAACGGCACGGGTGTCGTCATCCACACCAACTTGGGTCGCGCGCCCCTCGCCGGCGCCGCCGCCGACGCCGTGGCCGACGCTGCGCACGGCTACATGAACCTCGAGCTCGACCTCGCCACCGGCCGGCGCGGCGCACGCGACGCCCACGTCGCGCAGCTGCTCGTCGAGCTCACCGGTGCACAGGACGCGATGGTCGTCAACAACGGCGCCGCCGCGACCCTCCTCGCCGCCGCCGCCCTGGCCGGCCCGGGCCGGTCGATCGTCGTCTCGCGCGGGCAGCTCGTCGAGATCGGCGGCGGCTTCCGCGTACCGGACGTCGTCGCACAGGCGGGCGCGCAGCTCGTCGAGGTCGGGACGACCAACCGCACCCGCGCCGCCGACTTCCGCGCCGCCCTGGACGCGGGCGCCGACGTCGTCCTGCGCGTCCATCAGTCCAACTTCCGCACCGTCGGCTTCGTCGAGGACGTCCCGATCGCCGAGCTGACCGCCCTCGGCGCGCCGGTCATCGACGACCTCGGCTCCGGCGTCCTGGCCGGCGGCCTCGACGACGTCCTCGCCGACGAGCCGCCCGTCCGCACCTCGGTCGCCGCCGGCGCCGCGCTGGTCTGCTTCAGCGGCGACAAGCTCCTCGGCGGCCCGCAGGCCGGGATCCTCGTCGGCACGCGTGAGGCCATCACGACCTGCCGCCGCCATCCCCTCGCACGCGCGCTGCGCGTCGGCCGGCTCCCGCTGGCCGCCCTGGCCGCGACGCTCGCGCTCTACCGCGACCCCGAACGGGCCCGCGCGGACATCCCCGTCCTCGCGATGCTCACCGCCGCACCCGACGCGCTCCTCGCGCGCGCCCGGCAGCTGGCCGGCGCGACCGGCGGCGACGTCGTCGACGCCGTGGCCCGCGCCGGCGGTGGCGCGCTGCCGCTGCTGGAGCTCCACGGCCCCGCCGTGGCCGTCGGGCCCGACGGCGCCGGGGCCCACGACCTCGCGGCGCGGCTGCGCGCCCACGATCCGCCGCTGCTGGCGCGCATCACCGACGGCCGCGTGACCGTCGACCCCCGCACGCTGCACGGCGACGGCGAGCTGGAGCAGGCCGCCGCGGCGATCAGCGCCGCGCTGTCGGGCTCCTGACGGCGCGAAAGATCTCATCCCGCCCACAGCTGCGGTTGATCACAGGTTCAGGTTCGCGACTGATCATCGATGCGTGCAGCACGAGCTCACCATCCAGCAGGCGCGAGAGATCGCCCACCTGCGCCGGAACCATCCCGGTGCCGAGCTGCGTGCCCACCAGAAGCCGTGGGGCGTCATCGTCGAGGTGCGCCACCACGGGCACACCGTCGCGCTCGAGCGGTTCGACTGGACCGGGGCGGCCGTGCCCGACCGCCCCATCCAGCTCGCCGCCTGAGCGCGGGTGAGTCACCGGTGCTGCACGACCGGCATCTCGAGATCGGGCTCGTACCGGGTCGCCCGTGCGCGGGCCATGCGGGCGACGGCTTCGTCGTCCTGCGCCGAGGACCGGCCGGACCGGACCCAGGCGAAGCGGAAGCAGAGGGCGGCCGCCATGAAGCACACGCTGGCGGCGTGCTCGGTCCACGGGCCGGTGCGGCGCCGCGCGAAGCGCAGCGCCAGGCCGCCGCGGGCCAGCCACTTGGCGCGCTTGAACCAGCCGGCGCCGGCGCCCTCCTCCAGCACGGACGCGAGCCGCCCCAAGTGATGGTGGTTGATCTCCGACAGCAGCAGCTCCGCCGCCATGGCGCCGCTCTCGACGCGCCCGAGCGCCACGGGCGTCGGATGCCCCACGGGCGTCCCGTCGGCGACGAGCACCAGGCGCGTCGCGGCCGCTCCGGTCAGCGTGGCCGTCGCGACGAAGATCGGGCCGAGCGACAGCCGGCTGCGCGCCCAGACCGGCACGGCGGTCGAGGCCAGCAGCACGCCGGTGTAGGACCCCAGGTAGCCGCCGACGACCGCGGTGCCGCAGCCCAGCCGGCGGGCGACCTTGTCGCGTCCGAGCAGGTCGGCGGCGACCGCCGCGGAGCTCAGGCCGCCGAAGACCGTCAGGCACCACGAGCCCATCGACATCGGCGAGCGCGGCTTGAAGATGCGCAGCATGTTGGAGAAGCGCTCGGGCCGGCCCAGGTCCATGATCAGCAGCGGCGGCGAGGGCGCCAGCGCGCCGAGCGCGACCATCCGCGCCACGCGGGCGGAGCGGTGGTCGCCCGCCAGATCGCAGGCGAAGCCGACGAACGACGCGCCCGCGGCCATGCCGCCGAACCAGAAGTAGAGCGGGACCTCCCACGTCCACACCGGCGGCTTCATCATCGGCCCCTGGACGACGGCGGGCGGCTCGCCGCGCCGCGCGCGCCGGTTGGCGCCGGCGATGCGCTCGGGGTCGGGCATCTCGGGCGACGCGTAGCCCGAGTCGCGCCGGAAGATGTTCGACCACCGCGCGTCGCGCCAGCCGCGCTGATGCAGCCCGACGGCGGCGCCGGCGACCGCGCGCTTCCATGACGCGGGTCCGCCGGGCGTGCCGACTGCGGGCGTCATGTCGCGGTGCTCGGAGTGGGCGACCGCCGAGCGCTCGCGCTCCTGGGCCCGCGACTCCTCCATGCGGCGGGCGTCGCCTTCGCGCGCGGTCATGAAGCCCGCCGCGCCTGCCCGCGGGCGCGGAGGTCCCGCACGACCTCGAAGGCCCCCGACCCGGCGGCCAGCAGCGTCAGCGCGCCGACGCCCTGGGCCTGCCGCGGCACCTTGAAGGCCAGCGCGACGCCGGCCGCCGCGGCCAGCCCGGCGCCGACGGCCGCCAGCGTCGCCGGCACGACGTTCTCCTGGATCGGCGAGTCGGCCTCGGCCGGCAGCCCGTAGCGCTCGGGCGGCTCGGTGAGCAGGAAGAAGGCGCCGAGGCCGCCGGCGATCTCGTCGCCGGGCGCGTCGCCGGCGCCGTAGAGGTAGGCGCCGGCGAGGCCGCGATCCTGCAGCGTGACCACGCGGCGCTGCGCGGTGTCGACCAGCTCGTCGTAGGGCCCGAACTGGATCGAGTCGGTGGGGCAGGCCTTCGCGCAGGCGGGCTCCAAACCGTCCTCGAGGCGGTCGTAGCAGAGGGTGCACTTGGCGGCCCGGCCATCCTCGGGCGAGCGGTCGACCACGCCGAACGGGCAGGCCGGGATGCAGTAGCCGCAGCCGTTGCAGACGTCGGGCTGCAGCACGACGGTCTCGAACTCGGTGCGGATCAGCGCGCCGGTCGGGCACGCGTCCATGCACCCCGCGTTGGTGCAGTGCTTGCAGACGTCCGACATGAAGACCCAGCGGTCCATGTCGGCGACGGCGGCCGCGACGTCCACCTCCCCGCGCTGCTGCGCCATCTCCACGAGGTCGGGGATCTCGCTCTCGGTGACCCCCGCGCCGGCGTCGGCCAGCGCCGCCGCCGGGATGTGCGGGACCGAGCCGCCCCCTCCGAGGGCCAGCGCGGCCGCGGCCTCCTCGCGCTGGATCTCCGACGGCTCCAGCAGCTCCACGAACCGCACGTGGCGCCACGTGGACGCGCCGAGCGACGCCGTGTGGTCATACGAGCCGCCGCGCCGGAACGACGCGCCGTCGGACGGCAGGTCGTTCCACTGCTTGCACGCCACCTCGCAGGCCTTGCAGCCGATGCACACCGTCGTGTCGGTGAAGAAGCCCATCCGCTGGGCGCCGTCGCGGTGGATGGAGATCTCGGTGGGCGCCGCGTGCGGGATGACGTCGATCACGGGGTGTGCCTGGTCCGGAGCATCGGCAGCTCGGCCGGATGCTCCTCGTTGGTGGCGACATGCCCGTGCGGCGCATTCGTCACGCGCGAGGTCGCCGGGCTGGTGCGGCGGCCGGCGCGCACGTTGCACGTCAGCGCCTTCGTCGTCTCGATCGTGGTGTTCGGGTCGCCGGACAGGTGGAGCAGGTCGTTGGCGCTGTCGCCCTGGTTGAGGCCGGAGAAGCCCCAGTGCCACGGCAGGGCGATCTGGTGGATGGTGCGGTCGCCGAGGCGCAGCGGGCGCATGCGCTCGGTCACCTTCGCGCGCGCCTCGATCTCGCCGCGCGCGGTCTCGACCACCATCCACCCGCCGTCCTGGATCCCGTGCTGGGCCGCCAGCATCGGGTCGAGCTCGGCGAACATCTCCGGCTGCAGCTCGTTGAGCCATGGCAGGTTGCGGCTCATCCCGCCGACGGTGTGATGCTCGGTGAGCCGGAACGTCGTCATCACGACGGGCCACCGCGGGTCCTCGGAGACGTTGACGGGGTTGTCGGGCCGGTCCCAGCGGATCGCGACCGGGTTGGCCGCCACCGCCGGGTAGAGCAGGTTCGGCATCGGCGACTCGATCGGCTCGTAGTGCGTGGGCATCGGCCCGTCGAGCAGGCCCGACGGCGAGAACAGCCACGCGCGCCCGTCGCCCATCATCATGAAGGGCTCGTCGCCGGAGATCGCGTCCATGCCCTTGGCGTCGTCGGCCGCCTGGTAGTCGGGGCGCTTGTCGACCGGGAAGTCGGGCACGTCGTAGCCCGTCCACCTGCCCGTCTCCTCGTCCCACCAGATGTACTTCTTGCGCTCGCTCCACGGCCGGCCCTGCGGGTCGGCCGACGCGCGGTTGTAGAGGATGCGGCGGTTGGCCGGCCAGGCCCAGCCCCACTCCGGCGAGACCCAGCCGCCCTCGGCGTCGATGTCGCCGGGGTCGCGCCGGCGGGCCTGGTTGGTGCCGTTGGCGTAGACGCCGCTGTAGATCCAGCAGCCGCACGCGGTCGAGCCGTCGTTCTTCAGCTGGGCGAAGCCCGGCACCGGCGCGCCGGTGGCCACGTCGTAGCCGTTGATCTCGCGCAGGACGTCCAGCGCCTGCGGCTCGCGCTCGGGCCCGTGCTCGGCGTAGTCCCAGTTGAGGTTGACGATCGGCCAGTCCTTGGGGTCCTCGGAGCCGGCGTAGTGCGCCTTGACCCGCTTGGTCAGGTGGTGCATGAACCACAGCTCGCTGCGCGCGTCGTCCGGCGCGTCGATCGCCTTGTCGCGCCACTGCACCATGCGCTGGGTCTGGGTGAACGACCCCTCCTTCTCCACGTGCGTCGCGCCGGGCATGAGGAACACCTCGGTCTGGATGTCCTCGGTGCGCACCTCGCCGGAGGCGATCTCCGGCGCATCGCGCCAGAAGGTCGCCGTCTCGATCTCGTTGAAGTCGCGCACGACCAACCACTTCATGTTGCGCAGTCCGCGGCGCATGAGGCCGCCGTTCTGCGACCCGATCGCGGGGTTCTGCCCCATCGCGAACAGCCCGTCGAGGCCGCCGTCGACCGCACGCATCATGGTCGGGAAGTGCGCGTGGTTGCCGGTGATCTTCGGCAGGTGCCCGAACCCGAAGTCGTTCTCCGGGGTGGCGGCGTCGCCGAACCACGCCTTCAGCAGCGAGATGATGTACTTGTCGAAGTTCGACCACCAGCCCTTGTCGGCGCCGCCCGACTTGATGTAGGCCTCGAGGGTGAGCTCCTCCTCCCGCGCACGCGGCATGTGGAGATAGCCGGGCAGCAGGTCGTACAGCGTCGGGATGTCGCTGGAGCCCTGGATCGTCGCGTGGCCGCGCATCGCCATGATGCCGCCGCCCGGGCGCCCGATGTTGCCCAGCAGGAGCTGCAGGATCGCGCCGGTGCGGATGATCTGCACGCCGATCGACTGCTGCGTCCAGCCGACGGCGTAGCAGAGCGCCGTCGTGCGCTCGCGCCCCGAGTTGTCGATGAGCGTCTGGGCGACCTCGTGGAACTGCTGCTCGGGGATGCCGCAGATCTCCGACACCATCGCGGGGGTGTAGCGGGCGTAGTGCTTGCGCAGCAGCTGGAAGACGCAGCGCTCGTGCTGCAGCGTGTCGTCGCGCCGGACCGCGCCCTCGAGCATGCCGGCACCCGTGTGCTCGTCGAAGGCCTGGGTCGCGTGCTCGCGCATGCCGGCGGCCGAGGCGACCTCGCCGCCCTCGTACATCCACGTGCTGCGGTCGTACGTGCGGGTCTCGGGGTCGAAGCCGGAGAAGACGCCGCCGAGGTCCTCGGTGTCGGCGAACTTCTCGTTGATGATCGTCGAGGCGTTCGTGTAGTGGAGGACGTACTCCTTGAAGTACGACTCGGTCTCCAGCACGTGCCGGATGATGCCGCCGAGGAACGCGATGTCGGTGCCCGCCCGGATCGGGACGTGCACGTCGGCCGACGCGCCCGTGCGCCCGAACCGCGGATCGACGTGGATCACCTTGGCGCCGCGCTCACGGGCGCGCATGACCCAGCGGAACCCGACGGGATGCGCCTCGGCCATGTTGGAGCCCTGGATGAGGACGCAGTCGGCGTTCTGCAGGTCCTGCTGGAAGCCGGTGGCGCCTCCGCGCCCGAACGAGGTCCCCAGACCGGGGACCGTGCTCGAGTGTCATATTCGGGCCTGGTTCTCGATCTGCACGGCGCCCATCGCCGTGAAGGACTTGCGGATGAGGTAGTTCTCCTCGTTGTCCAGCGTGGCGCCGCCGAGGTGGGCGAACCCGAGCGTGCGGTCGACGCGCTTGCCGTGCTCGTCCTCGGTCTGCCAGCCGTTCTCGCGGGCGGCGATGACGCGCTCCGCGATCATGTCCATCGCCGACTCGAGGTCGAGGTCCTCCCACTCCGTGCCGCCGGGGCGCCGGTAGCGGACCTTCGTGATGCGCCCGGGCTGCTGGACGAGCTGGCGCGACGCCGAGCCCTTGGGGCACAGCGTCCCCTGGTTGACCGGCGAGCGCGGGTGGCCCTCGATGTCGACGAGCTCGCCGTCGCGCGTGTAGACGACCTGGGCGCAGCCGACCGCGCAGTACGGGCAGACCGACTCGGTGGTCTGCAGCCCCGCGACGCGCGCGCCGGCGTTCTTGGTCTTGCGTGACACGGCGTAGCCGCCCATCCCCCAGTCGGCCGCGCGGCCGACCACCGGCAGGTCGCGGAGCATCTGGAAGGGCTTGGGACGGGCCACCTCCGTCCATCATTCCACCGGTCGACGGGTTTCCAATCACGATCTCGCGCCGTGCGCGCGACTGTACCGTCCAGACGGTATAGTGTGGGACATGCCTTCCGCGATCCTCCTCTCCCTCGCGATCCTCTCCGAGGTCGCCGCCACCGTCGCTCTACGGATGTCGCACGGCTTCAGCCGACCCATACCGGTCCTCGTGGTCGTCGTCGGCTACGGCCTGTCGTTCTGGCTCATGGCCCTCGTGCTGAAGGACATCCCCGTCGCGCTGACCTACGCGATCTGGTCGGGCGTCGGCACCGCCCTGATCGCCGTCGCCGGAGTCACGTTCTTCGACGAGTCGATGAACGTCTTCAAGGTGCTCAGCCTCGGGCTGATCGTCCTCGGCGTCGCCGGCCTCAGCGCCTCCGGCGGAGGCGCGCACTGATGGCAAGCCGTGCCGCGGGCGAGACCCGCGACCGCCTGCTGGACGCCGCCGCGCGCCTGCTCCTCCGCGACCCGTCGAAGCTCACGCTCGACGCGGTCGCCGAGGAGGCCGGCACCTCCAAGGGCGGCCTGCTCTACCACTTCCCGTCCAAGGCCCAGCTGCTCGACGCCGTCGTCGACCGCTGGGAGGCGAGCTTCCAGGACCAGATCGACGCGGCCGCCGACGACACCCCCGGCGGGTGGGTCCGCGCCTACGCCGACGTCAGCGCCCTCGACGGCGAGGACGAGCACGCGCGGGAGATCGACAGCGGCATCCTCGCCGTCCTCGCCCTGCAGCCCGAGCGTCTCGAGGCCGTGCGCGCCCGGTACGAGCGCTGGCAGGAGCGGATCGCCGACGACGGGATCGACGCCGTCGACGCCACCGTCGTGCGCCTCGCCGCCGACGGCCTGTGGTTCTCGGAGCTGATGGGCCTCGCACCGCCGCGCGGGGAGCTGCGCACGCAGGTCGTCGAGCGCCTGCGCGCGCTCACGCGCGACGTGCGCTGAGGCACCCACATCGGCGGTCGCCCGACAACTCGGGATGACCTCGGCCCGCTCGCGGGCTAAGGTTGCGCGTTGGCGCGCGCGAACCGGGCGCCGACCCCGACCCCCGAACCCCTCCCCAGGCTCTCCCCAGCCGCCCCTTTTTCATATGCGCAAACTTGCTCGCTGGTGCTTCCGGCACCGTTGGATCGTCCTCATCTCCTGGATCGTGGCCCTCGTCGGGCTCTCGGCCATCCACGCCGGCGCCGGCAGCAACTACCGCGACGAGTTCAAGCTCAGCGGTACGGACAGCTTCGACGCGCTGCACCTGCTGCAGCGCAGCGCCCCGAAGGCCTCGGGCGATCAGGAGACGATCGTCGTCAAGGCCAAGGACGGCACGGTCACCGACCCCGCCGTCAAGCAGCGCGTCGAGTCGATGCTCGGCCAGGTCGGCAAGCTGCCGCACGTGGCGTCCGTCGCATCGCCCTACGCCAAGGGCGGCGCGACGCAGATCTCCAAGGACGGCAAGATCGCGTTCGCGACGGTCACCCTGGACGACGACGTCGTCACCGTCCCGATCGACGCCACCAAGAAGCTCGTGTCGACCGCGCAGAAGTCGGCCGACGACCAGCTGCAGGTCGAGCTCGGCGGCCAGGCGATCGAGCAGGCGCGCCAGCAGGGCGGCGGCGGGCTGCTGATCGGCATCGCCTTCGCGCTGATCGTGCTGTTCATCGTCTTCGGCTCGTTCCTCGCCGCGCTGCTGCCCATGATCGGGGCGATCGTCTCGCTCGGCGTCGGCGTCGCGGTGATCGGGCTGCTCTCGCACGCGATCACGATGGCGTCCTTCAGCCAGGAGCTGTCGCTGCTCATCGGCCTCGGCGTCGGGGTCGACTACGCGCTGTTCATCGTCACGCGATATCGCCAGGAGGTCCTGCGCGGCGTCCAGCCCGAGGACGCCGCGGTCAACGCGCTGGACACCTCCGGCCGCGCCGTGCTCTTCGCCGGCATCACGGTGTGCATCGCGCTGCTGGGCATGTTCGCGCTGGGCGTGAGCTTCCTCTACGGCGTCGCGACCGCGGCCAGCATCGTCGTCGCGTTCACGGTGCTCTCGGCGCTGACGCTCCTGCCCGCGCTGCTGAGCTTCTTCGGCCGCCGCGTGCTGACCGGCAGGCAGCGCCGCGCCGTCGAGGCCGGCGAGCTGACGACGACCGACGAGTCGCCCTCGTGGGCGCGCTGGGCCGGCGTCCTGCAGCGGCGTCCCGCGGTGATGGCCGCCGCGGCGACCATCGTCATGCTGCTGCTCGCCGCGCCGTTCCTGTCGATGCGCCTGGGCTCGTCGGACGCGGGCTCGGACCCGACGGCCTCGACCACCCGCAAGGCCTATGACCTGCTGGCCCAGGGCTTCGGCCCGGGCTTCAACGGCCCGCTGCAGCTCGTGGCGCAGACGCCGGCGGCCGAGCAGAAGGCGGCGTTCAAGCGCGTCGTCGACGCCGTGGCCAAGAGCCCGGGGGTCGTGGCGACCACGCCGCCGGTGACGGTCGGCAAGGACATCTCCCTGGCGCAGGTCTACCCCAAGGACTCGCCCCAGGACAAGGCCACCAACGACCTCGTGCAGAAGCTGCGCAAGGACGTGGTGCCGGCGGCCGGGAAGGGGCAGGTCCACGTGCTCGTGGGCGGCTCGACGGCGATCGGCATCGACTTCTCCAAGGTCCTGTCCGACAAGCTGCCGCTGTTCATCGGCATCGTCGTGCTGCTGTCGTTCCTCCTGCTGATGGCCGTGTTCCGCAGCCTGGTGATCCCGCTGATGGCGGCGATCATGAACCTGCTGTCGGTCGCCGCGGCGTTCGGCGTGGTGGTCGCGATGTTCCAGTGGGGCTGGGGCGCGGAGCTGATCGGCGTCGACCGCACGGGGCCGATCGAGGCGTTCCTGCCCGTGATGGTGTTCGCGATCCTGTTCGGGTTGTCGATGGACTACGAGGTGTTCCTCGTCAGCCGCATCTACGAGGAGTGGCACAAGCGCCGCGACAACCGCGAGGCCATCGTCCACGGGCTCGCGGCGACCGGCCGCACGATTACCGCGGCGGCCGCGATCATGGTCCTGGTGTTCGGGGCGTTCGTCCTCGGCGGCGAGCGCGTGATCAAGCTGTTCGGCATCGGCCTGGCCAGCGCCGTGCTGCTCGACGCGCTCATCGTGCGCTCCGTGCTCGTCCCCGGGCTGATGCTCATGGTGGGCAAGTGGAACTGGTGGCTGCCGGGGTGGCTTGACCGCATCTTGCCGCGCCTCAACGTCGAGGGCTCGACCGACGAGCCGACACCCCCGGCGACGGCGCAGCAGCCGGCGGTGCCCGAGCACGTCTGATACGCGGCCGCCGCGGCTCTAAGGTCCATCGGAGACCCAATGGCCGCTCCCCTGCATCCCGCGCTGAAGGCCGTCAGCGACGCCGTCCTGGCCGTCGCCCGCCAGCACTCGGTCGACGACGTGCTCCAGCGGCTGGTCGACTCGGCGCGGGAGCTGGCGGGCGCGCGCTACGCCGCCCTCGGCATCCCGGATGGCGAGGGCGGCTTCCGGCGCTTCCTCGTCGCGGGCATGAGCGACGAGCTGATCGCCCGGCTCGGGCCGCTGCCCCGGTCGCACGGCGTGCTCGGCGCGATGCTCGAGTCGCCCGCGCCGGTGCGCACCGAGGACCTGCACGAGCACCCGCGCTTCGGCGGCTGGTGGCCCGACGGCCACCCCGACATGCGCTCGTTCCTCGGCGTGCCGATCGTCGCGCCGGAAGGCGTGATCGGCGCCTTCTACCTCACGCACAAGGAGGGCGCGCCCGCCTTCGACGACGGCGACCAGGAGCTCATCGAGCTGCTCGCCGCCCACGCCGCGATCGCCATCACCAACGCGCGGCTCTACGAGCGCAGCCGCGAGCTGTCGATCCTCTCGGAGCGCAACCGCCTCGCGCTCGAGCTGCACGACGCGGTCAGCCAGAAGCTCTTCGGCCTCGTGCTCACCGCGGAGTCCGCCGGCACGCTGCTGGACCGCGACGCCGACGGCGCCCGCGCGCAGGTCGACCGCCTCGGCCAGCTCGCCGGCGAGGCGCTCGACGAGCTGCGCGCGCTCATCCTCGAGCTGCGCCCGCCCGACCTCGTCCGCGACGGGCTGTGCGGGGCGCTGCGCAAGCACGTCGAGGCGCTGGACCGGCTGCACGCGACCGAGATCGACCTCGACGCCGACGACGGCGTCAGCGCCGGTGGGGACGGCACGCGCGACGCCGAGGTGCTGCGCATCGCCCAGGAGGCGATCGCCAACGCCGTGCAGCACGCCGGCGCCGACCACGTGTCGGTGCGGATCGCGAGCGCCACCGAGCCCGACGGCCTGCGCCTGTCGGTCGCCGACGACGGCGGCGGCTTCGATCCCGCCGCGCCCGAGCTGCGCGCGCGGCGCCTCGGCCTCACGTCGATGGAGGAGCGCGCCGCGCGCCTGGGCGCCCGGCTGACGATCCGCTCGGCGCCCGGCGCCGGCACGACCGTGACGCTCGAGGTCGACCGTGCCTGAGCCGATCCGCGTGCTGATCGTCGACGACCACGCCGTCGTGCGCGAGGGCCTGCGCACGTTCCTGGGGCTGCAGGAGGGCCTCGTCGTGGTCGGCGAGGCCGCCGACGGCGAGGAGGCGCTCCAGCAGGTTGAAGGCCTTGCTCCCGACGTGGTGCTGATGGACCTGGTGATGCCGCGCCTGGACGGCGTCGGCGCGATGCAGGCGCTGCGGGCCCGCGGCGCGAGCGCCCGCGTGATCGTCCTGACGAGCTTCGCCGACGACGAGCGGATCCTCCCCGCGATCCAGGCCGGCGCCGCCGGCTACCTCCTCAAGAACGTCGCGCCGGCCGAGCTGGCGCGCGCCGTCCACGCGGCCCACGCGGGAGAGGCGCTCCTCGATCCCTCGGTCGCCGCGCGCCTGGTCGCCGCGGTGGTCGGCGGCGCGGCGGATCCGCGGCCGCCCGAGCACACGCTCGCCGACGCGCTCACGCCCCGCGAGCGCGAGGTGCTCGCGCTGCTCGCCCGCGGGCTGGCCAACAAGCGCATCGCCCGCGAGCTGGGCGTGAGCGAGAAGACGGTCAAGGCGCACGTCGGGCACCTGCTGGCCAAGCTCGGCGTCGCCGACCGCACGCAGGCCGCGCTGTACGCGGTGCGCACCGGGCTCGCCGAGGACGCGGCGGCGCCACGGTCCTAGGACCAATTGCCGCTACCACTCGGGACCCGCCGGCGCCTAGCGTCGCGGACATGCCCAACGCCATCATCACCGGAGCCTCCCGCGGCCTCGGCCTCGCGCTCGCCCGGGCGCTGGCCGCCGACGGCTGGCGGCTGACGCTCGACGCGCGCACCGCCGCCGACCTCGAGCGCGCCGCCCGCGAGCTGGGCCGCCTCACGGAGGTCGTCGCCCTGCCCGGCGACGTCGCCGACGCCGCCCACCGCCGCGCGCTGGTCGCCGCCGCGGGCAAGGACATCAACCTGCTCGTCAACAACGCGAGCGTCCTCGGCCCGAGCCCCCAGCCGGCGCTCGCCGAGTACCCGCTCGACGTCCTGGAGCGCGTCTACCGCGTCAACGTGCTGGCGCCGCTCGGCCTCATCCAGACCGCGCTGCCGCGTCTGCGCCTCGGCGCCGCGATCGTCAACGTCACCTCCGACGCCGCCGTGGAGGACTACCCCGGCTGGGGCGGCTACGGCTCGTCGAAGGCCGCGCTGGACCAGCTGACGGCGACGCTGGCGGCCGAGCACCCGGGCCTGAGGTTCTACGCGGTCGATCCGGGCGACATGCGCACGCGGATGCACCAGGAGGCGTTCCCCGACCAGGACATCTCCGACCGGCCGCTGCCCGAGGCGATCGTGCCCGGCCTGCTCGAGCTGCTGCGCCAGCCGCACCCCAGCGGGCGCTACCGCGTCCCGCATCCCGCGGAGGTCGGTGCATGAGCGCCGCGGCGTTCGCGCTGCCCAGCGCGCTGGAGGCCCGCGAGCCGCCGGAGGCGCGCGGGATCGCCCGCGACGCGGTGCGGCTCATGGTCGCGGCACGCAGCGACGGCACGCTCGCCCACCGCCGCTTCACCGACCTCCCCGACGTCCTGGGGCCGGGAGACGTCCTGGTGGTCAACACGTCGGCGACGCTCCCCGCGGCCGTCGACGCCCACCGCCCCGGCGGCGCCGCCGTGCAGGTGCGCTTCGCCACGGCGGCGCCCCACCTGCCGCCGCCGTGGTGGGTCGTCGAGGTCCGCACGGCCGGCGGCGCGGCGCGGCTGCGCTCCGTCCGCGCATCCGAGCGCCTGGCCCTGCCGGGCGGCGCGAGCGCCGAGCTGGTCGCGCCGTACGCGTCGGGCTCACGCCTGTGGCTGGCGCGACTGGATCTCGGGACGGAGGCCGGCGGCGGCCTGCCCGCCTACCTGGCCCGCCACGGCGCGCCGATCCGCTACCCCTACGTGCCCCGCGCCTGGCCGCTGTCCGACTACCAGACCGCGTTCGCCACCGACCCCGGCAGCGCCGAGATGCCCAGCGCCGGGCGGCCGTTCACGCCCGAGCTGATCGCCCGGCTGGTCGCTCGCGGCGTCCGCTTCGCGCCCGTGACGCTGCACACGGGCGTGTCCTCGCCCGAGCGCCACGAGCCGCCGTACCTCGAGGCCTACGCGGTCGGCGCCGCCGCAGCACGGCTCGTCAACGCCGCGCGCGGCTGGGGCGGGCGGATCGTCGCCGTCGGCACCACCGCCGTCCGCGCGCTGGAGACCGTGGCCGCCCCCGACGGCACCGTCGTGCAGGGCGCCGGCTGGACCGGCCTCGTGCTCGGCCGCGAGCGCGGTCTGCGCGCGGTCGACGGCCTGATCACTGGCTGGCACGAGCCCCACGCCACCCATCTGCAGCTGCTCGAGGCGGTCGCTGGCGCCGCGCTGCTCGATGCCTCCTACCGCGCGGCGCTGGAGCGCGGATACCTCTGGCACGAGTTCGGCGACAGCCACCTCGTCCTGCCGTAAAACCCACCGGTTCGGGTGGGGGCGAGTGTGTTTGGACTTGTACGCAACCGTTCCGATGAGGCATGCTGCATGGCGACCAGTCGTTTCGCTCCCTCGGGACAGGGGGCGCGACGGCCGCCAGCGCAGAGTTTTCGAGACCGAGCGTGACGCGAGCTGGTCCTTCTCCCAGCGGGCCGGGCGCTTCCCCTGGCGCCCGGCCCGTTGACCTAACAGCCCGCCAAATGACCGACCACGCCCTGCCCGGCCGGGAACCGACCTCCGTCGCCTCCTCGCCGATCGCGGCGCTGCATCTGCTCGTCTCCATGCTCGGTGAGGCCGAGGTCGCCGCACCCGGCGGCTCGTTCTACGATCGCCTGGCCGAGGCGGTGTGCCGCCTGGGCTCCATGCGGCGCGCCGTGGTGTTCATCTCCGACGACGTCCGGCGGCGCGTCTGGGCGGTCGGCAGCCACAACCTCGACGTCGGCCTGCTCAGCGACGAGCCGATCCAGGTCATCCCCCTGGCGCTGCGGGCGCTGGAGCGCGACGAGGTGATCGAGATCGCGACCGCGCTGACGCAGGAGCTGCCGGCCCGCGACGTCGCCCGCTTCGAGCTGACCGACATCACCTGCATCCCGATGTCGGCCGGCGGCCGGCACTACGGCGTCGTGCTGGCCGAGCGCGGCACGGGCGCGTCCGCGCTGACCGACCCCGAGCGCGACGGGCTCTGGACGCTCGGCAAGGTCTGCGCGCTGGCGGCCTCGGCCCGAGCGGCCACGCGCCAGCAGGAGCGGGCGCGCCACCTCGCCGACCGCCTCGACCTCGCACGCGACGTGCACGAGCGCGTCGTGCAGCGGCTCTTCGGCGTGAGCCTCGCGCTCGGCGCGCCCGGCGACCTGACCGCGGCGCAGCGCGAGCGCTGCGCCGACGAGCTGCAGGCGGCCACGCAGGAGCTGCGCCACGCGATCCAGCGTCCGATGGCGCGGGCGGCGCGGGAGGTCGACACGACGCTGCGCGAGGAGCTCCAGCGCCTCGCCGCCGAGCACGCCGACCTGCACCTGGCCGTGCGCTGGGACGCCGGCGCCGAGATCCCGGCGGCGCTGGAGCCGCTCGCGCAGACCGTCGTCGGCGAGGCGGTGCGCAACGCCCGCAAGCATGCCCGACCGTCGCGGATCGACGTCCACGTGGGGCGCGAGCCGGGCGCGCTGGCCATCGCGGTCGTCAACGACGGCGTCGGGCCCGGCGCCCCCGCCGGTGCCGGCGTGGGGCTGCGCCTCGCCGCGTTCGAGGCGCTGAACTTCGGCGCGGCGGTCGACTTCGGCCGCACGCCGCCCGACCGCTGGCACGTCCGGCTCGTCCTCCCGCTGCCGGCGGCGGCCGCATGACCCAGCGCGGCAAGCTCACCGTCCTGGTGGTCGACGACCACGACATCGTCCACTGGGGCATGCGGATCGTGCTCGTCCAGCAGGACTGGGTCGAGCGCTGCCTCCCGGCGACGACGGGCGCCGAGGCCGAGGAGCGCGCGCGCCGCTACCGGCCGCACGTCGCGCTGATCGACCTGTTCGTCGGCGACGAGGCCGGCACCGACATCGCGCGCCGCGTGCGGGCCGCGCATCCGGCCACGCGCGTGCTGCTCGTCTCGGGCGCGGGGCGCATCTCGGCGACGGCCGCGCGCGCCGCCGGCGCCGCGGGGTTCGTGACCAAGGACCGCAGCGCCGCGGAGATCGTCGAGGCGATCCACCGCGTCGGCACCGGCGACGATGTCTTCGACACCCCCGTCACACCGTCGTCGCAGCGCCTCACCGCACGCGAGCGCGAGGTGCTCGAGCTCGTCGCCGCCGGGCTGACGAACGCCGAGATCGCCGCGCAGCTGAAGCTCTCGCCCAACACGGTCAAGGAGCACGCCAGCTCCATGTTCCGCAAGCTCGGCGCCCGCAACCGGGCCGACGCCGTGCAGCGCGCGCAGCGCCTCGGCGTCCTGGCCTAGGGGTGCCGTAGGCGGCCAGCCAGGCCAAGGCCCACGACGGCCAGCCGTCGCCGCCGGAGGTGGGTCCCCAGTCGCGATAGCGACACAGTCTCCTAGTGGGCCACGCGCGGCAATTCTTCGCCCGGCGGTCACAAATCGGGCGCCCCGCGCAACTTAACGATGATCACCGTTCCGGGAAAGGACCCGCGTTGCCCACCTCATTCGCGTTTCGCACCGTCGCCCTCGTCGCCCTCTTCGCCTTCGCCGCCGGCTGCCTGGCGGCGGTCGCCCCGGCGCAGGACGTCGCCCCAGCGCCGCAGCGCACCCTGGTCGCCTCCGGCACCGGCTCGGTGAAGCCGGCGCCCCGCGACAGCAACAGCAACGCCTCGATCGTCGCGGCCGTCGAGAAGGCCGAGGCCAAGGCGCTGCCGATCGCCGTCGCCGACGCCCGCTCGCAGGCCCAGGAGCTCGCCACCGCGACGGGGGTCACGCTCGGCACGCTGGTGTCGGTGTCCAACAGCGGCGCGACGAACGGGTTCTACGGGCCGATCTTCTACTCCAACGGCTCGTTCGGCCCGGGCAAGTACTGCGGCAACGTCCGTTCGCGCTCGGTCACCGTCGACGCCAACGGCAAGCGCCACCTGGGCAAGCTCAAGACGCGCCGGGTCTGCCGCGTGCCGAACACCGTTCAGCGGGTCGTGTGGCTGACGTTCGCGATCGGCTGAGCGCCCGTCGGCGAAGGCCGCCTACCGGGCGGCCTTCACCTTGATCTTCGCGCTCACCGTCTTGCCGTCGGAGCGGATGCCGGTGACCGTGAGCGTCTGGCTGGAGCCGCTCTTGACCTTGCGCTTGAGGCGCAGGACACCCCTGGGGAGCGTGAGCTGGATCGCGCGGGCCGTCTTGCCCTTGGGCGCCTTGAACGCGATGCGGCCCTTGGACCAGCGGACGGTCGCGCCCTTGAGCTTCTTGTTGGCCATCACGAGCCGGCCGGACTTCTTGACGGCGGCCGACGAGGCGATCTTCAGCGTCGAGGGCAGCTTCAGCCGGAGCTCGCGCAGCGGCGCCGTGGCGGCCAGCGTCAGGCGCAGGGTCGGGCGCTGCTTGGCGACGCCGTAGAGCTCTCCGGTGCCCGAGAGCGGGGCGCAGCCGATGACGGTCGCCTTGACCGTCTGGTTGCCCTTCGCCCCGGAGTGCGCGCCGTAGGTGGCCTGGACCGTCGGATCCTGGTCGCAGAGGCCCTTGCTGGTCGCCAGGACGGCCCTCGGGCCACCGGAGAGGTCCAGCACCAGGCGCCGCAGCGGAACGTCCGGGATGCCCTCGAACGTGGTGACCAGGCGCTTTCCGAGCGCGACCGTGCCCTTCAGGCGCAGAAGGCCGAGGTCGAGCGCGATACCCGGCAGTCCGCCCTTGGTGGCGCCCTGCGTCAGGTAGACGCCGCCCGAGAGCCGGGTCGGGAGCAGCGGCGTCTCGGCGGTGACCCCGCCGATCTTCGACGCCGCCGGGCAGGTGCCGCTCTGCAGCTGCGCGTCGGCGCAGACGGACTTGAGGTTCTTGAGGTCGACGCCGATGCCGTCGGGCAGCGACACGACCGTCCGGCTCATGGCCGCCTGACCGGCGGGCTGCTCGATGGTGACCTTCAGCGGCGGGTGCTTGCCCTTGGCGACCTCGCCGGCCGAGCCGACGGAGGCGGTGAGCTTCGGGCTGAACGCCAGCTTGTCGCAGCCCGTCGCCTGGTAGGGCGCGTCGGCCGTGGCCGTCGTGCCGCCGACGGCGGTGAACGTGCCGTGCAGCGGGTTGGCCGCGCACGACGTGGCGTTCTGCATGAAGCCCTTGCGATCGATCGTCAGGTCGATCGAGCGGTAGGCCGTCGGGATGCCCTGCAGCGACTGCGGCAGGTCCTCGGTGACCACGTCGATCCCCGTGTCGGGGCGCAGCACGAGCTTGTTCATCACCACCACGGTCCCGAGGTCCATCGCTGGGACGTTCGTGTTGACCGAGACGGCCAGGCCGGCGATCCCGCCGTCGAAGCCCTTGGTCAGGTAGACCTTGCCTGGCAGCGACAGCGGCATCGGGCCCGTGCCGACCGCGACCTTGGCGCTGCCGACCAGCGATGCGTCGGTGCACGCGTTGGCGCGCGCGTCGGCGACCTCGCAGGCCGGCACCGCCGGCAGCTTGCCGGTCAGGCCCGGCGGCAGCGAGACCTTGGCGTCGAGCAGCCGGAGGTTCTTGTCGGGCCGCAGGATGTTGACGGTCAGCGCGGCGTCGCCGCCGGCCTGCGTGTCGGGCAGCGAAGCGCTGAGCCCCGGCGCGAACGTCGGCGGCTGGCAGTCGATCACCTTGAAGGTGTTGTTCGGCGACGCCACCGCGCCACCGCCCCACGGCGTCATGTCGGCGGTGACCGAGTAGTCACCGCACGCGGTCGGCGACGTGAGCGTGGCGCGCCCGTCGCCGGGATCGGTGTAGATGAACTTGAAGGACGTGAACGGGACCTGCGGCTGGTCGGTGAAGTGCGCGGTGACCGCCGTCGTGTCGGGATCGATCGTGGCGAATCCGCCGAGCTTCAGGCGCAGTCGTGCATCCTCGACGGAGATGAAGTTGACGAGCGGCACGCCCGGGCGCGGCGTGCCGAAGTACACCTTGCCGGTCAGCGTGGCGCCGGGGAACAGCGGCGTGACGAACTCCACGCGCCCCATCTCCGAGCTCGCCGGGCAGCCAGGAGGCGCGTCGATGCCGAAGCCGAACTGCTCGGGCGTGCACGGCTCGAGGCCGTTGGCCAGCGGCGGGTTGAGCTGCAGGCCGACCGGCAGCTTGAGGTCGACGTCCTTGAGGTAGGCCTGGCGGATCGCGCTGTCGCTGTTGGGCGTGTCGTCGATCATCAGCGTCGCGGACGCCTCGCCCGGCGTGTCGGCCGGTGACGTGGCCGGACCGACCTGGAGCTGCGGCGTGAAGGGCAGGTTGCCGCAGCCGCTGGGAATGAAGGACCCGGTCGCGCTCGCCGTGGCGTTCTCGTACGACGTGACGCTCAGCGTCGTCGTGGCCGGGACGTCGCAGCGCGTCGGCAGCGTGATGAAGGGCTTGCCCATGTCGCGCCCCGTTCCGGCCTTCGGACCCCAGAGCGTGAGGGCCATGTGCGTGATCGTGATGTCGGACTCGCCCACGAGGGGAAGGGTGATGCGGCGAGGGATACCCGCCGTGATCGAACGCAGGCCTGCATCAGCAACACGAACGCGCACGGGTGCCTCCAGCGCGACGGGGCTAAGCGCGCCTGCCCCCTGGTTCAACAGGATGCCCAGGCGCGCGGGCTCAGTGGCCGTTGGGGCGAGGTTGTAGATCTCCCCGCTTGCGGTCAGTCCTTCGCCGACGAGCGGGATGCCGGTGTCGATGATGGAGGAGACGTCACCAACCCGGCTGCCTGCGGGACAGCTGTGCGACGACGCCAGGAAATCAGCCCGCGCGCACGTCGTGGCCGCGGTCGGATCGCCCACGACACCGGCCGGAAGATCGAGCACCAGGTCCTTGGCGTCGTCGCTCGACCCGCCGTTGGCCAGATCGAACGCGATGCAGAAATCGCGATGGCTGCCTGCCTGGTAGGTGCCGCTGCACGGCTTGGCACTGACGTTCGTTGGCGTGACGGTTGCGCTCGCAGCACCCGTCATCCCGAACAGCGCGCAGCACAGCACGCCCACAGCAACGATCCATCGATGACCCACGACCATCTCCCCTGGTTCCCCTGATTCCCCCGAATAGGCAGCCGCCGCACCAGTGAACGTGCGCGGCCACCCGTAACGCTAAGGCATACCCACGGAAAGCGGTAGTTCGAACCCGATTGGGAAGAAAAAGGCGAGAGCCCCGCACTTGGCGAGGCTCTCGGTGAAGCGGGATGTGGCGGTGCTTACTTCTTGCGCGCGCCGTTGACGGCCGTCTTGAGGCCGGCTCCAGCGGAGAACTTCGGGGCCTTGCTGGCCTTGATCTTCACGGTCTCACCGGTCTGCGGGTTACGACCCGTGCGAGCGGCGCGCTTGGACACCGAGAACTTGCCAAAGCCGGTGAGGGCGACCTCGTCACCCTTCTTGAGGGTCTTCTCGACGGTCGTGATCACGGCCTCGACGGCCTTGCGAGCATCGGCGTTGGTGAGGCCGCTCTCCTTGGCGATGGCCTCGACGAACTCGGTCTTGTTCATGCGGTTGCTCCTGAATCGACGGCAAACAGTGGGCGCAGCCTAGAGCAGCCGCCGTACCGCATGTCCGGCGGCCGGGCGCGGGCACTCGTGCGTCGCGCCCGGATCACCAGGTTCAATCCTTGCGGAGGGCGTCCTTGACCTTGTCGGCGGCCTCGCCGACCTTGTCCTCGATCGTGCCCCCGCCGGGAGGCCTCGTACGCGCGGAGATCAGGCCCACGACGCGCCCGAGGACCTCCGGCCGCAGCTCGAAGAACCGCAGGCGCCGTCCTGCGGTCGTGAACACGCGCATCTGGCCGTGACGGCGCAGGCGCCCGCCGCTGCGGGCCTCCACGCCGGCGATATCTCGGTGGCGCAGGTACCGGACGCGGCCCATGATCGCGTCGTCGCGCAGCCACAGCAGCCGGCGGTCGGTCACCGCGAGCTGGACGTCGTGGCTGTCGCCCGTGGCGGTCAGCACGACCTCGTCGACCTCCTCGCCGTCCTCGAGCGTCGCCAGCAGCTCGCGGGCCAGCACGCGCCGGACCTCCGGCGCCAGCCAGTCGCCGGCGATCCGCGGCGAACCGGCCTCGGCTGGCCGGCCGCCCGCGCCGGAGCCGCCGGCCGCGGCCGCGGTCGCCACGCGCGACATGTGCTCGGACTCCAGGCGATCGCGCAGGAGGTCGTAGGCCGCGTTGATCGAGATCATCATCTCGCCGGCCGCCTCGCCGGCGCGGTCGGGGTGGAAGCGCTTGGCCAGCCCGCGGTAGGCGCGCTGGACCGCCTCGGGGGAGGCGCCGGGCTCGAGACCGAGGACGGCATGCGGATCCACCCCTCCATTGTCGCGAACGCGTGTCCGCACCGACCCACGTCGCTCAACCTGGCGCCCGAAATGGCCGATACTCCCGGCCGTGATGCCCACCCGACAGGAACGTGTGTACCTCGAGACGGCCCGGCACCGGATCGCCGGGACGCTGACGCTGGCCCGCGACGGCTACCGCAGCCGCGTCTCCGACGTGCTCAACGCCTCCGAGCGCGACTTCATCCCGCTCACCGACGTCACCGTCGAGCTCGTCGGCAACGAGGGGCCGGGCACCCACCACGACTTCCTCGCGGTCTCCCGGCACCACGTCGTCATCGCGATTCCCGAGCTGCCCGAGGACGGCGCCCTGGAGCCGGCGGAGATGGCCGTGCCGCCCGCCGGCGTGCTGTAGGCGCCGCCGCCTACGGCACCCCTAGATGAGTAGTTCCACGGGGTCAGGTGGTGTATTGGATCAGGGAGCGGCTGGGGAGGCCGAGTCGGTGGTTGAGTGCGACGGCGGCGGCGAGCGCGAGGAAGCGGCAGGCCAGGCGGGTTCTGAGGCCGTGCAGGGTGCGTGCGCCGTGGCGTTCGAGAGTGAGGATGTCTTTGGCGGTCCAGTAGATCGACTCGATGCGTTGGCGGATCGGCGCGAGGTGCATTGCCTTACCGGGCTCGTCTTTGCGTCGCGGGCGATGGATGTGAGCGTCCAGCGCGGCGAGGTCGGTCTCGAACTGCTTGCCGCGGAAGTTCTTGTCGCCGATCAGCGTCAGGACCTGGCCGGGCAGCCGCTGACAGCGTGCGACCAGTTGCAGGCAGACTTCCTTTTCGTCGATCTTTGGCGAGGTCAGCGCCAGCGCTCTGTGGGTGCCGTCCATCGCAAACAGGGTGTGCAGCCGGAAGCCGTAGAAGTAGCGGCTGTGGCTGGCGCAGTAGCCGTAGTCGGCGGCGTTGGCCAGAGCGTCGTCAAGGCTGGAGTGCCCGCCGCGCTTGACCGTTTGCCTGGAGCGGGCGCACTCGACGGGGGTGCTGTCGACGAGCAGCACGTTGTCGGTCGATCCCGGGCTGTGGCGCGCAAACTCGGCGGTCAGCGCTTCGATCGTGTCGGCCAATGCCTCGCGTCGCTTGTAGAAGCCCTCGCGGTCGGGCAGCGTCGGGAACAGGTGCCCGAGGCGCTTGCGAGCAGTCGCGATGAACCGCTCATCAGACGGGATGCCCATCATCGACTGCGCGACGCAAAGCGTGACGACCTCGGCGTCGGTCACGATTCGCCGGGCGTTTCCTGGCTTTTTGGGCAGGAGATCGTCCGCGGTGCAGAACACCGCAATCAACAGCAGGTCGAGGTCGGCGAGCATCGAGGCTCCTCCTGGGAGTCGGCGGTGACATCAAGCACCGCTGACTTCGACCTGTCTGTTTATGTCCCCTTCCAGCCAGCCCGTCCCCAACAAGCCGTGGAACTACTCATCTAGGAGCGTGGGTCGCTAAGCGGCGCGGGCGTGGTCTGGCGGGGCCGCTGTTGGGTGTGGGCCGGTTTTCAGGCCCGTGGCGGGTGGGCGGGGCGCGAAGCGCCCCGCCCGTTGTCGTTGGGTGCTGCCAGCGGCTGCGG
>NZ_DATHDY010000119.1:0-5103 GCF_035318805.1 Baekduia sp.
CGCGTTCGTCGGCCAGGACCGCGCGCTCGGCCAAGAGCAGGGCCAGGAGCGCGATCCGCTGCTCGCCCTGGGAGCCGAAGGCCTTCAACTCGCGGCCGTCGCGGACCAGCAGCAGGTCGTCGCGGTGCGGGCCGTGCTGGGTGAACCCGCGGTCCAGATCCGACTGCCGGCGCTCGGCCAGCTCGGCGGCCAGCTCCTCCGGGCTCGTGGCCCGCGTCCGCGGCCGGTAGCGCAGCTCCGCCGCGCCCGACAGGCCGAGCTCCGCCGCGAGTGCCGGGTAGCCCTCGGCGACGCGCGCCACCGCGGTCGCGCGATCGTCGCGCAGCGCCACGCCCCAGCGGGCGAGCTCCTCGTCCCAGGCGCCCAGCGCCGCCGCGCCCACGCGGCCAGACCGCACCCGCGTCAACAGCGCGTTGCGCTGCGCCAGCGCGCGGGAGTACGCCGTACGCGTGGCGCTGCGGGACGGCCACAGCGCGGCGACGACCTGGTCCAGATGCGCGCGCCGCAGGGTCGGCGCGCCCTTGATGAGCTCCAGGCGGTCCGGCAGGAAGACGCTCACCAGCGGCCGGGCGGGGCTGTCGGTCAGCCGCTCGACCGGCGCGCCGTCGACCCGCAGCCGCTTGGGCTCACCGGGCTGGAAGCCCACGCTGAGCGTGTGTCCGCCGTCAGGGTCGCGGGTGTCGACCTCGACCCGGGCGGCCGCGGCGTCGAAGCGCACGACCTCGCGCTCGTTCGCCGTCCGGCACGAGCGCGAGGTGCAACCGAAGTACAGCGCCTCCAACAGGTTGGTCTTGCCGGCGCCGTTGGGCCCGTGCACGACCGTGAGGCCCGGGCCGACGGCGACCTCCACCGCCGCGTAGGTGCGGAAGTCGCGCAGTCGGAGCCGTTCTACGCGCATGGCCCGATGGTAGGCGGGCCGGGACTAGACGTTGAGGCGGATCGGCATGATCAGGTAGAGGAAGCCGCTCTCGTCGGCGCCCTCGATCAGGCCGGGCCGCAGGGGGCTGATGAGCTTCAGCAGCAGGTCGTCTGACCCGACGCTGTCCAGGCCGTCCCGGAGGAACTCGGGGTTGAACCCGATCTCGAACGGCTCGCCGGCGAACGGCACCGGGAGCGGTTCGGACGCCTCGCCGACGTCCGGCGTCTGCGCCGAGACCGTCAGCTCGCCCTCGGAGAACGCCAGCCGCAGCGGCGCGTTCTTCTGCGCCATCAGGCTGATCCGCTTGACGACGTCGCCGAGCTCCTCGCCGCTGATGCGCAGCTGGTGCTCGTAGCCCTCCGGGATCAGCTGGCGATAGTTGGGGAACTGCCCGTCGATGAGGCGCGAGGACAGCACGGCGCCCCCGACCTCGAAGACCACCTGGTTGGAGCGCACGCCGATCCGGATCGACTCGGCGCCGACGGTGGCGACGATCGAGCGCAGCTCGTCCAGCGCGCGCGCCGGGACGTTGGCCTCGAAGCCGCCGTCCAGCGGCACCTCGAGCGCGGTCTCCTTGACGCTCAGCCGGTACGAGTCGGTCGCGACCATGCGGAGCTCGGCGCCGGAGGCCGACACGAGGATGCCGGTGAGGATCGGGCGGGTCTCGTCGCGTGACGCCGACTTCGAGACCTTCTCGATGGTCGCGACGAACGCGGCGGCGGGGACGTCGACGACCGTGTCGTCCGGATCGGAGCCACCCACGCCGGGCAGCGGCGGGAAGTCCTCGGCGCGCAGCGTGCGGAGGTGGAACTTCGCCGAGCCGGCCACGACCTCGACGTCCTGCTGCTCAGGCCGCAGCTCGAGCTCGACCCGCTCGACGCCCTTGGGCAGGCTGCGGGCCACGTCGAGGAGCAGGCGCGCGGGCAGCACGACCGTGCCCTCCCGGGCGACCTCGGCGGTCAGGGGAACGCGCAGCGCGATCTCCATGTCGGTGGCCCGCAACTCGACGCCGGCGGACGTGGCGGCGAGCTGCACGCCGGAGAGCGCCTGGACGGCGCTGCGCGTGGACGCCACGCGGGAGACGGATTGGAGCTGGGCGAGCAGTTCAGCGCTCGACGTCGAAAGCTTCACGATGGAGACCTCAAGAGAGATTCAGGAGTCATCAGTCCTGTTGATGTGTGGACAGGCGCCGAGATGACCGGACGTAGCGGGGTTTTCACGCACACGAGCCGACCGAGTCTGTCAACAGCGTCGGTCAAACCGCCGCGCCGCGCTCGGGATCGGCCAGGCGCGCGGTGATGGTGGCCACCGCGTCGTACGCATCGGGATCGGTTCCGATGCGGTCGGCTGCACGCTTGCAGGCGTGCAGGACGGTGGAGTGGTCGCGGCCGCCGAAGCGCGCCCCGATCGCCGGCAGCGTCTCGTGCGTGTGCTCGCGTGAGAGGTACATCGCGACCTGTCGGGGCCAGGCGACGCGGGCCGTGCGGCTGGGCGACACCAGCTCCTCGCGCGTGAGCCCGAAGACCTCCGCGACGACCTGCTGGATGACGTCGATCGTGGGCGGCCCCGCGGCGGCGTTCCTGGCCGCCCGGCCGTAGAGCTGGGTGAGGACCTCGTCGGCCAGGTCGCGGTCGATGGCAGCGTCGGTCAGCGAGGCGTAGGCCACGACGCGGATCAGCGCCGCCTCGAGGCCGCGGACGTTGTCGGTGACGCGCTCGGCGATGAGCTCGAGCACACCGTCGCCGGCCAGGACGATGCCGTCGTGGTGCGCGCGCTTGCGCAGGACGGTCAGGCGGGTGGCGGGATCCGGGCTCTGGATGTCGACCAGCAGGCCGGACTCGAAGCGCTGGCGCAGGCGATCCTGGAGCGCGGCCATGTCGCGCGGTGGGCGGTCGGAGGTGAGCACGAGCTGGCTGCCCGTCTCGTGCAGCGCGTTGAACGTGTGGAAGAACTCCTCTTCCGTCTTGACCTTGCTCTCGAGGAACTGCACGTCGTCGATGAGCAGGACGTCGTTGCGCCGGTAGCGCTGCTTGAAGGCGTCGACGTCGCGGGACTGCAGGGCGGCGAGGAACTCGTTGGTGAACCGCTCGGTGGTCGTGTACCGGACGGTCAGGCCGCCGCCGTAGGCACGCACGTAGTTGCCGACGCAGTGCAGCAGGTGGGTCTTGCCGACGCCGGGAGGACCGACGATGAAGAGCGGGTTGTAGGCCTGGCCCGGGAGCTCGGCGACGGCGAGCGCCGCCGCGTGGGCGAAGCGGTTGGCATCGCCGATCACGAACTGCTCGAAGGTGAACTTCGGGTTCAGGCGCGAGACCTCTTCACCGAAGAGGTCGGTGCGGGTGTCGGTCCCGGCGGCGCCGGCCTGGCGCGGCTGGCGCGCGGGGCCGCCGGCGCTCGCGGGGCGCCCGGAGGTGGTGGCCGATGCGCCGCGGGGCTCGTCGTCGCCGCGCACCTCGACCCGCAGCGGGCTGTCGCCGAACGCGTCGCGCGCGGCGGCCTCCAGGACGCCGGCGAAGCGCTGCTGCACCCACGCGCGCACCTCCGCGGGCGCGAGGAGGATGGCCCGGTCGCCGTCGACGCCGCCCCAGCGCAGCGGCTCGAGCCAGATGTCGTAGGTGGCGTCCGGGACCCTGCGTCGAAGCTCCGCCTGCAGGCGGGTCCAGATGTGGGCAGGGTCCGGCGTCACGGCAGGGCGGTGCAGCTCCTCGGGAGCAGGGTCCGGCAGATGGCAGAGGACGCCGGGCGCCGGGTCTCGGGAGTGAGTCCTCGGCGTCGGCGCGGAGAAACGTAGCAGGTGGTCTCGGGCGTTCGGGGTGCCTCCGCAGACCCGTTCGCGGGACGCCGCAAATGCCGCGGAAAACGCGATGCGGCGCGGTCCGTTGGTTGTGTGGATCGGTGTTAGCAGCTGTGGAGGACGTTGTGGAAACCCGTGGCCGGGCCTGGCTCGCTAGACTGGCCCGCCGGTCTTTCGACCTCCGACGGAGCACGAACTTTCATGAAGCGCACCTACCAGCCCAAGCGTCGTAAGCGCGCCCGCGCCCACGGCTTCCGCAACCGCATGGCCACCCGCGCCGGTCGTCTGACGCTCAAGCGTCGCCGCGACAAGGGCCGCAAGCGGCTGACCGTCTGAATGTGGACGCGCCCTCGCGCGTGAGCGGCAGCCCGAAGCGGCCCAAGAAGGGCCGGCTGTCCCGCAGCGCCGAGTTCGAGCGCGTCTACCGCCAGGGCCGTTCGATCGGGAACCGCCATCTGGTCCTGTACGTGTTCCCGCGCGGGACCGCCGCGTCGACGGCTCCCCAGGAGCTCTCCGCCGGTCCCCGCATGGGCCTCTCGGTCTCCCGCAAGGTCGGCGGCGCCGTCGACCGCAATCGGGTCAAGCGCCTGCTGCGCGAGGCGTTCGTGACCGAGGCCGAGCGGCTCCCGTCCGACACCGACGTGGTCGTCGTGGCCCGGCCCGAGGCCAAGGAGCTCGCCGAGCGCGAAGGTCTCGAGGGCATGCGCGCGGCCCTGGGCGAGCTCATCGGCCGGTCGGTCGGCGAGCGCCCCGGAACCCCGTCGTGAGCCGCTGGGCGCGCCGCGCGGCGGTGGCGCCGATCGTCGTCTACCAGCGCGTTGTCTCGCCCCTCTTCCCGCGGCGCTGCAAGTACGAGCCCACGTGCTCGTCCTACGCCGCGCAGGCCATCGGACGGTTCGGCATACTCCGCGGCCTGATCCTTGCCGGCTGGCGGCTGCTGCGCTGCAACCCCTGGAGCCACGGCGGCTACGACCCTGTCGAAGCCCAAACGCTCTTCCGTCCGCCGTCCTCCCACGTCCGGCCTCCGCACGCCTGAGCCATGGTCCCCATCACCGCGAACATCCTGCAACCGCTGGTCGACTTCTTCGAGTCGATCCTCAAGTTCTTCCACGACACCATCGGCTCGAGCTGGGGCCTGTCGATCATCCTGCTGACGATCGTCGTCCGGGCGGCGCTGCTGCCGCTGGCGGTCAAGCAGTTCCGCTCGATGCAGGCGCTGCAGCGCATCGCGCCGCACCTGAAGGTCCTACAGGAGAAGTACAAGGACGACAAGCAGCGTCTCCAGCAGGAGACGATGAAGTTCTACCAGGAGCACAAGGTCAACCCGTTTGCCTCGTGCCTGCCCCTGGTGGCGCAGCTGCCGGTCTTCCTGTCGCTCTTCTACATGCTG
>NZ_DATHDY010000120.1:0-59837 GCF_035318805.1 Baekduia sp.
CGCCTGCAAGTTCTTCCTGCGCTCGCTGGTCCGCCGGGACCTCGACATCTCCCCCATCGGGCGCTTCACGGGACCCGACTCGTCGGACGACGCGCCCGCCCCCGTGCAGGAGCGCGAGAAGCCCGGCGCGCCGGTCAACCAGATCTAGCCGTAGCGCTCGCCGGTGTACTCGCGCAGCTTGTCGCGGTTGTGGCGCGCGTGGATCCGCCGCACGGTGCCCGACCGCGAGCGCATGACCAGCGACTCGGTCGTGGCGGCGCCCGGGCGCGGGCTCGACGGGTAGCGCACGCCCTGCAGGACGTCCCCGTCGGTCACCCCGGTCGCCGAGAAGAAGCAGTCGTCGCCCGTCACCAGGTCGTCCTGGGTCAGCTGGGCCTCGAGGTCGTAGCCTTCGTCGATCGCCGCCTGCCGCTCGGCGTCGTCGCGCGGCCAGAGCTTGCCGACGAGGCCGCCGCCCAGCGACTTGATGGCCGCCGCGGAGATGACGCCCTCCGGCGTGCCGCCGATGCCCCACAGCAGGTCGACCGGCGAGCGGTCGCTGACGGCGAGCATCGCCGCGCTGACGTCGCCGTGCTGGATGAGGCGGACGCGCGCGCCGATCGCGCGGACCTCGTCGAGCACCTTGTCGTGGCGCGGCCGCTCCAGCGACACGATCATGATGTCGCCGATCTCGACGCCGCGGCGCTCGGCGACCAACTCGATGGTCTTGGTCAGCGGACGGTCGAGGTCGAGCAGGTCGGCGATGTCGTCGGCACCGGCGAGCTTCTCCATGTAGACGATCGGACCCGGGTTGAACATCGTCCCGCGCTCCGACAGCGCGATGACGGCCAGCGCGCTCGGCATGCCCTTGGCGGCCAGCGTCGTGCCCTCCAGCGGGTCGACGGCGATGTCGACCTCGGGCGGAGAGCCGTCGCCGATGCGCTCGCCGTTGTAGAGCATCGGGGCCTCGTCCTTCTCGCCCTCGCCGATGACGACGGTGCCGTCCATGCTGACCGTGCCGAGCACGAGGCGCATGGCGTCCACCGCGGCCTGGTCGGCGCCGATCTTGTCGCCGCGGCCGACCATGCGGGCGGCCGCCAGCGCGGCGGCCTCCGTGGTGCGGACGAGCTCGAGGGCGAGGTTGCGGTCGGGTCCGTTTCCGTTCTGCGACATGGGCGGGAGCCTATGGACCCGGCTCGGCGGATGCGGTGGTGCGTGCCGCCGAGCGCCCGCTCAGGACACGCTGCGCGCGATGTCGACCAGCGCGGCGATCGCCCACGGGCCCTGCGCGGTCAGGCGCAGATGCAGGCCGTCGAGCTGCCAGCGCAGCTCGTGGACCGGGCGCAGCGACGGCTGCGCGTCGCCCAGCGGGGCCTCGCGATGCACGACGCCCTCGGCCACCGGCGCGGCCACGGTCGCGTCGTCCAGCAGTCGCTCCGGCGGCGGCTGCGCGCCCGCGTAGAGCGCGACGCGACCGGGCTGGTCGGCCCGCGTGTCGTCGAGGTTCCACGACACCTCGACGGCCCGGGGCCCGACCGCGCAGACGTCGACCCACCGCGTCAGCGGCAGGGCGACGCGGGGCAGCGGGACCGGTCGTCCCAGGTGCGCGTCGGCCTCGGCGATGCCTTCCAGCGATTCCATCTGCCCGCAAGGGTGGCGGACTCAGCGGATGCTGTCCACGGCCGCGCGCAGCCGACCGAGCCCGGTGCCGATCTCGGCGACCGTGTGGGTGGTGAACGAGAGGCGCAGGGTCGCCCGGTCCGCCGCGGCCGGGAAGAAGGGCCAGCCGGGAACGAAGGCGACCTCGCGCTCCAGCGCGGCGGCCAGCAGCGCGTCGGCGTCCCAGCCGTCGGGCAGCCGGACCCACACGAACATGCCGCCGTCGGGGCGCGTCCAGCGCGACCCCTCGGGGAGCGTCTCGGGCAGGCCGTCGACGAGCGCGTCGCGCCGCGGGCCGTAGGCCGCGCGCAGGCCGGCGACGTGCGCGTCGAGGTCGCAGTGCGCCAGCCAGTGGGCCGCGGCGGCCTGGTCGATCGTCGACGTGTGGAGGTCGGCCGCCTGCTTGGCGACGACCAGCGCGCGGCGCAGCGCGGCGGGCGCCCGGAGCCAGCCGATGCGCAGGCCGGGGACGAGCACCTTGGAGAGCGTCGACAGCGCGATCGTGCGGTCCTCCGCGCCGGGCAGCGACGCGACGGGCGCGACGGGCTCGCCGCGGTAGCGCAGCTCGCCGTACGGGTCGTCCTCGACGATCCAGAGGCCGAGGCGCGCGGCGGCCTGCGCGAGGGCGCGGCGGCGCTCGAGCGGCAGGGTGCGACCCGTCGGGTTGTGGAAGGTCGGCACCGTGTAGAGCAGCTTCGGGCGCTCGCGGCGCACCAGCGCGGGCAGCGCCTCGGGGTCCAGGCCGTCGTCGTCGCAGGGAATCGGGACGACGCGCGCGCCGGCCATCTGGAAGCACTGCAGCGCCGCCAGGTAGGACGGCTCCTCGACGAGCACCGTGTCGCCCGGCTCGATCAGGACGGCGGCGATGAGCGTCAGCGCCTGCTGCGAGCCGCTCGTGACCAGGACGTCGTCGGCGCCGGTCGGCAGCCCGCGGGAGCCGAGCCGCTGGGCGATCGCCGCGCGCAGCGCAGGGTCGCCCTCGGTCGTCGAGTACTGCAGCGTGCGGCCGAAGCGGTCGTCGGCCAGCGCGGCGGCGAACGCGGTCCGCAGGCCGGGCGCGTCGAACAGCTCGGGCGCGGGCAGGCCGCCGGCGAACGAGATCACGCCCGGGCGCTGGGTCAGCGCCAGGATCTCGCGCACCGGCGAGCTGGCGACGTCGCGCAGCCGGGCCGCGGCCGGCGGCGGGGCGGTGGAGATCTGCGGGACGGACATCAGCGCTGGGGCCTCGCGACGAGGACGCCGGCGACCAGCAGCTCGTCGGGCAGATCGAGCAGTGCCCGGAGGTCCGGCTCGGCTCGCGTGGCGAACGGGACGGGCGCGGCGTCCAGCCCCTCGGCGCGCAGCGCGTCGGCCAGGTCGCCGAGCGCCGCGGCCCGCAGCGCGCCCCCGCGCCGCGCCAGGACGACGACGTGGACCGGCACCTCGTGCAGCGCGTGGGCGAACGCGTCGGCGGCGCGGAGCTGGCGCGCGGTCAGCGCCGGGGCGTCGGCGGCGAGGATCCGCGCGCCCCCGCTCTGCACGAGGTGCGCGTGCCAGTGCGGCAGGTGCGCGTCGCGGATCGCGAGCCGCGCGGCGGGATCGGTGACGATCAGCAGCCGCCAGGCGGCGAGGTGCGCGCGCTCGGCAGCGCGCCTCAGCGCTGCGGGCTTCAGCGGATCGGGGCGGAACGGCCGGATCGTGGTCGGCGCGGTCCGCAGGTCGTCGGCGAGCGACGGCATGGACATCAGGTATCTCCGGAGATCGAGTGCGAGCGGGGTCGGCCAGCCGCCGGACCCGCTGTCGGCGGGCCGCTAAGGGGCGCTGGCGATCGCTACTCGAAGAACCTGCTGCATGCGCGACGCACGGTACCGGACGTCGAGGGACGACTCAACCACGCCCGCGGTGGTTCAGTCGTCCCTCGACGGCCCAGCGCCTCGACCGCCCAGCCCGCCGACGGCCTAGCGTGCCCGGGCGAACCGCACGCGCAGCAGCACCCACACGGCGCGGAAGCCGTCGCGCCAGGTGATGTTCTTGCCCTCGTCGTAGGTGCGCCCGTAATAGGAGATGGGCACCTCGTAGATGCGCAGCCGCCGGCGGCAGACCCAGCCGGTGATCTCGGGCTCGATCCCGAACTGGTCCTCGGTGAGCGGCAGGCTCTTCAGCACGTCGGTGCGAAACGCCTTGTAGCCCGTCTCCATGTCCGACAGCGTGGTGTTGAACAGCACGCCGGTCAGCAGCGACAGGAAGCGGTTGCCCATCAGGTGCCAGAACATGTAGGCCCGCTGGGCGCGGCCGCCCGACAGGCGCGAGCCGTAGACGACGTCGGCCGTCCCCCGCTCGATCGGATCGACGAGGTGCGGCACCTCGGCCGGGTCGTACTCGAGGTCGGCGTCCTGGATGACCGTGACGTCGGCGTCGAGGTAGGGGATGCCGTGACGCAGCGCGGCGCCCTTGCCCCGGTTCTCCTGGCGCAGCAGCACGACGCCCTCGTGCGCGGCCGCGTAGGCCTCCACGATGGCCGCGGTCCCGTCGCTTGACCCGTCGTCGACGACGACGATCTGGCGCTCGATCCCCAGCGCGTCGATGCGCGTCAGGAGCTCGCCGATGGTGGCGGCCTCGTTGTAGGCCGGGACGAGGAAGGCGATCTTCATGCGGGGACGGCGGACCCTATCCGGGCCCGCCGTCGCGCCGCCGCGTGGGTCGGGCGGGGACCCACCTCCGGCGGCGACGGCTGGCCGTCGTGGGCCTCGGCCTCGTTGGCCGCCTACGGCACCCTAGGAGACCGTGTCGCTATCGCGACTGGGGACCCACCTCCGGCGGCGACGGCTGGCCGTCGTGGGCCTCGGCCTCGTTGGCCGCCTACGGCACCCCTACAGCCCGTAGGCCTGCAGGAGCTTGAGCCACACCTCGCTGCGCGTGGGGAACGCCGGGACCGCGTGCGACAGGTCGTCCAGCGACACCTCGGCGACGACCGCGATCGTGGCGGCGTGGAGCCACTCGGCCACCTCGGAGCCGACGAACGTGGCGCCGACGATCACGCGCCGGTCCTCGTCGACCACGATGCGCGAGGTGCCGTCGGTGCCCTTGCCGTGGAAGCTGGCGCCGGCGGTGCTCTGCGTGTCGACGTCGACGGCGCGGACGTTCAGCCCGGCCTTCTGCGCGCTGTCGAGCGTATGCCCGACGGCCGCCACCTGCGGCTCGGTGAACGTGACGCGCGGCGGCAGGCCGCCCCGGATCCGCCCGCCCCGCCCGCAGATGACGTCGGCGGCGATCCGCGCCTGGTGCTTGCCCTCGTGCGTCAGCAGCGACCTGCCGTTGGCGTCGCCGACGACGTAGAGCCACTCGTGGCCGGCCACGCGCAGGTCGTCGCCGACCTCGATCGGCTTCGGCGGCGAGCCGGCGTCCAGGCCGATCGACTCCAGGCCCAGCGTGTCGGTCACCTGCCGGCGGCCCGAGGCGACGAGGATCTCGTCGGCCTCCAGCGTCCCGGCGCCCTCGGTCTCGACGGCCACGCGGCCGTCCTCGCCGCGGCGCACGCCCGTGGCCTGGACGTCGACGAGCACCCGCACGCCCGCCGCCTCCAGCCCCTCGGCGACCTGCTCGCCGGCGAACGCCTCCTCGCGCTCCAGCAGCCGGCCCTCGCGCTCCAGCAGCGTGACCTCCACGCCGAGCGTCGCGAACGCCTGCGCCAGCTCGACGCCCACCGGTCCACCGCCCATGACGACGAGCGATCCCGGCAGCGTCTCGGTGGTCGTGCCCTCGCGGTTGGTCCACGGCTGCGCCTCCGCCAGCCCGGGCACGGGCGGGATCATCGGCGCGGTGCCCACGGCGACGACGACCGCGCGGCGCGCGACGAGCTCCGTGTCGCCGACGTGGACGGTCCGCTCGCCGGCGAGGTGGCCGTGCCCGCGCACGAGCAGGACGCCGCGCTCGTCCAGCCAGGGCAGTTGCGCGCCGTCGTCGAGGTGGTGGATCACGTCGTCGCGGCGCGCCAGCGCGGCGTGGACGTCGAGCTCCCCGGTGACCGCCTCGGCGGCGCCGGGGACGCGGCGCGCCTCGGCGAGCGCCTGCGCCGGGCGCAGCAGCGCCTTGGACGGCATGCACGCCCAGTACGAGCACTCGCCGCCCACCAGGCGATCCTCGACGAGCGCGACGGCCAGGTCGCGCTCGGCCAGCCGGCCGGCGATCACCTCGCCCGACGGCCCCGCCCCCACGACGACGACGTCGACCTCACGACGATCGCTCATGCACCACCGGCCTTCCATGCGCGGAACGCGTCCAGCAGCCCGCGCTCCACCTCGGGATCCAGCTCATCGGGCTCGATGTGTCCCGCGAGGCGCACGGTGATGCGCATCTGCTCCACATAGGCGCCGCAGAAGTCGCAGCCGGCGACGTGCACCTCGAACCGGGACCGGTCGCGTTCGTCCAGCGCGCCCTCGAGATACTCGGTGACGAGCTCGACCAGCTCCACGCACGCCAGGCCGCCGGGCCGGTGGGCCGCCGGTCGGGTGCGCCAGGGAAGCCATCGTCGGGGGGTCATGCGTCGATCCAGTTCTCGAGGGCCGTGCGCACCTTCGCCCGAGCGCGGTGCAGGAGGACCCGCTGGTTGGTCTCGGTGAGGTCCAGGGCGTTTCGCACCTCGTCGGAGGACAGCCCGTCGATGTCGCGCATCGTGATGACGATCTTCTGGCGCTCGGGCAGCGTTTCGATGGCCTCCAGCACGACCCGCCGCGCCTCCTTGGAGTCGAGCGCCAGCTCCGGATCGTCCTCCCAGCTGCGCGGCGCGGTCGTCCACGCGCCGTCGGCGGCGAAGCGCGCCGGGTCGACCGTCGGACCGTCGTCGCCGTCCTCGCCCGCCTCGCCACCGGCGCCGAGCGACGCGAACGGGATCGAGCGGTGCTCGCGGACGCCGCGCGTCTTGGCCCGGTTGACGAGGATCCGGAACAGCCAGGTCTTGAACGACGACCGGCCCTCGAAGCGCTCCAGCCCCCTCAGGACCGCGATCCACGCCTCCTGGACGACGTCCTCGGCGAGCGCCGCGGTGGGCACGTACATGCGCGCCAGGCGCATCATCGCGGGCGAGTGACGGCGCACCAGCGTGGCGTAGGCGTCCTCGTCGCCCGCCCGCGCACGCTCGACCAGCTCCTGGTCGTCGGCGTCGGGCGTGGACCGCATGGCCCGCGACAATAGCCTGCACGCGGGCGGGTCGCCCGGCGTGTAATGGTGCGCGGGCAACCTCCGCGAGTGTCGGACGCCAACGAGGTGACGGGGCCGGTTGCCGCGGGAGACAGGGACTCGAATCTGATGGCGCAGCGATTCATCGGCGTGGACGTCGGCGGGACGAAGGTGTCCGTCGCGGTCTTGGAGGGCTCACAGCTGTCGGAGCCGACGCTGCGCCCGACCGTGCTCTCCAGCTCGCAGGGCCTGATCGACCAGCTCGCGGCCCTGATCGAGGAGGCCGGGCCGGCCGACGCGGTCGGCATCGGCGTGCCGTCGGTCGTCGACTTCGCGACCGGGATGGCGCGCCACTCCGTCAACGTCCCCCTGCAGGACGTGCCGCTGCGCCGGATCCTCACCGAGCGGCTGCGCAGGCCGGTCTTCGTCGACAACGACGCGACGGTCGCCGCGCTGGCCGAGGCCCACGACGACGCGCTGCACCCGATCGCCCAGAGCCTCGTGCTGTTCACGATCGGCACCGGCGTCGGCGGCGGGATCGTCATCGGCGGCCGCATCTACCGCGGCGCCACGGGCGGCGCCGCCGAGCTCGGGCACCAGCTCATCGGCGCCGATCTCGCCGACGGCGGACCGCCGCACTCCGACGAGGCGCCGCAGCCCGGGTCGCTGGAGCGGCTCGCCGCGGGCCGGGCGCTCGACGCCCTCGGGCGCGACCGCGGGTTCGTCGACGGTCCCGCCGTGGTGACGGCCGCCCGCGCCGGCGACGCCGCCGCCCTGGAGGCCATCCACATCCTCGGCGAGCGCCTCGGGGTCGGGATCGCCAACGCGATCAACGTGTTCGACCCCGAGCAGATCGTCATCGGCGGCGGCGTCTCGGCCGCCGGCGAGCTGCTGCTGGAGCCGGCGCGCGCGGTCGCCCGCCGGTTCGTGCTGCCCGGCGTGGGTACCCGCACCGAGATCCGTCTCGCCCGCTACGGACCGAAGGCCGGGGTCCGCGGAGCAGCCCTCCTGGCGAGTCAGGAGGTGCTCAACTCGTGAAATGGGGATTGCCTCGGGTCGTGCGGTCGTAGGATCGATGGTGACCAAGGAGGCAACACCCATGAGCAACGCAGCACAAGTCAACGAGCGCCTCGCGCGCCTCACCGCCCTCGGCACGAGCATCTGGCTGGATCAGATCCGCCGATCGCTGATCCAGGACGGCGAGTTGCGCAAGCTGGTCGAGGAGGACTGCCTGCGCGGCATGACCTCGAACCCGGCGATCTTCGAGAAGGCGATCCTGGGCGCCGACGAGTACGACGACCAGATCGCCAAGCTGGTGGATTCGGGCCCGCCCACCGCCGACGCCCGCTCGATCTACCAGGCGATCGCCATCCAGGACGTGCAGGAGGCCGCCGACGTCCTGCGCTCGGTCTACGACGAGACCAGCGGCTACGACGGCTACGTCTCGCTCGAGGTCGACCCGGACCTCGCGTTCGACACCGGCAAGACCATCGCCCAGGCCCGGGAGTACTGGGGCCGCGTCGACCGCCTCAACCTGATGATCAAGATCCCGGGCACCGACGAGGGCCTGCCGGCGATCACCGAGGCGATCTACGAGGGCATCAACGTCAACGTGACGCTGCTCTTCAAGGTCGGCCAGTACGAGCGGGTCGTCGACGCGTTCCTGGCGGGCATGGAGCGCCGCCAGGCCGAGGGCAAGTCGCTCGACATCCACTCGGTGGCGTCGTTCTTCGTCTCGCGCGTCGACACCGAGGTCGACAAGCGCCTGGAGCAGCTCGGCGGCCCCGAGGAGCTCTACGGCAAGGCCGGCGTCGCCAACGCCCGCGCCGCGTACCAGTCGTTCAAGCGCACCTTCCACGGCGACCGCTTCGCCGCCCTGCGCGACGCCGGCGCACCGGTCCAGCGCCCGCTGTGGGCCTCCACCGGCGTCAAGAACCCCAGGTACAAGGACACCATGTACGTGGACGAGCTGGCCGGGCCCGAGACGGTCAACACGATGCCGATGGCGACGCTGGAGGCCGCGGCCGACCACAGCGAGGCCACCGAGCCGCGCGTCGACCTCGACCCGACGCCCGACCTGAAGGCCCTGGCCGAGGCCGGGATCGACCTCGACGACGTGACCGACCAGCTCCTGCGGGAAGGCGTCGACGCGTTCGTCACGCCGATGGAGAAGCTGCTGGAAGGCATCGAGTCCAAGCGCAAGGCCGTGGCGTGAGCACCACAGCGGCGGGCCTCGCCGCCGCGGTGCCCGCGCCCTTCGAGCCGACGATCGCGGCGCGCCTGGAGCGCGCCGCGAACGATCGCGTCGCCGAGCGGATCTGGGCCCGCGACGACACGCTGTGGGGCCCGGCGGGGCAGCCCGAGGTCAGCAACCGCCTCGGGTGGCTCGACGTCCACGACCGCCTGCTGGCCGAGGTCGACGACCTCACCGCCTTCGCCCGCCAGGCCCACGCCGACGGGCTGCGCGAAGCCGTCGTCCTCGGCATGGGCGGCTCGTCGCTGGCGCCCGAGGTGTTCCGCCGCTCCTTCGGCACCCACGGCGACGGCCTCATCGTCCACGTCCTCGACTCGACCGACGCCGACGCGGTGCGCGACGCCGAGGCGGCCATCGACCTCGACACCGCGCTGTTCGTCGTGTCCTCGAAGTCGGGCGGCACGATCGAGACGCTGTCGGCCTTCCACCACTTCTGGGAGCGGACCGGCGGCCGGGGCGAGCAGTTCGTCGCCGTGACCGATCCCGGCACGTCGCTGGAGCAGCTCGGCTACGACCGCGGCTTCCGGCGCGTCTTCGTCAACGACCCCAACATCGGCGGCCGCTACAGCGCGCTGTCGTACTTCGGGATCGTCCCGGCCGCGCTGCTGGGCGCCGATCTGCGCGCGCTGCTGCAGGGCGCCCACGATCTCGAGCCCGCGCTGCAGGCGGCCGACCCCGCGCAGAACCCGGGCCTCTGGCTCGGCTGCGCGCTCGGCGAGCTCTCCTACCAGGGCCGCGACAAGCTGACCTTCATCGTCGACCCGCCGATCGAGAGCTTCGGGCTCTGGGTCGAGCAGCTGATCGCCGAGTCCACCGGCAAGCACGGCCGCGGGATCCTGCCGGTCGCCGACGAGCCGCTCGGCGCGCCCGAGGCCTACGGCAACGACCGCGTCTTCGTCCACCTGCACGACGAGCAGCGGGCGGGTGGGGCCGATTCCGACGACGTCGCCGCCCGGCTGATCGACGCCGGGCAGCCGGTGATCACGATCGTCGCCCACGGCGCGCGCGACCTCGGCCGGATCATGCTGCTGTGGGAGTTCGCCACCGCGGTCGCCGGCTGGACGCTGCAGATCAACCCGTTCGACCAGCCCAACGTGCAGGCGGCCAAGGACAAGACCAAGGAGGTCCTGGCGCTCGACACGCCGCCGGACATCCCCGAGGCCGACGCCGCGGCGCTGAAGGCGCTGCTGAACGCCGGGCCGCCCTGCTACGTCGCGATCCAGGGCTACCTCGCGCCGAGCGAGGAGTTCGACGACGAGGTCGCGAGCCTGCGCGGGATGATCCGCGACCGCACCACCATGGCCACGACCTTCGGCTACGGCCCGCGCTACCTGCACTCCACCGGCCAGCTGCACAAGGGCGGTCCCCCGGTCGGTCGCTTCCTGCAGCTCCTGCACGAGGCCGACGAGGACGTGCCGGTCCCCGGCGAGTCCTACACCTTCGAGACCCTCAAGCGCGCGCAGGCGGACGGCGACCTGCTCGTCCTGCGCGACCTGGGCCTGCCGGCGGAGCGCCTCGCGCTCCGCGGCGACCCCGTCGCGGCGCTGCGCACCATCAAGGAGAACCTCTAACCCATGGCGCAGATCGGCTTCGTCGGCCTCGGCCGGATGGGCGGCAACATGGTCGCCCGGATCAAGCGCGACTCCGACCACGACGTGGTCGCCTACGACCACCACGAGGAGAACATCGCCGCCGCCGGCAAGCTCGGCGCCGTCGGGGCGCGCTCGCTGGCCGACCTCGTCAAGAAGCTCGACGCCCCGCGCACGATCTGGATCATGGTGCCCGCCGGCGACGCCACCCAGGACACGGTGGACAAGCTCGCCAAGCTGCTCGACAAGGACGACACCATCGTCGACGGCGGCAACTCGAAGTGGACCGACGACAAGGCCCGCGCCGCGATCCTCAAGAAGCAGGGCATCAACTACGTCGACGTCGGCACCAGCGGCGGCGTGTGGGGCCTGGAGGTCGGCTACTGCATGATGGTCGGCGGGCCCGACCGCGCCGTCGAGCGGCTCGCGCCGTTCTTCGACATCCTGGCCCCGCCGCCCGGCGAGCACGGTCCCGGCTGGGGCCACATGGGCCCGACCGGCGCCGGCCACTACGTCAAGATGGTGCACAACGGCATCGAGTACGGGATGATGCAGGCCTACGCCGAGGGCTTCGGGCTCTTCGACTCCTCCGAGTACGAGCTCGACAACGCCAAGATCGCCCACCTCTGGATGAACGGCTCGGTCGTGCGCTCGTGGCTCTGCGAGCTCGCGGCGCTGGCCTTCGAGCAGGAGGGCAACCGGCTCGAGGCGCTCGAGCCGATCGTCGCCGAGTCCGGCGAGGGCCGCTGGACGGTCGAGGAGGCCGTCGAGAGGCGGATCCCGATGCCGGTCATCACCGCCGCGCTCTTCGAGCGCTACAACACGCAGACGCGCGGCGACTTCGCCGCGAAGGTCAACGCGGCGCTGCGGGCGCAGTTCGGCGGCCACGCGGTGCAGCGAAGGGCGGACGGGTGACGATCGGCCCGCTGCAGGAGGCGCCGGACAACCCGCTCGTCGCGGGGCTGGAGCGGCTTCCGGTCCACCCCACGACGCTGGTCATCTTCGGGGCGACGGGCGACCTGGCCCGGCGCAAGCTGCTGCCGGCGATCTACAACCTCGCCCACGAGGGCGCGCTGCCCGAGCGCTTCAACCTGATCGGCAGCTCGCGCAGCGACCTCCCCGACGCGGAGTACGCAAAGCAGGCCGCCGACGCGATCCGCCAGTTCAGCCGCCGCGAGCCCGACGAGACGGTGCTCGAGGAGCTGCTGTCCAACGTCCGCTACATCTCGGGCAGCTTCGACGACAACACGGTCTACGACCGCCTCAGGGAGGCGCTCGACGCCTTCGACGAGGCCGCCGGCCAGCCGCTGAACCGCGCGTTCTACCTGTCGACCGCTCCGGAGTTCTTCCCGGTCATCGTCGGGCAGCTCGGCGAGCACGGGCTGACCCACCACCCGGGCGCCGAGGTGCGCGCGGTCATCGAGAAGCCGTTCGGCACGACGCTGGCCGAGGCGCGGCAGCTCAACCGCCACGTGCTGTCGGTCTTCGACGAGAAGCAGGTCTTCCGCATCGACCACTACCTCGGCAAGGAGACCGTCCAGAACGTCCTCGCGTTCCGGTTCGCCAACGGCCTCTTCGAGCCGGTGTGGAACCGCAACTACATCGATCGCGTCGAGATCACCGCCGCCGAGGACATCGGCATCGGCACGCGCGCCGGCTACTACGACAACGCGGGCGCGCTGCGCGACCTGGTGCAGAACCACATGCTCCAGCTGATGTGCCACGTGGCGATGGAGCCGCCGGTGCACTTCGAGGCCGACGAGATCCGCGACGAGAAGGTCAAGGTCCTGCGCTCGGTCATCAAGCCGACCCCGGAGACCGTCGACGACGTCGCGGTCCGCGCGCAGTACGGGCCGGGCACGGTCGGCGGCGACACGGTGCCGGGCTACCTCCAGGAGGAGGGCGTGCCGCCCGACTCCAACACCGAGACCTACGCGGCGCTGCGCCTGGAGATCGACAACTGGCGCTGGGCCGGCGTCCCGTTCTACCTGCGGACCGGCAAGCGGCTGGCGCGCAAGATGACCGAGATCGCGATCACGCTCAAGCCGGTGCCGCATCTCGCCTTCCAGCACGACGGCTCGGTCGGCGTGCGTCCCAACCAGCTCATCCTGACCATGCAGCCCAACGAAGGCGTGTCGCTCTCGCTCGGCGCGAAGATCCCCGGCAGCCGCATGCGGATCCGGCCGGTCAACATGGAGTTCCTGTACGGCACGTCCTTCATGTCGCAGTCGCCGGAGGCCTACGAGCGACTGATCCTCGACGCGATGCGCGGCGACGCCACGCTGTTCACCCGCAACGACGAGGTCGAGGCGCAGTGGGAGATCTGCGACCCGATCGTCACCAAGTGGGAGGCGACGCCGGGGCCGCTGCCCCAGTACGAGGCCGGCACGCACGGGCCGGCCGAGGCCGAGCGGCTGCTCGAGGGCGACGCCCACTGGCGGGCGATCTAGGAGACCGGATGGCGACGATCGACACCGTCTGGAGCGCCCGCGACACCAAGCCCGGCGACATCGACGCCGCGCTGCGCGCCGCGCTGTCGCAGATCCACCGCGAGAACGCCGGCTACGTGCCGGCGCGCGTGCTCAACCTCGTGTGCGTCGTGGACAAGGCCTACGCCGGCGAGGTCGCCAACCGCCTGCGCCGCGTCGGGCGCTACCACCCGTCGCGCACGATCGTCTGCTCGGTCGAGCCCGGGCGGACGAAGCTCGACGCGGTCGCGACGATCGCGGCGCCGTCCGAGGTCCGCCACGGCGAGATCGGGCTGCTGCGCGAGACGATCGTGGTCGAGGTCGGCGAGCGCCACCTCAAGCACCTGGACCGGATCGTCGATCCGCTCGTCGTCACGGACCTGCTGACCTGCGTGTGGTCGCCGCACGGCCACCCCGAGGCGGTCGACAGCCTGCTGGACCTCGCCCAGATCGTGCTGCTCGACAGCGTCGACGAGCCCGACCCCGACGACGCGATCCACCGTGCGCGCCAGCTCTCCGAGCAGGCCTACGTGGTCGACCTCGCGTGGCTGCGCTCCACGCCCTGGCGCGAGCGCATCGCCGCCACCTTCGACCCCGAGCCCCTGCGGCCCGACCTGCGGACGATCTCGTCGGTGACGATCCGCCACCACCCCGACTCCGCGGCCTCCGCGCTGCTGCTGGTCGGCTGGCTGGCCTCGCGCCTGGAGTGGCGCACGAGCCGGCTCGTGTGGCGTCGCGGCGTGTGGGACGGCTCGGCCCGCGCCCGGCGCCAGGACGTCAAGATCCGCCTCGAGCCCGACCCGACGCTCGGCGTCCGCGGCCTCGCCGGCCTGACGCTGGAGACCGCGGCCGGCCGCCAGTTCTCGCTGGACCGCGGTCCCGGCGGCCTGCGCGCGCGCTACCGCCACAAGCGCGGCACCGAGCGCGAGTGGACCGTGCTCGGCGCCTCGCGCGGCGAGGCGGGCATCCTCGGCGAGGGCATCCGCCAGGCGCTGCTGCGCGACCCGACGTACGCGCCCGCGCTGGCGGCGGCCGAGACGCTGCTGCCGTAGGGCGCGGATCTGCGGGCCCGCGTCCCCGGTCAGATAGCGTCCGTGCGCGATGCGGCAGATCGTCGGCGACGTCCCACTCGGAGGAAGTCCGTTCCCGCCGATCGCGGAGTACGCGTTCCTCTCGGACTGCGAGGCGACCGCGCTCGTCGCCCCGAGCGGCGCGATCGAGTGGATGTGCCTGCCGCGCATGGACGGGCCGTCGGTCTTCGGCGCGCTGCTGGACCGCGACGCCGGCAGCTTCCGGCTCGGCCCCGTCGACCAGACGGTCCCCGCCGGCCGGCGCTACGTGCCCGGCACGATGATGGTCGAGACGACCTGGGGCACGCGCACCGGCTGGGTCATCGTCCGCGACGTCCTGCTCGTCGGCCCGTGGCATCACGAGGACGAGCGCTCGGAGTCGCACCGCCGCAGCCCGACCGACTACGACGCCGACCACGTGCTGCTGCGCACGATGCGCTGCGTCAACGGGTCGGTCGAGATGAACCTCGAGTGCTCGCCGGTGTTCGAGTACGGGGCGGTCCACCCGTCCTGGGAGTACACGAGCACCGGCTACCACCACGCGCAGGCCACGGCCGAGGGCAGCGACCTGCGGCTGCATCTGACCACCGACCTGCGGCTCGGGTTCGAGGGGCACCGCGCCCGGGCGCGGACGACGCTGCGCGACGGCGACACCGCGTTCGTCGCGCTTTCGTGGACGACGCATCCGGCACCGCAGACCTACGACGAGGCCTACGACCGCCTCGTGCGCACCGCCGACTTCTGGCACGAGTGGCTGGCCCACGGCGAGTTCCCCGACCACCCGTGGCGCGGCTACCTGCAGCGCAGCGCGCTCACGCTCAAGGGCCTGTCCTACGCGCCGACCGGCGCGATCGTCGCCGCGCCCACGACGTCGCTGCCCGAGACGCCCGGTGGCGAGCGCAACTGGGACTACCGCTACTCGTGGATCCGCGACTCGACGTTCGCGCTGTGGGGCCTCTACACGCTCGGGTTCGACTGGGAGGCCAACAACTTCTTCTACTTCATCGCCGACGTCGCCGACGCGTCCCACGGCGAGCTGCAGATCATGTACGGGATCGGCGGCGAGCGCGATCTGGAGGAGCGCACGCTCGACCATCTCGACGGCTACGAGGGCGCGCGGCCGGTCCGGGTCGGCAACGCCGCGTGGAACCAGCGCCAGCACGACGTCTGGGGCGCCGTGCTGGACTCGATCTACCTCCACACCAAGTCGCGCGACGAGCTGCCCGAGACGGTCTGGCCGCTGCTGTGCCGCCTGGTCGAGGCGGCCATCGAGAACTGGAAGCTGCCCGACCGCGGCATCTGGGAGGTGCGCGGCGAGCCGCGGCACTTCGTCTCGTCCAAGGTGATGTGCTGGGTCGCCTGCGACCGCGGCGCGCGCCTGGCGCGGCTGCGCGAGGACCTCGAGCGGGCCACACGCTGGCAGGCCGCCGCCGACGAGATCCACGCCGAGATCTGCTCGCGCGGCGTCGACCACCGCGGCGTGTTCGTCCAGCACTACGACACGACCGCGCTGGACGCCTCGTGCCTGCTGATGCCGCTCGTGCGCTTCCTGCCGCCCGACGATCCCCGGATGATCGCGACGGTCAACGCGATCGCCGACGAGCTGAGCGTCGACGGCCTCGTCCTGCGCTACCGCGTCGAGGAGACCGACGACGGGCTGAGCGGCGAGGAGGGCGCGTTCGCGATCTGCTCGTTCTGGCTCGTCAGCGCGCTGGCCGAGATCGGCGACGCGGTCCGGGCCCGCGAGCTGTGCGAGAAGCTGCTCAGCTACTCCTCGCCGCTGCTGCTCTACGCCGAGGAGATCGACCCGCGCTCGGGCCGCCACCTCGGCAACTTCCCGCAGGCGTTCACCCACCTGGCGCTGATCAACGCCGTGATGCACGTCATCCGCGCCGACCAGGAGCTGGCGTCCGCCCAGCAGCCGCTCGACGCGCGGCGCCGGGAGAACGGCCACGGCGGCAACGGCGACGCCCGGGTGCGCCCGCGCACGGTCACCGGCGACACTTCCACCTGAACCATCCGCTCCCCTGGAGGACCATGCCCGTCCAGCTCATCCGTCAGCCCGATGCCGAAGGCCTCGCCCGCCACGCCGCGCGCGACCTCGTGGCCGCCATCGGCGAGGCCCGCGAGGCGCGCGGCGTCGCCCACGTGACCCTCGCCGGCGGCACGACGCCGATGCGGACCTACGAGCTGCTCGACAGCCAGCTCGACGACTGGACCGGCGTGCACCTCTGGTACGGCGACGAGCGCTGCGTGCCGTTCGACGACCCGGAGTCCAACCACGGCCAGGTCAAGGAGCGGCTGCGCGCGCGGGGCGCGGTGTGGCATCCGATGCCGTCGACGCTCGGGCCCTCGGAGGGCGCGATGGAGTACTCCCGCGAGCTCGGCGCGACGGTCCTCGACATCACGCACCTGGGCATGGGCCCCGACGGGCACACCGCGTCGTTGTTTCCCAACCACCCGGTGCTGGACGCCCACGGCGTCGCGGTCGGGATCACCGACTCGCCGAAGCCGCCGCCGGAGCGGATCACGCTGACGCTGCCCAAGATCAACAGCTCGCGCCGCATCGTCCTGCTGGTCTCCGGCGAGGGCAAGTCCGAGGCGCTCGCGCGCGTCATGGCGGGCCCGGACCGCTCCGTGCCCGCGTCACTGCTGGACCGTGCCAAGCTGCTCGTCATGGCCGACAACGCCGCGCTGCCTGCATGAACGAGCTGTGGCTGATCCGCCACGCCGAGACCGAGTGGGCCAAGGCCCACCGGCACACCGGCCTCACCGACATCCCGCTGACCGATGACGGTCGCGCAGCGGCGCGCGCCCTGCGCGACCGTCTCGCCGGTCACGACTTCTCCGCGGTGCTCGTCAGCCCGCTGAGCCGCGCGCGCGAGACCGCCGAGCTGGCCGGCCTCGGCGAGCACGCGCAGATGCGCGACGACCTGCTCGAGTGGGACTACGGCGACTACGAGGGGATCACCACCACGGAGATCCGCGAGGGCCGGCCGGGTTGGTACCTCTGGGACGACGGCGTGCCCCACGGCGAGACCGGCGACGACGTCGCCGCCCGCGTGGACCGCGTCATCGCCGAGGCGCTGCAGCTCGACGGCGACGTCGCGATCGTCGCCCACGGGCACGTGCTGCGCGTGCTCGCCGCACGCTGGCTTGAGCAGCCCGCCGCCTTCGGCGGCCGCCTCGTCCTCGACACCGGCACCGTGAGCCGCCTGGGCTTCGAGCGCGACGTGCGCGCGCTGCTGGCGTGGAACACGTGAGGTGGGCCCGGGGCGCGGGAGCGGGCGGCGTGCCGCCGGCGTGAGCGGCGTCCAGCGCGCGGCGCTGGTCGGACGCCGTGGCGTGATTTGGGGGCGATGACGACCGGGGCGAGCGGTGACGCGAGCCGGATCGGTCTGCCGCGGGCGCCCGGGGGTGGGCCCGAACGCCGCGCCCCCACCGCGCCCAACAGGCCCACTCCCCGCCCGAGTCTCCGGCAACGACGGCGCTTCCCCGCCCCGGGCGCCTGCGGGAGACCGGCCACGCCGGCCGCACGCGCAACCTCGCCGTCACCGCCCCCGGACCACGACCCTGCCGCACGACCCCGCCCGCGCTGAGCGCCCGTCACGCCCGCGCCCTCCCCCTCGTGTTCCTCGACGGCATCGACAACCGCAAGGGCTCGCCGAACGAGAACTACGCCCGCGAGGTCATGGAGCTGTTCACGCTGGGCGCCGACCGCGGCGCCTGCACCGAGGACGACATCCGGATGGGCGGCCAAGGCCCTCACCGGCTGGCGCGCCCACTACAGCGCCGCCCAGGGCCTCTACAACTTCCGCCTCGATCCCGGCTACCACGACAACACCACCAGGTCGATCTTCGGCAAGGCGGGGAAGGCCTACCTCGCCGACGAGACCGGTCAGACGCTCTTCTATCCGCCCAACGTCAGCGGCTGGGACGACGAGCCCTGGATCGACACGTCCACCTGGCGGGGGCGCTGGCACACCACCGCCGTCGCGCTGCAGCCCACGCAGGTCCCGACCAGCGCCCCGAGCACCTACCCCGACGCCGAGGACGGCACCGGAGCGGTCGCCACCGCGCTGGCCGCCGTCGGCGACCCCGCGCTGAGCGCCGAGTCGCTGGCCAAGCTGCGCCAGTGGGCCGACTCCGCGCTGCCCACGTGTGGACCGAGTTCGGCCGCCGCCCGCAGGAGAACGCCGGCGGGACCGATCACGGCGCGGCGGGCGCGTCGTTCGTGATCGGCGCCAAGGCCGCCGGCCAGATGGTCGGCGAGTTCCCGGGCCTGACCGCGCTGGACGAGCACAGCAACCTGAAGGTCACCAGCGACTTCCGCGGCGTCCACTGCTCGCTGCTGGAGCAGTGGTACGGCGTGGACGCCGGGCCGATCATCCCGGGCGCGGCGACCTTCGCGCGGCCGGCGCTCGTCGCGGCATAGCTCAAGCGCACTTGAACTTCAGCGCCCGGCGTGCTGTGGTGCGGGCATGTCCATGCTGCTGACGATCGGCGAGACGGCGAAGCGCAGCGGCGTCGCGGCGTCCGCCCTGCGCTACTACGAGGAGCGCGGCCTCATCACGTCGGTCCGCGGCGGCTCCGGCCACCGCCGCTACCCGCGGCCGGTCCTGCGCCGCATCGCGTTCATCGTCTTCGCCCAGCGCGTCGGCCTGACGCTCGACGAGATCGGCGCCGAGCTGGCCAAGCTGCCGCCCGACCGCGCGCCGACACGCCGCGACTGGTCGGCGCTGTCGCGCACGTGGACGTCGCGGATCGACGCGCGCATCGCCGAGCTGGAGCGCCTGAAGGCCGGCCTGACGGAATGCATCGGCTGCGGCTGCCTCTCCCTGGAGCGCTGCCAGCTGTCCAACCCCGAGGACCGCGCCGCCCGCCTCGGGCCCGGTGCGCGCTACTGGGTCGGCGACCGCCCGCCCACGGTCGCCTCGACGGGATAGCGGCCCGCCTTCACCCCGCGCGCCGCAGCTGCGACCATCGGTCCATGAGCCGCCGGGACCTCGCCCACGTCTCGACCGCGTTGTGGGACCTGTCCGGCGGCAAGTCGGGCAGCGGCGTGGCGATCGCCGACGTCGACGTGGCGATCGGCCGGGGCCGCGACGACATGCGCACGCCGCTGAACCTCCATTCGCTCTACGTCGAGGGCCTCGTCGAGCAGCTTGCCGACGGCACCTGGGCGCTCACCGACGACGGCGTGCAGCGCCACCACGACGACGAGGGCTACGCCGGGCGCTGACCGGGCGGGCGCGGCGCGCCGCTAGGGGGTCCCTGACCCGCCGCGGGTTTCGCCCCCTGGGCGAAGACCCGCAAGGGAACCTGGCCCTCTGGGCCAGTGTTCCCCTAGCGCTCGCAGGCGATGCCGTCGTGGTCGGCGTCGAGCCGGTAGTGGTCGCTGCCGACCACTCGGAACGGCCCGGAGACGTAGTAGGGCCCGTTGCCGCTGCCGCCCGCGCAGTCGTAGTCGCTGACGTTCGGCTTCAGGCACCGGCCGGAGTAGTTGCGGTCGCACTTCTGCTTGGTCGGCGCGGCGCTCTGCGCAGCGGACGGCAGGGCGACGGCGGCGCACGCAGACAGGACGAGCACGATGGATCGATGGCGCATGGGTCTCCATGGCTCGAGGACAGGTCTGCGGACCGTAGAGCGTTGCTCGGCAAGTTCGCCTCCCCAATGGGCCAGCATCGCGCCGGCGCGGCCGGTTGACAGCGCCACCCCGCAGCGATCAGGCTGCGCGCATGACCCAGGAACAGGCCACGTCCACCGCGCCGATCGTCAACGGCGTCGACTTCCTCACGGTGTGCAGCAGCGACCTCGCCGCCTCGGAGGAGTTCTACGGCACGGTGCTGGGCCTGCCACGCTCCAGCGTCTACCAGCGCGGCGACGCCCCGGCGGTCGGGCTGGAGTTCGAGACGGGCAGCCTCACGCTGAGCGTGGTCCACTCCCAGGCGCTCGGCATCGAATACCGCCCCAACAACCACCCGATCGCGCTGCACGTCGACGACATGGAGGCCGCGCGCGCCGAGCTCGAGGCGCGCGGCGTCGTGTTCGCCGCCGCGACGATGGACACGGGCGTCTGCCACATGTCCCACTTCCGCGACCCCGACGGCAACGCGCTCATGCTGCACCACCGCTACGCCCCGCGAAGCTAGGGGAACACGGGCTCGGGCTCGCGGTGCGCGGGCTCGGGGATCCGGGCCGGCGCGGGCGCCGGGGCCGGCGCGAGCTCGTGGTGGCCCACCGACGGCAGCCACTCCAGCCACCGCGGCAGGTACCAGTTCCAGTCGCCCAGGAGCTTCATCGTGGCGGGGAGCAGCACGGCGCGGACGATCGTCGCGTCGATGAGGATGGCGGTCGCCAGCCCCACGCCCATCATCTTGAAGTCCAGGTAGCTGAGCGTCGCGAAGATCCCGAACACCGCGACCATCACGATCGCCGCGCTCGTCACCGTCCCGGCCGTCGTGCGGATGCCGTAGGCCACCGCGTCCTCGGTCTTCATCCCGCGATCGAACGCCTCGCGGATCCGGCTGAGGATGAACACGTGGTAGTCCATCGACAACCCGAAGAGGATCACGAACAGGAACATCGGCAGCCAGCTCGTGACCGACCCGGTGGACTCGAACCCCAGCAGCGACTCGCCGTGGCCGTCCTGGAAGACCCAGGTCAGCACGCCGTAGGCGGCGCCGACCGACAGCAGGTTCAGCACGATGGCCTTCAGCGGGATCACGACCGAGCGGAACGTCAGCAGCAGCAGGACGAACGCCAGGCTCAGCACGAAGCCGAAGACGATCGGCCAGCGCGACTTCATGAGGTCGTTGAAGTCCTTGGACCCGGCCGTCATGCCCGTCACGTAGGCCTTGGTCTGAGCCCGTTCGGCGAACTTCGGCACGACGTCGTCGCGCAGCACGGCGAGCGCGTCGTTGGACGCCGCGTCGGTGCCCGTGCCGGCGATCGGCAGGCTGGCCGACAGCACGGTCTTGTCGGCCGACACCGACACGTCGACCGGCGCCTTGACCCGGCCGGTCGCGATGGCGTCGGCCTCGAGCTGCTTGACGGCGGCGGTGATCCGGGGCGACGTCACGTCCTTGGCCTTGATGACGACCTCGGCCGGGATCTCGCCGCCGGGGAAGGCGCTCTGCATCTTGTCGTACACCTTCATGACGGCGAGGTCGCGCGGCAGCGCGTCGGTGCCGCTGTCGGCGGTGTGCATGTGCAGCACTGGCAGCGCCATGACGAGCAGGAGGCCCGCGGCCAGCACGGCGGCGACGACGGGGCGGCGCAGCACGCGATCCAGGACCGCGTTCCACACGCGCCCGCCGCTGTCGATGTCGCGCGAGCGCGCGGCGGCCATGCGCTTGCCGAGGAACGGCACCCGGCCGCGCTCCAGCCACTTGCCCGAGCCCGACAGCAGCGCCGGGATCACCGTGACCGAGCCGATCATCGCGACGAAGACCACCAGGATCGCGCCGATGCCCAGCGCGGTGAACGTCGCGTCGCCGGCGAACATCATGCCGGCCATGGCGACCATCACGGTCACGCCGGAGATGAGCACCGCGCGGCCCGACGTCGCGGCGGCGATCGCGACCGCGTCCCTCGGCGCGTGTCCGCGCGCCTTCTCCTCGCGCTCGCGGCGCAGGTAGAAGAGCGAGTAGTCCACGCCCACCGCCAGGCCGACCAGCAGCACGATCTCGTTGATGAACTCGTCCAGCGCGAACAGGTGGCTGATCGGGCCCAGCAGGCCGATCGTGCCGACCACCGCGGTGACGCCCAGCAGCAGCGGCACGCCGGCCGCGATGAGCGCGCCGAACGTCAGCACCAGGATGATCAGCGTCACCGGCACCGAGAGCAGCCCGGCCTGCTGGAAGTCCTTGCCGAAGGACGCCGACAGCGCCTTGTCGGCGCTGGCGTCGCCGAACTGCCCGACGAACAGCGAGGGGTGCCGGGTGGCCGCGTCCTGCACGGCCTGCTCGACCGCGTCGACGCGCTTCGCGGTGAGCGTCGAGTCGCCGTTGATCTTCAACGAGACCAGGGCCGAGCGGCCGTCGGCGGAGATCTGGCCGCCGTTGCCCTTGGCGTAGGGCGACGCGACCTCGACGACACCTGGCTTGCCCGACACGCCCCGCACGACGTCGTCGACCGCGGCCCGGAAGCGTGGATCACGGGCCGTCGTCGTGCCGTGGCCGCGGGCCTGCACGAGGACGGTCTCCGAAGCACGATCCGGGTAGGCGGCGTTGAGGATGCGGTCGGCCTTGGCCGAATCGCCGTGCCCGCCGTCGTCGTTGGAGGGGTTGACCGTGCCCACGGCGCTGCCGATCACGAGCGCCACGAGAACGAACGCGAGCCAGCCGACGATGGCTGTCGTGCGATGGCGCGTGCTCCAGCGGCCGATGCGTGCCGCCACGGAGCGGGAGGAGTGGGCGGAGGAGGGAGGGGTCATGCGAGCAGCTTCACCGCGACGCCTCCGGCCGACCATGCGGTCGCCTGGCGTATGACGGTGGGGCAGGCCCCACCCTTAGGGGTTCGTAGGGTGCAACCCCGGCTCCCCGCCTTCGCGCGTAGCACCGCTACTGTGGGCGGCTGTCTTCACCGGACCACTGCGGGCCTGTCCCCCTGCGGCCGATCACTTCGAGAGACCCATCATGGATCCGCACATCGATCTCGCCACCGCTCCGGTTCAGCCCGACACCGCTCCGAACGGGCATCCGCCGCGCGCCGGCGCGATGGATCCCGGCGCGGTCGAGGTCCGCGACACCACCCCGTTCGTCGAGCGCACGCCCGTCCGGTCGGCGTTCCCGCCGATCGCCGACTACGGCTTCCTCAGCGACTGCCACACGGGCGCGCTCGTCGCGCCCGACGGCACGATCGAGTGGCTCTGCCCGCCGCGCTTCGACTCCCCCAGCGTCTTCGGCGCGATCCTCGACCGCTCGGCCGGCGGCTTCCGCCTCGGGCCGAGCGCGATGGGCGTGCCTGCCGGGCGCCGCTACGAGCCCGGCACGATGATCCTCGAGACGACGTGGATGACGCCCACGGGCTGGGTCGTCGTGCGCGACGCGCTGGTCATCGGCCCGTGGCGCGAGCGCACGCAGGGCTCGACGACGGCCCACACCCGCCCGCCGAGCGACTACGAGGCCCACCACGTGCTGGTCCGCACGATCACGTGCATCCACGGCCAGGCGCAGATCGAGCTGCTGTGCGAGCCGATGTTCGACTACGGCCGCGTGCCCGCGACGTGGACCTCGGTCCCCAACGACTCACACGCCATGGACGCCACCGACGGCGGCCGCACGCTGCGGCTCATGTCGGACCTCAACCTCGGCATCGAGGGCGGCTGCGTCCGCGCCCGCCACCGCATCGAGCGCGGAGAGACCCGCTACTGCGCGCTCTCGTGGTCGCGCCTGCTCGACGGGCCGCGCAGCGCCGACGAGGCCACCGCGGCCCTCGAGGTCACCAGCGAGTACTGGCGCGGCTGGCTGGCCGACGCCGACTTCCCCGACCACCGCTGGCGCAACCACCTCGAGCGCAGCGCGCTGACGCTCAAGGGCCTGACCTACGCGCCGACCGGCGCGCTCGTCGCCGCCCCGACGACGTCGCTTCCCGAGACTCCCGGGGGCGAGCGCAACTGGGACTACCGCTTCACGTGGATGCGCGACGCGACGTTCACGCTGTCGGGCCTGCACTCGCTCGGGCTGAACTGGGAGGCCGACGACTTCATCCAGTTCGTCGCCGACCTCGGCCGCAACGAGGACGGCGCGCTGCAGATCATGTACGGGATCGGCGGCGAGCGCGTGCTGGAGGAGGAGACGCTCGACCATCTCACCGGCTACGAGGGCGCCCGCCCGGTGCGGATCGGCAACGACGCCTACCACCAGCGCCAGAACGACGTCTTCGGCGCCGTGCTCGACTCGCTGTGGCTGCACGCCAAGGAGTACGGCCACAACTCCGCGCGCCTCTGGCCGGTCATCCACGACCAGGTCGAGCAGGCGATCGCCTCCTGGCGGCTGCCCGACCAGGGCATCTGGGAGTCGCGCGGCGACCCCCAGCACTACGTCTCGAGCAAGTTGATGTGCTGGGTCGCGCTGGACCGCGGCGCGCGCCTGGCCGCCCGGCGCGGCAAGGACGACCTCGCGGACCGCTGGCGCCTGGTCGCCAACGAGATCCACGCCGAGATCATGGAGCGCGGCATCGACGAGAAGGGGCGCTTCACGCAGTTCTACGGGTCCACCAACCTGGACGCGTCGCTGCTGCTGATCCCGCTCGTGCGGTTCCTGCCCCACGACGACCAGCGCGTGCACGACACGGTCTGCGCGATCGCCGACGAGCTGACCGAGAACGGCCTCGTCCTGCGCTACCGCACTGACGAGACCGACGACGGCCTCAGCGGCGAGGAGGGCACGTTCCTCATCTGCTCGTTCTGGCTCGTCAGCGCGCTGATCGAGATCGGCGAGCGCAAGCGCGGCCACCAGCTCTGCGAGCGCCTGCTGTCGCTGGCCTCCTCGCTGGACCTCTACGCCGAGGAGCTCGAGGCCTCCACGGGCCGCCACCTCGGCAACTTCCCCCAGGCGTTCACGCACCTGGCGCTCATCAACGCGGTGATGCACGTCATCCGCGACGAGCAGCAGAACCCGACGGCCCAGTAGCGAGGCCGGAGCGCCGGCGCGGCCGGCGACCTACCGCGCCGCTGCGGCAGCGGCCCGCATCGCCGGCGCGACCTCGCGGGCGAACAGCTCGATCGTCCGCAGGTCGGCCGGCGGGCGGACGAGCAGGAGGAAGTCGGCGACGCCGAGGCGGCGGTGGTCCTCCAGGGTCGCGGCGCACTGCTCGGGCGTGCCGACGATCATGCCCGCGACCATCTCCGCGCCCGGCAGCCCGGCGACGTCCGCGAACTGGCGGGCGCGGTCCCGCGCCTCGTCCTCGGTCTCCCCCAGGATCGCCCGCAGGACGATCTGCCGGCGGATGTCGCCGGGATCGCGGCCGACGTCGGCGCAGTGCCCGGCGAGCACGTCGAGCTTGTGCTGGTACTTGGTCGGGTCGCCGTGGAAGGTGTTCCAGCCGTCGGCGTGCTCGGCGACGATGCGCAGCGTCCGCTTCTCGCCCGAGCCGCCGATCCACAGCGGCAGCCGACCCTGCAGCGGCTTGGGCTGGGCCAGCGCGTGGCGCACCGCGAAGTGCTCGCCCTCGACCGTCGCCCGCTCCTGCGTCCACAGCGCCCGCACGATGCGGCAGGCCTCGTCGAGCATGTCCATGCGGACGCCCAGGCGCGGGAACGGCACGCCGTACTGCTCGTGCTCGTCCTCGTACCACGCGGCGCCGAGCCCGAGCTCCATCCGGCCGCCGGAGATGTGGTCGATCGTCACCGCGATCTTCGCCAGGATCGCCGGGTTGCGGTACGTCACGCCCGTCACGATGATCCCGCACCGCAGCCGCTCGGTGTGGGCGGCCATGGCGCCCAGCATGGTCAGCCCCTCGAAGCACGGGCCGGTCGGGCCGGACTCGATCGGGAGGAAGTGGTCGAAGACCGAGGCCCAGTCCAGTCCGGCGTCCTCCGCGAAGCGCCACAGCGCGAGGTAGTCGTCGAAGGTCGTGTTCTGCGGCCCCGCGTGGATGCCGAACCGCAGGGCGCCGTCGTGGTTGCGCATGGGCCGGCTCTACCCGGGAGGCGGCCCCGCCTCTACCGCCAGCACCACCCCGAGCCGCCGAGTCCGTGGCGCCGGTGTGTAACGTGCTGGAGCATCGGAGAGACACTTTTGGCACCGATGACGGTCACCGACACCGCCACCCTCGTCGAGGATCTCGCCGCCACGCGGCAGCGCACGCTCGACCTCGTCGCCCACCTGCCGACCGCAGACCTCGAGCGGCAGATCGCGCCGATCATGAGCCCGCTGGTCTGGGACCTCGGCCACATCGCCGCCTACGAGGACCTCTGGCTCGCCCATCGCCACGCCGGCCTGGACCTGCTGCGCCCCGACCTCGCCGCGCTCTACGACGCGTTCGAGACGCCGCGCGCCGTCCGCGGCGACCTCGAGATCCTCGGCCACGCCGATGCGCTGGAGTACCTCGACGCGGTGCGCGACCGCACGCTGGCCGCCGTCGAGCGCCGGGGCGCCGACCCCGTGCTGCACGAGATGGTCCTGCGCCACGAGCTGCAGCACACCGAGACGATGCGCCAGGCCATGGCCATCGCCGGCCTGCTGCCGGCGGGCGAGCCTCGCCTTCCCGGATCCGGTCCCGCGCGCCCCGCCGACGCGTGGCTGTCGGTGCCCGCCGGCACGCACGCGCTCGGCGCCTCGGACGATCGCTTCGCCTACGACAACGAGCGGCCGCTGCACGCAGTGGACGTCCCGGCCTTCTCGATCGCCCGCCGGCCGGTGACCAACGCCACGTGGCTGCGGTTCGTCGAAGGCGGCGGCTACGTCCGGCGCGAGTGGTGGTCGGCCGAGGGCTGGGCGTGGAAGGAGGAGTACGACATCACGCGTCACGAAGGCGTGGCGGACGGCGCGGCTGACGCGCCCGTCTGCCACGTCTCCTGGTTCGAGGCGGAGGCCTTGGCCCGGTGGCGCGGAGCACGGCTCCCCACCGAGGCCGAATGGGAGAAGGCCGCCGGCCGCCTCGACGGTGTCGGGCTCGTTTGGGAGTGGACCGCCAGCACGTTCGGCGGGTACCCCGGCTTCCGGCCGCATCCCTACCGCGAGTACTCCGAAGTCTTCTTCGGCGACCGCTATCGCGTCCTACGCGGCGGCTCCTGGGCCACCGCACCACGCGTCGCCACCACCACGTTCCGCAACTGGGACCTCCCCGAGCGCCGGCAGATCTTCGCCGGCGTGCGGCTGGCCCGCGACCCCCTTTCCCCCGAGGAGCCGTCCTGATGGAGCCGCTGCTGACCACGACCGACCGCCGCCGCGTCGTGGTGGAGTCCCATCTCGGCGGCGGCGAGCACCGCACGCTGGCCGACGACGTCCTGGACGGCCTGACGCGGCCGTTCAAGGAGCTGCCGCCCAAGCACTTCTACGACGCGCACGGCGCCGCGCTGTTCGACCGGATCTGCGAGCAGCCCGAGTACTACCCGACGCGTGCCGAGCGGGCGATCCTCGCGACGCGCAGCGACCAGATCGTCGCCGCGACCGGCGCCGCCGAGCTGGTGGAGCTGGGCTCGGGCACCGCGGCCAAGACGCGCCTGCTGCTGGCCGCGATGCACCGGGCCGGCACGCTGGAGCGCTACGTCCCGATCGACGTCACCGAGTCGATGGTCCGCGCCAGCGCCGACGAGCTGATCGAGGAGTTCGACGGCCTGCGCGTGCACGGCATCGTCGGCGACTTCGAGCGCCACCTCGACCGCGTCCCGCTGCCGGTCCCCGGCCGGCCGCGCATCGTCGCGTTCCTCGGCGGGACGATCGGCAACTTCCCGCCGGGCAGCCGGCGTCGCTTCCTGCGCTCGCTGGAGCGCCTGCTCGGTGAGGACGGCTATCTGCTGCTCGGCACCGATCTGGTCAAGGACGTCGCGGTGCTCGAGGCCGCCTACGACGACGCCGCCGGCGTGACCGCCGCCTTCAACCGCAACGTCCTGACCGTCGTCAACCGCGAGCTGGACGCGAACTTCGTCCCCGAGTCCTTCGACCACGTGGCGTTCTTCGACCGCGATCGCGAGTGGATCGAGATGCGCCTGCGCGCCCAGCGCCCGCAGCGCGTCCACGTGGGCGCGTTGGACCTCCGGCTGACGTTCGCGGCCGGCGAGGAGCTGCGCACGGAGATCAGCGCGAAGTTCACGCGCGAGCGGATCGCCGGCGACCTGGCCGCGGCCGGAATGGTGCTCCGCGACCAAGTGGTCGATCCGGACGGACTATTCGCCCTGAACCTCGCCCAACGGCGAGGGTGATGGTGCGGAAAACTCCCCTTCCCGCCCCGAAGCTCTACTTCTAGACTCTTTGCTTCCATCGGGCACGTGGCACCCGGGCACGGATGACCCGGTCACCCCCGCCGCGGCCGATAAGAGGCGAAGAGAACTGGATGCAGCGGCTCCTTCAGAGCGTCGAGCGGCTTGCGCGTCTCGCACAGCGAGACGCGGGCCTGCCCGCGGTCCAGCGCGTCCTGGGCGAGGAGCTCGTGGCCGTGCTCGGGGTCGACCAGGCGCACGTCGTCGTGCTGGCGGCGGGCCATCCGGGCTGCGGCGTCGTCGCCCTCCGCGGCGCGGGCAGCGCCGAGTACGTGCTGCCGCACGGCGAGGTGCCCGACGCCCTGCGCTGGGTCGCCGACGCCGGCCATCCGGTCACGGTGCCCGACGCGCGCGTCGACGGAGCGCTTCCCGCCGAGCTGGTGCGGACCTACGGTCTGGCCACGGCCGCCGTCCTGCCGCTGCAGGCCGGCGACACCGTGCGAGCGGTCGTCGTGCTCGGGTCGCGCGTCGCGCGCACCTGGAGCGAGGAGGAGCTGCACCAGGCCAGCGCGCTGGCCGACCTCGCCGGGACCGCGATCGCGCTGCGCGACGCGCGGCTGGCCGCGGCGATCGATCCGCTCACCGGCTGCCTGAACCACGGCGCGATGCGCGAGCGCCTGTCAGAGGAGATCGCCCGCGCCCGCCGCCAGGGCACGCCGCTGGCGATCACGATCCTCGACCTCGACGACTTCAAGCGCGTCAACGACACCTACGGCCACCTGACCGGCGACGCGCTCCTGCGCCACGTCGCCGAGGCGCTGCGCGGCGAGTACCGCAGCTTCGACCAGGTCGCCCGCTACGGCGGCGACGAGTTCGTGGTGATCCTGCCCAACGTGCGCGGCCCCCGCGCCGACATCGCGGCGGCGCGCGCGCTGCGCGTGCTGCGCGAGATCCACATCGCCCGCCCCGACGGCGGGCACGAGGGGATCACCGTCTCGTGCGGCGTCGCCGAGTGGGTCGAGCCGGAAGGCCCCGCCGAGCTGCTCGAGCGCGCCGACAAGGCGCTGCGCGGCAGCAAGGCCGCGGGCAAGGACGGCGTCGTCAGGGCCCCGACGCCGGCGCGCTGAGCGGGCGCCGCCGTCTGGCGTGGGGCCGTCGCCGGCGTACCTGAGCCGCAGCGAAGTTGACGCCCGCGTCACCGCGATAGGTTTCGCGGATGGACATCTCTGGAAGTGGCGCACTGGTGGTCGGCGGGGCCTCGGGCCTCGGCGAGGCGACCGCGCGACGGCTCGCCGAGCAGGGCGCCGTCCTGACGATCGCCGACGTCAACGCCGAGCGGGGCCAGGCCGTCGCCGACGAGCTGGGCGCCGGGTTCGTCGCGGTCGACGTGCGCGAGGAGGACCAGGTGCAGGCCGCGGTCGACGCCGCCGCGCAGGCCGACGGAGGCCTGCGCATCGCGATCACCTGCGCCGGGACCGGCTGGGCCCAGAAGACCGCCAACTCGAAGGGCCCGCACCCGCTGCAGCCCTTCGAGGTGATCATCGGCATCAACCTGGTCGGCACGTTCAACGTGCTCCGGCTGGCCGGCGCGAAGATGATCGGCAACGAGCCCACCGAGGAGGGCGAGCGCGGCGTGCTCGTCAACACCGCGTCGGTCGCGGCCTACGACGGCCAGATCGGCCAGGTCGCCTACTCGGCCTCCAAGGCCGGCGTCGTCGGCATGACGCTGCCGGTCGCCCGCGACCTCGCGCAGTACGGGATCCGCGTCAACACGATCGCGCCCGGCCTGTTCGACACCCAGCTGCTCGCCGCGCTCCCGGAGGAGGCCCGTGAGTCGCTCGGCAAGACGATCCCCTTCCCACCCCGCCTCGGCCGCCCCTCGGAGTACGCGCTCCTGGCCGAGCAGATCGTCGTCAACCCCATGCTCAACGGCGAGACGATCCGGCTCGACGGCGCGATCCGGATGGCGCCGCGCTGACCGGGGCCTGGGCCTTGGGGGCGGGCGTGTGGGTCTGCCGTGCGACGCCGGCGGGGCGCGGCTGGCCCAGTCGTTCGTGCGCGCTGGGCGGGTGGGCCTGTTGCGCGCGGGCCCACCGCGCCGAACAGGCCCACCCCCGAGCGCCCGCAGAGGGGAACGGCCCCCAGCCGTCGCGACGGCCCAACCCGTCGCGACGTGGGGACCGTCCCCCTCCGCGCCCTCAGCGCTTGAGCCGGACCGTGACCGTCCGCCGGACCGTCGTGACGTCGCCGGAAGCCGAGCGCAGGACGGCGGCGAGCGATGCGCGCAGCGGGCGGCCGGTGCGCAGCCGCTTGGCGCCCGCGCGGGTCAGCTTCACGCGGACGTGGGCGGTGCCCGGATGGATGCGCGCCGTGCCGAGGGCGAGGACCGCCTTGCCGGCGCGCAGCGTCACCTTCGCGGTCGCCGGGGCGGCCGCCGAGAGCGAGACGGTCGCCGCGCTGCGCCGGAAGGCCAGCGTCCGGGTGGTCAGGCGGACGCCGGGCGCGGTGGCGCTCGCCGGCGCCGATCCACCGCCCTGGCTCTCGCCGCCGCCGCTGCCCGACGGCGCGGTCGGCGTCGAGCCCGCACCGCCGCCGCTGCCCGACGGCGCGGTCGGCGTCGAGCCACCGCCGGCTGGAGGAGCACCGCCGCCGGACGGGGTGCCGCCGCCGCCCGCGCCACCGCCGACCGTGACGGCGCGCGCCGTCGCCGGCGACGTCTCGTGCCCGTCATCGACGTAGCGGAGCTTCACGCTCACCGTCGCCGCGCTCGCGTACGTGCGCGCGACCTGCGCGCCGGTGGACTCGAAGCTGCCGTTGCCGTCGAGGTCCCACTCGTAGCGGGCGATCGACCCGTCGGGATCGGCGAACGCAGTGGGCCGGAACGTCACGGCCTGCCCCGGCAGCGGCGCCGCCGGCGCCCAGGTGAAGTCCGGCGTGGCGAACTGGTTGCCGGCGACGTGGACGCTGCCCGTCATGGACGCGTGGATCTCGCAGTGGAAGCGAAACAGCCCCGGCTTGGCGAACGTGAACGTCGCGGTCGCCCCGGCGCCCGTCCGGGCGAAGTCGCCCGTGTCCCACGCCAGGGGATGGGCGGCGAACGAGCCGCCGGAGAACGTCACGGTGTCGCCGGGGTTGGCCTCCACGTCGGCGGGGGTGTACGGGCCGGCCGCCGGTCCGGCGGGGAAGCCGACGGCATGGTCGTCGGCCTGCGCCGCTGCCGGCACGGCGATCGCCCCGCAGGCGACGGCGACGGCCGCGACGACACGCCGGAGCATCCTCGTTCCCATGTCCAGCCAGACACCGCTGCAGCCGGATCCTTCCCACCGATCTTCAGCCGCGCAGCAGGATCTTCCGGATGCCGCCGAGCGCCGCCGCGTTGCCCTTGGCCAGCACCGGCGCCAGCCGCCCCGCGACCTGCGCGCCGGCCAGGCCGCGGGGCGCGACCGCCATCGTCCACGTCAGCCGCGAGCCGGTCGGCGAGGCCTCGACCAGGAAGTCCTCGGCCAGCCCGTGGAACGCGCGCCGCGACTGCCGCGTGACCCGGAACGTCGCCCGGTGCGGCGCGTCCCAGCGGTAGAACTCCTCCTCGATCGTCACGGCCTTCAGCAGCCGCAGCCGGCGGATCGCGCCGGCCGACTGCGGCCGCGGGGTGGTCCACTCCAGCTGGTCGATGATCGGCGCCCAGGACCACATCTCGTCGCTGCCCAGCGCCTCCCAGACCTGCTCGGGCGTGGCGGCCAGCTCGACGGTCGCGGGGATCACGATCGGCGCCTGCTCGAAGAAGCGATCGTCGATCTCGGCCAAGGCGTAGGTCATGCGCGGGGATCCTGCCAGGAAACGGCGAGGGCCCGCGCGGTGGCGGGCCCCCAGACCGACATGATGTCCTACTAGGGCACCCCTAGCTCAGGCGCTCCACGAGCATCGCCTCGCCCTGCCCCTGCGCGACGCACATCGTCTCGAGGCCGATCGTCTTGTCGAGCGTCTCGAGGTCGTTGAGCAGCGTGGTCATGATGCGCACGCCGGTCATGCCGAACGGGTGGCCGAGCGCGATCGCTCCGCCGTGCGGGTTCAGCGTGTCCAGGTCGATGCCGACCTCGGACGCGATCGGCAGCACCTGTGCCGCGAACGCCTCGTTGAGCTCGGTGACGTCGATGTCCGACGCGCTCATGCCGGCGCGGTCCAGCGCCTTCTTGATGGCGCCGATCGGCGCGACGCCCATGTACTCGGGCTCGTTGCCCCACGTGGCGGCCGTGATGATGCGGGCGCGCGGCTTCAGGCCGAGCTCCTTGGCCTTGTCGGCGCTCATGATCAGCGCGGCGGCCGCGCCGTCGTTGAGCGGGCACGAGTTGCCGGCCGTGACGGTGCCGCCGGGCTTGAAGGCCGGCTCCAGCGTCGCGAGCTTCTCGTAGGTCGAGGACGCGCGCGGGCCGTCGTCCTTGGACACGACCGTGCCGTCGGCGAGCGTGACGGAGACGATCTCGCGATCGAACACCCCGGCCTCCTGGGCGGCCACGGCGCGCTCCTGCGAACGCTGGGCGTAGCGGTCCTGGTCCTCGCGGGAGACGCCGTAGCGCTCGGCGACGTTCTCGGCCGTCAGGCCCATCGCGATGTACGCGTTCGGCTGGCCGTCGTTGCCCTGGAGGTTCTCGTTCTGATCCTCGGGGTGGGCGGCCTCCTGCGCGGCGTTGTAGCGCGAGACGAACTCGACGCCGCCGGCGATGTAGATGTCGCCCTGGCCCGCGACGACCGCGTTGGCGGCGGAGCGGATGGCGTCGAGGCCGGAGGCGCAGTAGCGCGACACGGTCGAGCCGTTGGTGCTCTGGCCGAGCGTGTCGGACAGCAGCACCGCGATGCGGGCGATGTTGTTGGCCTGCAGCCCCTGCGGCAGGCCGCAGCCGGCGATGAGCTCCTCGACGGCGGACGGATCGACGTCGGGGTTGCGCTCGAGCAGCTGGTCCACCACGAACGCGAGGGTCTCATCGGGGCGCAGCGAGGCGAGCGAGCCCTTGAAGGCGCGGCCCACGGGCGTCCGGATGGCGTCGACGATGACGGCTTCGGGCATGAAATCGGTCCTCTCGGAGATGAAGCCCGGCGGTCGCACACCACGGGCAGGTTTATCCCCCGGCGGTCGCACACCACGGGGCCTACGGCTTGAAGGATAGGGCATAGCCCGATCGGGCTATGCCGCTCCGGCCGGGACTTTACTTCTTCAGCGCCGCGAGCACTTCGCTCGCCGCCCGCTGGCCGCTCTCCACCGCGCCGTTGAGGTAGCCCTGGAAGTCCTGGGAGGTGTGCTCACCGGCGAAGTGGCAGGTTCCCGAGACCTCCGCCTCGGCCCCCGAGAAGCGCGTGTACTGGCCGACCCGGAAGTACGAGTACGACCCCTTCGTCCACCGCTGCGTGGGCCAGGCGTCGACCGTTGCCCGCCCGTCCCACGCCCCCGTGATCCCGGGCAGGACCGGCTCGATCTGCCCGAGGAAGCGCCGCGCCAGATCCTGCGGCGTCCCCGCGCCGAACGTCGTGCCGATCTGGCCGCCCGTGTAGTCCACGAGGATCCCGGCCGTCCCCGGCTGCGCGCGGCTCACCTCCCACGTCGCCTGGTAGCCCGTGTCGGCGTAGCTGTCGCCGTTGTTGCCCAGCGTGCGCCAGTGGCGCCGGGAGAACCCGAGGTTGAGCTTGGAGTTGGTGCCCATGCCGAGCTCGTCGATCGCCCATCGCTTCCGCGTCCCGAAGGCGGCCTTGCTGAGGTCGACCGAGCGCAGGAGCGAGAACGGCAGCGCGAGGATGGCGCGGTCGGCCACCGTCGAGACGGTCTTGGCGCCCTGCCGGAAGCTCAACGTGTGCGTGCCGTCGGCGTTGGCCGCCACGGCGACGAGCTCCGACCCGTAGCGCAGCGCGCCGCCGACCCGGGTCGCCAGCCCCTGCGTCACCTGGTCGTTGCCGCCGCGCACGTGGTACTTCTCGTTGGACTTGCCGAAGATCCGCAGATTCCCCTGGCCGGCGTACCCGAGCAGGTAGAGCATGTTCAGGGACGCCTGGTCGGAGGTCTCGGCGCCGTACTCGATGTTGTAGGCCACGTCGAGGAGCCGTGCGAGCTTGGAGGATGCGCCGCCGGGCACGTAGCGGGCCAGCCAGGCGGCGATGCTCATCGCGTCCAGCTCGCGGCCCCGCTGGGTCGCGGACCGGTAGGTGGTCGGATAGGAGGCGGCCGACACGTCGGCGTGGATCTGCTGCCAGATCGCCTTGAGATCGTTCGTCGCGGCGTCCCACGTGTACGGCCGGCCGTCGAAGAAGGTGATCGGCTCGGTGCCGGCCTGCTCGGCCTGGAACAGGTTGTCGAGCTGCAGCCCCAGCTCGCTCACCAGCTGCTTCATGGCGATGTGGTTGCTGTCGACCAGCTCGCCGCCGTGCTCGGCGATCTGGCCGTCGGCGAACACGTCGCGAATCGACCAGCAGCGGCCGCCCGCCCGTGTCGACGCCTCGTGCAGCTGCGGCTCGTAGCCGGCCTGCTGCAGGCGGTAGGCGGCGGTCAGGCCTGCCAGTCCGGCACCGACCACGACGATCCGCGGCTGCGCGGACGCGGCGAACGCCGGGCGGACGGGCCAGGTCGCGACCGCTGCTCCCGCGGCCAGCGTGCCCGTCTGCGCCAGGAAGGCCCGGCGGGTGGTTCCATCGGCGTCGGCCGCCGCACGAGCGGCGGCGCGTTGGAGGCCATCGACCAGCGGGGTGCGAGCCATGGGCCACGGTAGTGCCGCACCGTCGGACGCCGTGGCCAACGTCAGTGCGCCGGCCGCTCCTCCTCGTCCTCCCACAGCTCCCAGTACGCGCGGGCGATCATCCGCCGCGCGAAGCGCATCGTCGGCGCGGGGAGCGCACCGCGATCCACCCAGCGCGCCTCGGCGATCTCGGCCTCCGACGGATGGATCTCCGTCCCGGCGACGTCGGCGGCGTACACAAAGATCCGCTCGCGCTTGCGGTCGAAGCGCGACGCGACCGCCGCGATCGGCAGGATCCCGACCGGCTCGACGCCGAGCTCCTCGGCCAGCTCGCGGCGCAGCGCGGGCTCAGGGTCCTCCCCCGGGTGCAGGAATCCGCCGGGGATGTCCCACTGGTCGCGCCGCGCGTAGGTGTGGCGGACGACGAGCACCTGCTCGCCGCAGCGCACGACGACCTTGACGCCCATGGTGTGCGGCCGCGTGACGAACCACCACGGGCGCAGGACGAGGTACCCGACGCGGTAGGCCCGGCGCAGCATGGCCGGCGAGGCATGGCGGCGCAGGCGCGACTCCACGGCCTCGGCGACGCGATAGGACAACGGCTCACGCGCGCTCATGGCGAACCGGACAGGCTAGGAGCTTCTGCCGATCAGGGGTCCACCTGTTCACGCAGCGCGCAGCGCGTTTGGTGAGGAGCGCTACGCGAGGACCTTGCCGAGCAGGCCGGCATGTGCCGCGACGTCGCGGGCGTAGGCGTCGAACGACGACGCGAACATCGCCTGGGGCCCGTCGCACAGCGCGTGCTCGGGATCCTGGTGGACCTCGACGATGATGCCGTCGGCGCCCACCGCGGCGGCCGCGCGCGAGAGCGGCTCCACGAGGCGGCGATCGCCCGCCGCGTGCGACGGATCGACGATGACCGGGAGGTGCGTGTGGAGCTTGAGCCACGGGATCGCGCCGAGGTCCAGCGTGAAGCGCGTGGCGGTCTCGAAGGTGCGGATGCCGCGCTCGCAGAGGATCACCGACTCGTTGCCCTCCTTCAGCACGTAGTCGGCCGCCATCAGCAGCTCGTCCAGCGACGAGGACAGACCGCGCTTGAGCAGGACGGGCTTGCCCAGCTTGCCCGCGACCTCGAGCAGCGCGTAGTTCTGCATGTTGCGCGCGCCGATCTGGACGACGTCGGCGTACTGCGCGATCACGTCGGCGTGCGCGCTGTCCAGGAGCTCGGTGACGATCGGCAGGCCGGTCTCGGCGCGGGCCTCGGCGAGGATCTCCAGCGCCGGCACGCCAAGCCCCTTGAACGCGAACGGGGAGGTCCGTGGCTTGAACGCGCCGCCGCGCAGCATCGCCGCACCGCCGGCCTTGACGACCTTCGCGACGCCGATCGTCTGCTCGCGCGTCTCGACCGTGCACGGTCCCGCGATCAAGGTGAACGTCTTGCCTCCGCCGACCGTTCGCCCGGCGATGTCGAACGTCGAGGGCTCGTGGTGGCTCAGCTCGCTGGAGGCCAGCTTGTACGGCCGCGAGATCGGGACGACGCGGTCGACGCCGCCCATCCCCTCCAGGCCCAGCTCCGCCACGCCCTCGGGATCGCCGATCGCGCCGATGGCGGTCGTCAGCTCGCCGGGCATCACCACCACGTGCACGCCGGTGGTCTCGACACGGGCGACGACGGCGTCGATCTCGTGCTGCGTCGCCTGCGGGGTCATCACGATCATCATGGGCCCCGAGCATGCTACGTCCCCCTAGGGGAACGCTGGCCCAGAGGGCCAGGTTCCCTTGCGGGTGTTCGCCCAGGGGGCGAAACCCGCGGCGGGTTAGGGCCCAACGCCCCTAGGGGTCGGGGAAGCGCTGGATCGCCAGGCCCTCGGGCGCCTCGCGCATGCCGAGCTCGTAGGTGCCGCCGTGCGCGGTGCGCAGCGTCATCGGCACCGAGCCGCGCGGGTGGACCACGGCCTCGAGCTCCGCGACCGAGCAGTTGGCGACGTGGTGCTGGGAGCCGTCGGGGTCGGCGTAGCGCCAGACCACGGTCTGCTCGCGACGGCTGTGGACGGTCAGCCGCACGCGCGCGGCGCGTCCCCCCACCGACAGATCGAGGTGCAGCGGTCCCGCGTTGACGCGCGGCCGCGCCGTGCCCCCCACGCGCAGGCGCTCGCCGCCGAGCGAGATCACGCCGTTGGCGACCCAGGGAGTCGTCGCGCGCCCGATCCGCACGCGGCCGAGCGCGAGATCGAGCCAGTCGTCCGGGCCGCCCTCGAACGCCGTACCGTGCAGCCAGATCCACCGCTCGGCGTGCTGGGCGCCCCAGTTGTGCCCCACCATGCCCGGCCAGCCGTCGAGCTCGACGGTCGTCGCCCCGACGGTGACGCGCCCGTGGACGCGCACGGCCGGGCGCGGGCTCTCGAGCTTGGTCTTCGGCAGCGGGGCCGAGTAGAGGAACTCCTTGGGCAGGTGGCGCAGCGGCGGCTCGTCGCCGGTCCACCGCAGGTCCCACTCGGCCGGCCCGGCCGCGCCCTCGACGCCGTCGGGCCCGAACGCGCTGTCGCCGATCCGCAGGCGGCCGCCGCCGGCCGCCGGGTCGGACTCGGAGGCCTTGTGCGCGAGCAGCTCGGGGGCGCCGAACACCGTTACCCAGGCCGAGCCGATGGGCGCCTCGCCCGGCGCCTGGTGGACGGTGTGGCGGAGCCAGACCGACCGCGGCCGGTCGGGATCGACCGCGCGCACGTAGTAGGACTCGTAGCCGCCGCCCGCCCCGAAGGACGGGAAGCGCGGCGTCAGTCCTGGGCGTGTCGCAGGCCGAGCCATAGCCAGAGCGGGTAGGTGGCGAAGAGCATCGCGCTCACGGCGTGCGTGGCCCGGCCGGGATGTTCGTGGTCGAGCCGCAGGACGCCGGAGTTGAGCATCCAGTCGCGGCCGCTGCGCGCCCGGCACAGCCGCCAGATCGGCCGCGTCCACGGCCGGTCGAGGTAGAGCGAGATGCTCGTGACCAGGAAGATCGCGAGCGTCGCGGCCGACAGCTTCCGCCGCGCCGGGGGCGGCGCGACCTGCGCGAGCACGCGGCCGTTGGCGTACAGCCAGGGCGGGTCGATCAAGAACGACATGGTGGTGCGCTCCTCTCAGGCGAGCAGGTGGTCGGCCAGGCGCGCGGCCAGGGCCATGATCGTGAGCTGGGGGTTGACGCCGAGCGCCGACGGGACCGCGCTGCCGTCGCAGACCGACAGGCCGGCGACGCCGTGGACGGCGCCGTCGGCGTCCAGGACGCCGTCGGCGGGGCGCGCCGCCATGCGCGCCGTGCCGAGCGGATGGAAGGCCATCATCTTGAGCTCGCCGGCGTGCGCCCGGTGCCGGCGCAGTGGACCGAGGTCGCCGCCCTGCAGCTCCGGGACGCCCGCCAGCGGCAGGATCACGCGGTGCGCGCCGGCGGCGAAGAGCAGCTCGGCGAGGCGCTCCACGCCCCGCTGCACGGTGGCGACGTCGGACGGGCCGAGCTCGTAGCGGACGAGCGGGCGGTTCGTGCGGCGGCCGAGCCGGCCGGTGCTCACACGGCCGCGCGACGTGTCGCAGATCATCATCCCGAACTGCGCCACGTGGCGGTAGTCCATCATCAACTCGCGATGACGCGGGCCCGAGAACGGCACGGACATCGCGAGGTAGTCGGGCGGTCCCGCGATCCCCTCCAACATGATGCCCTCGCCGGCGAACTCGTCGATGCCGTAGGACTGCGGCACGCCGTGCGCCATGTCGACGGTCTCGTCCATCAGCCCGTAGGCCGCGGTCGCGGGATGGATCGAGAGGTTGCGGCCCAGCCACGGCGAGGCGATCCCGCTGGCGGCCAGCAGCAGGGGCGTGTGGAGCGTCCCGGCCGCGACGACCACGCACGGCGCCTCGATGGTCAGCCGCCCGCCACCGCCAGTGACCGCCTGCACGCCGGTGGCGCGGCCGTCGTCGATCGTGACCCGCCGCGCCCGGGCACTGGCGTACGTCGTCGCCCCGGCCGCGTGCGCGCCCTCCAGGTACGCCGCGCCGGCGTGCTGCTTGGCGCCGCTCGGGCACCCGAAGGCGCAGACGCCGGAGCCGACGCAGCCGTCGGCGTTGCGGTCCAGGAAGCGTCCCGACCATCCCAGGCGCTCCGCGCCACGGCGGGCGATGCGCGCGTTGGCGCCGGCCAGCTCCTCGGTGACGCGCGTGACGCGGAGGTCGCGTTCGACGCGAGCGTAGGCGTCGTCGAGCGTGCCGGGCCCGAGCGCGTCGAGGCCCAGGTCCGCCGCCCAGCGCGCCTGCACGGCCGCGGGCACGCGGAAGCACGTGCCGGAGTTGACGAGCGTCGTGCCGCCCACCGCGCGGCCGGTCGGCAGCATGATCGGTGGCGCGCCGGCGGTCGCGGTCTGGCCCCCGTCGCGGTAGAGCAGCGCGGTCATGTCCCGCGGGCGGCCCGTGAGCTGCGCGGTCGAGAACTCCGGGCCGTCCTCGAGCACGACCGTGCGCAGCCCGGCGGTGGCCAGCGCGCGGGCCACCGGCGCCCCGCCGGCGCCCGACCCGACGATGCACACGTCCGCGCGCACCCGCCGCTCGCCGGTCAGGCGCAGGCCGTCGATCACGCCGCCGGTCGTCGGCTCGGCGAGCAGGCTCATCGGCGATCCCGCAGCGGCACGTAGCCGAGCAGCGCGCTCACGCGCGCGTCGCCGTAGTAGCTGACCGCCGCCGACGCGCGCAGCGCCTCGACGACCGCGCGGCCGCCGGCACCACGGTGCTGCAGGCGCTCCAGGAGGGCGAGGCGCGCCGGTGGCGCGAGGCGGCGCCAGCGCGTGCGGGCGCCCGTGAGGCGGGGCGCGATCTCGAGCGCCAGCAGGACCGCTCGGAGCGCCAGCCGGTTGGGCCGCGGCGCGCGGGCCAGCCACGCGTCGAAGCTGGCGACCGCGTCCGTGGCGTGCACGGGCGGCAGCGGCGGCGCGGGCGCCAGGAGCGTGTCGGTCACGCACGCGAAGATCGACGCCTCGCGCGGCGAGAGGACGGTCACGGCGCCGCGTCGCCGGCGGCGGCCCGCAGCATCCGCTCCTCCTGCGCCCCGGCCAGCCGGGCCATCGCCGCGGCCGCGCGGCCGGGCTCGGCCGCCGCGATCGCCCGCGCCGCCCGCCGGTACAGCGGCGCGAGCTCCTCGCGGCCGGCGACGATCGGGCGGAAGCGCTCGGCGTTGGCGAGGTACAGCTCGCGGATCGAGTTGAGGATCAACCGGAAGACGAGGTTGCCGGCCGCGTCGATGATCGTCGCCATGTAGGCGAGGTCGACCAGCTGCGCGGCCACGTCGTCGGGCGCCGCGGCGAAGGCGGCGGCCAGGTCGCCGAGCGCGCGGTGCTGCTCCTCGGTGGCGCGCTGCGCCGCCAGCCGCGCCGCCTCGGTGAGCAGCAGCCGCCGCGCCTCGAAGAGCGAGCGCGTCAGCGTCGGGTCGGCCGGGACGGCGTAGGCCAGGACGTCGAGGCCGCCGTGGGCGCGCCAGTCCTGCACGCGCATCGCGTCGCCGTGGCGGACGTCGACGAGCCGCAGCTGCTCGAGGCGCTTGATGCCCTCCCGCAGCGACGCCATGTTGACGCCGAGGTCCGCGGCCAGCGCCCGCTGCGCCGGCAGCCGCTCCCCCGGCGCGTACCGCCCGTCGAGCACGGCCCCGACCAGCTGGCGGAACACCTGCTCGGGCAGCGACGAGCGCTCGATGGCCGACATGCCCGGCAGTGTTCCGGTGTTCGGAACAGCTGTCAAGGCGCAGGGAACGTAGCGGGCTGCGACCCGCCCCTCAGCTCAGAGGCCCAAGTCCCTCACACCGAGCTCGTCGAACCCGATGTGGTGCGCCAGCTCGTGCCGGACCGTCACGGTCACCTGGTGGCGCAGCAGGTCGGGGTCGTGGCCGAAGTCGCGGCGCAGGGTGTCGCGGAAGATGATGATCTTGTCGGGGTAGTCGTCGCGCGTGGCGCCGTCGCCCTGGTAGAGGCCGTACGCGCCGTGGCGCCGGCCGCCGTCGGAGATGACGACCGCGACGTTGCGGTCCAGCGCCGCGCGCAGCAGGTCCGGGAGGTCGTCCATCGCGTCGCGGACGAGCTCCTCGAAGTCCGCGTCGTCGTAGGGGTCGAGGTCCAGGAACTCGGTCTCCCCCGGCTCGGCCGCCGTGCCGTCGCGGGCGAGGCGCTCGGCGCGCAGGACCACGCGCTCGAACTCCTCCTCGGACTCCGGCTCGCTCCAGCCCGCCATGCGCACGCCGACGACGGCCATGCCGCCGAGCAGCGCCGCGCCGGCCATCACGACCACGCCGAGCATCTCGAAGAGCCGCACCCAGCCGATCGTGCTGAACCCACCGTCGAGCAGCACGATGACCGTGAGCCCGAGGCTCAGGGCGAGGACGGCGGCGAAGGCGGTGCGGCGCAGGGACATGGCGATCGGGCCTCTCAGACTACCTCGCGAGCTGCCGCGCGATGACGACGCGCTGGATCTCGTTGGTGCCCTCGTAGATCTGGGTGATCTTCGCGTCGCGCATCATGCGCTCCACCGGGTACTCGGTGACGTAGCCGTAGCCGCCCAGGACCTGGACCGCCTCGACCGTCACGTCCATCGCCGCGTCGGACGCGAAGAGCTTGGCCATCGAGCTGTAGAGCGCCTTGTCGGGCTCGTCGCGATCCATCATCGAGCAGGCCTTGTAGAGCAGCTCGCGCGCGGCGGCCGTCTTGGTCTGCATGTCGGCGAGCTTGAACTGCAGGCCCTGCAGCTCGATGATCGGCTTGCCGAACGCTGTGCGCTCCTTCGCGTACTGGACGGCGTAGTCGGTCGCGCCCTGCGCGATGCCCACGGCCTGCGCGGCCGCGCCCAGGCGCGTGCGCTCCAGCGTCCCGAGCGCGACGCTCATGCCGCGCCCGACCTCCCCGATGACGTTCTCCTGCGGCACGCGCACGTCGTCGAAGACCGGCTGGCCGGTCGGCGAGCCGTGGATCCCGAGCTTGTGCTCGTACTTGGGCACCGAGAAGCCCTCGCGGTCCTTCTCGACGACGAACGCCGTGACCCGCCGGTTCTCGCGATCGGTGACGGCGAAGACCACGTAGAAGTCGGCGATGCCGGCGTTGGTAATCCACGACTTCGTGCCGTTGATGACCCACTCGTCGCCGTCGAGCACGGCGCTGGTCCGCATCCCGGCGGCGTCGGAGCCGGACTCCGACTCGCTGAGGCAGAACGCGGGCGACCACTCGCCGGCGGCGCACCGGGGCAGGAAGCGCTGCTTGAGCTCGTCGGAGCCGTAGAGCCTGATCGGGAGCGATCCGAGCTCCTGGACCATGAGCATGAGCGCGACCGAGGCCGAGGCCTTCGCGAGCTCCTCGACGGCCATCTGCAACATGAGCGTCCCCGTGCCCGTCCCGCCGTGCTCCTCCTCGAAGGGCAGCGCGAGGACGTCGTTCTCCGACAGGAGCTTGCGGATGTCCCACGGGTACTCGTCCTGGGCGTCGATCTCGGCCGCGCGCGGCGCCACCCGCTCGACCGCGATCTGGCGCACCAGGTCGCGGAAGTCCTTGTGCTCCTGCGGGATCTCGTAGACGTGGCTGGCGGTCGTGCTCATGGGGATGAAGGGTATTCGTCCGGGGTATCCACAAGATCCATGGGCATCGGAACCTCGCTCTTCCTCATCGCCGCCGGCGCGATCCTGCGCTACGCCGTCTCTGATGCGATCAGCGGCGTCGACCTGTCCACGGTCGGCCTGATCCTGCTGATCGTGGGGATCCTCGGGCTGGTGATCTCGCTGTTCATGACGTTCGCGATGACCCGCCGGGAGACGGTGGTCAGGCGTGACCGCTACGACGATCCACCGCCGCGCTACTAGTGGGCCGCGCGGACGGTCGGGCTGAGTAGGCTCCGGCCGGTGCGCCTCGCATCGGCGATCCGCCCGGCCACCGACCGCGAGGTCCCCCTCGCGGTCGACGTCCTGCGCCGAGCCGGCTTCGGCACGCAGGTCGCGCGGCTGCTCGAGTACCCGCGCCGCTCGCCCGACGGCGTGATCCTCGTCGCCGAGGGCGAGGGCGGCGGCGTGAGCGGCGTCGCCTGCGTGGCGGCCTTTGCCACCACGGGCTGGATCGGCGCCCTCGGCGTCGCGCCCGAGGCGCGGCGTCGCGGGCTGGGCGCGGCGCTGACCGAGGCCTCGGTGCGCTGGCTGCGCAACCGCGGCGCGCAGACCGTCCTGCTCTACGCGACCGAGGCGGGCCGCCCCGTCTACGACCGCCTCGGCTTCGTGGCCGAGGAGCGCGCCGTCGCCTGGCGCGGCGTCTCGGGCGGCGCCCCGCCCGCCGACCTCCAGCGCCTGGGCGAGCCCGACCGCGCCCGCCTGCGCGCGCTCGACCTGCACGCCACGGGTGAGCGCCGCGACGCCGTGCTCGACACGATCCTCCCCTTGGCGGGCGTGGCCGTCGCCGGCGACGACGGCGACGGCGACCTGCTCGGCTGGGCCATCGCCTCGCCCTGGGGCGCGGGCACCGCCATCGCCGCCGCCCGTCCCGAGGTCGGCGTCGCGCTCATGGCCGCCGCCACGGCGGGGCCGGCGGCCGGCACGCTGATCGTCCCCGACGGCAACATCGCGGCCACCGACGCGCTGCGCGCCTGGCGGTTCGTCCGCCTCAACGACGCGCTGCGCATGCGCCTCGGCCCCGCGGTGGCGTGGCGCCCGGACCGGCAGTTCGGGCTCTTCAACCTGTTCTGGGGGTAGCCGGAGGTGCGCTGAGCGGCGCTGCTCGACCCTCAAGACCCATGTTCGTTTGCCGACAAGCTGACCATGACCACCGTGGAGGGCACCCACAAGGTCGGCCGGCTCGCGTCCACCCGGATGCGCATCGTGCTGGCCGTGATCGCGCTGCTCGTGTTCTCGAGCGTCGAGATCGCCGTCGTGCTGCACCAGATCTCGGGCATCGACCCGGCCCACGTCCAGGACGACGTCCGCGGCGCCAAGACCGTCTTCCTGGTCGGCACGATCGGCTTCGTGCTCTGCGTCATCGCGATCTCGCTCTGGTCGCAGATCGAGATCAAGAAGCGCCTCACCGAGATCTCGCGCGCCGCGAACTCCATCGCCGACGGCGACCTGAACCCCGACGTCCGCCTCCTGGTCCACGACTTCGACGAGGTCGGCCGCTCGGCCGGCGCCGTCCAGCGCATGCTCGGCGAGCTGCGCACGATCGCCGGCCACGCCGAGCGCGTCGCAGGCGGCGACCTCTCCGGCGAGCTCCCCCCGCGCTCCGAGCGCGACGAGCTGCGCCGCTCGCTGGACGCGATGACCGCCGGCCTGCGCACGATGGTCACCGACCTCTCACGCGCCGCCGAGACCGTCGCAGCGGTCTCCGGCCGTGTCGTCGACGACGCCGGCGAGGCGGGCCGCGCGGTCGACGAGATCGCCCGCGCCGTGGCCGAGGTCGCCTCCGGCGCCGAGCGCCAGGTCTCCGCCGTCGTCGACGTGCGCGGCCTGAGCACCGGCGTCGCGAGCGCCACGCAGGAGTCCGCGCGCGGCGCCGCCGAGGCCGCCGACCAGGCCGGGCGGGCACGGGCGCTGGCCCACGACGGCGCCACCGCCGTCGGCGCCGCCAGCGAGGCGATGCTCGCCGTCAGCGGCGCGTCCGCCGAGGTCACCCGCACGATCCGCTCGCTGGGCGAGCGCTCCACGCGCATCGGCTCGATGGTCGACACGATCGGCGGCATCGCGCAGCAGACCAACCTGCTCGCGCTCAACGCCGCGATCGAGGCCGCCCGCGCCGGTGAGCAGGGCCGCGGCTTCGCGGTCGTCGCCGAGGAGGTCCGCAAGCTCGCCGAGGAGAGCCAGCAGGCGGCCAGCTCGATCGCCTCGCTCGTGACCGAGATCCAGACCGAGACCGAGCGCGCCGTGACGGTGGTCGAGGACGGCGCCGCCCGCACCGAGGACGGCGTCGCGACCGTCGAGACCGCCCGCGCCTCGTTCTCGGAGATCGGGGAGGCCGTCGAGGTCACCAGCGCGCACGTCGCCGAGATCGCCCGCGCGATCGGCGCGATCGCCGAGAGCTCCCAGAAGGTCGACGCGGACGTCGGCGAGGTCGCCTCGGTCGCCGAGCAGTCCTCGGCGGCCGCGCAGCAGGTCGCCGCGTCCAGCCACCAGACGGTCGCGTCCACGCGGGAGATCGTCGCCTCGGCGCAGGAGCTGACGCGCAGCGCCGACGAGCTGCACCGCCTCGCCTCGCGCTTCGTGCTGACCCGCTGACCGCGGCTCGGGGTTGCCTAGACTCGTGCTCGGAGGTCCACCCCGACCATGAGCGAGCATCCCTTGGCCGATCCCGAGCTGGAAGTCACCCCCGACGACGTGCGGCGGCGCCTCGACGCCGGCGAGGTCCAGGTGATCGACGTCCGCGAGCAGTATGAGTGGGACGCGGGCCGCATCCCGGGCCCCGTGCGCCACGTCGAGCTGGAGCACCTGAGCGCCCAGGCCGCGACCATCGACCAGAGCAGGCCGGTGGTGTTCCAGTGCCGCCTCGGCTCCCGGTCGCTGATGGCCGCGCAGGCGTTCCGCCGCGCGGGCTACGACGCGTACTCCCTGGCCGGTGGCCTGCAGGCCTGGCACGACGCGGGCCTGCCGCTGGACCCGCCGGACGGCACCGTCGCCGACCACTGACCGAAATCCGGAGCGGTTCGTCGGTCACGCTGCGTGCCGGCCGGCGCCCTCGGGTACCACGATGGCCATGTACATCGGACTCGGCACCTTGTTGATCATCATCATCCTCGTGATCCTGCTGACCTAGGCAGCCGGTCCGAGAAGAGCTTGTCCTACGATCGAGGGCCCGCCGGCAGGCGGGCCCTCGATCGTTGAGCTTGTGGCGCGGTGGGGCGCGCTCAGGACTCCCGGGTGACGTTGACGGCCTTGGGGCCCTTGTCACCCGCTTCCTCCTCGTAGTTCACTCGCGCGCCCTCGGGCAGCGAGCGGTATCCGTCGGCGACGATCGCGCTGTGGTGGACGAACAAGTCCTTGCCACCTTCGTCGGGCGTGATGAAGCCGAAGCCCTTGTCGTCACTGAACCACTTCACGGTTCCGCTGGCCATTTCAGCGTGTCCTCCACTACCTGCTTCGCCGGATCTCATCGCCGGCCGGTCGGGCGCAAACGTACCAGGATCCGTCAAGTCCGTCAGTGACTGGATGGTGAAGCTGACCGCTTCCTGCCCATCGGTCAGGGGCGGTCGGCGGGCTCCGGGACCTCGATCTCGCGCTTGAGGATCTTGCCCGTCGGGCCCTTGGGGAGCTCGTCGACGATCCACACGTGGCGCGGGTACTTGTAGGCCGCGACGTTCTCCTTCACGTACGCCTTGATCGCCTCGACGTCGGCGTCCGCGCCGTCCTTGAGCACCACGGCGGCGCCGACCTCCTCGCCGAGATCGGGGTGCGGGACCGCCACCACGGCGGCCTCGCGGACCGACGGGTGCTCGTAGAGCACCTCCTCGATCTCGCGCGGGTAGACGTTGTAGCCACCGCGGATGATGAGGTCCTTCTTGCGATCGACGATGAAGAAGTAGCCGTCCTCGTCGACCTTGGCCATGTCGCCGCTGTGGAACCAGCCGCCCTTCATGACCTCCTCGGTCGCTTCGGGACGGTTCCAGTAGCCCTTCATCACGTTGTGCCCGCGGATGACGATCTCGCCGACCTCACCGGTGGGGACGTCGGCGTCGTCCTCGTCGACGACCTTCATCTCGACGCCGTCGATCGGCGTGCCGATGGAGCCCGGCTTGCGCTCCTTGTCGGGATGGTTGAACGACGCCACCGGCGACGTCTCGCTGAGCCCGTAGCCCTCGAGGATCTTGGCGTCGAACGCCTCCTCGAAGCTGCGCAGCAGCTCGACCGGCAGCGACGCGCCGCCCGAGGCGCAGACGCGCAGCGTCGACGTGTCGTAGTCGCCGTGCTCGGGCAGGTGCAGCATCGCGCCGTACATCGTCGGCACGCCCTCGAAGACGCTGACCGCGTCGCGCTGGATGATCTCCAGCGCCTTGGCGGGCTCGAACCGCGGGATCAGCGTGAGGCAGCCGCCGGCGTAGATGGTGGCGTTCATGCCGCACGTCTGGCCGAAGGAGTGAAACAGCGGCAGCGCGCCGAGCGTGACGACCGTCTCGTCGAGGGCGAAGAGGCCGGCCGCCGCGGCGGCGTTGCGGCGCAGGTTGTCGTGGGTGAGCTCGGCGCCCTTGGGCTTGCCGGTCGTGCCCGACGTGTAGAGGATCACCGCGGTGTCGCCGGGCGCGCGCTCCACGACCTCTGGGTCGGGGTCGTGGCCGAAGATCTCGCCCTCGATCGCGCCGGGCTTGACGTCGATCAGCTCGGCGCCGGCCTCGTCGGCGCCCTGCTGGGCCGCCTCGGCGAAGTCGTGCCAGGCGAAGACGATCCTGGCGCCCGGATCGGTGAGGTAGAAGCCGACCTCGCGGCCCTTGAGCAGGACGTTCATCGGGACGACCACGCCACCCGCGCGCAGGACGCCGTAATAGGCGACCGGGAAGTACGGGACGTTCGGGAGCATGATCCCGACGCGGTCGCCGGTCTGCAGTCCCTTGGCCTTCAGCATCGTGGCGACGCGGGCGCTGGCCTCGTCGAGCAGCGCGTAGTCGAAGACCGCGTCGTCGAGGCGCAGGGCCTCCCGCTCACCGAACTTCGCGGCCGAGTCGGTCAGGATCGTGGCGAGGTTGCCGCTCATGCCGGGACCATATCCGCGCGACGACCTCCCGCGCGGCGGTGGCTAGCGCGACTCGCCGCGGGCGGCCGACAGCTTGGCGACGGCCCCGCGGATGATGCGCGAGACCTGCATCTGGGAGACGCCGACCATCTGGCCGATCTGCTCCTGGGTGAGATCCTGCTCGAAGCGCAGGCGCAGCACCCGCCGCTCGCGCTCGTCGAGCCGCTCGAACAGCCGGGCGAGCGTCGCGCGGTGCTCGGCGCGGGCCAGCTCCGGATCGTTGACGCCGTGGGCGTCGGCCAGCGTCGCGTCGTTGTCCTCACCGCTGCCGCGCGGCGCGTCGAGCGACGCGGCGCGCATCCCCTGCTGGGCCTGCAGCGCCTCGAGGACCTGCTCGTCGGCGAGCTCAAGCGCCCGGCCGATCTCGCGCACCGACGGCGCGCGGCCGAGGCGGGTGGTCAGCTCGCTGCGGAACTTGTCGACCTCCAGCGCGCGCTCCTGCAGCTCGCGCGGCGGGCGGACCGACCAGCAGCGGTCGCGGAAGTGGCGGCGCAGCTCGCCGACGATGGTCGGCACGGCGAAGCTCGAGAACGCGATCTCGCGCGACGGATCGAAGCGGTCCACCGCCTTCAACAGTCCGAGGCTGGCGACCTGGAGCAGGTCGTCGAAGGGCTCTTCGGCCTTGCGATAGCGCTTGGCGATGGACCGGGCCAGCGGCAGGAACCGCTCCACGAGCGCTTCGCGCAGCTGCGGATCGCGGGTCTCGGCATAGCTGGCCAGCAGCTGGGCATCGGTGTGGGGCGCGCGGAGCGCGTGCCCGGCAGCGGTACGGAGCATGGTCGCGGACGGCATGCTGAAAGACGTGCCCGTGCGGACGGTCCGATAAACGGTGTCCGGCAGTCGATGGGCGCCCTCAAGGCGCGCGGCCTCGGAACCGATGCCGTCTCCGAGCCGTGCCGTCCCCACACGCCCGTACCCCGGAAACCCTCGCCGAGGAGCGCACGCTGGCGCTGGCCGACCTCCTGCGCCAGGCGACGCAGGCCAGCCTCGACCCGGTCGCCGTGCTCGAGGTCATCGTACGCTGGTGCGCGCGCGTGCTGGGCGACCAGGCCGACGTGCGCACGCTGTCGCGCGACCAGACGATGCTCGAGCCCGGACCGCACGCTCACCGCGACCCGCGGTCCGAGTCGCTGGCGCACGAGGTCGGCGCGCACATGCGCCCGGCCGACAGCGAGCCCCGCGCCGCCCACGTGCTCCGCACCCAGGAGCCGCTCCTGGTCGCCGTCGTGCAGGCGGCCGACGTCGACGGCGGCCGCTACGCGCGCTACGTGGCCGAGGTCGGCATCACCTCGCTGATCGCCGTGCCGCTGGTGAGCCGCGGCCGCGCGCTCGGGGTGCTGACCCTCACCCGCGACCGCGGCCGTCCGCCCTACACCGAGGCCGACCTCGCGGTCGCGGTCGAGGTCGGCAGCCGCATCGGGCTCATCTTCGACAACGCGCGCCTGTACGAGCGCGTGCGCGTGCACTCGGCCACGCTGGAGCACGTCGACGCCGCGGTCTGCGCCACCGACGCCGCCGGTGCGATCACCGCGTTCAACCCCGCCGCCGAGCGCATGTTCGGCTGGCCCGAGAGCGAGGCGCTGGGCCGCTCGCCCGTCGACCTGCTCTCCGCCGAGCCGCCCGAGCGCATCGCCGCGGCGCGCGAGGCCGTGCTGCGCGACGGCCGCTGCGCGACCGAGTGGCGCCTGCGCCGCCGCGACGGATCGCTCTTCGACGGCCACGTCCACACGGTCGTCGTGCGCGACGACGACGGCCGCCTGACCGGCATGGTCGCCGTCTACCAGGACCTCAGCGAGCGACTGCGGCTGATCGGCCAGCTCGAGCGCCGCGCGGCGCAGCAGGCCGCCGTGGCGACCCTCGGCGAGCGCGCGCTGGAGGCCGAGGACCCCGCGACGCTGATCGACCGTGCCGTCGAGGCCGTCCGCACGGTGCTGCGCGTCGAGCTGTCGGCGCTCTTCGAGCTGATCGACGACGGCCGCGCGCTGCTGCTGCGCGCCGGCGCCGGCTTCGGCGACGGGCTCGTGCGCCACGCGACCGTGCCCGCCGGGTGGGGCGACAGCCAGGAGGGCTTCACCCTCATCCGCCGCGAGCCGGTCATCGTCGACAACGCGCGGACCGAGCGGCGGTTCATCCAGGCCGACCTCGTCGCGCGTGAGGGCGCGGTCAGCGGCGTCACCGTCGTGGTCCAGGGCCGCGGCGGCCCGCACGCCGTGCTCGCGGCCTACAGCGCGTCCAGCGGCGCGTTCGCGCCCGACGACGTCACGTTCCTGCAGGCGATGGCCAACGTCCTGGGCGACGCGCTGGACCGCTTCGCCAGCGACGAGGAGATCCGCCGCCGCGGCCTGCACGACCCGCTGACCGAGCTGCCCAACCGCACGCTGATCATGGATCGCCTCCAGCAGGCGGTCCAGCGGGCCGACCGCGCCGACGGTCATGTCGCGCTCGTCTTCCTCGACCTCGACCACTTCAAGCTCGTCAACGACAGCCTCGGCCACCGCGCCGGCGACGAGGTGCTGCGCCAGGTCGCCGACCGGCTGCGCGGCGCCGTCCGGCCCACCGACACCGTCGGGCGCATCGGCGGCGACGAGTTCGTCGTGCTGTGCGAGGACGTCGCCGACGAGGCCATGGCGCTCGCGATCGCCGAGCGGCTGTCGGCGGCGTTCGGCGCGCCGTTCGGGGCCGGCGGCGACGAGCACGTGCTCGGCGCGAGCATCGGGATCGCGCTGCTGGACCCCGAGCAGGATCCCGAGGAGCTGCTGCGCGACGCCGACGCCGCGATGTACCGCGCCAAGGAGGGCGGGCGCGCGCGGATCGAGCTGTTCGACACCGGCATGCGCGCGTGGGCCGACGGCCGGCTGCAGATCGAGGCGGCGCTGCGCCGCGCGCTGGAGGGCGACGAGCTGGAGGTCCACTACCAGCCGATCGTCGACCTCGCCGACGGGTCGATCGCCGCGCTGGAGGCGCTCGTGCGGTGGCGCCATCCCGAGCGCGGGCTGCTCGCGCCCGACGCGTTCATCCCCGTCGCGGAGGAGAGCGGCCTGATCGTCGGGGTGGGACGCCGCGTGCTCGAGCTGGCGTGCGCCCAGGCCGCCGCGTGGGCCGCGCTGCGCCCCGGCCGGCCGCCGCTGCCCGTCCACGTCAACCTCTCGCCCCGGCAGCTGCACGACCAGTCGCTCGTCGAGACGGTGCAGGCGACGCTGCAGGCCACCGGCGCGGTGCCGGCGGCGCTGGCGCTGGAGATCACCGAGTCCACGCTGATCGACCGCGGGCCCGCGCGCCTGGCGCTGCTGGAGCGGCTGCGCGACCTCGGCGTCGAGCTGCAGCTCGACGACTTCGGCACGGGCTGGTCGTCGCTGAGCTACCTCGCGCAGCTGCCGATCGGCGGGCTGAAGATCGACCGGTCGTTCGTCGCCGGGCTCGACACGGGCCACGCGCCGATCGTGGACGCCATCGTCCGCCTGGCGCGGGCGTTCGCGCTGCCCGTCGTCGCCGAGGGGGTCGAGACGGCAGACCAGCTCGCGGCGCTGCGGCGCCTGGGCTGCGGGCTGGGCCAGGGCTACCTCTTCTCGCGGCCGCTGCCGGCCGAGGAGCTGCGCTGGCTCGTCGCCGCCACCGAGCCGCCGTTCGCGGCGCGCGCCGACGCGGCGTAGGCGCGGCGGGCTCAGTCGCCGTCGCGGGGCGGGCGCCGGCGGTCGCGCTTGACCGCGCCGCGCTTGGCCTTGGCCTCCAGGCGGCGCTTGCGCGAGCCCTGCGTCGGCTTGGTCGCCGTCCGCGCCCGCGGCACGTGCAGCGCCCGGCTCAGGCGCTCCTCCAGCCGGCGCAGCGCGAGCTCGCGGTTGCGGACCTGGCTGCGCGCGTCCTGTGCGACCGCGCGCACGACGGGGCCGCAGCGGTTGACGATGCGGCGCTTCTGGTCGTCGGTCAGCGACGCGGACGCGGCGACGTCGAAGCTCGCCTCGATGCGCGAGGCGGTCACGTTGGCGTGCTGGCCGCCGGGCCCCGACGACCGGCTCGCGCGGATCGTGATCTCGTCGAGCGGGATCCGCACCGAGCGCGTGGGTTGGAGGGCATCGGGCGTCACCTGCGGACATCCTCGCAGTCGGCCGCCACGCGGTCGTCGCCGTCGGCGAGGACGACGTCGCGGCCCGACCCGCAGCGGACCGTGTCGGTCTCACCGCGCACGACGTTGATGCGGTCGTCGCCCGAGCCGCCGGCGACGACGTCGGGCCCGAGGTTGCCGAAGAGCGCGTCGTCGCCGGCGCCGCCGCTGATCCGGTCGCTCCCGCGATCGCCGGTGATCTGGTCGTCGCCGTCCTCGCCGAAGATGCGGTCGTCGCCGGAGCGCCCCGCGATCGTGTCGTCGCCGGCGCCGCCGTGGAGCTCGTCGTCGCCGCACTCGCCGTCGACGTAGTCGTCGCCTCCGGCGCCGAAGAGGCGATCGTCGCCCTCCTTGCCGAAGATCGAGTCGGGCCCGGGCGTGCCGCGCAGCAGGTCGTCGCCCCCGGTGCCGCGCACGAGCGACGTCGGCGTGGCGCCGCCGGCCGCCTCGGGTGCGACGGGCACGACCGACTCGCAGCCGACCAGGCGGTCGCGCGCGGGCGCCGAGTCCTCGACATAGACGGTGTCCTGACCCTCGCCGCAGTCGACGCGATCGCTGCTGTCGTCGGCCGCGCGGATCGTGTCGTCGCCGTCGCCGCCGTCGATGACGTCCGGCCCCGGGCCGCCCACGAGCGTGTCGGCGCCGTCGTCGCCGTAGAGCTCGTCGGCCTCCTCGCCGCCGTCGACGAGGTCGGCGCCCGCGCCGCCCTCGGCCAGGTCCTCCCCGGCCCCGCCGACGACGGTGTCCGAGCCGTTGTTTCCCTCGAGCAGGTCGCGCGCGGCGCCACCGTCGATGAGGTCGTCGCCGTCGCCGCCCAGGACGTGCTCGGTGCCCGACTCGCCGTAGAGCTTGTCGTTGCCGGCGTTGCCCTTGATCAGGCGGTCCGAGCCGCGGCCGCCGTGGATCGTGTCGTCGCCGTCGCCGCCGTAGAGCCGCGCGTCGTTGCCGAACGCGCCGCCGTCCAGATAGTCGTTGCCGGCGTCGCCGTAGAGGCGGTCGTCGCCCACGCCTCCGTCGAGCCGGTCGTCGCCCGGACCGCCGTGGACCCGATCGTCACCGGTGCCCGCGTAGGCGGTGTCGAGGCCGTCGCCGCCGCCGAGCGCGTCGTTGCCCGACGAGCCGGTGAGCCGGTCGTCGCCGCTGCCGCCGTCCAGGTGGTCGTCGTACGGGCCGCCCTCGAGCGTGTCGTTTCCGTCGCCACCGTGGAGGACGTCGTTGTCGCGGCCGCCGGCGAGGCGGTCGTCGCCGGCCAGGCCCTCGAGCAGGTCGGGACCGCGCGTCCCGAGCAGGACGTCGGGGCCGTCGGTGCCCTGGACGAGCGCGAGCCCCGGCTGGATCGCGACGTCGAGCGGGCGCAGGCCGGCGGGCAGCGCAACTGTGCCGAGGCGGCGATGCGCATAGGGGCTGACCAGCGAGAGGGTGTGCGCGCCGCGGTCGGCGACGTAGATGCGGCTGCCGTCGGGCGACCAGGCGGGGATCCCGGGGCCGCGCGCGGCGCGGAACGCGTGGACGTCCCGGCCGGCGACGTCCACGATCGCGGCCTTCGTGCCGCCCGCCGCTGCGCCGACCGCGAGCTGGGTGCCGTCGGGCGAGACGGCGACGCCGCCGCCGACGCCGCTGCCCAGCTTGATGCCCTTGGTCGCCTTCTTGGCGGCGGGCGCGATCGTGCGCAGCCGTCCGTGCGCCGCGGTGACCCATGCTCGCCCGGCGGCGAACGCGGCGCCCGCTGCGCCCTTGACCCTGACGCGGCGCAGCAGCTTCGGGCCGCCGCCGAGGTCGACCATCGCCACGCGGCCGCCCTTCAGCCAGACGGCGCCGAGCGTCCCGTCGCGCGACACCGCGAGGCCCAGCGCGGTGCCGTGCAGATCGGCGGTGCCGCCGACCGTCAGCGTCGCCGTGTCGAGGCGCAGGATGCGCGTGCCGGCGACGACGTAGACGCTGGCGCCCCCGGGCGAGACGCCGAGGCCCGCGACCTCGGCGGCGCCGATGCGCAGCGGCTTGGGGCCGAAGCTGACGTTGCTGCGCAGGTCGAGGGCGAGCAGCGCGCCGCCGCCGGCCGCCAGCGCGGTGCGGCCGTCGCGCGTGACCGCGACCGCCGTGGTCGCGCCGGGCAACGCGACGCGCCGCGCGATCTGATTGGTGGCGACGTCCAGCAGCGCGACGTCCGGGGTGCCGGTGGCCACCAGCGCCACCCGCGCTTGCGCGACCGGGGGCGCGAGGGCCAGGCCGGCGAGGGCGAGCAGGACGAACCGCGCTGCGAGCAGCATCCGACTCAGCTTCTGCGCGCGCGGCGGGCTCCCTGCCATGGCGAACGCCCCGGTCAGGCGGCGGGCTCCTGCCGGTCGCGCGCCGCGCAGACGATCCGCACGACCTCCTCCGGGTCGTCGGTGACGCGCAGCAGCTCGGGGTCGTCGGCGTCGATCACGCCGTCGGCGACCAGCCGGTCGCGCACCCACTCCAGCAGCCCGGCCCAGAACGCGCTGCCGACCAGCACGATCGGGAAGTCGCGGATCTTGTCGACCTGCTCGAGCACGAGCGCCTCGAACAGCTCGTCGAGCGTCCCGTAGCCGCCGGGCATCACGACGAACGCCGTCGCGTAGCGCACGAACATCAGCTTGCGCGTGAAGAAGAACGAGAACGTGAGCGTGACGTCCTGGAAGCCGTTGGCCCCCTGCTCGAACGGCAGCTCGATGTTCAACCCGACCGACGGCGCGCCGGCGTCGCGCGCGCCGCGGTTGGCGGCCTCCATGATCCCCGGGCCACCGCCGGTGACGATCGCCATCCCCGCCTCGCCGAGGCGCCGGGCGATCTCGCGGGCGAGCGCGTAGTTGGGGTGGTCGGGCGGCGTCCGGGCCGAGCCGAACATCGAGACGGCCGGGCCGAGGTCGCGCAGCGCGTGGAAGCCGGCCTCGAGCTCCGCCTCGATGCGCGCGATGCGCTCGGCCTCGGTGCGGGTCGCGAGGACCGGCCGGCGCTTGGTGCCGAGGAGCTCCTCGTCGGGGGTGGCCGGTGGACGCGGTCGCGGGGTCACCCATGGGTTCTACTCGATGGGCGACGGCGGGCACCCCGTGTGAGTGCCCGCCGTCGCTGTACCCCTGCGTGAGTCTTAGAGCCCCGGCGGGTGGACGACCGTGTAGCCGCTGCTGGAGCGCGAGGCGGCGTGCCAGCGGGTCCCGTCCTGCTGGCGCCCACTCGTGTCGAAGCGCAGACCGGCCACGACCATGTACATGTGGCCGGAGTTGGCGTAGATGGTGACCCACTGGCCGGGGCCGTCGTCGCCCCAGCTCATGAAGTCGCCCGACGGCAGCGCCTGGTCGAGCAGCCCCGCGCCGTGCAGCGCGTAGGAGACCGAGCCCGAGCAGTCGTAGCCCGTGTCGTCCCACGTGCCGTGCCCGCCGCCGTAGTGGTAGGGCTTCTTGGCGATCACGTTGCCCGCGGCGATGATCTGCTTGACCTGGTCGGGGGCGTTGGCCGGTGCGATGGCCAGGCCGTCGGACCCCACGGTCGCCTTGTCGCCGGGCGCGAGCTGCACCGCGGTCGTCGTCGTGGCGGTGCCGCTCTCGCCGTCGATCAGCGAGCGCAGCAGGTCGATGTCGGCCTGGTCCATGACGCCGTCGACGGTGCGCTGCTGGTCGCCCTCGAAGAGCTTGACCGTCTTGAGCGTTCCGGAGCCGAACTCGCCGTCGACCGACGTGTCGAAGCCGGCGCGGTCGAGGAAGTCCTGGAGGACCTTCACGTCGTGGCCGTTCATGCCCTTGCGCAGCGGGATGCGATCGCCGAGGTGCTGGGACGAGGTGGCGGTCGCGCGTGTGGAGGCCGAGCCGTCCGTTGCGGTGCGCAGAGCGTTCAGCGTCGCGGTGCCGGCGACGCCCGTGACCTTCAGCTTGGCGGCGCGCTGGAAGCGGCGCACGTTCGACACGGTCGACGCGCCGTACTGGCCGTCGCCTGTCGTCTTGTAGCCGGCCTGCGTGAGGAGCGTCTGCAGCGCCTTGACGCGGGAGCCGCGGGAGCCGCGGCGCAGCGTGCCGGTCCCGAGCTGCGCGGCGGCGGTGGTGACCGCCGGGGACGCGGTCGTGCTGGCCGGCGTCGTGGTGCTGGCCGGCGTCGTGGTGCTCCCCGCCGCGGTGCCACCCGCGGTGGCATCGGCCTCCGCGAGGGCGGGGAGGAACAGCACACAGGCCGCCGCGAAGGCGCTGGCTACGCCTAAGGCGGACGAACGGAACGGCGACGGCGACAACTGGTGGGCTCCCTCTCTTTGAAAAAGGCGCCTACGGGGTTAGCTGTCGGGCTCGCGCCAAGAGAGTGGCGCTACGTCGCACAATGGCGATGATTCGCCCCGGACCGGATCACTCCGGCCAGTGGGTCCCCCGCTCCCCGCCGATCGCTCGATCGGGGATTCGGCTGGTGCAAACGACCGGCGGAGCGTAGCGAAGCCGGCGGAGGGATGTCGTCATAACGCCGTCTGACTGTTAACCGAGCAGCGATTTCCGCGCATGTTGCGCGAAGATCGCGGGTTCTTACGCGCGGGCGCGCTCGGCCGCGGCGAGCGCCACGGCGAGCGCCACCTGCGCCCGCGAGCGCAGCGAGGACGCCAGGACGAACTCGCCCGGGTTGTGCGCAGCGCCGCCGCGCGGTCCGAGGCCGTCGACGGTGAGCGGGATCGTCGCGGCGAGGTGGCTGGCGTCGCTCGCGCCGCCGCGCTGGGCGCCGATCACGGGCCGCCCGAGCAGCTCGCCGGCACGGGCGAGCAGCGGCGCGGTGGGCTCGCGCGCGTCCATGCCCGGCCACTCGCGGGCCAGCCCGGCGGTGAGCGCGGCGCCGCCGACCGCGGCGGGCACGGCGTCCAGCACGCGCGAGAACGCCTCGAGGCGGTCGGCGCGCACGTCGGCGATGAGCCGCCCCTCGGCCGGCACGACGTTGAACGCGTCGCCGCTGCGGACGACGGTCGGCACGGCGGTCAGGCGGTCGGGGCCGTGCGGGTCGTGCTGGGCGGCGATGGCCTGCGCGGCGGTGGCCAGCGCGAGCAGCGCGTTGACGCCCCGGTCGGGCGCCGAGCCGGAGTGGGCGCTGCGGCCGGTCGCGAGCACCTCCACCGTGCCGGCCGCCTTGCGCTTGACGACGACCGCGTCGTCGCCGCCGGCCGTCAGCTCGCCCGCCTCGAAGCAGAGGCATGCGTCGAAGCCGGCGAAGCGTTCGACGTGCCCGAACGGTCCGACGCGCCACTCCTCGTCGACCACGAGCAGGAGCGCGACCTCCGCGAGGCGCTCGGGCCGCCCGGCGAGCGCGCGCAGCACGCCGAGCGCCAGCACGTCGCCGCCCTTCATGTCGACCGTGCCCGAGCCGTAGAGCTTGTCGGGGTTGGCGGGGTCGCGCTCGAGCGGCCGGTGCTCGGCGTGCGAGACGACCGTGTCGAGGTGGCCGACCAGCAGGATCCGCCCCGCGCCGGTTCCGCGGACGCGGGCGATCAGGTCGGGCGCGTGGTCGGGCGAGGAGCACGGGACGTGCTCGACCTGCGCGCCGTCGGGCAGCAGCGCGGCGGCGATCGCGGCGGCCTCCTGCGCGCCCGGCACGTCGCCCGACGGCGTGGAGACGCCGACCAGCGCCTCCAGCTCGCGCTCGGCGCGCGTCGCGATGGAAGCTGCGCTGTCGGCGATCCACTGGTCCACGGGATCCCTACAGTTGCACGTCATGGCCAAGGGACCACGCGTGGGCGACGCCGCACCGGACTTCGAGCTGGCGGGGACCGAGGGGTCCTTCCGCCTCGGCGCGCACCGCGGCGAGCGCGTCGTGCTGCTGTTCTACCCCGGCGACGAGACGCCGGTCTGCACGAAGCAGTTCTGCTCCTACCGCGACCGCGCCGACGACATGTCGGCCCTGGACGCCGTCGTCGTCGGCATCTCCGGCCAGGACGTCGACAGCCACGAGGCCTTCACGTCGCACCACGGCCTGACCGTGCCGCTGCTGGCCGACGCCGACAAGGCGGTCGCGCGGTCCTACGGCGTGACCCGCCCCGTGCTCGGCACGCAGCGCGCGACCTTCATCGTGGACGAGAGCGGCACCATCGCCTGGTGCAAGATCCACGCCGTGGGCCTGGACTACGTCGGCGTCGACGAGCTGCGCGAGGCGCTGGCGTCGCTGCCGGCGCCCGTCGCGGACTGACCCCACGGCCGGCGCCCCGGCCCTACCGCGGGCGCCGTGGCCCGACCGACGCACCGCCGACGCGGCCGGCGCCCAGCGCGGGCGCCGGCGACGCCACGCGGCGTGGACCGTCGGCGACGACGAGAGCGAGCGTGCGTCGCGGGCTCCGGCGCGCCCGGTCGTCCGCCAGCGCCCCGGGGCGGGTGGGCCCGAACACCGCGCCCCCACCGCGCCAAACAGGCCCACCCCCAACGCAAACGGCCGCCCCGCGGGCGGCCGTCACGCAAATCCATGAGCGGTCGCCTCCGACCGCCGACGTCGGCGCTACCCCAGCACCGCCGACAGCCGCAGCTCGAGCGCCCCGGCGATCGCGTCGCGGATCGGGCCCTCGTGGTAGCGCTCGACGATCGCGCCGAGGAACCCCTCGACGACCAGCCGCTCGGCCGTCGTCTTCGACAGGCCGCGTGAGCGGAGGTAGAAGATCTGCTCCGGGTCGATCTGGGCGATGGCCGCGGCGTGGGTGCAGCGGACGTCGTCGGCGAGGATCTCCAGGCCGGGGATCGCGTCGGCGTGGGCCTTCTTGCCGAGCAGCAGGTTGCGCGCCTCCTGGAAGGCGTCGGTGCGCTGCGCGCCCGGGTCGACCTTGATCATCCCGCGCCACACGGCCGACGAGCGCCCGCTGATCAGGCCGCGGAACGCCAGGTCGGAGACCGTGTCGGGCGCCGCGTGCTCCTGCAGCGTGTCGTAGTCGACGTGCTGGCGGCCCCGCGTCGCGTACGCGCCGGTGACCTTGGCGTGCGAGCCCTGGCCGTCGAGCGTCGTCTCCAGGAACACCTTGCCGTTGCCGCCGCCGAAGGCCAGCGTCGTCCAGTCGAGCTGGGCGTCGCGGCCGACGATCGCGCGCTGGCCGCCGAAGACCCAGGTCTTCTCGTTGACGTTCTGCGCGCCGATGTAGTGCAGCGTCGCGTTCTGGCCCAGGACGAGCTCGACGGCGCCGTTGACGACCGCCTCCTCGTCGTGCGACGAGACGACCTGGTCCCAGATCTCGGCCTCGGCGCCCTCGTCCAGCACGACGAGCGTGCGGTGGTGCAGGGCGGTGCCGGGCCGGTCCTGGACCGTGGTGATCACGATCGGCGCCTCGACCTTGACGTTGCGCGGCACGTAGACCAGCGTCCCGTCGGTCCACTCGTCGGCGTTCAGCTTGGTGAAGAACGACGGCCGCACCACGGTCCCGAAGTGCCGGCCGACGACGTCGGCGTGGCGCTCGAGCGCGACGCGCAGCGGCGCGATGATCGGGGCGGGCGGGTCCGATCTCCTGGGCTCCGCGTCGCTGGGGCCGATGCCGTCCTGCGGCGCGAACAGCACGTCGGCGGGCACGGACCTCCCCGCGGCGGCCGTGGGGAACGCCGCGAGGTCCAGCTTGTCGATGGGGGTGAACTCCCAGCCGGGCGTGCCCTTGAACGCAGGCAGTTGCTCGACGGTGAGGTGCGGCACGGAGGCCGCGGTCGCGCTAGCCAATTGAGCCCTCCATCTGCAGCTCGATGAGCCGGTTCATCTCGACGGCGTACTCCATCGGCAGCTCCTTGACGATCGGCTCGATGAAGCCGTTGACGATGAGCTTGCCCGCCTCTTCCTCGGTCAGGCCGTGCGACATGAGGTAGAAGAGCTGCTCGTCGCCGACCTTGGAGACCGTGGCCTCGTGGCCGACGTCCACGTCGTCGTTGCCGATGCGGATCGTCGGGTAGGTGTCGGAGCGCGAGTGCTCGTCGAGCAGCAGCGCGTCGCAGACGACCTTGGACTTCGAGCCGTGCGCGCCCTTGGCGACCTCGAGCAGGCCGCGGTAGGAGGAGCGCCCGCCGTCCTTGGAGATCGACTTGGCGAAGATGTTGCTCGTCGTGTTCGGCGCGGCGTGGATGATCTTGGCGCCCGCGTCCTGGTGCTGGCCCTCGCCGGCGAAGGCGATGGACAGGACCTCGCCGTGGGCGCGCTCACCCATCAGGTAGACCGACGGGTACTTCATCGTCAGCTTCGAGCCGAGGTTGCAGTCGACCCACTCGACGGTCGCGTCGGTCTCGGCGATCGCGCGCTTGGTGACCAGGTTGTA
>NZ_DATHDY010000121.1:0-151017 GCF_035318805.1 Baekduia sp.
ATGCTGATCGAGTCCCATTACGATTGCCATTACGGGGCCTCCTCAAGCTCCACGGTTAACTACCTGCGCGCATCATGCGCGCTTGAGCTGAGGAGGTCCCCCCTACGCCGGGACCGCCGCCCGGCTCATGCCATCTTTGCGTGCACGCGAAAGCGGCCGCCGCCGATCACCGTGCGCCAGTGCTTCGCTTCAGGGGGGCCGACTCGCATCTGACGCCGACTCGCCAGTCCGTGCAACGTGAGGGGACCATTCGTTGGGCCAGAAGTCACGGTTGCCCGACCTCGCGCCTGCTTCATTCTTGCCTCGTCGGGACGAACGTCTCACCGCAACTGCCGCACCTTACCGTCAGGGCAGTGGCGGGCACTCGATTGCGCTGGCGACAGTGGGGGCAGCTGAAAATCTGCGCTTCAGGCTGGGTCGGTGCTTCAACGTCTACTTGTTCGCGTGCTGCGGTCACGCCCTCGGATTGGCTCCGGTCGGCAACCAGTCGCGCTGCTCGCTCGGTCGTCGAGCCAACACCTGGAAGGGCCGTCGCGTGATTGTCTCGCAAGCGGGACTCCGTCCGCGTATCAATCGCGCGGGCCGCGGCCATTCCGAGATAGCCGGTGAGAACCGACTCGAAGAGGCGTGAGACGTCAACCGCCCCAGTGTCCGCATGCGCCACCTCATGTAGCAGCGTGCCCGCGTAGCCGCGCAGTGACCCAAGCTGGCTCCGCTTGATCACGATCTCGCCGAGTTCCGGATCCCAGACGCCAAGGGTCCCATCCAAGTTCACGCGGATGGTCTCGGAGATGCGGATGGGCGGGACGCCCCCGAGGTTTAGGCCGATGAGGTCAAGCAGTTCGGCGGTCCGCGAGAAAACATCACGCTCCGCTGGAGACAGTTCGGTCAAGTCGACAAAGTCGTAGTTGAACGTGTCGTTGTACTGATGGACGTATCCCTCGAGCGTCCGGAGGTCCGTGTCTCCGTTGTCGATCTGATCGTCGAGTCTCGCCTTCTGGGCCGTCGTCACGACCATGACATCGAGTCCATCTTGCCGCATATGGTCCACGAGATCAGCGTGGTACTCGAGTTCCTCTTCCGTGATGTACGCAACGTCGCGTCGCTCGTGCAGGAGATTCAATGCACGCTGGGAAATCTCGATCCACTGCATCTCGTCGCATTGCGTTCCCGTTGCCCTCGCCGACACTTGTTCCGCTAGGGCGTCGCAAACGACTTCCGATTGAGCCGATCTTAAAATTGATTTGACGCGTTCGGCATATGTCGTTCGGCCGACATTGAGACGCTCACGATTGAGTCTCTTTTTCATCGCCGGCGTGAGGCTCGTGATGTTGTAGGAGAACAGGAAGTTCGGCTCCTCACTCGCGAGAACGCCGCTGATGTACACGCGGGCGACTCCGCCTCGGCGCGCAAGTACATCGCCGTATGTCGTCGTCTCTAGCGTTTCATCACCGTTAAAGCGCAAGAACAATGACTTTGCCGCTTCGACATGTGCAGCGCTTACGCCTGCCAACTCAAACGTGCTGCCTTGCATAAGCGGATCACCGTCGCGGTGCTCGACATGGAGTGTCGTGATCCGGTCGAAGTTGTGTTTGTGCGCTTCACGAAGCTGATACACGCCGTGTTGCGAGCGGATCATCACGGAAACGCCGCGTCGGTGGAAGGTGGCGAGTGCGTCCTTGAGACCGACGCCGAACTTCCCGATGACGCCTGGCGGGCCAGCGACCTTCTCCGCGTTCTCATTCAGCGTGAAGTGCTCGATGGCCAAGCCACGCCCAAAGTCACGAACGTGCCACACGCCACCATGCTCAAGGATCTCGACGTCGCCCGTCCCCGTCAGCAACTGCTCGTCTAGAGCGTTCGATATAATCTCCCGAATGGCGTGCTCGATCTCCCAATGATCCAGCACCTCTTCGATGTTGAGGTCGAATAGCCGAGCATCCGTCATGGTTCCCCTATCGGCCGGCTGAGGAGCGGCCTGGAGCGCTTGATCCGGCCGCGAGCCACCCGATCGCCCCGTTTCAGGGCACGCGACAAGCTGTCTCCCCTCTCTGCCTGCAGATCGCGTGTGATGCTTTCTCTTCTGCGGTGGAGTCAAGCACCAGCTCTCCAGCCGTCGTCGCCGCGAACCAGCCGCGAAGCGTCCTGGGCCACAGCGAGACATGACTGGAGACGAGCGGTCGTCTGCCCTGTCAGCCGACGTTGCCCGAATAGGGCGAGCGTCGCGCGGAAGAGCTCCTCCTCGTTGGTGACCTGGCCGTGCGCGGAAACGTCAGCCATAGCGTTGATGATCTCCTCGGGGGCGAGGTCCGAAAGGGGTCGATCGATCTCCTCAGGCGTCGTCCGGTAGCCACGCCAGGCGTCCGGGTCGAGGTCTGCCGGCCACGCGAATTCGCCGAGTTCTGAGCTGCGAACCCGTTCGGTGGGTAGCGCCTCAAGGATGAAGCGCTGCCGGGCGGCAGCGACGCGGTCGAAGCCGAAGCGGCGCCCGATGCTGCGGGCGAGCCGCGCCGTCGCGATCGGTCCTTCGGCATCGACGGTCTCGCGAACGGCGTCGGCGATGATCCGCCGGACATCGGGCGAGCTCGTGCGACCGAGGTCCTCGCGCGTTCCCAGTTGCGTCGGCTCGACCTCGGCGTATGGCGCGCGATCAGTGGGCGCCGCGGAGGGCTCGACCATCGCCTGGGACGCCACGAGGACCTGCGGCGTCTCGGGCGTGGCGGTCATCGAAGGCTCCGGGGCGTAGGTGAAGGTCTCCAACTCGACCGCGTCCTCGCCGCTCTCAACGAGCTCGGCGTCCGCTTCGTCCTCGGGGTCCTCGCCTCCGTCGTCGGCCGCGGCGGCCTCGATAGCTCTCTGCTGCTCGACGACCTGCGCCTCGCGGCGCGCGTGCTCGCACTCCTCTTCCTCCCGGGCTTGGGCGATCGCTTGGTCGACCCGGCGTAGCACCGCCTCCTGGTCGTCGAGCCACTCTGGGAGCCACACGCGCAGGGAGGCGCCCCACCGCATCATGCGCTGCAGGAGAAGGGGCGTGAGATCGCGGTCGGCCACGGTCGGTCGTTCGGCCCACCGTGGGCCATCCAGGACGATCGCGACCTGCCATCGCTCTGCGGTGCGCTCGCGGACGACTAGGTCGAGTGAGAAGCCGGAGAGGCCGTAGTCCGACGCGACCTCGTACCCGCGCGCTCGCAAAGCCGTGGCAATCGCCTCGCGCACGTGGTCGGTCCCGACGACGGTGCGAGCCGTCGTCGCCGCCAGACCCTCCGGCCCGTTGGCTGCGAGCTCGAGGTACGAGCGCAGATGCGCGATGCCCTTCGAGCTCGTGCGGGTGAGGTCGATGTCGCTCGGGTCGAACGACGCGAACAGGATGACCTTGCGGCGCGCTCGGGTGATCGCGACGTTCAGGCGCTTCTCGCCGCCAGACGTTCCCAGCGGCCCGAAGTTCATGGGCAGCGGACCGCCATCGGGCCGCTTGGAGAACGCCACGGAGAACAGGATGATGTCGCGTTCATCGCCTTGGACGTTCTCGAGGTTCTTGACGAAGATGCCTTCGCGAGCGTCCTCGCGCAGCTGCCGGGCGACCAGCGGATCGCCACACTCCTCGAGCAGGTTGAGCACGAGGTCGCGCTGCTGCGCGTTGAACGTCACGACGCCGACCGACTGCTCGGCGCGATGCGGGTCGGCGAGACTACGGCGGATCTCGGCGACGATCGCCTCAGCCTCCACGCGGTTGGTGCGGAACTCGTGCTTGCTGTCCTCGCGGTTGAAGTGTCCCTGAACTCGGCGTAGCTCGACGCCGGCCTGCGGATCGCCGCCGGGCGACGGGAGGCTGGCCAGCCGGCCCTCGTAGTAGTAGGCGTTGGAGAACGCGATCAGCGTCTCGTCCTGGCTGCGGTAGTGCCAGGAGAGCCACACCCGTGGCAGGCCCGACTCGACGCACTCGGTGAGGATGCTCTCCAGGTCCTCGAGGACCTCCGGCTCGTCATCGTCATCGCCAGCGCCGCCGCCGTCCATGGCCTTCACCTTGCCAACCGACGTCGGCGGCATCTGCTGGGAGTCGCCCACGATGATTGCCGACCGGCCGCGACCCAGCGCGCCGACAGCTTGGGCGACCGTGACCTGGGATGCCTCGTCGAACACCACCAGGTCGAAGGTCACCGACCCCGGAGGCACATACTGGGCGAGGGACGCCGGGCTAACGAAGAAGCACGGTGTGGCCTGCAGGATCTCCTCGCCATAACGCTCGATCAGTTGCCGAAAGGTGAGGCCGCCGCGCTTAGCGTCCAGGCGCCGCCGCAGCTCGCCCACCTTGCCCGTGAGTCGGTCGCCTCGGTAGGCCCGGCGTTCTAGGAGCTCGGCGGGCAGCGCCACCTTCTGCTCGGATCGGGCCGCCTCGGCCGCGTTGGCGAAGTCGGCGATCTCACCGTCGCGCAGCGCGGCGTCGAAGCCCTGCAGCCCGGACGCCGCGCGCCGCTCGCGCAGCGACGCAACCGCCACCCCGCGCAGGTAGGCAACCTCCGCCTCGGCGGCGTCGAGACGAGCGGAGAGCAGGGCGTCGCGAAACTCGTCGAGGCCGGCCGCCGCCAGCGGATCGAGCAGCTCTACCATGCGCGACCACCGGCGGGCGGGCGCGTCGGCGGAGTCGGCGATCTCGCGGGTCCAGATCTCGGAGTCCTCGCTCCAAGCGGCGGTCCAGTGGCGCTCGCCGGTCCAGCGCTCAATCTCCGGCGCGCTGCAGCCGAGCAGCGCCTGCCAGTGCTGCCACGCGGCAGCTACGTCGCGCAGCCCCGCGGCGGCGTCGGGAGCAAGCGGCCCGCTGCCCTCCAGCAGCAGCCACAACGCTCCGTGACGGCGCTCGAATGCTTCGGTGCGCTCGAGGCGCTCGAGCACGTCGGTGAGCCCGGGCCCGGCGTCTGGCCGCAGAGGGGTCCATGATCGCTGCGCCGCGTCGCCGAGAAGGTCCGCCTGCTGGGCGACGAGCTGCGACGCGTGGCTACGTGCGGCCTCGATGCCGATGAGCAGCCCAGGGACTTCCACGGGCTGGACGCTGGTCCCGTCGGCGAGCAACGGCCGGACAGTTTGCTCGAACTCCTCGCTCCGTTTGCGCTTGCCGAACAGACCCCGCTTGGCCGCTTCTGCCGCGGCGGCTAGCGCCGCGGTCTCGCCGTGCTCGAGGAACGAGCGGGCGAACGTCGACAAGGCGGCGTGGTGCTGCCCGGCGAAGCCGCCGACCTCCTCGACGAGCTGATCGCGGGCAGCGATCCAGGAGGCCGAGCGCAGCTGCGCGAGCCGTGGGGCGTCGGGCACCGGGGCGGCGGCACGGTCGTCGAGGTGGGGCAACAGCGCGTCGAGATCCGAGGCGGCGCCGAGCCCCTCCAGAACGTTCCACGCGGCGCGGTGCCCCCGTGCCGCGTGCATCGCCGCCTCGAGCGCAGACGCCGCCTCGGCCAACGCGGCGGGGTCAAGGTCTTCGGCCAGCGCGCCGACCACCGCCCAGGGATGTCGCGGGCGCAGGCCGACAGTCCGGGCGGCACGGGCAAAGTTGCGCACGGCGTCCTTGATAGGCCCCTCATCGGTGTCCTGCCGGGCCACATATATCGCCGGAATGGGTGCCACGGGGCCCTCGCCGTACTGCTCGAGGTTCTCAGCTGCCCCCCACAACGTGACACCGATGGCGTTGGGCCCGTGGATGCGGTCCGGGTACTCCTCCAACGGCGCGTGCCGGGCGCGCAGCGTCGCGCAAATGGCCTCCCAGCCGCGGCGGTCGTAGACGGCGATGTTGTCGACGGCGCGCTTGAGCTGTGCGCGGATCTCCGCGGGCCGTTGGCTCCGGCCATGCAGATCCAGCGTGAAGTCCGAGAGCCCGACGTCCGTTAGGCGCCGTTTGACGACGTCAAGCGCCGCCTGCTTCTCGGCAACGAAGAGCACCGTGCGCCCGTTGGCCAGCGCGTGCGCGACGAGGTTGGTGATCGTCTGTGACTTGCCGGTGCCGGGCGGCCCCTCCAGCACAAACGAGCGGCCCGCGGCGCCCAGCGCGACGGCGCGCAGCTGTGAGCCGTCGGCGGGGATCGGCAGCGGCATCTCGGCCTCATCGATATGCAGGGCCTCGAGCGCCTGATCCTCCCCGGGCGCCGCCGGATCGAGGAACGACTCGCCAGGACGGAGCGCGAGATGCTCCACAACCGGGCTTTGAGAAAGGACGTCCCAGGACCGCTCGAGGTCACGCCACATCCCGAACGTGCTGAACTGGCAGATTCCGACCGAAGCGACCTCGTCGATCCGCACATCAAGGCGATGGGTGACCAGCGCGTCGCGGATCGCCGGCAGCGCGGCCACGATGTCGATGCCGCTGCGGTCGAGCCTGGGCGTCTCAAGCGCCTCGATCTGCACGTTGTGCTTGATGCGCAACCACTCGACGAGGCAGTGGTTGGGGGAGGCCACGCTGGTCGTGTCGACGCGGATCTGGAACGCGCTGCGTCCCGTCCCACCCTCGATCTTGACCGGCAGCAGGAAGAGGGGCGCGCGTGCCTCCTTCCCGGTCGGGGTGCGATGGACCAGCGCCCCGACCGTGAGGTAGAGGTTCGCGTTGCCCGTCTCCTCGAGCATCGTCCGGGCGGTGCGCTGCAGCTTGCGCATCCGGGTCACATAGCCCTGCGCACCGACCCCGGCGAAGACCGCGTGGTCGTCGACCAGGAACTTGCGAACCAGATCGGCATCAAGATCCTGTGCGCGACGCGCGCCCTGGAGCCGCTGCAGGTCGCTCAGCTCATCTTGGGGGACGAGCTTGATCGGCTTGCCGTCGTGGACGATGTCGTCCAGCAGGGCGAGCGTGCCGGTAGGCACGTGCAGGTCGAGCACCTCGGCTGAAGCCTTTAGGTTCAGCAGGCGGTTGCGCGTGCTGAGATCCAGCAGCGCGCGCTTCCATTGACGTACGCGCGCAGGAGCGTCGTCGGCGACGTTGAGCAGGACGTCCTCCTCCTCCGGGCGCGCGAGGAGCTCGGATGGGAGGTCGAGGACTGACGCCGCCGCGTTGCCGGGCGCCCGCGGTGCATTGGTTGCCTCCGAGGCCGTCGTGATGTCGTTGCTCGGCAGCGGCCGGGTGCCAGCGCGATGGGCTGTGTGCACGTCGAGGATCCCGAGCAACGTCTCGGGGTCGCGAAGTCGCCGATGGCCGGTGGCTACGGCTGCCGCGAACGTCCCCTGGTCCCCGGTCTCGTAATACGCGGCCTCGACCGGTACCGCCCGCCCCGACTCGACGAGGTTCACCATCGTGTTCGGCTCGGTGATCACTGTCTGCCCGAGCGTGCCGCTCTCGCGCAGGTAGCCCGCGAGCGCGTGCCCGTCGATGAGCCACAGGAGCGGGTGCAGTCCGGCCTGCTCCAGGCAGGCGGCGTAGGCAACCGCGAGATCGACGCATGTTCCCAAGCGCTGATCAAGCACCTGTCCCGTCGTGCGCACCTTCTGGCCGCTGTCCTCGAAGGAGGCCGGCGGATCGACGTAGCGGATGCCCTGCGAGCGCAGGGCCTCGTATACCGCCGCGGCGATCTTCGACGCGCGCTCGGGACCCTGCTGATAGCCGCCCATGCTCGCGTCGCCGGTGTGGACGCGCAGCAGCTCAGCAGCGGCATCGAGGATGGTCGCCACGGCTCGGGTGTTGGGCTGGACGAACGCGGCGAGCGACTCATAGAACAGGGGCGCGCTGAACCACTCGTTGTGCGCGAGCACCTGCACGGGCGCGCTCAGCGCGACGTCCGGGCCCCACGCATGCGTGACCGTCACGCCCGCAGTCGCGCGGTGACTTTCGTCGAGGTTTGCGAGATGCTCGTAGGAGGGGGCGAAGGCCTCGAGCGCGTCCCACAGTCGATGCTCGCCAGGCGGGATGGGCTCGGCCAGTTTCGCCGTCCATTCGGGAGCCAGCGAGGCGCCGCGCCCGTCGAGCGTGAGCCGAAGCGTCACGTCCTCCAGCGGCATCGTCGACGCGTTCGTCACCCGTACTGACCGCACGAGCGGCACGTCATTGTGAGCGAGCGCGAGGTTGACAGCTGGCTGGATGGCAGCCTCAAGGCCAACGCCATCGCGCTGTAGCTCATACGGGGTCCAAAAGGGCTTGTCTTCGCTCATGTGCAGCCTCCTTGCTGGCCATCGCCGACGGGCCTCAAGGATTGAGAGTCGACCTGACCGGCAGCACATTACCCCGCGGTCCGATACGGTCGCGCAACGATGGGGCTTTTCAATCGCTCGCCCGCTCATGCGCGCCTGCCTCGCGGCCGCTTCGCGCCGCTCCCAGAAGAGAACTTCATTCGCGTCGTCGGCGAATCGTATTGTCAGCGCGAGTTGACCCGACTGCGGGACAGGTGCGTCCCGGGCGTCGAAGGACGCCCCTCCTTTCCGGTCGCCCTGGTTCCCGAGCCCGACAAACCGTACGACCCGCAGGCGGTCGCCGTCATTGCAGAAGTCGGTCGCGTCGGATACTTGCCGCGTGACGACGCCCAACGCTATGCGCCGACGCTGAGGGCCCTCGTCGATCGAGGATTCGACGGCGCGAGTTGCACGGGACTGCTCAACGGTGGCGAGACCGACCGTCCGAGCTTCGGCGTCGTACTCACTTTGAGCTATCCCGAAGCCTGCGAGCAGTTCGTCAGTGTCCCGACCTAGCGTCGGCCACCGACACGTCCGAGCGCGCTGAGACTGTACTTGGTTGCGTCATGACCCAACTGTTCTTCGAAGACTGGGCTGCGAGCTACGGCTCGCCGTATCTAATCGATGACGATCAACCCGATGGCGCGGCTGTGCTGGCGGAACAGGCGGACGGGCTGCGAATCGCGCCGGTGCCCGGCGAGCCGCGCCCGGTGGCGTTCGTGGACGGTGTGCGGCGTGGAGAGGGGCTGCTGTACCGCGAGGGTGATGACGGCGGACTGTTGCGGGGGACGGTCGGCGCCTACGCGTGTGGAGCGGTGTTGTGCGAGGTGGGCAGCGTCCCGACATACGGGCCGCTTGAGACCGGGCGACTCGTGATCTTTGGCGGCGGGATACCGGTGACGTTGCCTGCCGTGGACGGGTATCGGTGGGAGGCAGTGGCGATCGCCTCAACCGAGCCAGACGCGCCGCTGCAAGAGCTCCAGACACGAATGCGGATGGCGGAGGGCCTTCTCGCCGAAGCGCTCGCGGCGGACGGCTGGCTAGCCATCGTGGATGGTCCGCTGAGCTTCGTCCGCTCGCGCGACCTACCTGTCGTCGGCCTGGTCAAGTCCCACTACCGGCCACTGTTGCCTCCGGGTCAGCACCGTTTAGTTGCCACGCTCGTCTGCGGTGAGCGAACGCCGTTGTTCGTCCTCGGCACCGACCGCTACTCCTGCTACGTCCGCGTCGCGGTGCCAGGACCGCGATCAGGCCCATGGCACGGCATCGTCCGCCTAGAACTGCCGCAGTCCGCAGGCCTCGAGGCCGCGCGTGCCACGGTCGACGCGGTCACGCGCGTGCTGCCCCGGTACGCCGGGATTCCACACCGTGACCCGCGCGCGCCTCAGAACCTCCAGCCGGTCGGCGCTCTGGAAAGACAACTGCGCCGTCGCCTGGGAAACGCGCGCTTGGCGAGCCGGGCAGCTCGCATCGCCGTGGAACTCTACGACGAACAGGCCGTGGCATGAAGCCGGGCGACTACGTCCGGACCTGCGAGCCAGCGATGGGATTTGCCCAAGGCCCCCACCGAGACCAGCACGGGGACGGGCAGCCACGCGAGATCCCCGCGGGCGCGTTGTGCGAGATCTTTTCGATCAACCGCGCCACTGGCTGGGTGACGGTCCACTTTGACTTGGACGACTCCGGCCAGAAGGAGCCTTACCGCGTTGAGGCGATCGTCGAGCCCGACATGCTGACCATGGGCACGCGCCCGTCGCTGCCTCCGATGATCCCGGAAGGAGCCGAGTTCCCGGAATGACCGAAATGACCCACACGCCGACCGACCAGATCGGCGCGATTGATGGCGCCGCCGATGTCAACACGCGCCGCTTCTCCGTAGTACTCGATGACACCGCGACAGTCCAGCTGGACGAGCTGGTGGTCAGTCGCCAGATGTTGCCGTCAGGCGTAGAGGTAGCTCACTACGGGATTGTCACTGAGCAAACCGGAGTCATCGAGGGCGCGGAGCTGCCGTCGGATACGAGGCACATCGCGTTGACCCGGACAATGCCGGGCCAGACCAGCCGCTGCGTGGAAGTCAGCGTCTTGCGCACGGACCCGGAGCTATGGGTGGCGCCGAACCCTGGCGCGAGCGTGGCCCAGGCGCGGGGATCCGACCGCGAGGCGGCGCTGTTCCTGGACCAGATGGACGGCGGCCGGCTGGCGATCGGTTTTGACCAAGGGCAACAGCCGATCTACGGCGACTTCAGTTTCATGAATGGTGTGCAGGGCGGCCACGTCTCGATCAGCGGCATCAGCGGCGTCGCTGCGAAGACCAGCTATGCGCTGTTCCTGCTCTACATGATCCTAGAGACCCCGCAGGGCCGTGCGCTGCTGGGGCCGGCCGCCACGCAGACCCGCGCGCTCGTCTTCAACGTCAAGGGCGAAGACCTCATGCATCTCGATCGCGCGCACAAGAACCTCAATGACGAGCGCCGGGCACAGTGGGCGGCGCTCGACGTGTCCGACCCCCAGCCGTTTGGATCCGTTGACTTCTTCGCGCCGCCCCAGCCTGGCGGCGAGCAGGGCGAGCAGTTGGTCTCAAGCGCTCAGTCGCGCCCGGACGCAACTGTCTACGGCTGGACGCCCGAGCGGTTCATCCGCGAAGGGCTTCTGCGGTTCTGCCTGACCGAGTCTGATGACCGCGGCACTCAGGTTGGCTTTGTCGAGCAAGTCGTGCGTGCCGAGCTCGCCCGCCACGCCTATCCCCTCGACAACGAGTCCGGTGCTGTGGTGATCTGCGACGAGCCGCACTCGACCTCCCGCACATTCGAGCGGATCGTCGCGGGTCGCCCACCCGCGAAGCCCGCCGGCGCGGGCCAGGTAGTGCGCGACTTCTATGACCTGCTCGATGTGCTTGATGTTCGCCTCGACCCGGACGGTCCGTACAACTGGACCGGGAACACCCAACAGGGCACGGTGCTTGCGTTTCTGCGACGCATCATGGCGCTCGCCCCTCGACTCGGCCACCTAATCCGCATGGGCGTCCAGTCGGTCGAGACGAACAAGGCGGTCACGGTCGTTGACATCCACGGCCTACACGAGGCCGGGCAGCGGTTCGTCGTCGGGGCATTGGTCTCCCGTGTCTTCGACGAAAAGCAGGCCACCGGTCGCGAACCGTTGCGATACGTAATGCTCGACGAGCTCAACAAGTACGCGCCCCGCGAAGGCCACGGGCCGTTGCGCGAATTGTTCGTCGACATCGCCGAGCGCGGCCGGTCGCTTGGCGTGCTCCTGATTGGTTGCCAGCAGGCCGCTGGCCGGGTCGCCGAGCCCGTCGTCCGCCAGCCCGCCCTCAAGATCTGCGGGCGCCTCGATGCCACGGAGGCATCCGAGTACAAGTTCCTGACGCCCGAGCTGCGTGAGCGCGCTACCCGCTTCTTGCCCGGGACGATGGTCTGCTCCCAGCCGCGCATCCCTGTCCCGGTGCCGTTGCGCTTCCCCTTCCCGCCGTACGCAACGAACACTGGCGATGCGGCCATGACCGATGCTGAAGAGGCGCAGGGTGTGGCCGCTTTCGGAGCGCTCTGATGGCCGTCGTCTTCCACACGTCCGACTGGCACGTGGGCAAGTCGCTCGCACGGATCTCTCGCGAGCAGGACCACCGCGCGGTGCTTCAGGAAATCGTCGCCCAAGCGCTCAACGCCGAGCCCGACCTAATCATCCACTCGGGCGATGTCTTTGACAGTTTCCGTCCGGCCACCGCCGACATGCGCCTCGCGCTGTCGACCCTTCGTGATCTCGGGGAGATCGCGCCGACCGTTGTACTGGCCGGCAACCACGACTCGCCCTCACTGCTTGAAGTCTTCTCGCTCCTGTTGGGTGAGGAGTCCACAGTGCGGCTCGTGGCGCGCGCCAAGCATCCTGACCACGGCGGAATCCTCGATTTCCACTCCCGCGACGCCAGCCAACGGCTCCGGCTGGCACCGATGCCTTTCGTCCACGCTAACCGGCAGGTCGACTGGTTCGACGATCCGCGCCGATTCATGGGCAAGTACGCAGAGCAAATGCAGGTGATGAACCGGCTGCTGCACAAGGGTCTTGAAGACGGCTACGACCCTGCCCGCGATGTACTGCTCTACGCGGCACACCTGCACGTGAGCGGCGCGCACTTGTCGGGGACCGAGCGCCCACTTCACGTTTCCGAGTCCTATGCAGCCGAGGCCGGCAGCCTGCCGGCGGTCTCCTACAGCGCCCTTGGCCACATCCATAAGCCGCAGCAGTTGCCGGGCAAGCCGGCCTGCTACGTGGGTTCCCCGATGCAGTTGGACTTTGGGGAAGCCGGCCAGGACAAGTCATCGATCGTGGTGGTCGCCCAGCCGGGCCGCCCGGCTGAGATCACCCGCCTGCCCCTGACCTCCACCCGTCCGTTGCGGCTTCTGCATGGGACCATCGAGGAGATCATCGCCGCAGCCCCCGGCGTCGGCCGCGCGCTCGTGCGCGTGATCGTCCGAACCGACGACCCGATCCCCGACCTCGCCGACATGGTGGTCGGCGTGCTGCCCGACGCCACCCTCGTGGAGGTAGTCGAGGACGTCGCGAGCCGCCGCCTGCAGGTCCTCGACCCCGACGTCCTGGACCCCGACAAACCCGAACCGACCTACGACCAGCTCCTCACCGCCTATCTGCAGGAGCACTCCACGCGCGACCCCAACACGCCGGCCGAGCTCGTGGAGTCCTTGTTCTCCACGATTAGTGATGAACGCGAATCGGACGAAGATCCGCCAATCGACGGACTTCGGGACCTGCTCCACGCCGAGCTGCCAGACCCTCCCAGTGCTCAGGTTCCCGCGTGAGACCCCTCGTGTTGAAGATGGCTGGCCTGCGGACCTACCGGACCGAAACAAGCGTCGACTTCACCGACCTGAACCTATTGGCGATCGTTGGCGCGACTGGCTCGGGAAAGAGCAGCCTGCTCGAGGCCATCACGTACGCGCTGTATGGCAACGCTACGTGGGAGAAGCGCAACTCGGCCCTCATCGCCGACGGCGCCCTGCGCATGACGGTCTCTCTGACCTTCGAAGCGGACGATCAGCACTGGCAGATCACGCGCAGCGCACCGCATCCCAGCAAGAACTACCCGCCGGCAAGCCAGGAGCTGCTCTGCCTGAGCGACCTCACACAACCGAAGATCGACGGGTCAGGCGAGGTCCGCGCCCGGATCGGCAAACTGATCGGGCTCGACTATGAGGGCTTCAAGTCGTGCGTCCTGCTGCCGCAGGGCCGTTTCGACCAACTTCTGAAGTCGACCGCCGCAGAGCGGGTGCGCATCCTCAAGGCGATCCTCGGTCTCGAAGCACTCGATGACACGCGCGAGCGCGCCCAGAGGCTGGGCGACGTCCTGAACGCCCGTGTCGAGGAAATCCTTCGGGCCCGGGGCAAGTTCCTTACGGACCCGCGTGCCGCCCACGACCTGGCCCAGACCAAGATCGCAACGCTCACGCCACGCTCCGACGAGCTCGTAAAGCTGGAGAATCGCGTGCAAGCGCTGGTTGGAGAGGTCCGCGACCGCCGCGACGAGGAGAAGAACGCCAAGGAGTCTGCCAGCCGCGTCGCAGAGCTGACCGACGCCGGCCTGCTAGGGCGGCTTCGTGACCTGGAACAGCTCGAGGCCGATCTCGGCCGCGCCCATAGTGAGGCGACAGTTGCGGCGGACGCCGCCGAGCGCGACGCAGCCGCTGCCGCCGCCTCCGTTCGAAGCGCTACCGAGCAGCACCGCTCCGTGGTGGCCATCACCAAGATGCGCGGCACGCTTGAGGCCACGAGTAGTGCGCTGCGAACGATCACCAGGGACCGCGACGCGCTGGAGCAACGGCGCGCCCAGGTTGCCGAGGACCAACAGCAACTTGAGACCGTGCGTGCTCATGCGGCACGATTCGAGCGCACTCTGCAGGAACAGACAGAAGGCGAGCGAGCGGCCGAGATCGCCGCCCAGGACGCGCGCCATGCCGCCAGTGAGGCAGTCGCGACAATCGAGGCGATCGCTAGTGCCCGCGATCAGCTTGCAGCAGCCGAACACGAACTGCAGGTCCGCCAGACCGGACACGGAGAGGCACAACAACACGAGACCGCCACCAAGGCCACCCAGCGAACCGCAAAGGCTGCGTTGGACCACGCGCAGACCGCCCTGGACGCGGCGAAGCTCGAAGAAGCGGCCGCTCACGCCGCGCACGGTTGCAAGCCTGGACAGAGCTGTCCGATCTGTGCGCAAACCCTTCCCTCCACGTTCATCGCACCGGAACTCTCAGCAGACGTTGCCACACTGACTGCGGCGATGACCGACGCCCATGAGATCGAGCGTGCCGCATTCGGTGACTTCACCCGGGCAAGGGCCGCGGTGACCAGCGCGATCGACCAGATCAGATCGGCGACAGATGTACACGAACGGGCGTCCGCCGCCTGGACGAGCTTTGCCAGCACGTCGCTAGCCGCCGGGCTCGAGGTTGCGACCGTTGTTGCCGACGAAGCGACTCGCGCGTTGATCAGCGCGCACGCTGCGCAGGCGGACGAACTTCTTCAAGCAGCCAGGAACGCCCGCGCCGCAACCACTGGCGAGCATCAAGCGGCCGCCGTAAGAGCGAGCACATCGGAGGCCGATCTCAGCCGCCGGCAGCAGGAGCTAGAGGATGCAGCCGGAGACTTCGAGCGACGGGAGCAGCACGAGCGCAAACGCCTACAACTGCTGCCCGACTGGGCTGAGGTTTCTCCGACCGCGGGGCCAGATTTACTCGACGCGTGTGACGCACGCCTGGCCACGGCACTGGAGGAGGCCGAGCAACGCGAGCAGCATGCCGCGAGCACGGCCTCCCTCGCCAGCACCTGCCGCCAGGAACAGTACGACGCCAAGCAGCGCATTCAGTCCGAGGTCGATGGCCCCGCCGTGAACGAGCGGAACGCATTGCGCGCGCTCGCCGCCGAAGCCGATCGGCATCGGAAGCGACCGCTGGCCGCCCTACCAGGGGCACTCGCCTCCATCGCAGCACTGATCAGCACTGCCGAGCAAATCGTCGCTGGAGCAGGAGAGACGCTGGACGCGTTGCAGGTCATCGCAAGTCGCGCGCGCGCGGCCGCCGAGGCCACGCAGCAAGAAGGGATTGAGCTCGTCACGAATGCCGGGTTCAAGACATCCGCCGAGCTACACACAGCGGTGATCGAGCTGCTTGCTGAGCTCAAAGCCGCCACCACTGAGCAGCAGACGGCGGCCGCCCAGCTCGAACCGGTCGCCGAGCTCGACGTGCTTCTTGCTCAGGCGGAGAGCTTGCGTGCTGGTCTGCGCGAGCTAGCGTTCCAGCTGGGTGACGGCAAGTTCACCGGCTACGTCGTCGCCCGGCGCCAGCAGGCGCTGCTCGCCCTGGCCAGCGGCATCTTCGGGCAGGTCACTGCCGGCCAGTATGGGTTCACCGAGGACTTCAAGATCGTCGACCGCCTGACCGGATCCGCCCGAACGCCCGACACACTCTCTGGTGGGGAGACGTTCCTCGCAAGCCTCGCGCTCGCGCTCGGCCTAGTCGAGCTAGCCGGGCGCAGCGGCGGCCGCCTGCAGGCCTTGTTCCTCGACGAAGGCTTTGGCAGCCTCGACCCTGACGCCCTCGACCAAGCGCTGGACGAGCTCGAACGCCGCGCCGACGCCGGCCGCCTGATCGCCATGATCAGCCACGTCCCCGCGATCGCGGAACGTATCGAGCAGGTCCTGCAGGTCACCAAGACCCCGCAAGGCTCGCATGTCGAACTCCTCACCGAGGAGCAACGCGCTGCCCTGCTCCTCCACGACGTAACGGAACAGGCGGCCGCGGCAACCTGACGCAATGGAGTCGACACGGGACTCGTGTGGCAGGCCCTCCGTCAAGATCTAGGTTGTTCGCGCTGAGAGCAGCATGCCGTTCCGCTGGCCGCAGCAGCGACTCGCTCAACCCGATCCTAGCCATCAGCTCCGTCAGCTCCCCATGACTCTCGGTCCGCCACGGAGCGCGCGCATGTCCCTCTACGATAAGCGACCGGGCTGCCCCCTCAATCTGTCACTGCGACCAGGTGAGTCGCCTTTTCGCAGACCGCCAGGACCGGCACACCCTTGCATCTCGAAAATGCCCCGAGGGGTGATCAGCCACCCCGTCGACATAGGAGATGGTGCTCTCCATCGGCAAGATCGGCGGTGGCGACGGTGATCCCAGCTACTACCTGGACGCGGTGGCCAGCGGCCAAGAGGACTACTACACCGCCAGCGGCGAGGCGCCGGGCATATGGATCGGCCGCGGCGCCGCGACCCGCGGGCTCGCGGGCCGCGTCGAGGACGACGCGTTTCTGCACGTACTCGACGCAACCGCTGGCAACACCAACAAGTCGGTCCTCGCCTACGACCTGACCTTCTCGGCGCCGAAGTCGGTCTCAATCCTCTATGGCGTAGCCGACGAAGAGACTGCCGGGCTCGCGAGCGCTGCTCACGACGCTGCCGTCCGCGACGCCCTGGGCTACCTGGAGCGAGAGGCATGCTGGACCCGCCGCGGCCGCAACGGCGTCCATCTGCTCAGGGGCGATGGGCTCACCATCGCGACATTCCGTCACCGCAGCTCGCGCGCCGGCGACCCGCAACTGCACACCCACGCCGTGGTCGCCAACGCCACGACCGCCGACGGACGGACGACGACTCTCGACGGACGCGCGCTCTACGCCCACGCCAAGACCGCGAGCTACCTCTACCAAGCCTCCCTCCGTCATCAGCTCACCGAGCGCCTCGGCGTCGAGTGGTCGCCCGTCGACAAAGGCATCGCCGAGCTCAAGGGAATCGATGAGCCGATCCGTCGCCACTTCTCGCGGCGACGTACGGAGATCCTGGCGGGCATGCGTGAACGCGGCGGGCGGTCCGCCCACGCGGCGCAGATCGCCACGCTGCAGACTCGACGGGCCAAGGACTACAACGTGCCTGTCGGCCGCATGCGCGACGAATGGCGCGCCCGCGCCGCTGAGCTCGGGCTCGACCGAGAACGAATCGCCGGCATCGCTGGCCACCGACGGGCTCAACCGCGGCTCGACACTCGCGCCGTACCTCGTCTCCCCCGGCTCCGTCGAGCGAGCGCTGCCCGGACTCGAGGACGATCGCCGGATGCTCGACGATCTGCGGCGCTCGCTCGCGACGAGCCGACGAAAGTCCATGGCCAACAGCATCGCCGCGGATGATCGAGCAACCCGCGACGCCCGCGAGCGGATCGATCGACTCGCACGCGAGCGCGAACAGCTTCGGTTCTGGCAACGAGGCCGACGGTCTGAGCTCGACAGCCTCATGAGCGATCAGGAGCAAGCCCTCGAACGACAGCGACGCTCGGGACGCGAGGTGAACGAGGCCATGGAAGGCGTGGCAGTCGATCAGCTTGCCCGGATCGACGGCGACGAGCTACGCGCTCAGCTTGCGTCGCCCGCCGAGCACGTTTGCGAGGCCCTCGGGGCTCGCCCCTCAGCCATCGGGGAGCGCGACCGTTGGACGCGAGCGGCCGCTCAGCTCATCCACGGAGACGAATTGTCGCCGGACCACCCTGTGGGAGCGCCCACGATGGATTACGACAGCGGACTCGAACCGTGAGGATGTTCGTCCATCGAGTCTGCCCTCTAGAGGACTTCCGGTACCGCATCGTGGTGTGATCGGACCGTCCGCGGCGTGACGAGATGTATGACTAGGACGAGCGACCCACCGCCCGCGTCGCCGCTCCTGGGATGAGGAAGCGAAGCTGTCTCAGCACCTGGCACCGTTGACCTCTACAGCTGCTCGCCCGACGACGCACCCGACGGACTACTCGGAAGTGCGGGCTGCATCACACGGATACGCCCGTCGACGACTAGCCGTAGCTTCCGGCCAAAGCCTTGAAACGTCGCGTTGACCGGTCGAACCGCCAAACCTCTACGCCCATCTCGGTGGCACGGTCGACGACGTTCTCGCTTACTCGCTCCGCGACGATCACCGGGCGGACCTTCCAGTCTCGGTCCCGCTCGCGCAGCAGCTGCTTGTACTCGAGCACTTGGTCAACGACATCGCGGAGGCCTCGCAAATCGCCAAGGCGTGCGTGGAGCTTGACCTCGATAAGGAGCAACGTCAGCGAGCGCGTTCGATCAACGAGCACGACGTCGGGGAATCGCGATGCGCCCTCGCGAGTCATCAGGTGTACCGTGGCGCCCGTCCCGATCGTCAAGCCGTCGCTTTCGATCCGCGGGCGGGCCTTGCGCCGGCGCACGAGCGTCTCGGAGATCTCGTCAGCGAGAAACCGTTCGTGCTCGTCAGGGAGCCGCATCGGTGGCGGACTTGGCTCGAACCAAGCGTCATGCAGGTCGCGGTCGTCAACGCGGGGCAGCCGGGCGAGTGGACTTCTCCACGCGGTTAGGCGTGTCCGAGCTTGCGGGTCGCGCCTTGTGACCTCTCTCAGGAGGTGAGCGGCCGCGTCGGGTGGCGTGATCGCCGCGAGCCGGCCCGCCATCTGTGAGAGCTTCTTCCAGTCCTTCAGTGCCGGCCGGCGTCGAGCGTTGTCATAGGTCAACGGGTGGCGGACAGGGAACAGTTGAATGTAGCTCCACCACTTGTTGTCGCGCTCACTGCGGACCGCCTCATGAACGAAGCGGCCGATGGCCATCCACTTCTGATCGGTTGTGCAGTAGAGAACCGCGAGATCGCCCGGACGGGTCCTCGCCGGCGCTGTCCCGACACGCGGGACAAGGCGAGTGGTCCGCCGAAGCTGATCCGTGGAGCCATAGTCGGCTGCGATGTGAAACACGATTGGCATCGGATAAAACTCCGCTTCTGAGGTGTCCAGGACACGAGCCTGAAATCGAGCCTCCGCCAAACCCAGCCCGACTCAGTGGCTCCAATAGCTGGCCACCGTCGAGAAGGCGTTGTCCCTGCCTGACCCGTGTTTGGGCGGGGTGGTCAGGACGCGCGGGCGGGAAGCACCAGGAGGGTTCCGTCGCTGTGCTTCTCGATCTCGATGACGACCTCGGGGTTCGGCCCAGCGGCGCCAACTCCCGCTCCGAGGGCCCTGAGGCGATACGAGGTCTCAAGCAGGCTGTCTACCTGCTTTCGGGTCATGACCTTGTCGATCAGCCGTTTAGGGGACCGCACCTCCAGAGCCGACAGGCGTAGAAGAACGTTGTCAATGCGTGCTTCCAACTCGTGGATTCGTTGCTGGTCGTCTTTGAGGCTGCGAACGAAGTTCTCGAACGGGTGGTCCGGGTCACTCTGGCCGGCCTCCACGCCCTGCAAGACGACCACCCGGCGCTTGAGCGAGATCGCGAGAGTCGCCAGTTCGAGGTGGGTACGGAACTTCCCACCGTCCTCACAAACGCCGGGAAAATCGACCTCCAATTCGGAGACCTCGACGCGGTTGTCGACAATAGGCTCCAGCGCAGCCTCCCATTTCTTCACGCGGCGGTCCGCGTTCTGCATCGCAGTGCTGATGGCGTGGACAGCTGAGTCCAACCCGAGGGACGCGCCAACTTTTCCGCGGTCCAGTAGAAGTCCGGTGGCTTTGTCGATCGCGTCGCGGCAGCCGTCGAGTTCGTTGCGCTCGTGCTCCAGTTTGTCGTCCTGGAGCTGTTCTAGGAGCTCAGTGATGTGCTCGATGGCCTTCTGACGCTGGTTATCGGCATAGGCGCTCGCACCAACAGCGACCGCCAGCAGAATTAGGGGCGCAGCGACGGTAATCGCACCGCCTGCAGCGACGGTCCCCACAGCCGTTCCGGCTGCACCAGTGGTGGCGGCGCCCGCCGCCGCCCGCTCGACGGGAACCAGCGTCGCTTTGGCAACCGTCACGTTGGTCGCAGCGTCGACCAAGTTGTCGTAGATGCCGTTCGCGACGGCCTTGGACGCCATCGGCTTTACGAGGCCCTTGCCGACTTGCGCGGCAACCTTGGCGGGAACGACCATCCGGTAGAGCACTTCGCTCGACTCCGCGACCTGCGCTACGGCCGGCACGCTCATTGCATTCGCTGCGACCAGACGGGAGAGTTCCTGCGCGAGCGGGCTCACAGCGTCGAGCGGTAGGCCCGCTGAGCGGTGGCGCTTCTTAGCCAACGGGTGGGCTTCCAGGGTCACCAGCGGCGCCGATGAGAACGTGGCGAGCGCATTGCGAAGCTCGGCCAAGCGTTCGGGCGTGAGGGCGCCGCCGTCAGCAACCGCTGGAAAGAGGGTGTTGGCTTCGGAGGTGCACAGCGTCCAAACGGGCACGACAGGGGCGTTGTTGTTGTTCATGCGGCTCCTTTTGATGATGCTGCCCACGATAGATGGCGGACCCCCTCGACCACGTCAACCCGTGGATTGGTATGGAGACCACGGTCAGGACGACAGGACCAGCTAACGCGCGCGACCTCGCAACAATAGATGCCACCGGTCGGTATGACCGTCGAGACACGACCACACATGTTGTTGCCAGCGCCTCTGGCGTTGATCACCCACTGCGTCCGCCGACTCCATGATCGGCCACCCACTCCTCAAGCTGTGCCCGAGTGAAGCGCAGGTGCCGGCCCACCCGGATCGCCGGGAGCCGGCCGTTGCGAACCGCGTCGTAGGTCCACGACGGCCGGACAGCGAGCAACCGGGCCGCCTCGGCCGGCTTCAGCAGCGTCTCTCGGCTGAAGTCAACCCGCGGCGTGAGCTCGAGCTGGTCGACGGGCTTCTCGTACTTCCGCATGCTGCTCATGGCTACTCAGTCGTGGCAGAGCCACAACCCCCTCCCCTGACTTGCTCGACAGTGTCCGACCGACGTCGATCGAGCCGGCGCGAATCGCATGAACCGCGGCCGGCTGGACCGCCGTGACGTAGGCGACCGGCAGGCCGCCCCGATCAGTCCTCCTCGTTCTCTTCGACGTTCAGCAACAACTGCTCGACCTCGCTCGGGCTGTTGACCTCGAACGCCCCTGCCAGGAGGTCGGCCTCGGCATCGAGGCTCTTGTGATGCAAGTACCTCATGGTGGTCCGTGAGTCCGCGTGGCCCATCCAGGCCTGGACCTGCACCAGGCTCGCGCGGTTAATCGCGTTGGAGCCGAGCGTGTGGCGCAGATCGTGGAAGCGGAGCACGCGGAGCTCCGCCTTGTTGCACGCAAGCACGAACCTCCGGCGTAGCGCGGAGCCGTCGAGCCAGCCGCCGTCGCCGGGGAACACCGGATCGTCGCGATCGAGCAGGTAGCCGCGCTGGCCGAGGCGCGCGAGGACCTCGGCGACCTCGCGCACCATCGGCACCGCCCTCCCCCGCCCGCCCTTGGTCGTCCCGACGTGGCCGGCGACGACGCTCGTCTCGACCCGGATGGCGCGCTTCTCGAAGTCGATGTCGCGCCAGCGCAGTGCGCAGATCTCGCCCCGGCGCGGGCCGGCGAAGCCCGCCGTCAGGAAGATGGCTGCGTCCTGCTCGTCGCCCGCGGCCCGCACCAGCGCCCAGACCTCCTCGGGCGAATAGAAGTCGAACGATGCGGCGTCGTAGCTCAGGCGGATCCGCGACACGTCGGCCGCGGGGTTGCGCTGGATGCCGTAGAGCACCCGCGCCCGCTCGTACATGGAGTGGATCAACGCCACCAACGTGGCTGCCTGCCGGCGCTTGCCGGTCCGGACCAGGTACTCGGACTTCCAGCGCTCGATGCGCGCGGTAGTGACCTGCTCGACGCGCAGACGTCCGAACGCCGGGAGCAGGTGCAAGCGAACACACGAACGGCGGTCGCCCAACGTCGAGGGCCTCCAGCCGCGCTCGTGCTCGCCCCACGCCAGCCACTCCTGAGAGAGCTGCTCGAACGAGACGCCGGTGCGCACGACCTCCATGTGCCCACGACGCGCGTCGGTGAGGATCGCCTCCAGCGCGGCCTGCGCGGTACGACGATCGAAGTAGCCGGGAGGAGGTGGGCCGCCCTCGGGCCATTCGGCCCCGAGGAGCTTGTTGACCTGGCGCACGCCGCCGGGCGCGGTCGGGTCAGGCGCGCGGTACTTCGCGTACCAGACGACGCGTCGCTTTCGCTCGACGCGACGAACGTGGCCGCTGATAGCAGGAGGGCGAACTGGATCGAGATAGCTCATGGTGCTTAGTCGACGAGGGGGTTCAACACCCCTACATCGTGTCTCGAACCAGATCTCCACGCAACCTCAGCAGGCTCGATCGAGCTTCACCTACAACTTCAGAACTACCTGCAAAATGCACAATTCTGTAGGCGTTCAGTCGGTCGGGGGGACATAACGTCGGCCCGTCGAATCTGATCGTGTGGAGCGGGTCGAGGCCGAGGCGATCTATGAGCAGGGCCGTGATGCCGTCGTTGAGGTGTTGTTGGCGTTGTCGGCGCAGAACGAGCGGCTTGAGGCTCAGGTCCAGGCGCTGACGGCGAGGGTCGCGCGGCAAGATGAGCGGATCGCGCAGCTCGAGCGCCAGGTCAAGCGGTCGTCGCGCAACTCGTCGCAGCCGCCCAGCGCCGATTCGCCGAGTACGCCGCCCAGGCGTGGCAAGGATCCGTCGGGACGTAAGCGGGGCGCCCAGGATGGTCACGACGGCGCGGGCCGCGAGTTGCTGCCGACGGCGGCGGTCGATGACGTCGTGGTGCATTGGCCGGTGGAGTGTGGCTGTGGCCACGTCTTTGAGGCCGGCGACCTGGTCGCCGTGGGCGAGGCGGTGCGCCATCAGGTCGAGGAGCTGCCGCGGTTGGCGGTCACGGTGACCGAGCATCAGTGCCCGCGCGTGCGCTGCCCCGGCTGCGGTGAGCGCCGGCGTGCGCAGCTGCCGGGCGAGATCGCTGCCAGCGCGTTCGGGCCGCGGTTTCACGCGGCGGTGGCGGTGCTGTCGGTGCGCAACCGCGTCTCGCGCCGCGATGTCGTGGAGTGCTGCGAGCAGCTGTTCGGCGCGCGAATCTCCAGTGGCACGGTCGACGCGATCCTGGCGCGGGTCGCCGACGCGCTCCAGCAGCCCGACGCCGATCTGCTCGACCGCGTCCGGGCCGCCAAGGCGCTGAACATCGACGAGACCGGCTGGCGCACTGCGGGGCAGCGGCGTGCGTTGTGGGGGGCGTTTACCGACCGTCACGCCGTGCTACGCGTCCGTGCCGGCCGCCACGAAGACCACGCCAAGGATCTGCTGGGCGACACCAGCGCGATCGTGACGTCAGATCGCTGGTGGGCCTATGCGCATCTGCCCGTCGCTCGACGCCAGGTCTGCTGGGCGCACCTGCGCCGCGACTTCAAAGCCCACGCCGAAGGCCTGGCCGCCGAGAAGGCATTCGGCGAGCACGGCCTGCGGATCTGCGAGCAGCTGTTCTGGGCCTGGGAGATCTTCCAGCACACCGGCGACCGCCGCGACCTGCGGCTCGCGATCCGTGCGCTGCGTCGTGAGCTCAAGCCGATCCTGCGCACCTACTCAGGCAAGGCCCCGCGCTACAAGTACACGCGCGGGATCGCGCGCAACCTGCTGAAGGTCTGGCCGGCGCTGTGGACCTTCGCCGACCACAAGGGCGTGCAGCCGACCAACAACCACGCCGAACGCGCGCTCCAGGGCGCCGTCATCTACCGCAAGCTCAGCCTCGGCACCCAGTCGGCCGACGGCGAGCAGCGCATCGAACGGCTGCTGTCCGTGCACACCACCTGCCGCCTCCAACGGCGCCCCCTGCACGACTACCTCGTCGACGCCTTCAGCGCCCACAGCCGCGGCGACCCCGTCCCGTTGCTCCCCTGACGCCCAGCGACGGCCAGCCGACCCACTGAACGTTTACACAATTCTAGAGTTGTTATAGGCGTTGCCATGCAGAAGGTCGAGAGCTCGAGTCTCCTGGGCCGCTTCACCCGAAAGCCCCGCACGCGGGGCTTTCGTTGCTTCCTGGCCGAATCGCAAGCACCGTGCTGGCAATGGCTACCGCCCGTGGCCACCATCTCGGGCGGGCGCCGGGGTTGAGGCGCCCGCCCGATCTCGGTGGGGTCGCTGCAGGCCGAGGTCGAGGATGGCGACGTCGACGTCGCGCACCTCGGCCAAAGGCCGACCGATCGCGAAGGCTCGTCCGCGATCAGGGCGAGGGGGGCGACCAGATGATGGGCGGGAGCGAGGTTCCAGGGGTGGATACGTTGACGCCCTGGCTGATCTGCTTCCCACCGATGAACGTGGCCCCGATGATGACCTGCAGTGGTCCCACCTTCGGCGGGATGAAGGTGAAGACGGGAGCCGCCGTCGGCACGGATGCGGAGGCGGGCGAGGTCGTGGCCGCGGCCGCGCTTGCCACCGGCGCCACGAGGGCGAGCGGGGCGAGGGCGGCCGCGATTGCCGCAAGCTTTCGAGTGCTCATCACATCTCTCCGTGGCCGCTTACGGCGAGCCGATGACGTTGCCGCTGGCGACCGGGGGGTCGTTGGACACCACGACTGAAGTCCCGCCGTTGAAGACGGATCCGATGACGGTCGGTCCGATGGCGACCTGCGGGCCCTGGAACGTCAGCGGAACCCCGGCGAAGCCGGTGGCCGGGAACGCGAAGGCCGGAAGCGACCCAAGGCCGGCGCCCGACAACGGCAGCGCCGGGAGAGCCGGGAGGCTCGGAACGGCGAACGCGGCGGGCGCGGCGCTCGCGCTCGCCGCAGGGATGAGAGCGCAGGCCGCGGCGGCCGCGGTCACCGCCGTCACCGGGGCAAGGCGCTTCAGACTCAACCTCATCGACTGTCTCCTTCTTTGCCCGGGACGGCCGGTCAGGGATCGCCCGCGGTCGGTTGGCGCAGCGCCGGTGTGGCGCTCAGCGCAGGTTGAACAGCGCCTGAAGTGTGGAGCCGTAGCCGCCTCGTTGACCTGTCCCCAGGACCTGTTGCGTCTGGCCGTAGCGGCCGGTCGCCGCTGCGGCGTGGCAAGCAGCGAGCGGTCCTGCGAGTCGCCCCGGCAACCTCCCGTGCTCGACCGTTTCAGCTTCCCGCGTGCTTGACGCGCACGCGGGTCGCGCCTTCGGTGTAGTGAGCCTTCGTCAGGGTGACGGCGATCGACGACTTCGAGGTCGGGCCGAGCGTGATCGAGGCGTGGCCCTTGGCGTCGGTGGTGGCCGACTTGCCGGCCCCGTGGACCGTCGCGCCCTTCGCCGGATCCGGGTCGCTGACGGTAAAGCTCACCTTCGTCGACTTGCTGCTCTTGAGCGTCGACGGTAACGGCTTGATCGCGAGCCCGGGCAGCACCTGCGTGTGCCACTGCGCCTGGGAGCTCGTGTCGCCGAACAGGCCGACGAGGTCGAGCGTGGAGCTCTGGGCGTTGCCGCTGATCTTGAAGCCCGACTGCTGACCGGGCGGCGCCTTCGCGGCGACCGTCGGGCCGGACGCCGTCGCGGCCTCGTTGGAGCGCCGCGCGAACACCGTCGGGCTCGAGCCCCGCAGGATCCAGAACACCCACAGACGGCCCTCGGCGTCGGCGGCCAGGCCGACGATGTGGTCTGCCTTGCCCTGGTCGAGCGTGACCGAGCCCGGGGCGCCGACGCGCCAGAGCAGCGTGCCGTTCGCCGTGCGGGCGAGCGCGGCCTCGTCGATGTTGTCCAGGTTGCTCTGGCCGAGCTTCGTCCACGTGCCGGACTTGCCGGCGAGCGCGGGCCGTGCGGTGAGCAGGAGGGCGGCGCAGAAGGCCACGGATGCGTGTCGCAGGCGCATGGGCTGGAACCTATGCAGCCGCGCCGCCGATTGTGGGTCTAGCGGCGAGGCGCTGCCGGCCGAAGACCGCGCTCAGCGCCTCGCCCCCTTCAGCCGCAGCGCCCGCCGGGGACGACGAGGGCCCTCCCCTCCGCACGCTACGGAAGCTGAACGGGCCCCGGGCCGAAGTGGAGGCCGGGCGCGACGAGGGGTGCGAGCCCGGTGAGGGGTGTGAGCCCGAGCCGGGACGACAGCGGGAACCACGGCTGTCCGTCGGGACCGCAGAACGCCGGGTACGGGTAGCACGGGATCGAGCCGGGCCCAGCCGCGGTCTGGGCGCCCGCGCTCGCCACGGGGGCGGCGAGCGCCAGTGCGGCGATGACCGGCACGACACCCACAAGCTTGCGAAGAGTCACTGACTTTGAACCTTTCTCTGCCGGCGGCCGGAGCTACCGCTGGACTCATTCGAACCCGGGCGCTGTTGGCAGCGCACCCCGCCGATGCTCCGCAGATGCTCGCCCCGGCGGCGCGCCACGTGAGCTGACCGGTGGTCTCGCCGGACCTGACCCAAGGACATCGGGCATCACCGGCGGCCGCCGCCGTTCGCCCGCCCGGCCGACGCTGACACGAGGGCCAGCTCCCACGGTGGCGCTCTCCCTCCACGCTCTGCGTCGACATCGGCCCCACAACAGGAGTCCAGCATGGTGCGGATGACGATCGACCACGCCGCGCAGGCGCGCCCGGCGGATCAGACCGGGAGCGATCCCTTCGGCAGGCACTTCGAGGTGGCGGTTGCCGGCGGTGCGCTGAACGTCGCGTGCGCTGGGCGCGCGCCGGACGACTCCGAGGCCGTGGTGCTCGCGGTCCACGGCGTCACCGCCTCGCACATGACATGGCGGACGGTGGCGCGGCAGCTCGCCGCCCGCCCCGGTGCGTGCCTCGTCGCCCCCGACCTGCGCGGGCGCGGGCGCAGCGCGACCCTTCCCGGTCCCTACGGACTCGCGACCCACATGGACGACTTGACCGCGGTGCTCGACCACGTCGGTGTGCAACGGGCCGTCCTCGTGGGCCACTCGATGGGTGCGCATCTGGTGGCGCGACTGTCGGCCGAGCAGCCGGAGCGCGCCGCCGGGCTCGTGCTGCTCGACGGCGGGCTGCCGTGCCCCGCGCCGGTCCACGAGTCCGACGCGGAGCCCGAGGACGCCGACCTGACGCCCGGACGCACGGAGACCCCGTGCGCGTCGGCCGACGACTACCTCGCGGACTGGCGCGCACACCCGGCCTTCAAGGACGCGTGGGACGACGACGTCGACGCCTACGCGCGCTACGACATGGCCCATGACGGACGGGCCGCGTGCTGCGTCGTCCGCGACGAGGCCGTGATGGCCGACAGCTTCGATCTCCTGTTCGACGGCGTCACCAGCAAGGCCATCACCCGAGTCCGGACCCCGACCCGCCTGCTCCGCGCACCCCGCGGCCCGCTCGACGACGACTGCCCCGTGATCCCGCGCGAGTATCTGGACGAGTTCGCGGCCGGCCACCCGCACCTCGACGTCGAGCACGTCCCCGGCACCAACCACTACACGATCGTCCTCGGCAACAGCCCCGGCCCCGCCCGGGTCGCGACGGCCATCGAGACCGCCATCCAGGCCGCCGAGCGCTCCCACGCGGACTGATCGGCGCGCCGGCGCGTCTCCCGCGCCAGTCAAGACCGTCCTATAGACCGGTCCTGCCATGGCTTGGGGGCGAGCACCCTCACCCCGACAGCAATCCCCTCGAAGGAGATGTACACATGATGTCCATTGGCAAGCGTGTTGCCGGCATCGGCGCCGCCGTGGCGATCATCGCGACCGTCGGGCCCGTCAGCCTCGCCGGCGCGTCGACCGTCCCGACCATGGCCCCGCCGTCGGTGGCTTCGCCGTTCATTCCGCCCGCGATCAGCGGGGCCTACCAGGCTGGCGCCGACGCGGCGATCGGCGGCTGGAACGCCGGGGCTGACGCGGCCATCGGCGGCCTGAACGCCGGAGCGGCCGTTTTCGGGCTGCCGTACCAGCTCACCATGAACACGTCCGGCCCCCTCGGGCTGCACACGGCCTCGCTGGCACCGATCCAGTAGCGGCGTAGGCAGGCCGCCGGCGGTGCCCCGCCGGCGGCTTGCCTCGCCCTGCGTGGCCCGAGTGCCACGGCCGCTGCAGCGTCGCTCCCCGCGCACGCCGGCCGCCACGCAACGGATCAGCCGCCGCCGCGGCCGAGCGGGCCGTTGGGGCCGAGCGGCCCGTTGGGGCCCAGCGGGCCATCGGGGCCGAGCGGGCCGTCAGGGCCGAGCACGGCCGCCGGACCACGACGGTCGGCAGGCGGGCAGGCACGCCGGTGCGTCCGTTGATGCCGAGCGGTCCGTCGGGACGGTGCGGGCCCGCCGGACCGAGCAGGCCGCGAAGGGTCCACGGGCGAGCGCGTCGCGGGAGCGGCGGGGCGAGCCCGCTGCGACACCGGGCGCTCGCGCGCCTGCGGCTTCTGGGGGGTCGAGGTCTCGTAGCCGCGGTGGCCGGCCGTGCTCCCAAGGAGCGTTCCGGCGCCGAACGCGCCCGCGAGACCGGCCGCCACGACGACGACGAGGCGGTGTCGTCCGTGCATGACCACTCACAGGTTGAGGCCCACGGCCGCCCCGGCGAGCTGTTCGTTCGGACGGCGGTAGCTGGCCGCCCGCGGTCCTCCTAGGAGCCCGGGTCCCTGACCCGCCGCGGGTTTCGCCCCCTGGGCGAAGACCCGCAAGGGAACCTGGCCCTCTGGGCCAGTGTTCCCCTAAGGCCCGAAGAAGCCCAGCACCCGCTTCATCAGGTCGGACTTCTGCGGCGCGCTGCCGTAGGACTCCAGCGGGAACGCGAGGAACACGACCTTGTAGGGCCCCGCGAAGGACAGCGCGTCGGTCTCCCCCGTCTCGTCGGTGAAGATCCCGCTCGCGCCGGCCGTCGGCGTGATCTGGTCCTCGTATTCGGCCTGGAGCACCTCGTGGTTCAGCGTCACGGCGCCGACCCCGTCGGTGAGCGTCCCGGTGACGCCGGTCACGGTGTCGGTGCCCTTGTCGTTCTGGGCTTCGCTGCCATCCCAGGCGACGTGGAGGTAGTCGTGCACGAACGGCGTCGTCCCGGCCGCCTGGTCGAGGACGTCCTGCCCGGACATCAGGAGGCGTCCGCCCCCGTCGAGGAAGGACTTCAGCCTGCTCTCGTAGGGCAGCAGCGGACCCGGGTAGGTGTTGCCGGTGAACCACACGACGTTCTTGAAGGCCTTGAGGTAGGTCAGCGGCAGATCGGCGTCCTTGCCGAGGTCCCAGGTGCTGAACGTGGCGCCCGCGCCCGTCAACGCGTCCTTGTAGTACGGCTGCGAGTCGACCGGGACGTTCGTGTCCCCGTCCACCAGCAGCGTGTCGACGGCGACGGCGATGGTCTTGACCGTCGCCGTGCCGCTGACCGACGGGTTGCCGACCGACGTCGCCTTCACCGTCGAGGCGTCTGTCTGCTCGTTGGCGGCGCCTGCGGGCACGGTGATCCTCACGCAGACCTTCGTCGACTCGCCGGGGCCGACGCTGGGCGTCGTCGTCTGCGGGGCCGCGCAGGCCGCGTCGCGCACCTCGCCGGTGAACGTCCCGGACACCGCGACCGTGTAGCTGTCGGTCTCGTACCCCTTGTTGGTGAGCGTCACCGGGTAGTCGACGGTCTGGCCGCCGCGCGCGCCGTTGGTCTGCGTGGCGGGGCTCAGCGCGACCGCGTTGGCGGCCGCGATGGGCGTGATGACCGGCGAGCCGGTCGCTGACGGGCCCTCGGCCGAGGTGGCCTCGTAGCCGTCGTTGACGATCGACTTGGCCTTGGCCGACACCGACGGCGCGATCTTCACCGTGAAGCTGACCTTCGTGCTGGCACCGGCGGCGACCGTCAGCCCGGTCCACCGCACCGCGCCGGACGAGACGCTGCCGCCGCTGTCGGCCGACGCGAACGCCGTGCCGGCCGGCACCGGGTCGGTGATCGTCACGCCCGTGGCGTCGGCGTTGCCGATGTTGCGCAGCGTGATCGTGTACTTCAGGTCGCTCCCGGGCCCGACGGGCACGTCGGCCGCCGACTTCGTCAGGACGAGCGAGGGGGCCTTCGTCGTGTCGGTGAGCCGGTAGGCGCCGCGCCCGTGCGTGCCCGCCGCCATGACGCGGTGCACGGGGTCGAGGTCGATCTGCCACACGCCGATGCGGGGCAGGCCGGTCCCGAGCGGGCCCCAGTGGGCGCCGCCGTCGTAGGTCACGAACGTGCCGACGTCGGTCGCCGCGTAGAGCGTGCTGTCGTAGGACGGGTCGAGCACGACCGAGTTGACCGGCGTGTCGGGCAGGTTGCCGGTGATGTTGAGCCAGCTCCTGCCGCCGTCCGTCGTCTTGAAGACGTGGCCGGGCGTCTTCGGCGTGGCGGCGTCGAAGCCGTTGTAGCCGAGGTACGCGACGCGGTAGTTGCTGCGATCGACGGCGATGCTCGCGACCGGGCGGTTCGGCAGGACCTTGCCCTTGCTGTCGACGCGCGTCCAGGCCGGTGTTGCGCTGACCTGGGCGTCGGGGCTGACGTGCACGAGGCCGTCGAGCGTGCCGGCCCAGACGGCGTCGCCGCCGCCCACGCCGATCGCCGACACGACGCATGCGCGCGCGCCGTTGGGCGCCGTGCCGGCGCAGCCCGTCGTCAGGTCGCCGGAGATCGGCGTCCAGCGGACGTCGCCGGCCGCCGGGGCCTTGGCGTTGTTGGTGCGGTAGACGCGCTGCGTGCCGTAGAACAGCTGGCTCGGGTTGAGCTTGTTCATCACCCACGGCGCGTAGAACTCCGAGCGGTCGGTGAGGTCGATCCCCTGCGCGATGCCCTGGTTGGTGAAGAACGAGCCGCCGCCGTCGGTGATCCGGTACGGCGAGATCCCGAAGTACGTGCCGTAGACGAAGTGGTAGTCGGTCGGGTCGACGAGGACCTGGCCGCCGTCGCCGCTCGTCATGTCGTACCAGGTGTCGTTCGTCTCGGAGGCGCGGCGCTGCGTGCCGTTGTCCTGCGTGCCGCCCCAGAGGCGCGCCTGCATCGTGGGGTTCGTGGCGATGCTCGAGTACTGGCCGAGCGTCAGGCCGCCGTCGTTGAGCGACTCCCAGTCGTTGTCGTCCAGCGGATTCGCGCGTGCCGGGCGGCCGCCGAGCGTGTCGCTCTGCCAGACGCCGCCGTCGGAGCCGACGACCACGTGGCCGGGCTTGCTCGCGTCGAAGGTCAGGGCGTGGAAGTCCGGATGCTGGTCCCAGCCCAGGTTCTTCCAGGTCTGCCCGCCGTCGTCGGAGCGGAAGATGCCGCCCGACTGCGGGCTGAGGTCGTAGCCAAACATGCCGCCGGCGAAGACCACGTCGGGGTTGCGCGGGTCGGCCTCGATGACGTTGTCGTACGTGCACTGCTCCCCGCAGTAGTCGCCGACCGCGTCGGCCTCGCCCTGCGGGCCGTCGCCGCCGTCGGGCAGCTCCGTCCAACTCGCGCCGCCGTCCGTCGACTTCCAGACCCGCGAGGGCTGGTGCTCGCCGCCGGCGTCGGTGTAGTCGAAGCCGGTGTAGAGCACGCCGTCGCCGCCCGCGTCCGGGTGCGAGATCGACAGCGAGAAGCGCGTGTCGGTGAAGGACGCGCCGGTCAGGCCGAAGTTGTCGATCTTGCTCCACGTGGCGCCGCCGTCGGTGCTCTTGTAGATCGCGTCGCTCAAGAAGGACGCGTAGACGACCTTGGCGTTCTGGGGATCGATCTCGATGTCCGCGGCGCCGTGCGCCTCGTCGGCCTCGCGGATCAGGCTCCAGGTCGCGCCGCCGTCCTTGGACTCCCAGATGCCGAAGCGGGAGTGCACCGTGGGGCTCGTGCGATGCGCGCCGCCGCGGCCGCGGATGGTCGCCGCGTAGAGGTGGTCGGCGTTCGTGGGGTCGACGACGACGCGCGGGATCGAGACGCCCTGGAACGTGTCGCCCGAGACCGGCGACCAGGTCTGGCCGCCGTCGGTCGACTTCAGGACGCCGTCGCCGAAGTAGCTGTCGCCCGACAGCGCGCCCTCGCCGGTGCCAGCGTAGACGACCTTGTCGTCGGTCGGCGCGACGGCGAGCGAGCCGATGGCCTGCGTCTGCTGGTCGTCGGTGCGCGGCGTCCACTGGCCGGAGGCGGCGTCGTAGGTCCAGATGCCGCCCTGGGCGCCGCCCAGGATGATCTGACCGGTGCTCGGGCGGATCGCGAGCGCGCCGATGCGCCCGTTCATGGACACCAGGTCGAACGACGAGCGGGTGATCTCGCCGATCGGCCGCTGGCCGACCGACGACCAGCCGCCGGTGAAGGTCGACGGGGCGGTCGGCGACGGCGGGCTCTTGGCGAGGTTCTTGGCCGCCTTGGCCGCCTTGGAGCGCAGCTGACCCGCGTGGGCGACGTCGAGGGGGTCGTCGCCCGCGGTGCGGCCGGCGACGAACTCCTTGTCGCGCTCCAGGAGCTGCTGCTCCTGGGCCTCGTCGAGCTTCGGAAACGGCGTGCCCGGAACGTAGGTCGGGTCGTCCGGACCCAGGCTCGCGACTGCGAGGGCGCCACCCGCCAGGACCGCGAGGACGACCACCATGAGCGCGCCGACGTACGGCCAGCGCTTCCGCAAGCTGTGCAACCTTCTCCCCTTTGTGCTTCAGCCCGTCGACAGCTCGGGCGACATGAGACCGCCGGACCACCGCGGCGGTCGCACCATAAACCGATCCGACGTGCGATCGCAATCCGGGTCACCACGCGGACGGCGGCGTTGGGCAGTCATGCGCATCGTTCGGGAGCTTCGACGAACTGCTGCGCGGCGGTCACGGCCCCGTGTCGACCTAGTGACCCGGGTAGAGCAGCAGGTGATCGGGAAGCGCCAGCAGCCGCTCGGTCAGCGACCGGTACAACATCCGTGCCATGGCGTCGATCGTGTGCTCGCCGTGGGCGTGGAGGTAGTTGCCCAGGTGGACGACCTCTCCGTCGGCCAGCGGGTGGTGGTCGAAGTCCACCCCCGACTCCTCGGGGAGGTAGGACGCGCATGCCGACGTGTCGTTGAGCAGCTGCCGGAAGTACATGCCTTGCTCCTACTGCTCGGGGTCGATCCGCAGCACCTCCCCGTCGCCCGCCGCCGTCGCCTTGTTGGTGACGTACAGCGCGCCGTCCTCGCCGACCGTGATGCCGCCCGGGTTGGTCAACGTCCCCTTCGGCAGGTCCAGCTGCGTCTTGTCGCCGTTCTCGTCGACGGAGAAGATCGCGCCGTCGCTGCTGGGACCGATCGGCGTGAGCAGGCTGTCGTGGTCGATCTCGAGGACCCACAGCGTGCCGTGGTCGTCGAACGCCAGATCCATGATGTTCGTGAACCCGCTGGCGAAGACCTGCGCCTCGCCGCTGTGGCGGTCCACGCGGTAGACGTTCGCGCCTCCGACCGGGAACGGGAAGCCGGTCAGCTGGCTCATGAAGTAGTCGCCGTCCGGGCCCTTGACGACGCCGGTCGGCACGGCCTGCATCGGGATCTCGCCTGATCCGAACGGATCCTTGACGTTGCGGTTGCCGAAGATGCTCAGCACCTCGATGCGGCCGTCCCTGCCCGCCTTCAGCAGGCTGTTGCCGCCCGCGTCGGCGACGATGAACCGGCCGTGCCGGGCGAGGACGTCGACGGCGTTGCTGTCGATCGCCGGATTGGCCGGCTTCGCGTCGGGGTTGTTGTCGCGCTCGAAGCCCCAGACGTCGACCAGGCGCCGGATGTCGCCGTCGGACCCGATGCGCAGGACGCGGCCGAACAGGTCGGCCACGGAGTTCTGCTTGGCCAGCTCGTCGCGGTTGGCCTCGGTCGGGCCGCCGTTGGTCACGAAGACGTCATCGACGCGCCTGACGTCGATTCCGTGCGGGCCGATCGCGCTCGCGCCCGTGCCCTTGTCGGCCAACGACGCAAGGCCGTCGACCAGCCGGCGCTGGCCTCCGTCCCTGTCGATGACGGTCACGGCGCCCGTGGCGCCGACGCAGACGTCACCCCCCTCCGGACCCGCGAAGCACGGACCGTCCCCGCCGCGACCTGCTTCGGCGACGTACAGGTCCCTGCCACCGAACGCGAGGTGCCGCGGGTTGTCGAGGCCGCCGGCGATCTTCTCGACCTGCGCCGCGCCCGCCGGCGCGGCGAGGGAGAGCATCGAGACGCCGAGAAGCACGAGGATCCTTGGAGCTGACATGAGCTCCTCCTTGGAGGGGTCGCTGGAACGCGCCGCGGTCCGACCGCTCTGAGCCTGCCCGCGACCCGGTCGCTGGGGTGTGCTCGGACCCGCGGAGCGTACTCCTCGTCCTTGGACTTCCCCGGCCCGGGGTCGGGCGCCAGACCACCGTCCTCAGCCGGCGTCCGGTACCTGCCCCTTGACCGTCGGACCGCCCGCCGCCGCGCGGGCCTTCAGCATCTCGGCCGTCTGGCGGCGCATCTCCAGCGTGCGGGCCTGGCTCGCCTCGACGTCGTAGCGATGATCGCCGTCGAAGTCGAAGACCACGTTCTGGGACTCCGGGTCGTACTTGACGCGCAGGACGTCGTACTCGGCCGGACGCAGCCCCATGATGCCGAACGCCTGGCGGACCGTCGCGTGGAAGGGCTGGCGCCCCTCGGGACGGACCTCGAGGTGATGATCGAACGTGCGCATGGTGTCGGCCGAGCGCCCGGACTTGTCGTCGATGGACAGGACGGTCGCCTCGGCCGGCAGGCCATGCTTGCGGGTGCGGCGATTCTTGAACACAGAGCGTGAACGCCGGAACTCCCGCGCCCTTACGCCGCGTCCAGCGCCTGGTTGACCAGCGCGTCGGCGCCGGCGTTCTGCGCCCTGGGCACGCTGCGCAGCGACCACGCGCGAAACCCGGCCAAGGCCTGGAGCGCCGCCGCGTGCAGCGCCTTCATCGCCTCGTGCTTGACCTTGTACTCGCCGTTGACCTGGCGCGCGATCAGCTCCGAGTCGTTGATCACCTCGACCTCGTCGGCGCCGACCTCGGCGGCGCGCGCCAACCCCAGCAGCAGCGCGCGGTACTCCGCCACGTTGTTGGTGGTCTCGCCCAGGAGCTCGGTCGCCTCGTCCAGCACGGCGCCCGACGCGGCGTCGCGCACGACCGCGGCCGCCGCCGCCGGACCCGGGTTGCCCCGCGCCCCACCGTCGACGTGGACGGTGACCTTCACCGGCGCGTCACTCAGGGTCGAGCTGCGGGAACTCGCCCGGCACGCGGGCGCGGCGCCGGTCACGAATCTCGCGACGGTGCTCGCCGTCCTCGGTCCCGGCCTCACGGCGCTCGGACTTGCGGCGGTCGATGATGACCTCGACACCCGGGTCGTCGGCGTAGTACGCCGCCATCCGGTCATACAGCTCGGGGGCGAGCTCCTCTGGGACGACGCAGTAGATCATGGTCTGTCCCGGCGGGAGGTCATCGGCGGCGGCGGGCTCTAGGCCAGTGACGCGGCGGGATGCAGACGGCCGTGGTCGTCGGCGGCCGCGTTGGCGGTCTGGTCGATGGTCTCCAGCTCGGAGAGCTCCGAGCCCTGCGCGGCGACGCGCACGCCGGCCGCCTCGTTGCCGAGGTCCACCTCGAAGCGGTACCACGACAGCTCCCACGCGACGACGATGGTCACGACGCTGCCCTCGGTGCGCGACGGGCGCGCGCTGACGATCGGCGCGCCCAGCGAGCGCGCCACGCCGGCGACCGTCCGCACCTGCTGGGACTGGTTGAAGAGCTCCATCGCCCGAGCGACCTTCAGCTCGGCGTTGGTGGGCACGCCGCGCACCGAGCGCGACTCGTACAGCGTGTGGTCGGGCGCCGGCTCGGCGGCCACGGCGACGGGCTCGTAGTCGCGCTCGTAGCGGTCGGCGCGCTCGGGCGGCGGAGCGAGCGGGCGCTCGTCCCCGTCGGGCTCGACCCCGTCGTACTCGTCGTACAGCGGCTCGACGGGCTCGGCCGGGAACGCCGGCTGCCGCGGCTCCGCGGCCTCGTAGCCGGGCTCCGGGCGGCGCGCGCGCAGGCGCGACAGCAGCGACCCGCCCCGCCGGCTCTTGCGGCCATCCCGGCTGCGGGCGACGACGTCGTCGAGCCCCTCGCGGATCCAGCCCTCGTGCACGGCGCGGCCGGTGCAGAGGTCGCACACGTTGCGGCGCGATCCGCCGGAGAGGAAGACGTCGGCGTTCTCGCCGCGCAGCAGCGTGCGGCCGCACACGTCGCAGGTCACGACGGCGGGGTTCGTGGTGATGGACTTGCGAGTCAAGGGCGCAGCCGAGGGTAGCAACGGACACCCTGCTGACGGGGCGATCCGCTGCGACCCTCGCCGTTGCACGGAAGATCACGCCACCTCAGGCGCGTACCGCCTCCTCGTCGCGGGCCGCCGCGTCGACCACCTTCTGGGCCAGGTGCGCCGGCACCTCCTCGTAGCGGACGAACTCCATCGTGTAGTCGCCCTGGCCGCCGGTCAGCGACCGCAGGTCAGGCGCGTAGGTGAGCATCTCGGCCATCGGGACCTCGGCCTTGACCTCGGTGGTGGGTGGGTGGGACGCATTCACCGGCTCCATCCCCTGTGGCCGGCCGCGCCGCGCGTTCAGGTCGCCGATCACGTCGCCCACCGACTCCTCGGGCACCGTGAGCGTCACCAGCATGATCGGCTCGAGCAGCACCGCCCCCGCGTCGGCCATCGCCTGCTTCATGGCGATCGAGCCGGCGGTCTTGAACGCCTGCTCGGACGAGTCGACCGAGTGGTAGGAGCCGTCGAAGACCGTCACGCGCACGCCCTTCAGCGGGAACCCGGCCACCGGCCCGTGGGCCATCGCGTCGACGACGCCCTTCTGCACCGCCGGGATGAACCCCTGCGGGATCACGCCGCCCTTGATCGCATCGACGAACTCGAATCCGGGGTGGGCGGGATCGATGTCCAGCGGCTCGATCGAGATGTGGCAGTCGCCGAACTGGCCGCGTCCGCCGGTCTGCTTCTTGTGGCGCCCGTGGGCCTTGGCCGGCCTGCGGATCGACTCCTGGTAGGGCACGCGCGGCGGCTTGAGCGCGACCTCCGCGCCGAAGCGCGACTTCAAGCGGTCGACGATCACCTCGACGTGCATCTGCGACAGCCCCGCGACGATCTGCTCACCGGTCTGCCGGTCGCGGTGCAGGTCGATCGTCGGGTCCTCCTCCTGGAGCCGGCGCAGCGCGGTGAACACCTTCTCCTCGTCGCCCTTGGCCTTGGGCTCGATCGCGAACGCCATCACCGGCGCCGGGAGCTTGATCGCCGGCATGGCGATCGGCTCGTCGCGCGACGCGAGCCAGTCGCCGGCGCGCGTCTCCTTCAACTTGGCCACGGCGCCGATGTCGCCGGGCCCGAACTCGTCGGCCGGCTCGGTGTCCTTGCCGCTGAAGCGCAGCAGCTGGCCGATGCGCTCCTTGGCGTGCGAGCGCGTGTTGAACACATGGCTGTCGTGGCCCAGGACGCCCTGGTAGACGCGAAACAGGTTGATGCGCCCGGCGAACGGGTCGGCGCGCGTCTTGAAGACGTAGGCGAACAGCTCCTTGTCCTCGACGGGCTCCAGCGCCACGTGGTCGCTGACGTCCATGGTCCCGTGCTTGACCGGCGACGGCAGGTCGTCGACGACCGCGTCGAGCAGCCGGTTGGTGCCGAGGTTGCGCGTCGCGACGCCGCAGACGACGGGGAAGATCCCGCCGTGGTTGGTGCCGTCCTTGAGCGCGGCGACGATCTCCTCGTGGGAGATGGGGTCGCCCTCGAGGTAGCGCTCCATCAGCGTGTCGCTGACCTCGGCGACCTCGTCCATCAGCTTCTCCCGGTACTCCTCGGCCTGCGCGAGCAGGTCGTCGGGGATCGGGATCTCGCGGCAGTTGTCGCGCGTGGGCGGCGACGAGCCGTCGTACTCGTAGGCCTTCATGTCGACCAGGTCGACCACGCCGCGCACCTCGTGCTCGGCGCCGATCGGGATCTCGACCGCCACGACGTGCGGCCCGAAGGCGGCCTTGAGCGATTCGAGCGTGCGGAAGAAGTCCGCGCGCTCGCGGTCGAGCATGTTGACGAAGACCATCCGGGCGAGGTCGAGCTCGGTGGCGCGCTCCCACAGCCGCACCGTCGAGAGCTCGACGGCCATGACGGCGTTGACCACGAACACCGCCGACTCGCAGACGCGCAGCGCTCCCAGCGCGTCCGCCACGAAGCTCGGGTCGCCGGGCGTGTCGAGCAGGTTGATCCGCCGGTCCTGCCACTCGAACGAGTTCAGCGCGGCGCTGATCGACATCGACCGCGCCTGCTCGTCGGGCTCGGAGTCCGACAGCGAGGTGCCGTCCGCGACGCTGCCCAGACGAGACGTGGCCTGCGCCTGGAAGAGCAATGCCTCGAACAGCGAGGTCTTTCCACTGCCGCGGTGGCCGACGAGGGCCACATTGCGGATGCGGTCCGCAGCCTTGTGCATGCCCAGGCTCCTTTCCTCGGGACCGCTCCCGCCCTCACTTCAGGCGATCACGGCCTGATGTTCGGAATGAGCGCGACCCTAGCGCCGAACGGCACAAGCTCGCAAGCGCCAAGGCCGAGCCGGGACATCGAGGGACGACTGAACCGCGATAGTCGCGGTTCAGTCGTCCCTCGACGCTCAGGGGCCGGGGCTACTCCTGCTCGATGAGCCGCGAGCGAAGGCGCAGGACGGCCTTCGTGTGCAGCTGCGAGATGCGCGACTCGGTGACGCCGAGGACCTCGCCGATCTCGCGCAGCGTCAGGTTCTCGTAGTAGTACAGCGCCACGACGAGCTTCTCGCGCTCGGGCAGGCGCGCGATCGCGTCGGCCACCCGGTCCTTCAGGTCCGTCTGGTCCATGACCGCGGCCGGATCGGGCGCGTTCTCGTCGGTCAGGGTGTCCAGCAGCGAGACGGCGTCGCCGGAGGAGTCGCCGACGGTCCACAGCTCGTCGAGCGCGGCGACCGTCGAGTTGGAGATCTGGAGCAGCGACTCGTGGAAGCCGTCGACCTCGACGCCCAGCTCCTTGGACATCTCCTCGTCGGTCGGGGCGCGCTGCAGCTGGTGCTCGAGCTTGGTGTTGGCCTTCTCGATCTCGCGGGCCTTGGCGCGCACGGAGCGCGGCACCCAGTCGAGGGACCGCAGCTCGTCGATGATCGCCCCCTTGATACGCGTGATCGCGTAGGTCTCGAACTTGATCTCGCGCTCGAGGTCGAAGCGCTCGATCGCCGAGATGAGCCCGACGAGCCCGTAGGAGATGAGGTCGGCTTCTTCGACGTGGGCCGGGAGCCCGGACGCCATGCGGCCCGCGACGTACTTGACCAGCGGCGAGTACGCGACGACGAGTCGCTCCCGTGCGTGCGTGTCGCCCGTGGCCTTGTACCGGCGCCACAGGTCTCGCAGCTCAATGGCCTTGACGTTGGTCTCCATCCCTGATTCCCCGCCCTCAAGCCCGCGGATGCGCACGGGCATACGCCGACTTGAGCCTCGCGGACTCTACCCGAGTGTAGATCTGTGTCGTCGAGATGGAGCTGTGGCCCAGCAGCTCCTGGATCGTGCGCAGGTCGGCTCCGCCGTCGAGGAGGTGGGTCGCGAAGGAGTGCCGCAGCGCGTGGGGATGCGCACCGCCCTGCAATGCTGCGCGCCGCGCCCAGACCTTCAGGCGGCGGCGGACGTCGGACGTCGACAGTCGGCGGCCGGACTTCGACAGGAACAGCGCGGGCTCGGCGCGGTCGGTCTGCAGCGCGGGACGGGCGCGCTCCACGTAGCCCGCGAGGGCGCGCGCGGCCGCCTCGCCGACGGGGACGATGCGCGTCTTGCCGCCCTTGCCCTCGACGCGGACCTCCTCGGCGTCGAAGTCGACCGAGAGGTGGTCGAGGTTGACGAGCTCCTCGGCCCGCAGGCCGCAGGCGTAGGCCAGCTCGAAGAGCGCGCGGTCGCGGACGTCCAGCGGCGTGGTCGTCGGGATGCGGTCCAGCAGCTCGGCGACCTCGTCGGCCTTCAGCACGCGCGGCAGGTTGGACGGCTTCTTGGGCGCCGGAACGAGGTCGGCCGGGTTGGCCGGCATCTGGCCGTGCTCGCGCAGCGTGCGGTACAGCGCGCGCAGCGCGGCGAGCTTGCGGCCGACGGTCGCGGCGACGACGTCGCGCTCGCCCAGCGCGGCGGCGTAGCGGCGCAGGATGCGCGTGGTGACGTCGACCGGATCGAGCTGCTGCGCGGTGCACCACAGGGCGAACTGCGCGCAGTCGAAGCCGTATGCGCGGCGCGTGCGCGCGGCGGCGCCACGGCGGGCGAGGTCGCCGTCGAAGAGGCGCAGCGCATCGCGCCAGGCACCGCTGAGCGGGTCCGGGTCCACCGCCGGCGATGTCGGCGCCTCGGCACCGCTGAGCGGGTCCGGGTCCACCGCCGGCGATGTCGGCGCCTCGGCACCGCTGAGCGGGTCCGGGTCCACCGCCGGCGATGTCGGCGCCTCGGCAGCGCTCAGCTCCGGGACCTCCCGGTCGGGCGCTCTATCCTCGGCGGCTGTGGGGATCTTCTTCATCGACACGCAATCAGGTCAGGTCGCGACCGCTCGGCAGCTCGTGGAGGCCGGCGTCACGACGGCGGCCAACGACGACCTCCCGCCGCGCCCGTGGCATCGGATCCAGGGCACGGGCGACGCCACGACGCTGTGGTACGCGGTGATGCGCAAGCAGACTCGCGGGATCTTCATCGGCACGCTGGTGATTCGCCACTCCGACCACCATGCCTCCCTCCTGGCCGACGGCTGGGACGAGGTCGAGGTGGAGGAGATCCGCGCGAGCGGCCCGGGCAGCGAGGTCGACGAGGAGGCGCAGCAGGCGCGCCCGTGGCCCTAGGCGGAGTTCTCGCTAGGCAATGAAGATGGGAGCGCCGACCGGCACGCGGGGATACAGGTCCTCGACGTCCGGGATGCGCATCCGCACGCAGCCGTGCGACGCGGCGTGGCCGATCGAGCCGTACTCGCTCGGGTCGATGCCGTGGATGCCGGCGCCGTCGAAGATCCCCAGCCAGCGGGCCTTGAGCGGGTTCGCGGGATCGCCGCCCGGTACGACGTCGCCGCGCTGGTCCTTGGGGACCCAGTCGGAGTTCGGCTTGGTCCAGGCGGGATCGACCGCCTTGTTCTGGATCTTGTAGAGGCCCGCCGGTGTGTCGCGGCCGACCGTGCCGATCGCCACCGAGTAGCTCTTGACCGGCTTGAGGCGCTTGTAGACCGTGAGCTTGAAGGCCTCGCGGTTGACGATCAGCGCCGTGTCGTACTGCTTCTCGAGGTCGCCGTCGCTGACCTTCGGCTTGACGTGATGCGTCGCGGCGCTCATGCGGCGCTGCGCCGTCGGCGAGACCAGCGCGGCGTTGACCTTGCGATGCAGCTGCGTCGCGTCGACCGCCAGGCCCTCGTGGCTCGGCGTCGTCTGCGGACCCGAGACCGCGAACTTGATCGTCGCGTTCATCGCCGGGCGGTTGACCGAGCGGCGCACGCGGTCCAGCAGGCGGATGACCGCGGCGTCGGAGAACGTCACCTCGGGCTGCAGGCGCGCGTCGACCTTCCCGCCGGTCAAGCCGCGATAGCTGCGCTGCAGGACGTTGCCCTTGCGGCTGCGGGCCAGCGCCTCGTCGACGGTCGCGTCGAGGTTCGTGGTCACGCGCGCCTCGCGGGCGGTCAGCCGCCAGCGCTGGTTGCCGTGGTCGACGACGATCGTCTGCCGCAGCGGCTCGAGGATCGCCCGCCGCAGCTTGGCCGCCGCCGCGTCGTGCTTGAGCCCGCCGACGTCCACCCCGCCCACCGTCACGCCTTCGGCGATCGTGTCCTGACGGCCGCGGTCGTAGATGACGGTGGCCGCACCGAGGACGAGGAGCGCCGCCACGAGGGCGGCGACAGCGATGAACGGTCTGGAGCGCAAGGGGAGCAGGAGGAGGCGGTGGCGTCGCCAGCGTAGTCGCTCCTCCAACGTCGCAGAACCCTTGCAAGGCGCGCTGCCGCCCCGAACGGGCGCGGTGACGCTCGGACGATGTCAGCGCGCGGACGTCTCGTGACCGGAAAGCAGCCGGTCGATGGCGCGCAGCACGCTGGTCCGCTGCTGCCCGTGCAGCGCCTCGTGATCGCGCAGCGCCTGCAGGTCGGCCGGGCCCAGCGAGGGCAGCAGCGCGAGGATCTCGCGGGCGGTCAGGGAGCCGTAGGCGGTCTCGGCCGGGCGGCGCGGCAGGGTTGGCGCGGCGACGGGCTCGCTGCCGTCGCCGGTCGTCTGCGCCACCGCCGTGCGGGAGCCCGGGACCGGGCGGGAGCCCGGGGCGCTGTTGGTCGGCCCGAGCTGCGGTCGCAGGTTGGCGTGGCGCACGCTCGGGCTGAAGCGCAGGAACTCCTCGACGGCCGACTCGTAGCGGTAGCTGCCACCGGCCGCGCCGCGCAGGATCGGCTCGAGCTTCTGCTGCTCGCGCAGGCGCAGGACGGTCTCGCGGGTCGTGTGCTGGTAGCGAAAGCCCGTGGCCTTGAAGCGCCGGTTGTCGAGCGCCCGGCCGAAGCGCAGCTGGGGCAGCAGCTCGTCGGAGATCGCAGCGCCCGCGCGGCGCAGCGCGGCGGCGGCCAGGCCCGTCCCCCACGGCGGCAGGACCGGCGCCAGCGTCTTGCCGAGCAGGTCGACGACCTCCGACAGCGCGAGGACGCCGTCGGCCGCGCAGTTGAAGACGCCGTCGAGGTCGTAGCGGACCGCGTGCTCGAGGCAGTTGGCCATGTCGTCCTCGTGGATGAACTGCACGCGCGGGTCGAAGCCGAGGATCGCCGGCACGACGTGCATCCCGAGGTAGGACTGCCACGAGGTGCGCAGGTCCGGACCCAGCGCGTTGGCGAAGCGCAGGACGCAGACCGACGTCCCGGGGTTCTTGTGGCGGAAGTCGCGGACGCTCGCCTCGGCCTCGCAGATGTCGCGCTCGATCGCGGTGCGCGGCGGGTGCGGGCGGCGCATGTCCTCGGTGAAGAACGCCGGGTCGTCCTGCTCGGCGCCGTAGTAGCGGGCGCTGGACTTGAAGATCAGCTTGCGGACCGGCGAGCCGTGGCCGACGAGCGCGCCGGCGGCCGCCAGGACGTTCATGGTGCCGATGACGTTGTTCTCGTGGGCGCGGGCGCGCGTCGTGACGATCGAGTCGACCACGAGGCGCGTGTCGACGATCGTGTCGATCTCGGCCGCGTCGACGATGCGGCGGATCAGCGAGTGCGCGTCGGAGACCTGCACGAACTCCGTGCGGTCCAGCGCCAGCTTCGGCGGCGTGCGGTCGATCCCGATGATCGTCTCGATCTCGGGGTCCTGCTCCAGGGCCTGCGCCAGCCGGCCGCCCCAGTAGGTCGACAGGCCCGTGATGAGGATCCGCTTGGAGATCATCCGAACCACACCGAGCGCCGCTTGCCGACCATGTCGATCAGCTCGTCCTGGATCGACGCGCGGATGTCGTGGGCGATCGTCTGCACGAGCGCCTGGTCGTCCCACGGCGCCTCCTCCCCCAGGTCGTGGGTCGGGACCGGCGGCAGGAAGCGGATCTTGAACTTCGCGGGCAGGAAGCCCAGCGCGCCGAGCAGGCCGAGCTGCGGGAAGGTCGGCGTGATCGGGAAGTAGATGAGGCCCGTGAGCTTCTGCAGCGCGGTGACGTGGGCGAAGATCGGCATCGCCTCCTCGGCGCCGACGACCGCGACGGGCACGATCGGCGCGCCCGCGCGCATCGCGGCCTCGACGAAGCCGCCGCGCCCGAAGCGCCGCAGCCGGTAGCGCTCCTTGTAGAGCTTCTCGGAGCCCTTGCGGCCCTCGGGGAAGACGAGCACGAGCTGCTGCTCGTCGTAGAGCAGGCGATGGACGTTGGCCGGATGGGCCGGCACGCCGCCGATCTTGGGCAGGAGCATGCTCAGGCCGGGATAGCCCTTGAAGAAGTGCTCCATCGTGAGATGCACCGGGCGCGGGTGCGGGTGCTCCTCCTTGATCGCCTTGGCGATCATCGGCGCGTCGGGCGGCAGCGCGCCCGCGTGGTTGGAGACCAGCAGCGCGCCGCCCTCCGACGGCACGTGCTCGATGCCTTCGACCTCGCAGCGGAACCACAGGTTGTAGTAGAAGTCGACGAGCGTCCGGTCGAAGAAGCCCTCGACGCGCTCCGAGCGCCCCCAGTCGGTGACCTGGCGCTCGGTCTCGATCGGCGCGAGGTACTCGCGCAGGCCGGGCGCGCGGTGCGCGACCTCGCCGCCGGGCGACTCGTCGCCCAGCGAGAGCCGGTCGTCGTCGTCGATGCGCGCAGCCTCACGACCGGCCTGGCGCAGCGTGCTCCGTGTCTCGTCGGCCATCGAACCGCATTGTCCCAGGCGCGGCGCCTCAGAGCACGTCGTCGACCGCTTCGATGAGGCCCTGGCGCGCTTCCCCGAAGGCCCCGGTGCGGGTCACGTTGCGGGCGCGCTGGTGCAGCGCGTGCACCGAGCCGATGAGGCCGGCGGTCGGCGCCGGCACCCAGCCGAACATCGCGACGGCCCCGACGGCGGCGTAGAACATCACGTCCTCCACCGTCGTCTCGCCGACGATCGGCAGCGAGCACAGCGGCCCGGGCGTGGTCGGTGTGGCAGGTTCCGGCTCCACAGCCCAACGGTAGTACGCGCGGCGGCTCCGTGCGTGTGTTAAGCCGCGCGGTGCCGCTCGCCGGACAGCAGCGGCGCGAGCTTGCGGGCGAGCTCGGCCCAGTCGGTGCCGCAGACGACGTCCTCGGTCTCGCAGACCTCCTCGTTCCACGGATGCAGGATCGTGGCGCCGGCGATGCCGTGCTCCAGCGCGGCCTGGAGGTTGACCGGGCTGTCGTCGATCAGCAGGTCGATCTCGAGCTCGCGACAGCGCGCGATCTTGTCGTAGGAGCAGTACAGCTCGTCGAAACGGAGGTCGATCTTGCGCAGCCACTGCTCGGTCGCGGCGTGGGCGCGGCCGTCGCGGTGGCTGGTGACGTGGATGAAGTGGCCGGCGGCGGCCCAGGCGTTGACGGTCTCGACGGCGCCGGCGTACGGGCGGCCGGCCAGGATCGTCGCGTCGCAGTGCGTCTCGTCGATGCAGCACTTCAGCTGCTCGGGACGCAGGCGCGTGATCCCCCAGTCGAACTGCTCCTCGTAGGGCAGCTCGATGCCGAAGCGGCGCTGGGCGGAGTCCGACAGGACGTCCCAGTAATGGTGGAGCGTTGAATCGATGTCGATGGCGATGCGCATGGCTGATGCGGCCCCTCCCGCGGGCCCGCATCTATCGTAGGGCCATGGCGACCAGCACGAAGCCCAGCCCGACCACCGTGCGTGTTGACCAATACGGACCGGTGGGCCGGAGTCCGTGGATGGACGTCGACTGGCGCGAGCACCAGCGCTGGGTCACGGTGGGCGGGCGCGCGATGAACGTCATCGACGTGGGTCCGGAGGATCCGGCCGGCACGATCGTGTGGATCCACGGCCTGTCGGGGTCGTGGCCGAACTGGCTGGAGCAGCTGCCGGTGTTCGCCCGGACGCACCGGTGCATCGCCATGGACCTGCCCGGCTTCGGGGCGTCGGAGATGCCCGCCGAGAGGATCTCCATCCCGGGCTACGCCGCCGCGGTGGACGAGCTGCTGGGCATCCTGGGCGTCGAGCGCGCGGTCGTCGCCGGCAACTCGATGGGCGGCTTCATCGGCGCCGAGCTGGCGATCCGGTTCGCCACGTCGGTGGAGCGGCTCGTGCTGGTGTCGGCCGCCGGCCTGTCGATCGAGCACCAGCGCAACGAGACGGTGCTGCGCGGGCTGCGCGTGGCGCGCAACGTGCTCGCGATGGGCACCGGCTGGCTGGCGTCGAAGTCCGACGAGCTGGCCTCGCGGCCCCGGTCGCGCCGCGCGATCTTCAACATCGTGGCCGCGCACCCCGAGCGGCTGCCGGGGCCGCTGGTCTCCGAGCAGCTGCGGGGATCGGGCAAGCCGGGGTTCGTCGACGCGCTGGACGCGCTGACCGACTACCCGATCCGCGATCGGCTGGGCTCGATCGCGGCGCCGACGCTGGTGGTGTGGGGCGAGGACGATCCGCTCGTGCCCGTGCGCGACGCCTGGGAGTTCGGCGAGCGCATCCCGGATGCGCGGGTCGTGGTGTACGAGGACACCGGGCACGTGGCGATGCTCGAGCGCCCCGACGCGTTCAACGCGCTGGTGCGGGAGTTCCTGGACGAGGACTGAGGTGAGGCGTTCATGTACGGGTCGGGATCGCGAGCGCCGCAACGCCCGCCGCGCGACCCACTAGCAGCGTGGGTCCCTAACCCGCCGCGGGTTTCGCCCCCTGGGCGAAGACCCGCAAGGGAACCTGGCCCTCTGGGCCAGTGTTCCCCTAGCCGGTGGTGATCGCGCCGACGCTGGCGCTGGAGACCAGCAGCGCGTACTTGCGCAGGACGCCGGTGGCGTCGGGGCTGACGGGCGCGTCGTAGGCCTCGACGCGGCGAGCGATCTCGTCGTCGTCGAGCGCGACGTCGATGCGCTTGCGGTCGACGTCGATCGTGATGAGGTCGCCCTCGGCGACCGCCGCGATGGGGCCGCCGCGCGCCGCCTCGGGCGAGACGTGGCCGCCCATGAAGCCGTGCGTGGCGCCGGAGAAGCGGCCGTCGGTGAGCAGCGCGACGTGCTCGCCCATGCCCGCGCCGTTGAGCGCGGCGGTGACCGCGAGCATCTCGCGCATGCCGGGGCCGCCCACGGGGCCCTCGTTGCGGATGATCAGGACGTCGCCCTCCTCGATGCCGCCGGCAAGGACGACCTCCATCGCCGCCTCCTCGCCGTCGAACACGCGCGCCGGGCCCTGGTGGTAGCGGCGCTCGTGGCCGGCGAGCTTGACGACGCAGCCCTCGGGCGCGAGGTTGCCGCGCAGGATCGCCAGGCCGCCGTTGGGCTTGATGGCGTGGTCGACCGCGCGCACGACGTCCTGGCCCTCGGTCTCGGTGGCGGTGTCGCCGATCTCGCCGATCGTCTGGCCCGTGACGGTGATCGCCGACTCGTGCAGGCGGCCCATCTCCTTGAGGCGCTGGATGACCAGCGGCACGCCGCCGGCGGCGTAGAGGTCGACGGCGTTGTAGCGGCCGCCGGGCTTGAGGTCGCACAGCAGCGGCGTGGCCTCGCTGATGCGGTCGAAGTCGTCGATCGAGAGCTCGACGCCGGCCTCCTTGGCGACGGCCAGCAGGTGCAGCACGCCGTTGGTCGAGCCGCCGCTGGTGGCGATCGCGGCGATCGCGTTCTCCAGCGAGTCCTTCGTGATGATCTGGCGCGCGGTGACGCCGCGGCGCAGCAGGTCGACCATGAGCTTGCCGGCCTCGAAGGCGACCTCGTGCTTGGCCTTGTGCTCGGCCGGCACCATCGCCGACCCGGCGGGGCTGATGCCGAGCACCTCGAAGGCCATGGCCATCGTGTTGGCGGTGAACTGGCCGCCACAGGCGCCGGCGCCGGGGCTCGCCTCGCCCTCCAGGGCGTGCAGCTGCTCGTCGGTGATCTTGCCCGCCGAATGCGCGCCGATGGCCTCGAAGACGTCCATGATCGTGACCTCGCGGCCCTCGAACGTGCCCGGGCGGATCGAGCCGCCGTAGAGCATCAGGCTCGGGAGGTCGAGGCGCGCGAGGGCCATGACCGTGCCGGGGATCGTCTTGTCGCAGCCGCTCAGGGCGATGACGCCGTCGAAGAGGTGGCCGCGCGCGACGAGCTCGATCGAGTCGGCGATGACCTCGCGGGAGACGAGGCTCGTCTTCATGCCCGACGTGCCCATCGTGATGCCGTCGGAGATCGCCACCGTGTTGAGCTCCATCGGCGTGCCGCCGGCGGCGCGGACGCCGTCCTTGATGTGCTTGGCGAGCGCGCGCAGATGGAAGTTGCAGGGCATCGTCTCGATCCACGTGTTCGCCACGCCGATGATCGGCTTGGCGAGGTCGTCGTCCCCGTAGCCGATGCCCTTGAGGTAGGAGCGCGCCGCGGCGCGCTGGGGCCCTTCCGTGAGGGCGCGGCTCTTGTGCTTGACGTCGAAGTCGGTCGTGGCGCTCATCTGGCGCCGAACGATAGTGGGCGGCTTCGCCGCACCGAGCCGTCAGCCGGGTCAGGTGGCCGTGGTGCGCTGCTCGCGGGCGATGCGGCGCATGCGCGCCTGCTCCCACTGCGTGAGGCGCCACAGGTCGCGCCGGACCTGCTTGGGGTCGATCTGGCGGCCGGGCAGGTGCATGTTGGCCTGGCCGACGAGGTGGCGCTCGTCGCCGGTCAAGGCCATCCACTTGGCCAGCGCGTCGTCGGAGTCGGGCAGGCGCGCCGAGCCGTAGGGCCGCGTCTCGTCGGGGAAGGCCACGCAGTACTCGGCGAGCAGCTCGCGGGTCTGCGGCATGTAGGCGACGATCGGCCGGTGCGGGTAGACGATGTAGGCGTACGGCGCGCCCGACCGGGTGGCCGGCGTGCCGCCCTGCTCGGGGCCTGAGGCCAGGCCGCCCCACACGCGGATGAACCCGAGGTCGCGGTACATCTCCCACTCCTCGTCGTTGACGCACGAGCGCAGCAGCTGGCGGGCGCGCTGCTCGGCGCGGCGCTCGCGGCCCGGGTCGAACACGTCGATCGGGACGCGGGCGCGGCGGGCCTTGTAGCGCTCGAACGACTCGACGACCCTCGGCGCCGCCACCTCCCACAGCAGCGCCACGATGACGATGAGGGTGGCGCTGAGAGCGAGGATCATCGTCGGCGTCCCGTCGGAGCTAGCAGCCGCCCGCGGCCCGCGGGAAGAAGATGACGCGATCGGCGTCGCGCGGGATGTCCTCGAAGGCCTTGACCATCTGCGCCTCGCGGCGGCCGCCCACGACCGTGGTCGGCACGGCGGCCCACATGCCCTCGTCGAGCTGGCGGCGGAACTCCTCGACGAGCCGCTGCTCGTCGGCGGCCACCTCTACGTCGCCCTCGGCCAAGAGGACCTCACCGTGACCGGGCTTCATCCGCAGGAACCTCACCGGCATGATTATGGCAAAGGGATGCCCCGGCGTTGCCGGGGCCATGCGCCCGGTTGTGGAGCGATGCGGGGCGGCGTTCAGGCGGGCTGGGGCGCCGCGCCGAGGCGACCCGAGCCGGCGACCGCGTGCACGTCGCCGTAGCCCACGCCGAGCACGTTGACCGGGCCCGGTCCGGCCCCCAGCGCGCGGAGGCCGTGGCGGACGGCGTCGGCCGCGATCGCGCGGGCCGCGCGCGCCGACTCCTGGAGGGTGAAGCCGAGCGCGAGGTGCGCCGCGAGCGCCGAGGAGTGCGTGCAGCCGGAGCCGTGCGCGGCGCCGTCGGGATGGCGGGCGCCGGGGATCTCCAGGACCGCGCCGTCCTCGGTGAGCAGGACGTCGGTGGCGGTCTCCCGGTGGCCGCCGGTCACGACGACGTTGCGCGCGCCGGCCGCGCGGACGGCGCGGGCGAGGTCGGCGCCGTCGAGGGCCGAGTGGCGGTCGCCGGCGAGCACGCGCGCCTCGGGGACGTTGGGCGTGACGACCGTCGCGCGCGGGAGCAGGAGGGCGACGAGCGCCTGCTCGGCCTCGGACTGGAGCAGCCGTCCGCCGGACTCCGCGATCATCACGGGGTCCAGGACGACGGGCGTGCCGGCGGGCAGCGCGTCGAGCGCGGCGGCGACGGCCTCGATGACCGGCACGCCCCCGACCATGCCGATCTTCACGGCGTCGATGCCGAGGTCGCCGGCCACGGCCTCGATCTGCGCGACGACCATGTCGGGGTCGATCGGCAGCACGCGCGTGACCGCGACCGTGTTCTGGGCGGTGAGCGCGGTGACCGCCGTGGTGCCATGGACGCCGCAGCGGGCGAAGGCCTTCAGATCGGCCTGGATGCCGGCGCCGCCGCCGGAGTCCGAGCCGGCGATCGAGAGGCAGACGGGGATGCGGCCGGGGGCGCTCATGCAGGCATCGATGCTAGAAGACCGCGGTGGGCACCGGCCCCTTCGTCCTACCTCGCGCCGAAAGGCCACCACCAGTGGATCCCCACGTCCCGTCCGGCGGCGATGACCTGCGTGCCGGGCGCCGGCTTCGCCGACGCGACGGTGATGCTGCACATCTCACGGCCGCGCTGAGCGGCGCGCGTCCGCCGTGACGACCGCCGGACCGCCATCATTCCGGAGCAATGCCCCAGCAACCAGGTGACACCGCAGCAGCGCCGGTGAGCGTGATCGTGCGGACGTTCAACTCGGCGGACGGCCTCCGCGAGAGGATCGAGGAGCTGCGCCGGCAGACGGTCGCCTGCGAGATCGTCGTCGTGGACTCCGGGTCGACCGACCAGACCGTCGCCGTCGCCCGCGAGCGCGCCGACCAGGTCGTCACGCTCCCGCCGGGCACGTATACGCCGGGGCGCGCGCTGAACGCGGGCGCGGCCATCGCCACGGCGCCGATCCACGCGGCGCTGTCGTCACACTGCGCGCTGCCCGACGACGGCTGGCTTGACCGTGCGCTGCGCAACTTCGCGGCGCCCGAGGTCTGGGCGGTCGGCGGCAGCTCGAAGGATCCGTACGGCCGCCCGATCGCCACGCCGTGGCTGCAGACGCTGGCGGAGGCGGGCACGGCGCCGGATTGGGGGTTCTCGAACCACGCCTCGTGCTGGCGCGCCGAGGCGTGGCGGGCGCACCCGTTCGACGAGCGCCTCCCGACCACCGAGGACCGCCTGTTCTCCTGGCAGATCCTCCAAGACGGGCACCGCGTGGCGTTCGATCCTGCGTTGTTGGTGGACATGTCACATCGCTGGAAGCAGGGCACCATCAACTACTACCGGCGGACGCGGCTCGAAGAGGCGGTGATCACCGCCATGGCGCAAGCCACGATGAACGGCATGGCCCCGTACTCCGCGAAGGACCTGGTGCGCGACTGGTGGTCGGGGTTCTCCACCGACGATCACTCGCGCTGGTTCCACCGGGCCAACCCGCGCCGAGCGCTCGGCCTCCTCGGCAAGTACCAGGGACGCCGGCGACCGTACGTGCTGTGAGCAGCTCACGAGGCCACCGCCCGGGTGGTGCGCAGGATGCGGCCGCCCGGCGCGCGGCGGACGAGGCCGAGGAGCTCGAGCTCCATGAGGCCGGCACGGACCGTCGCGGCGCCGGCGGCGTCGGGGGCGAGCATGTTGATGGTGTCGCGACCGTCCTCGACGGCGGCGAGCAGGGCGAGGAGCTCGGGAGCGGCGTCGGCGGGAGGCGGCACCGTCTCCCCCGCGGCGCGGCGCACCGCCAGCTCGGCGTGCTCGACGCCGAGGACCAGGTCCAGCGCGTCGCGCGCGTCGCGGATCAGCGTCGCTCCGTCGCGCAGGAGGGCGTTGGTCCCGCGTGAGCGCCAGCTGACCACCGAACCGGGAACCGCGGCGACGTCGCGGCCCAGCTCGAGCGCGAGCTCGGCCGTGATCAGCGAGCCCGAGCGCTCCGCCGCCTCGACGACGATCGTCGCCGGGGCGAGCGCGGCGATGATGCGGTTGCGCGCCGGGAAGCTCCACTTGAACGCCTGGAACCGGGGCGGCATCTCCGACACGACGGCTCCGCCCGCCGCGATGATCGCGCCGTAGAGGCGGGCCTTGCTGCGCGGGTACGGGACGTCGGCGCCGCCCGCGAGCACCGCGACGGTCGGCCCGCCGACCTCCAGCGCGCCGGTGTGCGCCGCGCTGTCGACGCCCAGGGCCATGCCGCTGACGACGGTCACGCCCGCGGCGGCCAGGCCGCGACCCAGCGTGCGCGCGACCTCCAGGCCCTCCGGCGACCCGCGGCGCGTGCCGACTATCGCGACCGCCGGCGGCGGCGGCGCCAGCCCGTCGCCGACCAGGCGCGCCAGCCGCGCACGGCCGCCGTCGTCCTCCCCCGCACCGCCGCGGACGAAGAGCGCGGCGGGCGCCGCGCGATCGTCGTGCAGGCGCGCCGGGTAGTCGCTGCCGTGGCGGCAGACGACCTCCAGCTGTCCGTCGGCCGCCGTCACGAGCAGGTCGAACAGGCTGGCCTCCTCCATGCGGCGACGGAGCTCCGGCGCGTCGTCGCCGCCCACGGCGGCGAGCAGGTCGTCGTCAGACAGCGCGAGCACGTCGCGGATCGGCCGGCGCCGCCGGCGCGCGACGTCGATCCGGCCGGCCAGCAGCTCCAGCAGCACCGCCCGGCGCAGGCATCGGGCACAGGCCGCCGAGTCGGAGACGCTCATGCGGCATCCTGCGCCGGCTGGTCGATGACGTCCTGCCGCAGGCCGAGGGCTTCGAGGAGGTGCTCGGAGCCGACCGCGTCGCTGCCGTCGAGGTCGGCGATGGTGCGGGCGACGCGCAGCACGCGGTCGTGGCCACGGGGGCTGAGCGTGCCGCGATCGTACGCGCGGCGCAGGACCGAGGCGCCATGGGCGTCGAGGGCGACGTGGCGGCGCACGAGCGCCGCGTCGAGGTGCGCGTTGCAGGCTGCGCCGGTCCCCTCCAGGCGCCGGGCCTGGCGCTCGCGCGCCGCCACGACCCGCTCGCGCTCGTCGGCCGACCGGCACACCGGCCCGGCGGCGAACTCCGCGGGCGTCGGCCGCTGGACGTCGACGAGCAGGTCCATACGGTCCAGCAGCGGGCCGCTGAGCCGGCGCCGGTAGCGCGCGATGTCGCCCTCGCCGCAGCGGCAGCGCGGCGTGCCGGCGTACCCGCACGGGCACGGGTTCGTCGAGGCCACCAACATGAGCCGCGTCGGGTAGACCGCGGTGCGCTGGCCGCGCACGATCGCCACGCGGCCGTCCTCCAGCGGCTGGCGCAGCGCCTCCAGCGCCGACCGGCCGAACTCCGCCAGCTCGTCCAGGAACAGGACGCCGTGATGGGCGAGCGTCGCCTCGCCGGGCTGCGGGTTGCTGCCGCCGCCGACGAGGCCGGACGCCGAGATCGTGTGATGCGGCGCGCGGAACGGGCGCCGGGTCACGAGGCCGCCGTCCACGCGGAGGCCCGCGACGCTCTGGATGCGCGTGACCTCGATCGCCTCGGCGCGCGACAGCGGTGGCAGGATCGACGGCAGGCGCTGGGCGAGCATCGTCTTGCCCGTGCCTGGCGGTCCGGCCAGCAGCAGGTTGTGGCCACCCGCGGCGGCGATGGCCAGCGCGCGCAGCGGCCCGCCGTGGCCGCGGACGTCGGCGAGGTCGGGGCGGCGCGCCACCGGCTCGGCGCCGCCGCCGCCGTCGTCGCCGCCGCTCGGCGGCGGGCTGCCGTCGCTCTCGCCGCGCAGGATCGCGGCGACCTCCGCCAGGTTCGCCGCACCGAGAACGCCGAGATCCTCGACCAGCGCCGCCTCATCCGCATGCGTCCGCGCCAGCACGAGGCCGCGCAACCCCGCCGCGACGGTGCCCTCGGCCACCGCGAGGACGCCGCGGCAGCGGCGCAGCTCGCCGCCGAGCGCCAGCTCGCCGAACACGGCGACCCGCTCCAGCCGCTCGATCGGCAGCTGGCCGGCCGCCGCCAGCACGCCGCAGGCGATCGCCAGGTCGAACCCCGGCCCCTCCTTGCGCAGCGCGGCGGGCGCCAGGTTGACCGTGATGCGCCGCGCCGGGAACTGGAAGCCCGAGTTGAGGATGGCCGAGCGCACGCGCTCGCGGGCCTCGCGCACGGCGAGGTCGCCGAGGCCCACGATCGTGAACGCCGGGAGGCCCGGCCGCAGGTCCACCTCGACGGTGACGCGGCGGCTCTCGACGCCCTGGATGGCGAAGGTCGTGACGTGGGCCAACATGGACCGCGACGCTAAGCGGGTCCGCGTGACACGGCACACGCGCGGCGTGACGATCCTGCGGCGTCGACGTCACGAAAGCGCACACGGGCCGACCGGACGGCGGTCCGGCGCGGCCGACGCCTACGTCCTGCGCCGCACCACCATGACCAGCACGCGCTGGCCCCGGGCCACGCTCAGCTTCAGCGTCGAGCGCGTCCCCAGCGCCACGGCGTTCGTGCACGGCTGCCGGTCGTCGACCTTCGGCGGCGACACGCAGGCCCACGCGCGCAGCTTCCCGCGGGCCGACGCGGCACGTCGCAGCGTGATGCGCAGCGACCCGGGCTGCTTCGCAGCGGCCACGCGCGCGGCGGCGGTCGCCGTCACCTTCCCCACGTCCACGCGCGCCAGCGCCACGCCGCCGGCCGTCCGCACCGTCGAGCTCGCGCCCGCCGCCAGCGTCCGGTATCCGCCGGTGGCGGCCCGAACCGGGCCGATCCACGTCGGCGCCCAGACCGTCAGAGAGCCGCCGGGGCCGGTGGCGATCTCCGAGCCGCGGAGCATCGTGCCCGTGTCGAGGGGATCGATCGTGTACGTCGCCGCGCCACCGCTCGGGATCACCGCACAGCGCGGGTTGCAGCGCCAGAACTGCAGGTCCTTGGTGTCGATCTCGGTCGCCGCCGACCAGACGCCCGGCGTCAGCGTCGCGACCTTGCCGACGTCGGGCCGGCCGCTCACGCTCAACCGCGGGTACTTGCTGATGCCCGGCAGCGCCGGCTTGATGGCGACCGTCGGCGCCGAGGTCGCGGCCACCGCGCCGTCGGCATTGGTCGCGGTGTGGATGACCCGTAGCGTCGACCGGGCGTCGGCGGTCTTCAGCTTGTAGGACTGCGTGGTCGCGCCCGGGACGTCGGTGCACGACACGCCCGCGCCGTTGCATCGCTGCCATCGGAACGCATAGCGCGTGTCCGACGTCGCCTTCCACGCCATCCTCACGGCCTGCACGACGCCCGGCACCTGCGTGGTCCCCGTGATCGCCGGGGCGACGCGCAACTCCGGCAGCATCGGCGCGACCGCCGCGGTCGGCGCGGAGGCGACCGTCGTCGTCCCCGCCGTGTTCAGCGCGCTGACGGCGACGGTGATCGCGTGGCCCACGTCCGCGGTCCCGAGGACGTGGTTCGTCGCCGTCGCGCGCGGGATCGCCGCGCAGTTGCTGCCGCCGGCGTCGCAGCGCTGCCAGGCGTAGGTCAGGCGCGTGGGCTTGTTGGCCCACGTGCCGGGACGCGACTGCAGGTTGTTGGTGCGCGCGGGCACCCCGATGATCGACGGGGCGACCCCGGCGACCGGCAGCGGCTGGTCGGCGACCGCGATCGGCGTGCCGGCGACCGACCCGGAGCTGCCCGGCGACGTCACGTCCTCGCGCACCGCCACCGCGTGCGCGCCATCGGCCGCGACGAGCGCGTACGAAACACCGGTGGCGCCCGCGATGTCGACGCAGTTGGTGCCGTCGACGTCGCAGCGCTGCCATTGGTAGCGGACGGTGAGCGTCGGGACGTTCCACAGGCCCGGTGCTGCCCGGATGGTCTCGGTGACCGTGACGTTCCCGGAGATCGCCGGCGCCCGGACGTTGACCAGCGCACGGCCCTGGACGTCGGCGGTCAGGGTCGAGACGGCCGACGCCGCCGAGATGCCCGAGTAGGCGGTGACGCGCACGCCCATCGCGTGGCCGACGTCCGGGCCGGTGAGGACGTAGCTCGGCCCGAGGCCGACCGTCACGCAGCCCGTTGCGGTGCTCGTCGCGCCCGCCGGGCAGCGCAGCCACTGATAGGTGAACGTCGCGGTCGACGGCGTCCACGTGCCGTGGTCGGCCGTGAGCACGTTGGTGTCCATCAGGGTGCCCGCCGGCGCGGGGATCGGCGGGCTGACGACCGGCGGGGCGGTGACCGTCGCGCCGGCGCCCGAGTAGGCCACCGTGCTGCCGTCGGGGTTGGTCGCGGTCACCGCGACGCGCACCGAGGAGCCGACGTCGGCGGTGACCAGCGTGTAGGTCGAGGCGGTCGCGCCGGCGATGTCGGCGTGGCCCGAGCCGCTGTCGCGCTGCCACTGGAAGGCGTAGGTCGTGCCCGCCGGGCTCCAGGTGCCGACGGCCGCGGTCAGCGTCGAGCCGCCTCGCGTCGCGCCTCCGATGACGGGTGCGACGGTGTTGACCGGCGGGCCGGTCGCCGCGGCGCCGGTCAGGCAGCTCCCCGACGGCAGCGTTCCGCAGTCGGCCAGGAACACGTTGTTGTAGACGTCCCAGTGCGTCGCGAGGTAGCTGCCGGCCGCCGGGCTCGGGTTGAAGTAGTCGTCCTGGTTGCAGTCGTAGGTCTGGTTCATCGCCCCCGACAGGCCGGCGCAGACCGTCGTGTCGTAGGCGTGCCCCATCGCCGGGCCGTCGGCGTAGCACATGATGTCGAGGCCGTCCCAGCAGTGGCCGTAGACGCCGCTGGTGCCGCCGGACGGCTGCGTCGTGTGCGGCGCCGACCACTGCACGGCGCCCATCGTGTGGGTCATCTCGTGCAGCATCCCGGTCGGCCACCAGCCGTTGGCCGACGTCGCCGGGGCGGCGACGTCACGGTAGAAGAGCACCGCGAAGAGGTTGCCGTTGTTGTGCGGGTTGCCGGCGTCAGGGCGCTCGGCCGACGCCGACCCCGCGTAGTAGTCGCCGAGGCCGTAGCTGCCGCTCGCGCTGCCGTTGAGCGTGTCGGCCAGCACGACGTAGTTGCGCGGGCCGGCGGGCGTGCCGACCGCGTTGTGCACGGCGGTCCTGATCGCCGCGAGGTTGTCGAGGTACGTCGCGCGCGTGCCGGGCAGGTGGATGGTCTGGATGTCGAGGTACCCGGCGCCGCAGCTCGTGCCGAGGTCGAAGCGCGGGGCGCGCGAGGATTCCGCCTGACCGGAGACGAACTGGCCGATGAGCGACGCGTCGGCCTGCAGCAGGTCCTTCCACTGCGCGAAGCGATCGGGGCGGTCCGACGGGTGCAGGTAGAGGACCTTGAAGTGCGGGAGCGTCGGCGTCGTGGCGGCGTTGACGGTGTCGTCGGTGGTGCGCTCGGTGCCGCACCAGCTCGACGGCAGGGCGGCGGAGGCCTGCAGCGGCGCGTCGCCTGCGGTCTCCAGCCGCGCCTGGTTGACCTCCTGGGCGACGTTGACGTCGCTGAGCTCCTGGGGCGTGTCGACGTGATCGGCGTGCGGCGCCCCGGCGGCCGCGGCGGCCTCGTGCGCCTCGTCGTGGGCGCGCGCCACTGCAGGGACCAGCAGCACGGTCAGGACCGCGAGCAGGCAGGAGAACGCGCTGACGAATCGCCGCACCCCCCAGTGGACGGCGGCGCGGGCACGACCCGACAGCGTTCTGGACCAAAAGCCGAGCGCGCGCCGGGGGCGCGATCAGGTCCGCAGCACCACGCGCGCGGTGCCCAGGCGGATCTCGTCGCCGTCGCAGACCGCGGTGCGGGTGACGCGGACGCCGTTGACCCATGTGCCGTTGGTCGAGGCGCGATCGACGAGCAGCCAGCCGTCGCCGACGCGCAGCAGCTCGGCGTGGCAGCGGGAGACCGTGGACTCGACGAAGCGGACGTCGCAGCTGCGCGAACGGCCGAGGACCAGGCGGGCGCCCGCGTCGGCGGCGGGGGCCACGAGCGCGGGACCGTCGCCGCGCCGGGCGCGGCGCCCGAGCGCGAGGCGGAGGCGATCGAGCGGGCTCGGCAGGTCGCGGGCCAGCGGCGCGAGGTCGTGGGCGTGCTGGGCGTCGAGCGCGACGGCGATGCGGCCCTCGAAGGTGTCGGCGCTCAGCTCGCCGCGCAGGTACGACGCCCGGAGGCGCCGCTCGGCCTGCCACCGCTCCCGGTCGCCGATGCGCATCGGGCGATCATGGCGCGGGCTCATCCGTCTCGCAACGGCCGCTGCGCAGGATCGTCACGGGCGCGTGCTGTCCGGGCACGCGTTCGCTCATAGCGTCGCCTGCGTGTCCACCGATCCCCGTCAGCACCTCGGCCGCCTCGGCGAGCGCCTGGCCGCCGAGCACCTGGAGCGCCTGGGCTGCGCGATCGTGGCGCGCAACCACCGCACGCGGTACGGGGAGATCGACCTCGTGGCCTGCGACGGGCAGACGTTGATCTTCGTGGATGTGACTGGGGATTGCGTGCCCGATCACCGGCGTGGTCAGCTCGACGGTCCCGCCGTCGCGCTGCATCGCCTCCAGCGCGCCATGGACCTCGCCGCGCGGAACGCGCACGATCAGCTCCATCTCGGCGCCCTCGGTCACGCCGGGCTGCCCGACGACCTCGGCCGCGTAGCCGCCCACCTGCACCTCGGCGCCGTGCGGCCAGCGCTGCACGTCGCGCAGGATGCGCGCGGCCGCAGCGTCGCTCAGCTGCGGCGCGATCCGCAGCCCCGCCGCGGTCTCGCTCAGCACCATGTGCGAGAAGAACTCGCGCAGCACCAGGTTGGTGGCCTTCACGTCGTCGCGCGCGCCGTCGAGCCGTCCGGTGAGCTGGCCGTGCAGCCGCTCGTAGAACGCCGCCCGCTGCGCCTCCGGGGTCTCCTCGGTCGCGACGCTCAGCGCATCCAGCGCGGCGGCCAGGCGCTGCTCCGCCGCCTTGGCCTCCTGACGGCGCGCCTTGACGGTCCGCAGCAGCAGCTCCTGCGCGTCCTCGTCGTCGTCGGCGACGGCCGCGTCCAAGCGCTTCGCCATCTTGACCAGGACCCGCTCGCACTCCGCGATGTCGGCCTGCGCGCGCGTGGCCTCCTGCACCAGGCGCTCGCGCTCGGCGGCACGCCCGGCCAGCAGCTCGCCCATCACGCCGTCGCTGTCGCCGAGCAGCGCGGGCAGGTGCTCCAGCACCAGCGGGTCCACCACGTCGGCATCGAAGATCGGTCCCTCACACCGCGACTGGTGACCGGGCCGGTAGATCTTCCTCGCCTCGCACACGTAGGTCCGGGCGCGGGTGCCGCCCTTCGTCGTGCGGGGCGTGCGCCCGCGGTCGTTGCGCATCGTCCCGCCACAGACGCCGCACCTCACCAAGCCCGTCAACAGGAACAGCTCGGCCGGACGACCGGCCTTCCGCTTGTCGACGTTCCCGCGCGCGCGGCGCTCTGCGGCGAGCCGGTAGAAGTCCTCCGGGCTGACGTACGGCTCCCAGTGGCCGGTCCCGACGACCTCGCCGCGGTACACCGTCAGCCCGGCGTACATGGGCGTGCCCATCGACTGGTTGATGCGGTAGGCGTCGAACGGCCGCGGCTTGTGGTCCTTGCGCCGCGGCCTCGTGATCCAGCCGCGCCGGTCAACCTCGGTCGTGATCGCCTCGGTGCTCCAGCCCTCCAGCGCCAGCTCGAAGATCGTGCGCCACAGCTCCATGCGCTCCGGGTCCTTCTCGACCGTCGCAAGCGTCCGGCCGGGCTCGTCCAGCTTGGGCTCGCGGCGCACGATGTAGCCGTCGGCGCAGTGGCCGCCCACCCAGTCGCCTCGCAGCGCGGCACCGTGGATGCCGCCCGCGACGGCGAACCCCTTGCGCTCGGAGTCGGCGTTGTTGCGGTCGCCCATCATCGCGGCGAAGGCCAGTCCGCCCTCGCACGTCGCGGGGTCCTGGACGGACTGGATCTGCACGCCCGACCGCCGCGCCCACAGGGCCAGCTCAACGAGGTGGTCGGCCTGAACGCCGTCGCCACGGGCAAGGCGGTCGGTGTGCTGGACCACGAGGTGGCACGTGCCGTGCTGACGCGCAAGGCGCTCAGCGTGAGCCTTCGCGTCAGCCAGTCCCTCGCCGCGGTTGCCCCGGTAGGCGCTCTTGGCGTTGTCGCTGTACTCGTCCACCACGGTCCAGCCGCGGCGCAGCGCCAGCTCCTTGCCGTCAGCGAGCTGCCGCGGCAGCGATCCACGCACGTCGTCGGTCGACTTGGCCGCGTAGAGGACCGCGAAGGCGGGTCCGTCCGGGAGTGTCTGTACGTTCTGCATCGTCTGTTGTTCCTTTCGAGCGCCGCCCCATCCTCCAAAGACGGGCGGCGTTCGCGCTTCAGGATGGTCTAGGCGCCGGACGACTCCGCGGTCCACAGGTAGTCCGGGAACGACTCGCGGTGCCGTTTGGCCGCGTCGGGGAACGCGTTGGCCCACAGCTCCGCCAGCTCGGTGCGCCACCGCTTGCGCCAGCGGTCGGCTTCCTTCTTGCCGCCCAGCTGCTTGACGTTCTTGGGATCGCTGAGCAGCGAGATGCAGCCGAGCAGGTAGTGCGCGTGCATCGCCATCCGCACCTCCTCGCTGAACGTGCGGCCGTGGTCGGCGGAGGTGTCCTTCAGCTCGTCCACGAGCTGCTGCGGCGCGCGGATCACGATGCGCGCGCCGGGCGGCGAACTCAGGGTCAACTCGGTGTTAGGCATGGGTATGACATTACACCACGATTGTCATATCCGGGAGCGCCCTCGGATGGTCAGGCGGCCGGGCAGCTCAGGCCCACAGCACGGAGCCCGACATCGGCCCACGACCGGCAGTCCCCGTCCGGGAGTCATCGACCCACTCCAGCCCCAGCACGGCGAGCGCCTCGCTGCGCGGATCGGGGAAGCCCTCGTAGGCGGCCCGCCAGCCCTCCCTGACCGAAAGGTCGCTCACCGCTGTGCGCCAGTCCAGGCTCACGCCCTTGCTCACCCGGGACAAGTCGATGCGGTCCAGCGCGCCGAACCACGCCAGGTAGAAGTTCTCGCCGCGACGGCGCGCCGCCGCCATCAGCGCCACCAACTGCTCGTCGGGCGTCATGGTGCGGTCGGCGCTCGCCGGATCAGGTCCCAGCCCACCAGCTCCTCGACGGCGGCGCGGCTGATGCGCGCCGTCGGCCGGTCGATCAGCCCCACGCCGTCGATGGACCCGATCGGCGCGTCCACGGCCAGCAGGTCGTCACGGTCCATCTGGAGGCGCCACAGCGCCTGCGTGGCGGTCGCCTGCGCCAGCGCCGCCTGCTGGGCCGCCGACAGCACCATCGGGGCGACGCGCCAGCCCAGGACGTGCACCTGAAGGTCGCGCTGCGCGTGCGCCAACAGCCGCAGGCAGCGGTCGTCGTCGTCGGGCACCGCCAGGCCGTAGTTGTACGCCACGCTGCGCAGACCCTCGACCGTCGTCCACAGCCCGCCAACGCCGGGCGCCGGTCCAGGCGGCGCCGAGCTGGAGCGCAGCTCGGCGGCGCGCACGTTCACGCCGTCGTCCACGACCAGCTCGTAGACGCCGGTGGCGGGGATCGCCAGCGTGGCCACGACCACGCCCGACCCCGCGGGCTGCTCACGGAACGCACCCGGCTGCTGCGCGTTGGAGCGCCGCGCCTGCACGACCGCGCCGGTCGCCAGCTCCAGGAACGCGTAGCCGAACCGGCCCGCGTCGCCCGTGCCCCAGCCCTGCATCAGCTCCTCGTGCGCCGCGTCCCCGGCCAACGCCTCGATCACCGTGCGCTCCCGACGCTCGGCGGCCGCTTGCGCTCGGGCAGCGCCTTGAACGCCGCGCCGCGCTTGGCGACCTGGTGCGCGTACTGGCGCAGCGCCGGGTCCGCGAAGAACTTGCGCTGCTGACTCTTGCTCACAACCTTGCCCGTCCGGCTCAGACCGCGCTGGCGCTGCTGGAGCGCCGCCGCGCGCTTACGCGCCTTGGACCCCTTGCCCCGGGGCGCCGTGTCGCGGTGCTGGAGCGCCAGGCGCTCGACGTGCGCGGCCGCCTGGCCGATCGTCAGCCGCCGCGGCCGGCTTGTGCCCCGCACCCCCCGCGCCAGAGCCTGACCGTCAGGGGACTCCAGCGCGGGGGCACGGGACGGCTTCGCCACCACGGGGGAGGGCGACGAGACCACTCGCGCCCCACCTCCCCGCGGGCCGGTTGAGTGGACCGGACCCGCCGAAGTTGTAGGCACACGCACCGTCGCCGATGCGGTGCGGACCGTGCGCGGCCCGGTCGTCGTGACCTTGACCGCCGACGACGCGCCGCGCCTGCGGCCGCCGCCGGGCAGCCCGGGCACCCCGACCGACGGCACCCCGCCCACACCAGCCGACGAGCCCGCAGCGGCCAGCACAGCCGCGCCCGCGGCCGCCCGGCCAGCCCCGGAGGAGGAGGGCTGCGCCGGGCGCGCCGCGGTGGGCTGCGCGGTGCTGCGGACCCGCGTGGGGCCGGTGGTGCGGCGGGCTCGCGCCATGTCCCTAGGCGTTGATCGCCGGAGCCGCCACGCCCGTCAGCTTGACGATCGACTGCGGCACGTGGACATCGAAGCCCAGCCGGTAGCGGCCGCGCACGAGCACGGCGTCGGCGGAGAACTGCTGCGAGCGGTCGACCTCGACGGTCACCTGCTTGCGCAGCACGGCCTGCGCCTGGTTGGGCGCGTAGACGATGACCGTCGTCGCGGGGCCCGCACCGGCCGACACCGGCAGCCACGCCGTGCCGAAGACGGGCGGGATCCCGTCGGGCCGGTTCAGGTAGGCGTTGCTGCCCGCCGCCTCCTTGGTCAGCGACAGCGCCGTGGCCGGGCGCGGCCCCATCAGAACCGCGTACGGCCCCGGGATCAGCGCCTCCTGGAGCATGCCGACGGCCTTGAGTACGTGATCCCACGACAGCGCGCCGCCGACCGCGATCGCCTGCGTGCCCGCGATGTTCAACAACCCCCGGAACCCCTTGGGGTCGTTGCCGATCACCATCTCGCGATCGCCCTTCAGGCTCATCGCGATGTTGATGTTGTCGGCCGCGAGCTGGAGCAGGTCGGGGTCGGAGTCCTCGAACGCCTCCGAGGATCCGCGCACCAGCGCCTTGAGCGCCTTGGTCGGGATCTCGAACTCGTCCAGGTCCACGTCACTGGGGGTGATCTCCTCCAGCTCGTCGTAGAACGCCACTTCCACGTCGCCGGTCAGCACGGGCCACTTGACGGCCTTCTTGTCGGTCGTGATCAGCGGCACGCCCGACGCCAGCACCACGCTCTGCTCGCGCAGCTTGTCGATCAGCGCCGTGCGCACGTCGTCGGGCTCGACCGGCGCCGCGGTCGCGTGCGTCAGGTCGCGGCACTCGCCCGGTGCGATGCCCCGCATCGCGTCCAAGATCCGCGACTCCACGGTGCCCTCCGCCTGCTCGTGCGTGCGGTCCTCCACCTGGAGCCCGCCGCCCTGCTTCTGTCGCCTCACGGCGTCCTCCTCGTTGTTGGGGTCCTGCACGTCCTGCTCGGCGCCTTCCTGCGAGCGCAGCTCCGCCGCCGCCGCGGCTCCGTACCCGCCCGTCGTGACCACCGCCACGTCGCGCAGCTCGCGCACCTCCAGGACGTGGCGGGTGTTGCCGTCCCAGCGGTCCTTCGCCACCGCCATGCGCCACGAGCCCTGGTTCAGGTCGCCGCGCTCGACGGCCACGCGCACGTCGTTGCCCGTCGGGCTGTCGGGCAGCTCGACGCTCCAGTGCATGCCGTCGCTGCGCTCCTCGACCTCCAGCGTGTTCGGGTGACGGCCCAGCAGCCGCGACACGTCGTGGTTGAGCGTCGCCACCAGGTCCGTCATGTCGGCCTTGGTCATGCAGCCCGGCGCCATCACCTCGCGCCAGCCCCCGAAGTCGCGCGACTCAACGCCGTACGGGATCAGGCCGCGCAGGCGCTTGCCGTCCACGACCAGCTCGGCCGCCTCGGTCGGCGCCGAGCGCTGCTCCAGCTCGCCCAGCTTGGGCTTCTTCATGATGTTGCCCCCTCGGGCGGTAGGTCTTCTCGGTCGCGCACCTCTGCACGGGTCATCCAGCCGTGCTTCTCATCCAGCGCCGCCGTGTAGAACGTCGCGCGCCCGGCGTGGTCGGGCTGCATCAGCGCCTCGCGCACGTACTGCGCGTACGTCCGGCCGGGCGGCAGCAGCGTGCCGTGGCCGGTGAACGCCTGCTCCAGCGCGACCAGGTAGGGCGACAGCGAGAACGTGATCGCGGCCTGCGCCTGGCCCTCGACGTTGGCGTACGTGTTGGAGTCACCGGACGGCGCGGCGATCATCCACGGGAACAGCCCGAAGATGCGGCACACCGCCACGGTGCTCAGCTGGCGCTGCGCGACGAACTCCGCATCGCGCGCAGGGGTGCTGACCGCGGTGTAGGTCACCTCGCCGGTGACGAACTCGATGCGGTTCGGGGTCGCGCTGCGCCCGTCCCAGCGCTTCTGCATTTCCTTGGCGTGCTCCTCGCCCTCGGCATCGCCGATGGTCTCGGGCAGGCCCACGATCCCCGCTGGGTTGTAGCCCGCCGACGCCGTGTTGCTCGCGTGGCCGGCCAGCGCCCGCGACAGGCCCAGCTCCTCGCGGCACGCAGCGATCGGCGACATGCCACGCACGCCGTCGAGCGACGACAGCAGCCGGGCGTGGATCACGTCCTCGCGGCCCAGCTCGTAGCGCTTGTCGCCGATCGACCAGACGTAGGTCGGCTCGCCGTCAGACCCGATCTTGACCTCCACAGCGTCGGGGCGCAGCGTCCGCAGGTAGGCCACCTCGTCGCCGTTGTGCACCAGGCCGACGAAGGTCTCGCCCCACAGCGCCAAGCTCTGCACGCACTGCGCCGTGAACGCGCTCTGCGTCAGACCGGGCGCCGGGGTCTCCAGCAGCGGCGCGTCCACGCGCTCGCGGCCCGTCGGCTCCAGCCGCCGGTACCCATGAAGCGGCAGCGTGCTCGCCGTACGCGCCAGCCACCCGACGCACCCGAACACGTCCGTGATGCTCATGGCCGACCGCTCCGTGACCGGCACCCCGGCCGCCGTGTCCGGGAAGAAGACGCCGGGCACGGTCTCGCGCGTCAACGCACGGTCCTCGACCTGGCGGCGGCCGAACGGCCAGCGGCGCTTGTTCAGGTCGATCGAATCCACCGGCAAGATCGTGCCGGTCATTTCTATTGACCTGAACAAGCCCTCCAGGCCCCTCCGGCTGCGTCGCGGCAGCCGCGGCGTGCACCAGCTCGCGCGCGCTCTCGGCCAGCCGTTGGAGGCGTTCCAGCGCCGCATCGTCGCCGCCCTGCACGGCCCCGAACGCGAGGTGGTGGTGATGCTCCCCCGCGGCAACGCCAAGACCGCGTTGGGCTCCCGCGCCGCGCTCGGGCATCTGCTCACCGAGCCCACCGCCAGCGTCGCGCTCGGCTCCGGCTCGCGCGAGCAGTCGCAGATCGCCTACGACTTCATGGCCCGCGACAGCGAGCACCCCGCGCTCGACGGGGAGGTGGAGGCCCGCCTGCACGCGATGCGCGCCCGCCGCGGCGGGCAGCTGCGCGTCGTCTCCGGCCGCGGCCACCGCGTCCACGGCCGCACCGACTCGGTGTTCTTGCTCGATGAGCTGTGGTCCCAGGACGGCACCGTGCTCGAAGCCGCCGAGACCGGCCTGGTCAAGCGGCCCGACGCGCGGCTGTGGATCCTGAGCACGGCGCCGCTGTCGGCCGACACGCCGCTGGGCCGCCTGCGCGAGCGGGCACTGGCGCTGCCCAACGCGCGGCGCGAGCGCGACGGCGCGATCGTGGAGGCGTCGGGCGACGGCCTGCGGTGGCTGGAGTGGAGCCTGGACCCTGAGCTGCACGACCCCGACGACGTGGCGTTCGTCGCGAAGCGCGTCAACCCGGCGAGCTGGATCACGGAGGCCGCGCTGCGCGAGCAGCACGCGCGCCTGGACCCGCGTTCGTGGCTCACCTTTCACGGCAACGTGTCGCACGCGTCGAGCGCCACGTGGCTCCCCATCGGCGTGTGGCAGGCGTGCTGCGCGCAGCCCTACACGGTGGCGCCCGGCGAAACGCTGATCGTCGCCGCCGACGCAGGTGGCGGCGACGCCGAGAAGCGCTCGGTCACCGCGCTTGCGGCGATGACACTGGACGGTCGCGTCGCGCACGTCCAGACGTGGGATGGCCCCGACGGCGCCCTGCACGTGTTCCCGGCCATCGACAAGCTGGCCGAGAAGTACAACGTCTACGAATGCGTGCTGGACCGCTGGGGCATGGCGACAGAGGCCCTGCGCAACCAGGACCGCTACCGCATCACGCAATTTCAGATGAACGGGGGCCGCCAGGTCCAGGCGTCAGAGGCCCTCATCCAGCTCGCCATCGCAGGACGGCTCCGCTGCCCCGACGACCCAACCCTGAACGCCCACAGCGCCCACGCGACGACCGAGACCACACCGCTCGGCGCGCGCATCGTCCGCGCCCACCGCGACCCGATCGACCTCATCACCTGCCTGAGCCTCTGCGCGGTGCGTGCTCAGCAGCCCCGCAAGCGGTTCCGGGTGTTCACGCCCGCCACCTGAGCGCAAGCACACCAACAACGCCGCTCGGCGCGCACGAAAAGCGCATGGGCTGCGCGTTCCTGCTGGCGCTGGTCAGAAACCGACGCGGTTGCCCGCGAGCAGCGCTCGGACCATCCCGCGGACCTCGCCGTCGCTGAGGATGCTGTGGTCCAGCGGCTGCACGTCCATCCTGCGGTTCTTGCCCATCGCGAACACGTGCAGCATCCGCTCCGCCTCCGCGCGGTCGAACGGCTGAGCGTCGACCAGCTTGGCCAGCTCCTCGCTCGCGACGCGCTCCATCTGCTCCCAGTTCTCCATCGGCCCGACCGTACAGACGGTTCCGGCCATCACCGTCTGTACGCGCAGACACCTACCAGCGGCGTCGGCGCATCCGCTCAGCGTTCGCCTCGAACCCCGCCTTGAAGCGCGCCACCGCGGGCTGCGTCAGCTCCTCGAACGCCGCCTCGGTCTCGCCCGCCGCACGGAGCACGATCCACCGCGGTGCGACGCCGGGGTGCTGCACGTTGCGGACCGTGACCCACCGGCCGCCGACCGTGCGGAACCTGACCGGTCCCCGGATCACGTGCGCCCGGATGCCCGACTCCATCCACTGCGCCACGATGTCGTGGCTGACGACGCCCGACACGTAGCCGTCCACGCCAGGCCGCACGTTCTGCTCGCGGCGCACCGGCGTCTGGCGGTAGCTGTCGCGCAGCGTGCCGGGCGCCCGGCCCGGGAGCCCCGACTTCCCGACCGGCGCCAGCGACCGCGCGCGGTGCGTCATCGCCGCGCCCGCCATGTCGGCCATGTCCGCCATCAGCTCGTGCGCCAGGTGCTCCACGTCGAACAGCTCGCCCAGTGTGCCGTCGCTCTCGTACGCCATTCAGCTCCCGCTCCTCGCTCGTCTGCCCTCGATCGCCAGATGATGCGCGCGACACAGCGCCCGGCCGTTCTCCGCAGCGTTCGCGCCGCCCACCGCCACGCCAACCTCGTGGTGCGCCTCCAGGTTCGCCGCGCCCGTGACCTCGCACCGGGCGCCGTTCTCGATCGCCTCGCACTGGTAGCCCGCCGCGGCCAGCACCGCCGCGCGGAAGCGCTCGATCCCGGCGCCGCCGCCGCGCCGCCGCCGCGTCGCCCGCCCCGTGCGATGGCGCCCGCACCGCGACTGGCCGACCGGCACCGTCGCCCCGCACACCAGGCAGGTCGAGCTGATCACCGCGGCCGCCTGCGCCTGCGGCGCGGCTGATGCCGGGCGCAGTACAGCGCCCCACGGACCGCCACCGCGTGGCCGCACTTCCAGCAGCCCGACGGGCCAGCCGCGACGCCGTGGCTCGCGCTCGACAGCAGGCCGCGCGCGCTCACCGCGGCGCGACCTCGAACACGATCGAGCGCTGCCGCTGGTTCACGTACAACTCGACGGCCTCGCCGCTCAAGTCCAGGTCAACCACGCCCAGCACGTCCTCGCGGATGATCACGCAGCGCTCCACGTCACCGTCGAGCACGACCGCCGCCGTCCGCCCGTCGGCGCCGTCGACCGTGGCCACGTGCGTCGGCACGCCCCACAGCCCATCGACGCGCACCAGCTTCCCCAGCACGTAGCTCTGCACGTCCACCAACAACCCGGTGAACGCGTCCGCGGGCTCCAGCTGGACCGCCAGTCCCTCCAGCACCTCGTGCTCGCTCATGCCCAGCATCGTCCCGCGCGTCGGCTATCGCCTGGACACGCCCGCTCCAGGCTGCGCCGCCGCTGCCGAGCACCCGGGCATGGCCCTCGTCATCACCCGCTGCCCCGGCGAACAGCTCATCCTCACCACGCCCGAAGGGCACCGCATCGTCATCGAAGCCGAGCCCGTCCCCGCCAAGCACCTCGACGGCGTGAAGCTCGTCATCGACGCCCCTCGCGCCGTGCTCATCACCCGCGGCGAACTCGAACACCGCTGATCGCGTCGGCGGAGACCGGCTCCGCTAGACGCCTCCTGTCCTGCTGTCAGTGAGAGAGCGCGATCAGGAGCGTCAGCGACGGATCGTGCTAGGCGGGGGTCCGGGGGCGGCTATGAGCCCCCGGGCGTTCGCTGTGCCGCGGCGCCGTCGGAGACCGGCACGTTGGCACGTTCCAGCCTCCCCCTGCCCCGGGAAGGCCCGCTTTTCCATCAGCGGGTATCTGCTCCGTCCACGCTCCCCTGGCCGTCCGGTGCCCCCTCGTTTCCTCATCGGCTCCAGGGGTCCAACTACGGGCTTGGTGCTGCTCTGCCTCGGGGCGGTCGCCCCAGCGTGTGCCTCGTCTCCCGCCCCCTGGTGGTTGGCCTCAGGCGGGAGTTGACGGCTGCATTCAGCCTGCCTATGCGTTGACGCCCCGGGCGGGAGCGGGCTGTCGGTCGCCGACCGCTGCGGCCGCTAGGCTTCGGCCACCTCCTGCCCCACAGCAGAGGACTTGAACGAGGGCCGCCCCGCTAGGCGGCCCTCGTCGCTTCTTGGAACGGTCACGGGCGGCAGCGACAGCCAAGCGACAGCTAATCCCCGTTCAGTGAGGTCAAGACCCGCCGCGGCCGCGGCCAGCCCTGGGACGCGCTGCACCCGGCCAAGCAGGCGCAGGTCCGGCGCATGGCCCGCGCCTACCTCAACGACACGGCCGACCGACCGCGCGTGGCGCTGCTGCGCTTCGACGCGATCGGGATCGCCATCGACGCCCGCGGGCGCCTGACGCGCCTGGAGCACCTCGAGGACGCGTTCTAGTGGTGCGGGTGCACGCGCGTCAGTCGAGCGGGTCGGGCATCCAGTCGGGTGGGTCCTGGACGGTGAAGGGGCGGCTGGCCAGCACGTCGCCGTTGACGCTGAGCTTGAACTCGTACAGGCCGGCGTCGAGGGTCAGCCCGTTGAACGCCGAGGTCACCGGCGCGCTGAGCGACGTGCCGGGCTTGACGCCGGGCGGCCGGCCGACCTCGAGCTGGGACAGGATCACGACCGGGTCGTCGCCGATCACCATCGCCTCGCCGTAGCTGTCGATGAGCTCGATCCGGATCTCGTGGTTCTGCTCGGTCCGGTCCCAGGGCACCGTGATGATGCTGCCCAGCGCGATGTTCACCGGTTGGCCCGGGGCGAAGAGCGTGTTCCATCCGCCGCCCATGACGTACAACTTGCCGTTGATGGCCTCCGCGAAGTCGCAGAGGATGACGGTGGCCTCCATCTACGCCCCGCCTCGGGTGATCGTGCTCGCGCTGATGACCATGGCCGCTGATCTGAGCACGCCGGCGCGGGCGGCGCAAACGAGGCCCCAGCCGGCTGGCAGGCCGCCCGTCGCGCTACAGCGCGAGCTGCTGGTAGGCGGTCGACTGGAACGACATGCGGTGCAGCGGCGAGACGCCGTGGCGCTGGATCGCCTCGCGGTGCTCGGGGGTCGAGTACCCGACGTGCGTCGCGAACTCCCAGCCGGGGTGGCGTGCGTCGGCGCGGTGCATGAAGCGGTCGCGCGTGACCTTGGCGATGATGCTCGCGGCGGCGATCGCGGCGCTCTTGGCGTCGCCGTCGATGATCGCTCGGCCCTCGTAGCCGTCCAGGTCGCCGACGGGGAAGCCGTCGCTGAGGCAGATGACCTCGTCGCGGCCGCCCTGGGCGACCTTCAGCAGCGACTCGCGCAGCGCGGCGAGGTTCGTGCGATGCAGGCCGCGGCGGTCGATGCCGCCGGCGCAGCGCGAGACGACCGCGACGCGCGTGGCGATGCGCAGGACGACCGGGTACAGCGCCGCGCGCCCTTCGGGCGTGTGCTGCTTGGAGTCGTTGAGGACCGAGAGGGCGCGGACGTCGCGCGGGCCCAGCGTCTCGAAGTCGAAGAGCACGGCGGCGGCCACCAGCGGGCCGGCGAGGCACCCGCGGCCGGCCTCGTCGGCGCCGGCGACGAACCGCACGCCGAGCGCGCGATCGTGGGCGAAGAGGCGCCGGCCGCTGCGGGCCTTGCTCTTCTTGCGCTGCTGCGGCTTGGGGGCCGGTGGCTGGGAGGCCGGAGGCACCGGGACGGCGTGGGCGCTAGAGCAGCCCGATGCGCTTGGGCGGCCAGTAGGTGGCGAAGGCGCCGCCGATGATCCACTTGCGGGGAACAGGACCCCAGAACCGGCTGTCGTCGGACTCGCCACGGTTGTCGCCCATCATGAACCAATGGTCGGCGGGGATGGTGATCGGGCGCGGGAAGTCGCAGCCGGTCCCGCCTTCGCAGGGACGGGTGAAGCCGTCCTTCTGGCGCTTGCCGTTGACGAACGCGTGCCCGCCCTTGATGTACAGGGTGTCGCCCGGACCGGCGACCACGCGCTTGATGAAGTTGACGCTCGCCTTGGTCGCCGTCGGACGCGAGCAGGCCTGGTCGGCCTTCTTGTTCGGATCGCCGCAGGTGTTGGTGTCCGAGCCGGCCGGCGGGTGGAACACCACGACCTCGCCGATCTCGGGCTTGTTGAAGCGGTTGCCCAACCGGTTGACGAGCACGCGCTGGCCGATCTGCAGCGTCGGCACCATCGACTCGCTCGGGATCCGGTACGGCTTGACGAGGAACGCCTGGATGCCCAGCGCGAGGCCCAGGGCGACGATGACGATGACGATGAGCTCGACGAACGAGCTCCCCGCCGACCTCTCCTTCTTGGCTTCGCCCGCGGAGGGGCTCACCTCAGGCCTGCTTGTCGTCGGCGCCGGCCGGAGCCTCGGCGGCGGGCGCGTCGCCCGGCTCGGCCGCGGCGGGAGCCTCGGCCTCGGGCGTCTCGCCCTCAGGGGTGCCGACGACCTCGTCGAGCGTGGCGCCCTCGGCATCGACGGCGCCGTCGGTCGCGGCGGCCTCCGCCTCGAGCTGCGCGGCCGGATCGTGCAGCAGACCGGGCTCGACCGTCTCCTCGGGCCCGATGTAGCGGCGCTCGCGGACGCGGGCGGCCTTGCCGACGCGATCGCGGAGGTAGTAGAGCTTGGCGCGCCGCACGTCACCGCGGGCCGCGACCTCGATCTTCTCGATCTTGGGCGAATGCACGGGGAACGTGCGCTCGACGCCCACGCCGAAGGACTGCTTGCGGACCGTGAAGGTCTCGCGAGAGCCGTGTCCCTGGCGCTTGATCACCACGCCCTCGAAGACCTGCGTACGGCGACGCGTGCCCTCGATGACCTGGAAGTGGACACGGACGCGATCGCCCGCCTGGAAGCGGGGGACGCGGCGCAGTTGTGCGCGCTCGAGAGAGTCGATGACGGTGCTCATGGCAAAGAGAAGGCGCGGAGATCGGCTCCGCGCGTCGGCTGAGTGATGGTAGCGAACGGAGGCCGCCGGAGCGGTCAGCCCGACATCGGGCCGAACGGGTCCGGCCCCGCGCCGCGCGGCGCCTGGTCGGACATCGACCCGAACGGATCCGGGCCGCCGCCGCGGCGCGTGTCGCCGGATTCCGGATCCAGCGGATGGGCCGTCGGCCCGACGACGCCCCGCTCCTGGCTGCGGGCGCGCCGCCAGGTCGCGATCTCCTCGTGATGGCCCGACAGCAGCACCGGCGGGACCTTCCAGCCGCGGTACTCCGCGGGCCGGGTGTAGTGCGGGTACTCGGGATCGCCGCCCAGCGCCTGGCTGAAGGACTCCTCCAGCGCGGACTCGGCGTGGCCCAGCGCGCCCGGCAGCTTGCGCAGCACCGCGTCCATCACGACCATCGCGGCCAGCTCGCCGCCCGACAGGACGTAGCGGCCGACCGAGATCGCGTCGGAGGCGAAGTGCTGGACGATCCGCTCGTCGAAGCCCTCGTAGCGGCCGCACAGCAGGGTGATCGCGGGCTCGGCGGCCAGCTCGTCGACCAGCGCGTCGTCGAGCATCCGCCCGCCGGGCGTCAGCGCGATCACGCGGCGCTCGCGGCGCAGGTCGACCGGATCCTGGTTGTAGATGACGCGCAGCGCCTGGTCCATGACGTCGACGCGCAGGACCATCCCGGCGCCGCCGCCGAAGGGCGTGTCGTCGACCTGGCCGCCGCTGAGCGGCGTGTGCTCGCGCGGGTTGAAGGTCCGCAGCTCGTGGCCCTGCTGGATCGCGTTGCGCACGTGCCGCTGGGTCTGGAACCACTCGAACCACTCGGGGAAGAGCGTGAGGACGTCGAGCTGCATCGGCTAGCCCTCGGCCTCTCCGAGGAACGCGAGGTCGACGTCGATCCGGCGCGCGTCGAGGTCGACGGTGCGCACGGCGTCGGAGATGAGCGGGACCAGCAGCGCCGGGCGCGACGGGTCGGCCTGGCGCGAGACCTCCAGCAGCTCGCACGACGGGTACGCCAGCAGCTGGGCCACGACGCCCACGTCCCGGTCGCCGTCGACCACGTGGCAGCCCACGAGGTCCTCGGCGTACCACTCGTCCTCCTCCAGCGGCGGCGCGTCGGCGCGGCGCACCCACAGGTCGGTGCCGCGCAGGGCGTCGACCGCCTCCCGCGTGTCGACGCCGGCCAGCCGGAAGATCGGGCGCGCGTCGGTGCCCGCGCGGCGGACGATGGCGACGTCCTCGCCGTGCAGCAGCAGCGTCGTGCGTCCCTCGAGGAGGCGGGTGCGCGGCTGGGTGAGGTGGAACGAGCCGTCGAGCCCGTGGGCCCGGCCGACGCGGCCCACGCTCAGCAGCGCGCGGCCGGCCGGATCTGCGGCCGGCATCTCAGTCGACGATGTCGACGAGGACGCGGCGCTGCTCCTTGACGGCCGCGGCCTTGACGACCGTGCGGAGGGCGTTGGCCGTCCGGCCGCCCTTGCCGATGACGCGACCGTAGTCCTCGTCGCCCACCGACAGCTCGAGGACGACGGTGCCGTCGTCCTCGTCGAACTGCTCGACGGCCACCGCGTCGGGATCGTCGACGAGCTGGCGCGCCAGGTAGTCGAGCAGCTCCTTCATCCGGTGCGTGGGCCCCTAGCGGGAGCCGGCGACGTCGATGCCCTGCGTGCGCAGGAGCTTGCGGACCTGGTCGCTGGGGGTCGCGCCCTTGGCGAGCCAGTCGCGCACGCGCTCCTCGTCGACGGTGATCGTCGACGGCTGGGTCTGGGGGTTGTACTGCCCCAGGATCTCGATGTTGCGACCGTCACGCGGCGAACGCTGATCCGCGGCGACGATGCGCCAGATCGGGTTCTTCTTGGCGCCCACACGGGTGAGGCGGAGTCGAACTGACACTTGAGTTCTCGAAGTTCCTTGAAAGTCGTTGCGAAAGCGACGTGGGAGGTTAGCGGGCTTGGCGCATCATGGCCTGCAGGTCCGGCATCTTGCCCTTGCCGATCTGCTTCATGACCTTGCGCATCTGGCTGAACTGCTTGACCAGCTGGTTGACGGCCTGCACGTTGGTGCCCGATCCCTTGGCGATCCGCAGGCGCCGCGAGCCCTTGATCAGCTCGGGGCGCCGGCGCTCCTCGGCGGTCATCGAGAGGATGATCGCCTGGACGCGGTCGAGCTCCTTCTCGTCGACCTTCAGCCCCTTGAGCTGCGCGCCCGCGAAGCCCGGCATCATGCCCAGCAGCGACGTCAGCGGGCCCATCTTGCGCAGCTGGCGCAGCTGCTTGAGGAAGTCCTCGAGGGTGAACTCGTCCTTGCGCAGCTTGCGCTCGAGCTCCTTGGCCTCGTCCTCGTCGAACTGCTGCTCGGCCTTCTCGATGAGCGACAGGACGTCGCCCATGCCGAGGATGCGCTGCGCCATCCGGTCGGGATGGAACGCCTCGAACTGGTCGAGCTTCTCGCCGACCGACGCGAAGAGGATCGGCTTGCCGGTGACGGCCTTGACCGAGAGCGCGGCGCCGCCGCGGGCGTCGCCGTCGAGCTTGGACATCACGACGCCGTCGAAGTCGACCGCCTCGGCGAACTGCTCGCTGACGTTGACCGCGTCCTGGCCGGTCATCGCGTCGACGACGAGCAGGATCGCGTGCGGCTTGACGACCTTGCGGATGTCCTTGAGCTCCTGCATGAGGCGCTCGTCGATGTGCAGGCGGCCGGAGGTGTCGACGATGAGGACGTCCTTGCCCTCGGCCTTCGCGCGCTCCAGCGCCCAGCGGGCGATGTCGACGGGGTCCTTGTCGGTCCCCTGCTCGTAGACCGCGGCGCCGGCCTGGCCGCCGACCTTGATCAGCTGCTGCACGGCGGCGGGACGGTAGACGTCGCAGGCCGCGACGGCGACCGAGGAGCCGTGCTGCTCCTTGAGGTGGCGGGCGAGCTTGGCCGTCGCGGTGGTCTTGCCCGAGCCCTGCAGGCCGGCCATGAGGACGACCGTGGGCGGGCGCGGAGAGAAGGTGATGCCGGCCGAGGAGCCGCCCATGAGGGCGGTGAGCTCCTCGTTGACGATCTTGACGACCTGCTGGCCGGGGTTGAGCTGGCCCAGGACGTCGGCGCCGAGGCAGCGCTCCTTGACCGTCTGCGTGAACTGCTTGACGACCTTGAAGTTGACGTCGGCCTCCAGCAGCGCGAGACGGATCTCGCGCATGGCCTTGTTGACGTCGTCCTCGGTCAGCGTGCCGCGGCCGCGGACGTCCGACAGGGTCTCCTGGAGCTTCTCGGCGAGTGCGTCGAACACGTGGCGGTCCAGTGTACGGCCCGGCGCCGGGCGATCAGGGCGTGATCGGCGCCCGGACCGAGCTCTCCGAGATGCCGGGCCCGCTGGCCTGCAGGTGGCTGAGGAGCGCGAGCGGGCGGGCGGTGCCCGGGACCACGAGCGCGGTCGGCGCGAAGGGCACGTCGCTGCCGGCCTCGCTGACGGCCTCCGGCGCGCCGAAGCTCGCGGTGCCGGCCGCCCGCGCGGAGGCGAACACGCGCGACGTCGTCCCGGCGGGGACGTCTGACCCATGCGGGCCCGAGCGCCACAGCACGACGGTCGGGCCGTCGGAGGAGCCGGTGCCGGGCGTCGTGGCGACGTCGCCCAGGACGGCGTCCTGGCCGGCCGGGCTCAGCACCTGGGCCGCGCCGATGTGGCCCGCGCTCAGGGCGCTGACCCGCACCGAGAACCGCGTGCCGTCGAAGCTCGTCCAGGCCAGCAGCGCGCGCGAGCGCGCCGTCACCACGAGCCGCACGGCGGGCGCGGCGACGGCGACGTTGCTGCCCGAGCCCGAGCGCGCGCTCTCCGGCGTGCGCAGGCCGCCGAAGCCGTGCCCGGGCGCCGCGGTGACGAAGCGGACGTCGGGCGAGGTCGCGGCATCGCCCTCGCCGACGCGCTGCGACGCCCAGGCGACGAGCAGCCGGCCCGTCGGGTCGACCGCCGCCTGCAGGTGGGACTGCACGCCGGGGCCGAGGCGATGCGCCGCGCCCCAGGTTCCGTGCACGCCACGGTGGCGCGCCATGACCTCGTGGCGGTCCTCCCAGGCGACGAGGAGGTCGCCGTCGGGGCCGACGGCGACGGTGATGTCGCGCGCCTGGCTGGTGACGCCGATCGTCAGGATCCGGCTGAACGTGGTGGCTCCGTGGCGGCGCAGGAACACCATTCGCGAGCTGCCTCCGCGCGTGACGAACGCCACGTCGCCGCGGGCGTTGCCGTCGAGCGCCGAGACGTTCTGGTTCTGGGTGCCGGAGAGCGTGCGCAGGGTCGGGGTCCCCGCGGCCGCCGACGTCGTCCCGGCGCGCACGCGGCTCTGCTCGTCGATCGTGCCCGACGGGCCGAGGGACGTGCCGGCGACGGCGACGGCGTCCTGCGCGTAGTCGGTGACGAAGGCCGCGGCGAGGCCGACGCCGGTCGCCGACAGGGCGGCGCCGGTCCCGGGATCGAGGCGCACGAGCTCCGATGGCGTGCCCGGCGCCTGCACGGAGCTCGACGGGTCGAGCGCGACGGCGCGGCCGGCCGGCGTGACGGCGCCCGGGCCGCTGGCGGTGCCGGGGATCGCGACGGGCGCGGACCACGGAGCGTCGGCGGACGCGGCGGCCGGGGCGAGCAGCGCCACGGCGCCAGCAGTGCTGAGGAGACGCGTGAGCTTGGACATGCTTGGTCTCTGAACGACGTTGGGGCCGCAGAGGTTGCGGACTGATCGGCGTCGCCGACCAGGCGATCCGCGTTGTGGTGCACCGCGGCCGGGGGCCGGCGCCCGCCCCCGGCCGCGGTTCCGGCCCGGGCGCTCAGCCCGCCGGGCGCGTGGCGACGACGATCGCGGTGCCGCTCGGGAACACGGCCAGCGAGCGGCCGTTGGTCGGATCGATCGCCGCCGCGGGCGACTCCGAGATGTACACCGCGGGATCGCTGATCGCCTCCCGCCTCCCGAACGTCGTGGCGCCGGCGGCCCGCACGCTGGCGAAGACGCGCGACACGGCACGGGGCCCGCCGAGCGGGCCGCTGGAGTCGCTGCCGGCGACCCCGGCGCGCCAGAGCACCGTCGCCGCGCCGGCCGGGTCGGTGGCCGCGTCGCCGAGCACGGCGTCGGTCCCCGCGGGCGAGAGGACGGCCGAGGCGCCGACCCGGCCGCCGACGACCTCTGCGGCCTTGACCACGAACGTGGTCGCGTCGTGCCCGGTCCACGCCAGCAGCGCGCGGGAGCCGCCGTCGAGGACCAGTCGCACGCCGGGAGCGTGGACGTAGTGCCCCGTGCCGAGGGCGGCGATGGTCTCCAGCGTGCGCGTCGTGCCGAACGGGCGGCCGGCCTTGGCCGTCGCGAAGCGCGTCACCGCGGGACTCGTCGGCTCGCCCTCGTCGACCGTCTGGGAGTCCCAGGCGACGAGGCGGCGGCCCGTGCCGTCCACCGCCGCGTCGATGCTCGCGCCGCGACCGGGGCCGAGCCGCGCGGTCATGCCGACCGCGCCCTTGCGGCTCACGTCACGGGCGAACAGCTCCCCGTCGTCCGACCACGCCACCAGCGTCTCGCCGTGCGTGCCGACCGCGACGGCGGCGTGGCCCGACGTCGCGCCCGCCGGGATGTCGAGGACGCGCCGGAACCCGTGCCCGCCGGCGAGCAGGCGCCACACCGAGCGGGAGCCGGTCGCCTTGCCGGTCACCAGCGCCACGTCGCCGCGCGCGTCGGCCGCGAGGTCCAGCACGACCTGCCCCTTGGTGCCGGGCAGCTTGCCGATCGGGCCGAGGCCGCGGTCGACGCTGCCCAGCCCCACCACCACCGAAGCCTGGTCGCCGGCGATCGCCCGGTGGTCGACCGTCGAGCCGCCGGCGAGGGCGTACCCCGTGCCGCCGAAGCCGACCGCGCGACCGTCGAACAGGTCGACGCCGACGGGCGTGCCCAGCGACCCGTCCGAGCCGACCGGCGTCAGCAGCGACGGCGTGGCCGGCGTGCCGTGGGAGCGGTCGGCCCAGGTCAGCACGGCACTGGCGCCGGAGGCGGTCATGGCGACGCTGACGCTGATGTCGCCCGCGCCCGGCAGGGCGGCGGGCGGCGACCACGGGGCGTCGGCGTAGGCGAGGGCGGGGAGCGCGGCGAGCGTCGCCAGCGCGGCGGCGACCGGGGGCACGAGTCGGTTCATGCAGTCGTCAACGAGCCTCCTGCACGAAGGTTACGGACCCTCAACGACGGTGACCGTTCGCCGTCCGTGCGCGCCCGCTCAGGGCGCGCGGCGGATCAGCGTCACGCCGTCGCGGACCGTCAGCTGCGTGGCGATCACGCGGTCGTCAGTGGCCCAGCGCGTGTTGAGCTCGTCGATGACGCGGTCGGCGTCGCTGGCCGGATCGAGCACGCCGCCGTCGTGCAGCGTGTTGTCGGCGACGATGAGGCCGTGCGGCGAGAGCCTGGCCAGCGCCGCCTCGTAGTAGTCGGGGTAGCCGGTCTTGTCGGCGTCGACGAACACGAGGTCGTACGGGCCGGCGAGCTGCTGCAGCGACGCCAGCGCCGGGCCGCGGCGCAGCTCGATGCGGTCCGCGTACGGCGAGGCGTCGAACGCGCGCTGGGCGAAGTCGGCGTGGCGCTCGTCGAGCTCCAACGTCACGACGCGGCCGCCCGGCGGCAGGGCGGCCGCCATCGCGAGCGCGGCGTACCCGGCGTAGGTGCCGACCTCGACGACGAGCCGCGCCTGCACCGCCGCGACGAGCGTCTGCAGCAGCCGGCCGACGACCGGCCCGCTGAGCATCTCCGCGTAGGGCAGCTCGGCGGCCGCGCGGGCGTGCAGCTCATCCATCCACGCCTCGAAGGGCGTGGTGTGGGCCGCCGCGTAGGCCTCGACGTCAGACGGGACGAGGTCCATCGTCGACCTGGCGCCGCTCGCGCGCCGCGTCGTCGTCGCCCGGAGCGCCGAAGGCCCCGGAGATGTTGTTGAGCGCCCGCGTGAACTCGGACGGGATCACCCACACCTTGTTGGCGTCGCCCTGGGCGATCTTCGGGAGCATCTGCAGGTACTGGTAGCTCAGGAGCTTCGGGTCGGGATCGCCCTTGTGAATGGCCTCGAAGACCGTGCCGATCGCCTGCGCCTCGCCCTCGGCGCGCAGGATCGCGGACGTCTTGGCGCCCTCGGCGCGCAGCACGGCGGACTGCTTCTCGCCCTCGGCGTCGAGGATCTGCGACTGCTTGGAGCCCTCGGCGGTGAGGATCGCTGCGCGACGATCGCGCTCGGCGCGCATCTGCTTCTCCATCGCCTCCTGGATGCCGGCCGGCGGGTCGACGGCCTTCAGCTCCACGCGGTTGATCCGGATCCCCCACTTGCCCGTCGCCTCGTCGAGGACGATCCGCAGCTGCGTGTTGATCTGGTCGCGGCTGGTCAGCGACTGCTCCAGCGTCAGGCCGCCGATGACGTTGCGCAGCGTCGTGACGGTCAGCTGCTCGATCGCCTGCAGCGGGTTGGCGACCTCGTAGGACGCGCTCTTGGGATCGGTGATCGTGAAGTAGAGGACGGTGTCGATGTTCACCGTCACGTTGTCCTCGGTGATCACGCCGTTGGGCGGGAAGCTGATGACCTGCTCGCGGAGATCGATCAGCGGCTTCACGCGATCGATGAACGGCAGGACGATCGTCAGGCCGGGCTGCAGCGTGCGGCTGTAGCGGCCGAGCCGCTCGACGACGCCGGCGCGGGCCTGCGGGATGATGCGGATGGTCTGCGACGCCACGAAGAGCGCGAAGAGCAGGACGATCACGAGAGCGATCAGTGCGACCACGTGTTCACCTCCGGAGATGGATGGGGATCGGGGTTCATGGCTCGACGAGCGCGGTGGCGCCGCGGATCTCGACGACCTGCACCTTGGTGCCGACATCGATGACGCGGTCCTCGTCGTAGGCGCGCGCGGTCCAGACCTCGCCGTCGATGCGCACCGAGCCGACGTTGTCGTCGTTGGAGATGCGCTCGAGCACCATCGCGGGACGGCCGACGAGCGCCGCCGTGCCGGTCCTGATCTGCGGCGGTTGGTACATATGGCGCTTGGCGATCGGCCGGACGAGGCCGAAGCACGCGATGGTCACGGCCGCGAACGTCAGCAGCTGGACGAGGTCGCCGGCGCCGACCAGCGCCGCCAGCAGCGCGGCGAAGGCGCCCACGGCGAAGGGCGCGAGGAAGAAGCCGGCGGTGAGGATCTCCCCCACGGCGGCGAAGACTCCCGCGATCAGCCACACCAACCAGGCGTCCATTCGGACGCGACTGTACTGACCGCGCGCCTAGGGGTGCCGCAGGCGGCCAGCGAGGCCGAGGCCCACGACGGCCAGCCGTCGCCGCCGGAGGTGGGTCCCCAGTCGCGACAGCGACACAGTCTCCTACGTGGCGACCAGGGCCCGCTCAGGTGGATGAGGCGCCGGTCGGGCGACGCGGCCTCGACGAAGCGGAGCGTTGGCTGGAGCTGCGGCCGCCGTTGTGCTGCGCCGAATCGCGGACCCCGCCGGCCACGTCCCGGCCGGCGTCCACCAACGGCGTGACCACGGGTCCGGTGACGCGCCACACGGTCGCGGCGGCCCACCCGACGCCACGGCCGACCGCCCGGCGCACCTCCGGGGATCCGATCACGGCCGCACCCACGCCGGCCACCAGCAGGGTGCCGGGATCGAGATCGAGGACGTCCATCGCGCTTCCCTTCGCTCGTTTGCGCCGAACAGCACCACCGTAGGGCGGTGGCCGCCTCGCGTCCACACGTCGATTTGCAGACGTCCGCCGCGAGGTTTCGCATCGGACAGCGCCCGACCCGGTATGACTACGCGCATGATCGCGCTCGCCGTCGGCAGCGAGCTTCCCAGCACGCGGCCCGGCGGAGCGCTCTCCCGCCGGCCGGCGGTCGGCAACGCGTCGACAACTGAGAGGTCACCGGTTGGCAACACGTCGGTAACCAGGGGTGATCGCCGTGCGGCGAACATGTAGGAGAACGGTGCTCCGCCCTCCGCGAGCCCGCCCTCGACGCCATGTCGCTCAGACCTCTCCTCATGCTCGTGTGGGGCATCCCCCCTGCCGCTCACCGCGCCCCGCGCGTCCTCTTCGAGCGCGGTCCCGGTCCGCGGTCCTCCTCCGCCGCCGTCGACGACCACGAAGGCCTCGACGAAGGAGAGGACATGGGGTTGATCGACCCGCAGAAGGGCCTCACCATGGCGGCCGCCGCGCTGGCGCTGTCCCCGGACGCACGACGGGTGGCGCACCGGGGGCTGGTCTACGGCGTGGCGGGCACGCTCAAGGCGACGGACGTCGTCGTCTCGGCCGCGCGCGGCGCGGCGCAGGGCGCCCAGGCCGGCCTGGCCGGCGAGCCCGCGATGCGCGGAGGAGAGACGACATGAGCCGCGTGAAGGTCGACGACCGCGGCGCTTCGGAGCCGCGGGCCGAAGAGCCGGGCGCTGCCCGCGACGACACCGAGCGAGCCGCGGAGGAGCTGGCGGGTCGCGTCGCGGTCTGGGTCGCGCGCGCGGTGTCGCGGGCCCGCGAGGAGGGCGAGGACGTGTGGGCGGAGGCCCAGGAGCTGCGGCGCCGCTGGTGACCCCGCGCGGCGATGGGCGCGACCGCCCCACCCCGCGTCGTCCACGCCCTGCCGGGTAGGGCGCGCATCCATGCGCCGGCGTGGTCGGGCGCGGTGCCCGCGACCCTCGAGGCGCGGGTCGCCAGCGGCCGCGGCATCCGGCGCGTACGGGCCAGCAGCCGCACGCGCAACGTCCTGGTCGAGTACGACCCCGACCGCCTGAACGAGGCGGCGGTCGTCCGGCGGCTGGCGCGCGCGGTGCGCGACGTGCGGGTGGCGCCGGAGCCCGCGGCGCGGCCCTCCCCGCGGCGGGCGCCCGGCCCCGTGCTCGTCACGCACGCCAGCGCGGGCCGGGCGCGCATCGCCGTGCCCGGCCTCGACCGCGAGACCGAGCTCGGACGGCAGCTCGTCGAGCGGATCGGCCGGCGACCGGGCGTCCGGCGCGTCGTCCCCAGTCCGCTGACGGGCCGCGTGCTCGTCGAGTTCGACGACGCCGTGGAGCAGCTCCAGGCGATCCTCGACGACATCGCCGACGTCGCGCCACCGGACGGCGACGAGCACGAGCTTCCGGCGCACCCGCTCGATCCGGCGCCGATCATCGAGGGCGCCGCGCGCGTCGTCGGCGCGACGCTCGGCCTGAGCCTGCTCGTCGGCCGGCGGGCGACGGGAGCGACCACGGCGCCGGTGACGGCGCCCGGACCGGGCGAGATCGCCGGCGGCGTCGTCCTCCTCGAAGGCGTCCCGCGGGTCGCCCACGGGCTCGAGGATCTCCTCGGGCACGAGCGCAAGGAGCTGCTGTTCGCGGGCGTCGGGATCGTGTCGATGACCACCTCGGGCGGGGCGCTCGGCCTGCTGTTCGCCGGCGTGGCCGGGCTGCGGGTGCTCACCGAGGCGCTTGCGCGCCGGCGGGCCTGGAGGGAGTACGAGCGCCGCCTCGGCGACGCGCAGGCGGTGTATCCGGGCGCCGAGCTGGCGCTCGAGGCGGGCCGCCGCGTGCCCCTGCGCGGACGGGTCGTCGACGGCACCGCGATCGGCCAGTCGCGCGACGGCACGCCGCAGTTCCTCGTCTCGGGCGCCGGCGTGGACGCCGGAGTGACGATCCACGGTGGGCCCGTGACGGTGCGGCTCACGGGCGCCGGACCCGTGCCGCGCGCGGGCCCCGACCCGCGGGCGCACCACGACACCGGCACGGCGGACGGCCTCTACCTGCGCGTGCTGCCGTTCGCCGCCCTTCTCGCCGCGCTGGGCACCGCCGTCGTGACGCGGTCGCCGGGCCGGGCGCTCACGACGCTGCTGGTCCTCAACCCGCGGCCGGCCCTGGCCGGCGCCGAGCACGCCGATCGCGCGGCCGCGGCGCGCGTGCTGCGCGCGGGCGTCACCGTCGTCGGCTCGCGGTCCGAGCGCCCGGTGCGGCGCCCCGACGTGCTCGTGCTGGACGGCGCCCGCACGCTCTGCGACGGGTGGGAGCTGCGCGAGGCCGTCGCGACCGGCGAGGGGCACGACACGGCCGGCGTCCTGGCGCTGGCGGGCGCCGTGGCCGCCGCGGCCGGCTCGCCGTGGGGCACCGCTGTCCCCGGCAACGCCCGCGCGATGCCCGCCGACGGCGCGTTCGACGGGCGTGTCGCGAGCGCGAGCGTCGACGGCGAGCGCTGGACGGTCGGGCCCGAGGAGGACGGCCGGGGCGACGGCGCGCTGCCGGCCGAGCCGGGCGACCAGGTGCTCCTCGTACGACGCGAGCGCGACGGCCACGTCGCCGGCGCGCTCGCGCTGCGCCCGCGCATGGCGGGCGGCGCCGCGGCGCTCGTGGCGGCCTGCCGCGCCCGCGCGGTGCGTGCCGAGCTCGTGAGCGCGCGCGTCACCGGAGCCGTGCGGGCCGTCGCCGCCCGCGCCGGCGTGCCGGTCGTGGCCGGCGCGGCGGACCAGCGCGTGTCGGCGATGCGCGCCGAGGGACTCGTCGTGGCCGTGGTGGGCGACGGCGCCGACTCCGGCCCGGCGTTCGACGCCGCCGACCTGGCGATCGGCCTCAGCTCGGGCCTCAGCGGGCCCTTCGCCGCGCGGGCCGACGTGCTCGCCCCGCGCCTGGAGGCCGTCGCGGCCATCGTCGAGGCCGGGGCGCGACGCGATCTTGCCGTGCGCGACGCGACCGCGCTCTCGATCGCCTCCAACCTCGCCGGGGCCGCCTGGGCGCTGCGCGCCGCGCCGCCGTTCCGGGCCGGCGGCAAGCCGGTGCTGCTCGGCGGGCTGGCGGCGATGCTCGACGCCGCCGTGCGCCTCGGCGGCGGGCGCCGGGAGCGGACCGTCGTCGAGCGCCTGACCGATCCGCTGCCCGAGCGCTGGGGGCGCGTGGACGCCGAGGCCGTGCTCCAGCGCCTGCGCAGCAGCCCGCAGGGGCTGACCTGGGAGCAGGCCGACGGCCGCTGGACGCCGCCCGCGGAGCCCGCCGATCGCCGCGTGTTCGTCGACGCCGTCGCCCGGCAGCTGGCCTCGCCGCTCGTGGCCTTCCTGGCCGGCGGCGCGGCGCTGTCGCTCGGCATCGGCGCCCCGGGCGACGCGGCGATGATCGGCGCGGTGGTCGTGGCCAACGCGCTCATCGGGGCCTGGCAGGAGCATCAGGCCGGGGAGGCCACGCGCGCCCTGCGGCAGCTCGGCCCGCCGCTCGCGCGCGTCCTGCGCGCAGGCCGCGAGGAGGAGATCCCCGCCCGGCGACTGGTCCCCGGCGACGTCCTGGTCCTGGCCCCCGGCGACCGCGTCCCGGCGGACGCCCGCCTGCTGGAGACGACGGCCTTGGAGGTCGACGAGGCGGCGCTCACCGGTGAGTCGGTCCCCGTGTCGAAGTCCGCGCTCAACGGCACGGACGCCTCGCACGTCGTCCTCGAGGGCACCGACGTCACGGCCGGCACCGGCCACGCGGTGGTCGTCGCCGTCGGCGCCGGCACGCGCATGGGCGCGATCGCGGCGGCGCTGGGCGAAGACGCGCGCGGCCCCAGCGCCCTCGACGACCGGCTCGGGCAGATCATGTGGCGCGCGCTGCCGTTCATCGCGCTCGGCGGCGCGCTGGTCACGGTGCCGGGCATCGCCTTCGGCCGCCCGGTCGTCCAGCAGCTCGCGCTCGGGGCGAGCCTCGCGACCGCCGCGGTGCCGGAGGGGCTGCCCGTGCTGGCCGGCGTCGCGGAGGCCGGCGTCGCGCGGCGGCTCGCGCACCGCCACGCCCTGGTGACACGACTGTCGGCGGTCGAGGCGCTCGGCCGGGTGGACGTCGCGTGCGCCGACAAGACCGGCACGCTGACGAGCGGGCGGCTGGCGCTGCGCTGCGTGGCCGACACCGACGGTCGCGCCGCGCCGCCCGAGGCCCTGCCGCCCGACCTCCTCGACGTGCTGCGCACCGCCGCGCTGGCCAGCCCGTCGCCCGCCGGTCCGGCCGCCACCGCGCACCCGACCGACGTCGCGGTCGTCGAGGGCGCCCGCGCGGCCGGCGTCGCCGACGGCGGCGCCCGGCGCGGGGCCGAGACGCCGTTCGACCCGGTGCGCGGGTTCCACGCGACGGTCGCCGGCGGCCGCATCCGCCTCAAGGGCGCCGCCGAGATCCTCGCTCCGCGCTGCTCGCAGGTCCGCACGCCCGCGGGGGATCGCCCACTGGACGTGGTCGGGCGGGAGGCGCTGCTGCGGCACACGGCGTCGCTGGCCGCCGACGGCCTGCGCGTCCTGCTGGTCGCCGAGGGGGATCCCGGCACCGCGGCCGACGATCCCGAGGGCCTCGTCGCCACGGGCTTCGTCGGCATCGGCGATCCGCTGCGTCCCACCTCACGCGCCGCCGTGGCGCGCTGCCGCGAAGCCGGCGTGCGCGTGGTGATGCTCACCGGTGACCACCCCGCGACCGCCGCCGCCGTCGCGGGCGAGGTCGGCCTGCCCTACGACGGCGAGCACCTGCTCACCGGGACCGAGCTCGCCGCGCTCGACGACGATGCCCTGGCCCGGCGGCTGGAGCACGCCACGGTCATCGCGCGCAGCACGCCGCTGGACAAGCTGCGCATCGTCGAGGCGCTGCGCCTGCGCGGCCACGTGGTCGCCATGACCGGCGACGGCGTCAACGACGCCCCCGCGCTGCGCCTCGCCGACGTCGGCGTGGCCATGGGCCGCCATGGCACCGAGGTCGCGCGCCACGCCTCCGACCTGATCCTCACCGACGACGACTTCGCGACGCTGGCCGAAGCGCTCGTCGAGGGGCGCGGGTTCTGGGGCAACATGCGACGGGCGCTCGGGCTGCTGCTGGGCGGCAACGCGGGAGAGGTGGTCACGATCGTGGCGGTGGGCGCGACCGGGCTCGCCTCCGGACTGACCACGCGGCAGGTGCTGACCGTCAACCTCGTCAGCGACGCGCTCCCTGCCATGACCGTGGCGATGAGGCCGCCGCCGCATCGCGACCTCGCGACGCTCTCGCGCGAGGGCGGCACGGCGCTGGACGCGCCGCTGCGCGCCGAGATCCTGCGGCGCGCCGCCGGCACGGCCGTACCGAGCCTCGCGGCGTGCGCGCTCGCCGCGGGGTTGGGCGGCGCAGCGGCCGTCGGCCCGGTCGCCTTCCTGAGCGTGATGGGCACGCAGCTGGCCCAGACGCTTCAGATGGCGTGGACCAACGGTCGACCGGACCCCGCGATCGCGGGGGCCGTCGCCGGCTCGGTGAGCGCCCTCGCCCTCGGCGCGGCGCTGCCGGCGACGCGGACGTTCCTCGGCCTCGGCGGCCTGACGCCGGGCGGGATCGGCCTCGCGCTCGCCGCGTCGGTCGCCGCGCCCGCGGTCGCCGGCGCCGTGCCCGTGCCGGGATCGAGCGGCTAGGTGGCGATCAGCGCGCGGGCGAAATCGTCGGCGTCAAATGGGCGCAGGTCCTCCAGCGCCTCGCCGATGCCGATGAGCTTGACGGGGATGTTGAGCTCGCCGGCGATGGCGAGGGCGATGCCGCCCTTGGCGGTGCCGTCGAGCTTGGTGAGCACGATGCCGTCGACCGGCACCGCCTCGGAGAACAGCTTGGCCTGGCGGACGCCGTTCTGGCCCGTGGTCGAGTCGATCGTCAGCAGCGTCTCGTGCGGGGCGTCGGGCATCTGCTTGCCGATGACGCGGCGGATCTTCGTGAGCTCGGCCATCAGCTCGTCCTGGTTGTGGAGGCGCCCGGCGGTGTCGATGATCACGACGTCGATCCCGCGCTCGCGGCCCTGCTTGACGGCGTCGAACGCGACGGCGCCCGGGTCGGAGCCCTCGGGGCCGGTGACGATGTCGACGTCGGCACGCCGCGCCCACTCGGTGAGCTGCTCGACGGCGGCGGCGCGGAAGGTGTCGGCCGCGCCGAGCAGGACGGTCTTGCCGAGCTCCTGGCGGAGGTGCCAGGCGAGCTTGCCGATCGTCGTGGTCTTGCCGGTGCCGTTGACGCCGACGGCCATGATCACCGTAGGCTCGTGGCGCAGGTCGATGGTGTCGGTCCCGGTCTTGGCGATATCGGCCAGCAGCTCGACGAGGCGCTCCTGCAGCGCCGGGCCGCCCTCGACCTGGCCGGACGTGGCCTCCTGCTCGAGCTGGCCGACGACGCCCGCGGTGGTGCGCGCGCCGACGTCGGCCATGATCAGCGCCTCCTCCAGGCGCTCCCACGTCTCCTCGTCGAGCGTGTCGAAGAGCGTCGCCTGGATCTCGGACGTCAGCGCCTCGCGGGTCTTGGAGAGGTTCTCGCGCAGCCGGCGGAAGAACCCGCCGCGGCGCGGGCCGTCCTCGCCGCCCTCGCCGGCTTCCGCGGTCGCAATGGGGCCGGCGTCGTCGCCGGTCAGGAAGAGGTCGCGCCAGTCACGGGCCATGGACGCGCGAAGATAGCGGGGTGCTGCGCATCGAATCCGTCCGGTCCCACGAGCCGCCCGCCACCGACCTCGTCGAGGCGATGGTCCAGGAGGTCTCGCGGCATTACGGGCGCATCGACGTCCCCGGGGCGCCGACCGCCACGCCCGCCGACCTGGGGCCGCCGGGCGGCGCGTTCGTCGTGGTGTTCGACGACGACGACGGCGACGGCGGTCGCGCCGTCGCCGGCGGCGGGCTCAAGCGCCTCGACGACCAGGCGTGCGAGATCAAGCGCATGTACGTGGTGCCCGCGGCGCGCGGCCGCGGGCTGGGACGGGTGTTGTTGGAGGCCTTGGAGGACGAGGCGCGCCGGCTGGGCTATCGCGTCGCGCGGCTCGACACGGGTCCCGAGCAGCCGGGCGCCCAGCGCATGTACGAGCGGGCGGGGTATGCGGCGATCGAGAACTTCAACGCCAACCCGTTCGCGAGCTTCTGGGGCGAGAAGGTCCTCTCGCCCGGCTGAGGCCGTGGCGGCCAGGGGTGCCGTAGGCGGCAAGCGAGGCCGAGGCCCACGACGGCCAGCCGTCGCCGCCGTAGGTGGGTCCCCAGTCGCGATAGCGACATAGTCTCCTACGCCCCGGCGGGGACCGGCGAATGCGCGGCCTCGGCGTCGGCGACGTACTCCTTGGGCATCTTGCGGGAGACGATCTTCGAGACGCCGTCGTTGCCCATCGACACGCCGTAGAGCGTGTCGGCCGCCTCCATCGTGCGCTTCTGGTGGGTCACGACGATGAACTGCGCCCGGTCGGCGTGGGTCTGGAGCAGGTCGAGGTAGCGCGTGATGTTGAGGTCGTCGAGCGCCGCCTCGACCTCGTCGAGGATGTAGAACGGGCACGGCTTGGCCAGGAAGACGCTGAACAGGAAGGCGATCGCGGTCATCGTCTTCTCGCCGCCGCTGAGCAGCGTCAGGCGCTTCATCGACTTGCCGGCCGGCGTGATCTCGATCTCGACGCCGAGGTCGTCGTCGGGATCGATGCCGCCCTCGGCCGCCTCGGCCTCGGCGTCGGCCGCCGCCTCGGCGGCCTGCTCGGCCTGCACCTCGGCCTCGCCGTCGCCGCTGTCATCTGCCTTCTGGCCGCCCAGCACCGACCGCGGCGTCTGCTCCTCGCGCACCAGTGAGAGCCGCCCACCGCCGCCCGGGAACAGCGTCCGCGACAGCTCCTCGAAGTTCTTGGCGGCGGCCTCGAACGTCTCGGTGAACGTCACGCGGATCTGGCGGTCGGTGTCGCGGATGAACGCGCGCAGCTCCCGCAGCGCGGTCTCCAGGTCGGAGCGCTGACGCTCCATCTCGTCGACGTGGGCAACAGCCTCGTCGTACTCCTGCTTGGCCAAGGGGTTGACGGGGCCCAGCTGCTCGCGGCGCTTGACGAGGCGCTCGATGCGCTGGCGCAGCTGCACGGCCTCATCGGTCGGTAGCGGCTCCTCGCGCGGCTGCGCCTCGAGGCCGAGCTTCTCGGCCAGCGCGCCGAGCTCCAGCGCGGCCTCGGACTCCTGGTCGCGCAGCTGCTGGGAACGGACCTCGGCGCGCGTCACGGTCTCGTTGCGGTCGTGCAGGCGCCGCTGGATCTCGGCCTCCTGCGTGGCGCAGGCGCGCAGCTCCTGGGCGACACCCTCGCCCTCGGCGCGGTCGGCCGCCAGCGCGCCGTCCATCTCGCGCATGCGCTCCATGACCGCCTCGTGCACGACGGCCAGCACGTCGGCGACGCGGCCGGCGGCCGGGCCGAGCGCGCGGTCGCGCACCAGCTGCGCCTCGAGGTGGGCCATGCGCCGCGTGCGCTCCTCGCGGGCCTTGGCCGCCTGCTCGGCGACGCGCCGCTCGGCGGCCAGCTCGCCCTCGAGCTGGGCGCGGCGCACGGCGCCCTCGCCCTGCTCGGGAGCCTTGCGGCGCTCCTCCATCAGCCACGCCGCCTGGCGCTCTGACTCCTTGGCCTCGGCGTAGGAGCGCTCGGCCTCGCGACGCTCGCGCTCGGCCTCGTCGCGCGACGCGTCGGCCGCGCCGACGGCCTGCCGCGCGCCCTCGACGCCCTTGCCGGCCTCGTGCTCGGCCTGGACGAACTTCTCGCTCTCGGCGATCAGCGCGTCGCGCTGGTTGCGCATCGCCAGCACGCGCTCGGCGCCGCCCTCGGCGGCCTGCTGGAGCTCGCGCGACGCCCCCAGCCAGGCCCGGCCCGCGCGCGTCACGGCCACGCCGGCGAACGCGTCGCCGACGTCGTCCAGCGCGTCGACCAGCCACGCGTCGGCCAGCAGGCGCCGCGCGAGCGACAGCGCCGGCTCGGGGCCCCGGATCAGCTCGGTGAACGGTCGCGCGCCCGCCGTCGGCGGCGAGCCGGCCTCCGGCGCCTCGGTGGATGCGCCGAGGATCAGCGCGCGGCCGCCGTCGCGCTTGGCGCGATCCAGCAGCGCGCCGCCCGCGGCGCGATCCTCCACGACCGACGCCGACAGCCGCGCGCCCAGCGCGGCGCTCAGCGCCAGCTCGCAGCCGGCCTCCACCTCCAGGTCGTCGCTCAGCGAGCGGGCGCCGCCGGCCGGCCCCGACGCTGAGCGCAGGAACTGGTTGGCACGCGCCAGCTCGGCGCCGATCTTGGCCGCCTCGCGCCGCGAGGACTCCGCGGAGGCCTCGGCCGCCCGCCGGGCCTGCCGCGCGACCTCGCACGCCTTGTCGGCCTCCTCGAGCGCTTCGCGCTTGGCGTCGACGACCACGCGCAGCTCGGCGACGCGCGCGCCGGCGGCGGCGCGCTGCTCGCCCAGGGCCGCCAGCTCGCGCTCGAGCGCGGCGGCGCGATCCTCGTCGAGCTCGACCAGCTGCGCCTCGAGCGACTCGATGCGCTCCAGTCCGTTCTCGTCCGGCTGATCCTCGAGGGCCTGCAGGCGCAGGGCCTCGAGCTGGCGCTCGCGGTTCTGCGCGCGCTCGGCGACCTGCTCCGCCGTCTCGCGCGTGCGCTCCAGGCGCAGCTCGATGCGGTCGGCGGCCGACCGCGCGCGCTCCACGCGCCGCGCGAGCGCCTCGCGCTGCTCGGAGCGCTGGGCCAGCGCCTCCTCGGCCAGCTGACGGCGCGCGGCGACCTCGCGCAACTCGCCCTCGGCCTCCTTGCGGGCGTCGCGGGCGGCGGTCGCGGTGGCCAGCGCCTCCTGCATCTCGGTGCGCCGGGCGCGCACGGTCTCGCGCGCCAGCTCCCACCGGGCCTCCAGCGTCTGGCGCTCCAGGCGCTCGTGCAGCTCCGCGGCCTCGGCCTGGCGCTTGAGCGGCCGCAGGCGCGAGCGGGCCTCGCGCTCGACGTCGAGCGCGCGATCGAGGTTGTCCTGCGTGCGCTCGAGCTTGAGCTGCGCGCGGCGGCGCCGCTTGCGGTGCTTGCCCAGCCCCGCGGCCTCCTCGATGAGCAGGCGCCGGTCCTTGGGCTTGGAGGTGACGATCGCCTCCACGCGTCCCTGTGAGACGACGGAGTGCATCTCCTTGCCCAGGCCCGTGTCGGAGAGGACCTCGAGCACGTCGACCATGCGGCACCGCGCGCCGTTGAGGCGGTACTCGCCCTCGCCGGCGCGGTCCAGGCGGCGCAGGATCGAGATCTCGCCGACGGGCAGGTCGACCGTGCCGTCGGAGTTGTCGAGCACCAGCTCGACCTCGGCCGAGGAGCGCGCCTGCACGCCGCGGCCGCCGCCGAAGATGACGTCCTGCATCGACTGGCCGCGGACGGCGAGCGGCGACTGCTCGCCCATCGCCCAGAGCACGGCGTCGGTGATGTTGGACTTGCCGGACCCGTTCGGGCCGACGATGACCGACACGCCCTCCCCGAACTCCAGGCGGGTGCGGTCGGGGAAGGACTTGAAGCCCTTCAGGGTGATCGACTTCAGGTGCACCCCCACATCGTGCCGGGTGCCCCGGACGTTCGGTCCCGAAGCGTCCCGTGCAGGGATTCTTACGCGCGGGGGGACACGCGCGGCGCGGCGCCTAGGCCGTGTCGTCGTGGTCGAGCGACTCGAGGGCCACGCGGGCGGCCTCCTGCTCGGCGTGCTTCTTGGAACGCCCCGAGCCGGTTCCGAGGATGCGGTCGGTGACCATCGCGGCGACCGCGAACGTGCGGTCGTGCGGCGGCCCCTGCTCGGCGGTGACCTCGTAGACGACCACCTCGCCGCGCTGGGCGAGGCGCTCCTGCAGCGTCGACTTGTAATCGACGGGATGCTCCAGCGCGTGGTTGAGCTCGGGCTCGAAGGCCTCGACGACCGCCGCGGCGGTGCGGTCATAGCCCGCGTGCAGGAAGCAGGCGCCGATGACGGCCTCGATGATCGAGGCGAGCACCCGCTCGGTCTCCATGAGCGCCGTCGTCTGCTCGGCGCCCTCGGGCGCCGCGGCGCGCAGGCGCTCCGGCACCCCGAGCCGCTCGGCGACGTCGCGGCACGACGGGCCCGACACGGTCTGCGCGCGGATCTTCGTCAGCCGGCCGGCGCCGTAGCGCTCGGCCTCCAGGCGCGGGTACAGGTGCGCGGTGATCGCGAGCCCGAGCACGCTGTCGCCCAGGAACGCCAGGCGCGCGTAGGAGTCCGACCGGCGCGCGGTCCACGAGGCGTGGGTGAAGACCTGGCGCGCCAGGTCCTCGGGCACCTCGTCGAGGAGATCACGAAGCTGCTGCAGGGTGGTCAGTGCGCGCTCGGCGCGTGGGCGAGGACGAAGTCGACCGCTTGGCCCACCGTGAGGATCTGCGCGGCCTGCTCGTCGGACATCTTCACGCCGTAGGAGTCTTCGAGCTCCTGCACCAGCGTGAACAGGTCCAGCGAGTCGGCTTCGAGGTCCTCCCTGAAGCGCTTGTCCTCCTCGATCCGCCCGGCATCGAGCTCGAGCTCGTCGGCGAGGTGGTTCTGGATGAGGAGGAAGACTTCTTCGCGGGTCATGGCGTAGGAGAGACGGTAGCCGCCGAATCGGACGCGGGCCCCGGACCACCCGCCCCCTTGAGCGCGCCGGCCTCCTCCAGCGCGGCGTGCGTGCGCCCGACGACGTCGTTGGTGACGCCGCGCGCCGCGAGGAGGATCGCCTGGGAGAACCCGGTGCGCGTGAAGCGCCCGTGCGGCACGACGCCGAGCTTGCGTAGGCCGAGCAGGTAGGCGCCGCCCTGGCCCTCGGGATCGATCTCGGCGCGCAGGTCGGCCAGGTCGCTGCGCAGCAGCAGGCCGCCGAGCTTCCCGCGCGAGGACGACATCGCCGCCTCGCGGATCGAGCGCAGGGTCGCCGACGACACGCCCTCGATCAGCTTCAGCGCGACGTTGCCGGTGAAGCCGTCGGCGACGACGACGTCGGCGACGCCGTCAAGGACGACGTTGCCCTCGGTGTTGCCGATGAAGTCGACCAGCGGCGAGGTCGCGGCGCGCTCGCGCAGCAGCTCGTGGGCCTCGCGCACCAGCGGCGTGCCCTTGATCGACTCCTCGCCGTTGCTGAGCAGCGCGACGCGCGGCCGCTGGATGCCCAGCACCGTCGAGGCCAGTGCGGCGCCCATGAACGCGAACTGCACGAGGTGCTCGGGCCGGACCTCGGCGTTGGCGCCGACGTCGAGCAGCGTGACCGGCCGGCGTCCGCCGGGAACGGGGATCGGGATGGCCAGCGCCGGGCGGTAGATGCCGTGGGCGCGGCGGATGTTCAGCAGGCCCGCGGCGAGCGCGGCACCGGTGGAGCCGCCGCTGACCAATGCGTCGGCGCGTCCCTCGGCGACGGCGGCGGCCGCCAGGACGATCGAGGCGTCCTTCGTCGAGCGGGCGGCCGCGACGGGGTCGGCGACCTTGGCGATCGAGACGGGGGCGTCGACGATCTCGACGAGGCCGTCGGGCGCGTCGATGTCGCCGAACTCGTCGGCGGGCCCGAACAGGAGGGTGCGCACGCCCTGGCGTGCGGCGATGGCGGCACCGGCGGCGACTTCGGCCGGGCCCAGGTCGGCACCGTTCGTGTCGACCGCGATGGTGACCGGCGAAGCCTCGCGCAGAGGGCTCGTTTCGCTGCGGGAACTCGCCCAGGGGCTCGCTCCCGCGGCCCCGGCTCCCCCGGAGCCCGGGGCAGCCATCAGTTAGTGCTCGTGGCCGTGGTGCTCGGGGTCCGGCTCGAAGACCGAACGGCCCGCGTACGTGCCGCAGACCGGGCAGACCCGGTGCGGACGGCGGGGGCTGTGGCACTGCGGGCACGCGTTGATCGACGGCGAGCTGATCTTGTGCTGCGATCGGCGCTTCGTCGTGCGGCTGTGAGACTGCTTCTGCTTCGGGACGGCCATGAGCGACGCCGAAGGGTAGCGGACCGCCTCGCTGCGCGCCCTCCGCCACGCGTGCTTGACTGCGGCGCCGTGTCCCCCCTCCCCGCCGTCCGCCTCCTGCAGCCCGCAGACGTCCCCGCCGCGGCCGCCGTCGGCGGCGCGTCGCTGAGTGACCAGATCCCGGTTGCGCTCCAGCCCACGACGCCGGCCGAGCGCGCCCATCTGGTCCGCCGCCAGCAGGCGCGCGTGAGCCACCTGCTGGCCACCGACCCCGAGGGATCGTGGGTCGCGGAGGTCGACGGCGAGATCGTGGGGGTCGCGCTGGCACTTGTGCGCGACGACATCTGGGGGCTGTCGCTCTTCGGCGTCCGGCCGGGGCTGCAGGGCCAGGGCATCGGCCGCCTGCTGCTCGCCGCGGCGCTGGGCTACGCCGCCGGGCGCCGCGGCGCGCTCATCCTCAGCTCGACCGATCCGCGAGCGATGCGCTCCTACGCCCGCGCCGGCTTCGCCGTCAAGCCCGCGCTGGCCGCCGCCGGCGCGATCAACCGCGCGCGGCTCCCGGCCGGGCTGCGCACGCGGGCGGGCGACGTCGAGGCCGATCGCGAGCTGCTCGACGCCGTGTCGCGCCACGTCCGCACCGCCGCCCACGGCCGCGACCTGGGCGCGTTCGTCGCCGCGGGCGACCGGCTGCTGGTGCTCGACGGGCGCGGCTTCGCCGTATCGCGGCGCGGCTCCCCCATCCTGCTCGCCGCGTTCGACGACGAGGCCGCGACCGACCTGCTGTGGTCGTGCCTGGCCGACGGAGCGCCGGGCGCGCCGGTGCACCTCGACTACGTCACGCAGGGCAACGACTGGGCCGTGGCGGTCGCGCTGGAGGCGGGGCTGTCGCTGTCGCCCGACGGTCCGGTGTTCGTCCGGGGCGAGACGGGCCCGTTCGCCCCGTACCTGCCGAGCGGGGCGTACCTGTGAGGATCCGGCCGGCCGAGCGCGCCGACATCCCGGCGCTCGCGGAGCTGGTGCGCCGGTGCGACGAGTCACAGCGCAGCTGGGCCGGGCCGGACGTCCCGCTGCCCGCGGTCGAGGCCGAGGAGCTCGAGTGGGACCTGCGCTTCGCGCGCGCCGGCGCCTGGATCCGGGTGGCCCAGGAGGACGCCGGCCAGATCGTCGGCGTGGTCGCCTTCGCCGGCGGCCAGATCTCCCGCGACGACCGCACGCCGGTCCCCGGGCTGGCGCACGTCAGCGCCGTGTTCGTCTCCCCCGACCACTGGCGCCGCGGGATCGCGCGGATGCTGCTGGTGGCCGCCGAGGAGGCGATGCGGGTGTCCGGCTACGAACGCGCGCAGCTGTGGACGCTCGAGGGCTCGCCGGCCGAGCGGCTCTATACGGCGCTGGGCTGGGCGCGCGACGGGCGCCGCGACGTGTTCCCGCCGATGGGGCTCGACATCGTGGCGTACGTCAAGACGCTGTAGCGGGTCGCGCGGAGACGTTCGCGCGTGGCCCACGAGCTACTCGTCGAACTTCAGCTCGGCCAGCGCCGCCCAGCGGGCGTCGGGTCGCTTCTCGTGCGCGTGGTCGGGCTCGGCGCCGTTGAGGTCGATCCCGCACTCGGGGCACAGGCCGCGGCAGTCGTGGCGGCAGAGGATCTGCGCCGGGAGCGCCAGCGCCAGCGAGTCGCGTGTCCAGCCCTTGACGTCGAGGACTTCGCCGTCGAGGTAGGGCGAGTCGAGCTCGGGGCCCTCGCCGGGCTGGTCGATCTCGCGGACGTCGACCGAGTAGGCGGGCTGCGCCGGCTCCAGGCAGCGCATGCACGGGCCGTGCAGCCGCGCGCGGAGCTGGAGGCGCAGGGCGACCCCGCCGCCGGTCATGCGCGAGACGTCCACGCGGACGGGCAGCGGCGACGGCCCGACCTCGTAGGTCTCGTTGCTCAGCTCGAACGGGTCGAGCGCCACCTCCAGCTCGAGGTGGCGGGCCTCGCCGGCACGCAGGTGCAGGGGGCCGAGATCGAAGGTGTCGGTACGCGCGGACATCTCCCCGTCGAGGGTAGATCATGCAGACGTGCGCGCCATGGTCCTCGATCGTCCCGGAACGCCGCTGCGGCTGACCGACCTCCCGGAGCCGGTGCCCGGGCCCGGCCAGGTGCTGCTGCGCGTCCGCGCCTGCGGCGTGTGCCGGACCGACCTGCACGTCAGCGACGGCGAGGTGCCGCAGACCCGCGCGCCGCTGGTGCTGGGCCACCAGATCGTCGCCGAGCGCACCGATGCGGACGCGCCCGGCCGGCGTGTCGGCGTGCCCTGGCTGGGCTGGACCGACGGCACGTGCCGGTACTGCGCGGCCGGGCAGGAGAACCTGTGCGAGCACGCGCGCTTCACCGGCAGGGACATCGACGGCGGCTTCGCGGAGTGGGCGGTCGCCGACGAGCGCTTCTGCCTGCCGCTGGGTGGGCGGGACGGGGTCCTCGACGACGTCCACGTCGCGCCGCTGCTCTGCGCGGGCCTGATCGGCCTGCGCACGCTGCGCGCCGCGGGCGACCCGGCGCGGGTGGGGCTCTACGGCTTCGGCGCGGCGGCGCACCTCGTCTCGCAGATCGCCGTCTGGGAGGGGCGCGAGGTGTACGCCTTCACGCGTCCCGGCGACGAGCGCGGCCAGGCCTTCGCACGCGAGCAGGGCGCGGTGTGGGCGGGCGGGAGCGACACGCGCCCGGACGTCCAGCTCGACGCCGCGCTGATCTTCGCGCCGGCCGGCGAGCTCGTGCCGCACGCGCTGCGCGCCGTGCGCCGGGGCGGGACGGTCGTCTGCGGCGGGATCCACATGAGCGACATCCCGTCGTTCCCGTACTCCGACCTGTGGGAGGAGCGCGTCCTGCGCTCCGTCGCCAACCTCACGCGCGCCGACGGCCACGAGCTGCTCGCCCTCGCGCCGCGCGTCCCGCTGCATCCGCAGGTCACGCCCTACCCGCTGGAGCGCGCCCAGGACGCGCTCGACGACCTGCGGTCGGGCGCGCTGAAGGGCGCGGCGGTGGTGGTGCCGTAGGGGCTGCGGAGGTGGCGCGATCGTCCTTGGCGTGCAGCGCGGGCGTCGGCGTGGCGCGTCCTGCTGAGGAGGGCGATGACGACGAGGCGTACCGGGCACCGCCGGCGGGCGGGGTCGTCCGCGTCGGCCCGAAGCGCGGGTGGGCCCGAACGCCGCGGTCCCACCGCGCCGAACAGGCCCACCCCGTCCCCCAGTCGCCGCATGAAACCCGGTGGGCCCGAACGCCGCGACCCCACCGCGCCCAACAGGCCCACCCCCACCCCAGGCCCCCGCGAGGACCGACGGCGCCCGGCTCGCCGGCGCCGACGGAGACCGACCCGGCCGGCGCCCCGCCCCCCGCGCACGTTCTCCGCGGGCGCCGGCGTGGGAGTCGTGGTCCGGCGTTGTTGCGCTCCGTTCGTGCGCTGGTCGGGGTGCGGGGCGTGGTCCGGCGGCGATGACGAGTGCGTGAACGGGAGTGCGGGCGCCTGGTGTCTTCCGCGGGCGCTGGGGTCGGGGTCGTTCGGGCGTGAATGACGCACCGCGCGCGACCGGTGGCGGATAGGGGTCGGCACACGACCCCAACCCGCCATCCGTCTCGAGTCGCCACCGGCGAAAGGCACCTGGACGTTGAGCTGCAACGGCCAGGTGTCACTCACCTCCCACTCGGCCGATCGATGGCGAACTGCCGGGCGGGTGGGCCCGAACGCCGCGGTCCCACCGCGCCCAACAGGCCCACCCCCACCCCAGGCGCCCCCGGAAACCCGGTGGGCCCGAGCACCGCGGCCGCACCGCGCCCAACAGGCCCACCCCCCACCCCCAGGCGCCCGCGAAGACCGACGGCGCCCGGCTCCCGCCCCGCGCCGACGGAGACCGACCCGGCCGCGCCCGCCCCCGCGCACGTTCTCGTCAGTGATCCCGGCTCCCGCCCGCCCATCGACCAGCGCGCCGAGCGGAACGCCCCGGGGCCGGCGGCTCGCACCACGCCGAAAGCCGCTTGCGGCCCCCGAGCGTTCACGACGCCAGTCCAGCACCCGCCGCGGACCGACGCGCGCGCCGCCGCCCCCTCCCGAACGCCGCCCCCGCGGCGCCCGCCCCCAACCCTACGACCCCGTCTTCGCCTCGTCGTCGGCGGCCAGCTCGCGCTTGAGCACCTTGCCCGTCGCGTTGCGGGGCAGCTCGTCGAGGAAGACGACCTCGCGCGGCACCTTGTAGGACGCCAGGTTGGACTTGATGTAGGACTTGAGCTCGTCCTCGGTCACCGACGCCCCCTCCGAGCAGACGACGAACGCCCGCAGGCGCTGGCCGAACTTGTCGTCGGCGACGCCGACCACCGCGGCCTCGTCGACCGCCTCGTGGTGGCTGAGCAGGTCCTCGACCTCCCGCGGGAAGACGTTCTCGCCGCCCGAGACGATCATCTCGTCGTCGCGCCCGTCGACGAACAGGCGCCCGCCCTCGCCGAAGTGCCCGACGTCCCCGGTCGACATCAGGCCGTTGATCATGGCCTTGTTCCCGCCGCCGGTGTAGCCGTCGAAGACCAGCTCGTTGCCGACGAAGATGCGGCCCGTCTCGCCGGCGCCGACCTCGCGGCCGTCCTCGTCGTAGAGCTTCACGATCGTGCCGAACGGCGGCTTGCCGGCGGTGCCCGGCGCGGCGCGCAGGTCACGCGGCTGGGCGATCGTCGCCCAGGCGACCTCGGTCGACCCGTACAGGTTGTAGAGCACCTCGCCGAAGCGGTCCATGACCTCGGTGGCCAGCGGGCCGGGCAGCGCGGAGCCGCTCGCACCGATGATCTTCAGCGCGCGCAGGTCGTAGCGCTCGATGGTCTCCGGCGGCAGCTCGAGGATCCGCGACAACATGACCGGGACGACGACGAGCGTCGTGCACTCGTGCTGGGCCATGGCGCTGAGCGTGCCCTCGGGATCGAACTTCCGGCGCAGCACGAGCTGGGCGCCGAGCGCCATGCCGAGGGTGAAGTGCGCGAAGCCCCACGAGTGGAACATCGGGGCCGCGACCATCCACGGGTCCTCGGCGCGCAGCGGGATCTTCGACAGCAAGCCGGCGGCCGGCAGCAGCGACTTGGGCTGGCTGCGATTCGCCCCCTTGGGCGTGCCCGTCGTCCCCGACGTGAGGATGACCACGCGTCCCTTCTCGGCCGGCGGGGCGAGGTCGGCGACGTCGCCCTGGGCGATGAGGTCCTCCAGGAGCGGGTCCCCGGCGGGTGGGCCGTCGTCCCCGTCGAACCAGGCGACGAAGCGCTTGCGCCGCTTGCCGGCCTCCTGGACCAGGTCCTCGAACTCCTGGTCGTAGACGATGGCCTTGGGCTTCTCGCGCTTGCAGACGTCGGTGATCTGCGGACCCGCGAACATCGTGTTGAGGTACAACGCGTTGGCGCCGAGCTTGGAGCAGGCGACCGTCGCGTCGACGAAGCCGCGGTGGTTGCGGCAGAGGATCGCGACGCCGTCGCCCTCGCCGATGCCCAGATCGCTCCACGCGTTGGCCAGCGCGTTGGTGCGCTCGTGGATCTCCTGGAAGGTGAGCGTCCCCAGCTCGTCGACGATCCCGACCTTGTCGGGGCGCCTCACCGCGGAGATCGTGTAGCCGGCCGCGGGCGTCGGCCCCCAGCGCAGCATCGTCGCCGCCATCTGGATGGCCTTCTCGGGCCGCATCGGCCGGATCACGCCGGCTTCGGCGAGGACCTTGACGGCCTGCGCGCGGCCGGCGATCAGGTCGAGGACGTGCTGCAGCGGGGGCATTGCCGGGGAATATCGCACTTGAGGGTCCTTCGAGGGCGCGCTAGGGGTGCCGTAGGCGGCCAGCGAGGCCGAGGCCCACAACGGCCAGCCGTCGCCGCCGGAGGTGGGTCCCCAGTCGCGATAGCGACACAGTCTCCTAGGGGAACGCTGGCCCAGAGGGCCAGGTTCCCTTGCGGGTACTCGCCCAGGCGCTCGTACCCGCGGTCATCTAGGGACCCGGGCTTCCAGGAACGGCTCACGGCAGGGTCAGGTCGGCCGGCAGGTCGCCGCGCTCGATCAGCCCGCGGATGTCGGCGGCGCGCCGCGGGTTGAGGAACACGTGGCGCTGTCCCACGCTCGGCTTCTCGGCCAGAAGACCTGAGAGCAGCAGGGCTTCGCCCACCTCGTCGGCCAGCGCGCGGTCGTTGCCGGCGAAGCCACGGGCCAGGTGGCTGAAGTCGGTGTGGTAGCCGCCCCACTTGCCCATGCCGTCCAGCCGCTGGAGGATCCGGCGGGCCACGCGGCGCGAGGGGTCGGGGTCGTCGTGCGGACGCGAGATCGCCGGCTGCGACGCCTCGAGCACGGCCAGGACGGCGTCCTCGTGCTCGGCGAGCGAGGCCGGATCGGCCGGGCGGCCGCCGAGACGGGCGACCTCCAGGGCGACGCGCAGCGGGTGCCCGGCGCCGATCGGGGCGCGCAGATCGGTGACGTCCTCGAGCACGGCCGCCGGGAACGCCAGCGCGCGAGCGCGAAGGCGGTCGATGGGCGCGACCTGCTCCTCGAAGGCCAGCGGGACCAGCTCGGCGTCTGCGTCGGCGCCGGCGACGTGCAGCGCGAGGTGGCCGTCGAAGGCGCCGGCGGTCAGCTCGCCCGCCGTCGACGACTCGACGAGCGCGCCGAGCAGGGCGGCGGCCAGCAGCCAGGCGCGCTCCTCGACGGCGTCGGGATCGGCCCGGAGCCCGGGCTGCACGGGCGCGACCGCCACCAGCCCGTCGGCCCGCGCGGCGACCGCGACCACCACGGGATGCTCGTAGCCCGACCGCGGGTGCCCGAGCTCGGTGGCCCCGTGCTCCAGCTCGCGCGCCAGGAGCGTGCGCAGCCGGGCGGCGCGCTCGCGCGGCGCGTCCACGCCGCCCGCATCGGCCAGGGCCTCGTCGATGCCGCTGAGCGTCGGTCGCATCGTCGTGGTCGAGCGTAGATGGTGCGGGCGCCGTGCCGATGTCCGCGCAGGATGCGACCCGGGCTGCACGCGATCGTGCGTTCCGTCGGGAGTCGCACGTACCTTCACGTGCATCTCCATGGAAGCTGCCACTCCCCTGCACCAGACCTCGGTCCGCCGTCTCGGCGACCGGCTCGTCGTCGACGGCCTCGTCGTCGAGGACAACACCGCCGTCCGCCTCGCCGAGGAGGCGCCCGACGCCGCGCGGTTCCTGCTCGACGCCGTCGAGGTCGGTGCCCGCATCCTGGACCGCGAGCAGGTCGGCGCCAACGCCGACTTCGTCAAGGCGGAGTTCGAGAAGGCCGCGCGCGAGCTGAAGTCCGAGTTCACCGACCGCGCCAAGGGCGTCGCCGACCGGCTCGACGAGAAGGTCGACGAGGTCTTCAAGGCCGAGGACGGCGTGGTCGCCAAGGTCCTGGCCAAGCACTTCGCCGACGAGTCCTCCTCGGCCGTGCAGCACAAGGTCAAGCAGGTCCTGGACGCCGTCGCGACGCAGATGCGCGAGGACGTGCGCAAGTCGCTGACGTCAGACTCCGCCGACAACCCGATCGTCGCGATCCAGCGCGCGTCGCTGAAGGTCATCCGCGACAACGCCGACCAACAGGCGACCAACCTGCGCGAGATGTCGGCGCGGATGGAGGCGATGCGCGTCGAGGTGGCCGGGCTGCGCGCCGAGAAGGAGAAGCTCGAAGAGGTCAACGCCGAGCGCGACAAGGGCACGGCGAAGGGCCGCAGCTTCGAGGAGGTCGTCCACGAGGCTCTGGACCGGATCGCCCTGCCGCAGGGCGACGACTGCGAGGCCGTCGGCGACTTCCTGGAGGGCACCGGCAAGAAGGGCGACGTGGTCGTCGGCATCGGCGCCTGCCACGGCCCGGCGCGCGGCCGGATCGTCTTCGAGGTCAAGACGTCGAAGCTCTCGCGCCCCAAGGCGCTCGAGGAGCTGGAGGGCTGCAAGGCCGAGCGCAACGCGGACTTCGCCGTGCTCGTCGTGCCGTCCGAGGAGAAGGTCCCCGCCAAGATGCTCGCGCTGCGGGAGTACAACGGCGACAAGCTGATCGTCGCGTTCGACCCGGAGGAGGGCTCGCTGCTGGGCCTCCAGGTGGCCTACGCGCTGGCGCGGGCGCGCGTCCTGATGGCCAAGGGCGGCGGCGACGGCGTGGACACCGCGGCGGTGCGCGACGCCGTCGAGCGCGCGGTCGGGCTGATGGAGGAGGTGCGGCGCATCAAGCAGCAGCTCACCGCATCCAAGACGTCCATCGACAAGGCCGCCGAGATCGTCCAGACGATGGCCGACGGCGTCCGCGGGCAACTCGCCGAGATCAGCGGGTTGATCGACCGCGCGGAGGCCGCGGCGGGGACTGTCCCCGCACCCGACGAGGCGGGGGGGACTGTCCCCGTACCCGACGAGGCGGGGGCGACTGTCCCCGTACCCGACGAGGCGGGGGGGACTGTCCCCGTACCCGACGAGGCGTCTGCGGTGCCCGCACCGGGGACTGTCCCCCCCGCCCCCGCCCCCGCCCCCCGCCTGCGCGACGAGCTCGCGGCCGCCGTGGCGTCGCCCCACGAGGGCTACGGCGGCCAGTCGACGTTGTTGTAGATGTCGTGGGCCGTTTGCGGGCCGCCCGCTCGCGCCTGAGGGCCGCCACCGGCTTGACGTACGGCCGTACGCCTGCGCTCGCCGGCGACCGTGAGCCACGACCGTGCGGGCCGCAAACGGCCCACGACACGGCTCAGGCGGAAGCGGGAGCCGCGAGCGGCCACCGCACACCCGTCAGGTCCTCGGACACGTCCCACAGCCGCCGCGCCGTCTCGGCGTCCTGGGCGGCCTTCGTGCGGCCGACGAGCGTCGGGTGGCCGCGCTGCTCGGCGAGGCCGTCGGGGCCGACGAACGCGCCGCCCGGGATGTCCTGGGTGGCGGCATAGAGCGTCGGCAGCGCGCCCATCGCGTCGCTCTGGGCCAGGAGGCGGTTGCCGATCGTCATCACGGCGTTGTTGAGGCGGCTGCCCGTGTGGCTCTGCAGGTCGGTCGACGCGTAGCCCGGATGCGCGGCGACGGCGAGCACGGCGCTGCCGGCGGCGGCGAGGCGGCGCTGGAGCTCGAGCGTGAAGAGCAGGTTGGCGAGCTTGGACTGGCCGTAGACCCGCCAGCGGTCGTACTTGCGCCGCTCCCAGTTGAGGTCGTCGAGCTGCATCTTGCCGATGCGGTGCGCGCCCGAGGAGACCGTGACCACGCGGCCCGTCACGTGCGGCAGCAGGAGGTTGGTCAGCGCGAAATGGCCGAGGTGGTTCGTGCCGATCTGCGACTCGAAGCCGTCGGCGGTCCTGCCCTGCGGGACGGCCATGATCCCCGCGTTGTTGATCAGCAGGTCGAGGTCGCCCTCCCAGGCCGCGGCGAATGCGCGGACCGAGGCGAGATCGGCGAGATCGAGGCGGCGGACCTCGCGGTCGCCGGTGATCGTGGCGGCGACACGCTCGCCCTTGGCGGTGTCGCGCACGGCGAGGACGACGCGGGCGCCGGCGCGGGCCAGCTCGCGGGCGGTGATGGTCCCGAGGCCGCTGGAGGCCCCGGTCACGACGGCGGTGCGGCCGGTGAGGTCCGGCAGGTCGGCGGCGGTCCACTTCGAGGAGGGCATGCGGATCAATGTAGTCGCCGCCGACAAAGGTGTCAACGACAACAATGCTGTCGGCGTCTACTCCGCCCGGTACCCTGAGCGCCGTGACCGTCGCGCGCCCCTATCACCACGGCAACCTCCGCGAGGCGCTGCTGTGCGCCGGCGAGGGCGCGCTGGAGACCGGCGGCGTCCAGGGCCTGTCACTGCGCGAGCTCGCCCGCGAGGTGGGCGTCAGCCACGCGGCGCCGCGGCGCCACTTCCCCGATCGCCAGGCGCTGCTCGACGCGCTGGCCGAGTCCGGCTTCGCCCGCCTGGGAGCGGCGCTGTCGGAGGCCGTCGCGGCTGCCGGGCCGCACTTCGACGCCCGCCTGGCCGGCCTGGCCCGCGCCTACATCGCCTTCGCCACCGCCCGCCCCGCCCTGACCGGGCTGATGTTCGCGGCCAAGCACCAGGCCGGCGCGCCGCCCTCGCTGCGCGCCGCCGCCGAGCAGGCCTTCTCCCCCGCGTTGACGGCGGTCGCGGAGGGCCAGACCGCCGGCGAGGTCGCTCCCGGCGACCCCGAGCGCGTCGCGCTCGTGGCCTCCGCGGCGCTCCAGGGCATCGTCGTCATGGCCAACAACGGCATGCTTGGCGAGACGCCGGTCGACGAGCTGCTCGACGACGTGACGTCACGGCTCGTCCTGGGCCTGCGGCCGCGGTAGCGCGGCAGGTCAGGACCCACGCTCCTAGCCGGAGTCCCCGTTCGCGCTGGTCGGCGGGGCGGCCAGCGGCACCAGGCGGGCGCTCTGGCGGGTGAAGGTGGCCCACGCCTGGTCGCCTCGCTGAAGGCCGAGGCGCTCGAGATCCGGCGTCGTGAGCTCGGCGGTGAGGGCGCCGACGCGGACCTGGACGCGCTCGCCCTGCGGCGTGACGGCCGCGACCGATCCGGCGAGGGCGTTGGCGCCGTTGGGTGGCGGCTGGGTCAGCAGCGAGATGTCCCACGGGTGCACGGCGACGCCGACGGGGCCGTCGGCGTGGTGGGAGGAGCGCACGAGGCCGCCGGCGTCGAGCTGCACCTCGGTTCCCCCTCCGGCCAGTGGCGTCGCGGTTCCGTGAAGGAGGTTGGAGCCGGTGAAGGCGGCGACGAAGGCGTCGGCCGGTCGGTCGATGAGCTCGGCGGCGCTGCCGAGCTGTCGCAGCTGTCCGTCGACGATGACGCCGATGCGGTCGGCGAGCGCGATCGCGTCGCGGAAGTCGTGGGTGACCAGCAGCACCGGGAGTCCCAGCTCGGCCAGCAGGTCCTGGAGCTCGTCGCGGACGTGCGCGCGGGTGTGGGCGTCGAGGGCCGAGAGCGGCTCGTCGAGGAGGAGGACGGCGGGCTGGCGCGCCAGGGCGCGGGCGAGGGCCACGCGCTGACGCTCGCCGCCGCTGAGTGTTCCTGGGCGCTGATCGGCCAGCGGCGCGATGCGCAGGCGGTGCAGCAGCTCCTCGACCCGGGCGCTGCCGCCGAACGCCACGTTCTGGCGGACGGTGAGGTGCGGGAACAGGGCGTACTCCTGGAAGACCACGCCGACCGACCGGCGCTCGGGCGGCTCGTGGACGCCGGTGGTGGCGTCGAACCAGACCTCACCGCCCAGCTCGATGCGTCCGGCGTCGGGGCGGAGCAGGCCGGCGACGGAGCGCAGCACGGTCGTCTTGCCGGCCCCGGAGGGCCCGACGAGCGCGACCGTCTCGTCGTCGATGCTCAGGCCGACGCGGAGGGCGTACGCGCGAAGGGCGACGGAGATGTCGAGTTGGAGGAGCGCCACGTCGACAGCAGCTTGAAGCACAGCAGCACGGTGGCGCTGAGCAGCACGAGCAGGATGCCCAGCGCGATCGCCACGTCGAAGTTGGCTTCGAGCTGGTCGTAGATGGCCAGCGTGAGGGTCTGCGTCTGGCCGCGCACGCTGCCGGCGAACACGATGGTGGCGCCGAACTCGCCGACGCCGCGGGCGAAGGCGAGCACCCACCCGGCCGCCAGGCCACCGGCCGCGAGCGGCAGGCTGATGCGCCAGAACGTGCGCGCAGGCGAGGCCCCGAGGGTGCGTGCGGCGTCGGGCAGCAGCGGATCGACGGCGCTGAAGGCCGCGATCGCCTGGCGCAGGTAGAACGGGGCGGCGACGAACGTCACGGCCAGCACGACCGCCCATTGCGTGAACGGCAGCACGATCCCGCCGCTGGCCAGCGCACCGCCGAAAAGCCCGCCGCGGCCGAACGCGGCCAGCAGCGCGATGCCCGCCACCGCCGGCGGAAGCACCAGCGGCAGCTCGACGAGCGTGATCAGCACCGATCGGCCACGGAACCGGCGGGTGGCCAGCAGGTAGGCGGTCGGGGTCCCCAGCGCGAGGATCAGGACGTTGGCGATGGCGTTGGTGCGCAGCGTGACGACGATCGCGTCGCGCACCGCGCGGTCGCCGAGCAGGTCGGGAACCCGCGACAGCGGCACCTGGGTGAACAGCGCGACGATCGGCAGGGCGAAGAAGGCCAGCGCGACGCCGGCGCAGAGCGCCAGCAGCGCGTCGAAGCCGGCGCGGCGGATCACCCGCGCGGGGGCAACCCGAACCCGTAGTGGCGCAGCGCCGAGCGGCCGGCGTTGGACGACACCTTGCGGATGAACGCCTGCGCTCCGCTGGTGTCAGCCCCCGTACGGACGACCGCGCACAGCTTGTAGCGCACTGCGGGCTGTGCCCACTTGGGCAGTCGCAGCTCGCTCGTGCGCCCGCGGCTGGCCAGCGCGTCGGTGTGGTAGACGAACCCGGCGTCGGCCGAGCCGAGGGCGACCTTGGCGGTGATGCTGGCGACGTCGGTTTCCTGGCTGACAATGTTGGAGTCCAGGATCGACGACAGGCGCATCCGGCGCAGCAGCAGCCGGGTGTAGTTGCCGATCGGCACACCGGCGGTGCCGATCGCCAGCCGCTTGCCGCCGTCGCGCAGCGTGTACGCCGAGCGAATCGATCCCGGGTTGTCCTTCGGGATCAGCAGGACGAGGATGTTGGTGGCAAACGTCACCGGGCGGGTGCAGCGCCCCGCGCGGAACAGCGCCTGGGCCTCGGCCGGTTCGGCCGAGGCGAAGACGTCGGCCGGCGCCCCGTTGTCGATCTGACGCTGCAGCGTGTTGGAGCCGGCGAAGTTGTACGACGGGGCGCCGTCCAGGGCCGGGAAGACGTTGCGCAGCGAGGCGGCCGCGTAGACGTTGAGCGCGGCGTCCGCGCCGGCGGGGACCGCCGCGGCGGCCATCAGGATGATCAGGACGACGAGTCGTCGCATCAGGTGGTGGGGTAGCCGTTGGCCTTGAGCAGTTGGTCGAGGAGGTCGCCGGCCGCGGCGAGGTCGACGGGCTCGGGGAGCCCTCCGACCATCGGCTGCCGGTCAAGGGCGCAGAGCGCTGCGAGGTGCTGGGCGTCGTTGGCCAGCAGGCGCGAGAGCAGCAGGCGGCTGGCGGAGTCGGCCGTGAAGCCGGCACCGGAGACGTAGACGCCGACGAGCAGCCGTTCCAGGCGCGCCCCGAGCGACAGCGTTCCGGCCCGCGTCCGGAACGCGCTGTCGGGCAGCACGACCGAGTAGTCGTCGCTGGACGGCGCGTCGGCGCCCAGCGCGGCCGTGAGCTGCTGGACATGGGTCACCTTCTGCCGGGCGGCCGCCTGCAGGGCGGTGCGCTCCGTGCCGCTCCACACGCCCCGGAGCTTGACCGCGCGGCGGTAGTAGACCAGCGATACGCGCTCGGCCAGCGCCCCGAACTGCAGGAAGCCCTCGTCGTCGCCGACCGGCACCGGGTTCGGGAGGCCCGCGCTCGCCGCCGAAGGCACGATCGCGCCCCCGACCACGGTCGCCACCCCGAGCCTGAGGAACCCCGCGCGATCGATCATCTACCTAAGCATTGCCTAGGTATGCAAGGGTTGTCAAGATCACCCTCTGAGATGCGCCGCCATCTGATCCTCGTCCCCCTCCTGGCCGCCGCCGCCCTCACCGCGAGCTGCGGATCAGCCACGTCCGAGGCGCCGCGAGGAGCTGCGGCGCTCGACGCCAAGGCCAAGCCGCCGCTGCTGCGATCGCCGCGCGGCGACGGCGAGATCATCGTGCGAGCGACGACGTCGCCGCGCACCGCGGGCCCGTTCACGCTGCACGGCACCTACCGCGTGCGCTTCGAGCAATACGCGCCGGAAAGCCCGCAGATGGACTTCGCGACGCAGACCAGCTTCGTCGCCGACCTCGAACGCCAACCGGGCATCCCCGCCGTGCGCCTGTTTCGCACGGCGGCCGCAACCGGCGCGCGCACCGTTCACGTCGACGGCCGCTACTACGTCGACGTCAGCTTCGGCGACTTCCCCTTCGTCCTGCGCATGACACCCGCAACAGGGCAGCGGCAACCAAGATGAGTTGTTCCACGGGTTCGCTGCGCCTCGTGGAACAACCCATCTCTAGGTGAAGTCCCGGCTCGCCTCCTGGACGAGCAGAGCGATCTGGACGCGGTTGTCGACGTCGAGCTTGGCGAGGAGCCGGGAGACGTGGGCCTTGACGGTCGCCACGCTCATGTGGAGCTCGGCCGCGATGTCGGCGTTCGCACAGCCGCGACCGACCGCGAGGGCGACCTCGTGCTCGCGCGCGCTGAGGGTCGCCAGGCGAGTGCGGGCCTGCTCGTGCCGGTGGCCGGCGTCGCTGTCGCCCGCGACCAGCGCGATCAGGCGGCGCGCGACCGCGGGCGAGAGCATGGCGTCACCGGCGTGCACGAGCTCGATCGCGCGGACGATCTCCGGCGGCGGCGTGTCCTTGAGCAGGAAGCCGGCGGCCCCCGCCTGCAGCGCGCGCATCACGAGGTCGTCGGCCTGGAAGGTCGTGAGGACGACCACCGCCGGCGGATCGGGCTGCTCGCGCAGCAGGCGCGTCGCGGCGATCCCGTCGAGGCCGGGCATCCGCAGATCCATCAGCACGACGTCCGGCCGATGGAGGTCGACGGCGGCCAGGACGCCGCGCCCGTCGTCGGCCTCGCCGACGACGGCGAGCCCGCCGGCGCCCGCGAGCATCAGCCGCAACCCCGATCGGACGAGCGCGTCGTCGTCGACCAGCAGCACCCGGATCGGCGCCTCGCCTGCCGCGCTCACGCCGCGCGCCAGGGCAGCGTCGCGCGCAGGACGAAGTCGCCCCGTGCGTCGGGACCGTGGACGAGCTCGCCACCCGCGAGGGCGACGCGCTCGCCGAGCCCGACGAGCCCGGTTCCCGCGCCGGGGAGCGCCTCGGGCTCCGGGCTGGGCGCGGCGACCCCGACCGGGCGGCGGTTCAGCACGGCGACCACGAGGTGCTCGCCCTCGGCGGTCACGGCCACCTCGACGGCGGCGGCGGGCGCGTGCTTGCGGGCGTTGGTCAGGCCCTCCTGGACGATGCGGTACGCGGTGCGGCCCAGGGCGACGGGCATCGCATCGGCGCCCGGAGCGTCGAGGCGGCAGTCGACGCGCATGCCGGCGGCGCGGGATTCCTCGACCAGGGCCGGGATCTGCGCGAGCGTCGGCTGGGGACGGCGCGGCGCGCCGTCCTCGGTCGGGTCGTCGTCGGCACCCTCGCGGAGCACGCCGACGACGTCGCGCAGCTCCTGCAGCGCGTCGTGGGCCGCGGCGCGGATCACGCCCGCCGCCTCGGCGACCTCGGCCGGCGAGGCGTCGGGCCGGAACTCCAGCGCGCCCGCGTGCAGGCTCAGCAGCGAGACGCGGTGCGCCAGCACGTCGTGCATCTCGCGGGCGATGCGCAACCGCTCGGCCTCGCGGGCCTGCTCGATCTGCTGTCGCCGCTCCGCCTCGAGCCGCTCGGCACGCTCGTGCAGCGAGTGCACCAGGTCGCGCTGGGCACGCACGAACAGCCCCCACCCGAACACGACCACGATGAAGAGCCCACCGATGACGAGCTCCGTCCAGTACGAGCTGCCGTCCGTGGCGTAGAGCGCCGGATAGGCGCCGGCGGTCACCAGCGACAGCCCCGCGATCCACCACAACGACCGCGGCGCCACGCGCAGCGCCGCGTTGAAGGCGGCCGCGGCGGCGGCGCCGCCGGCCAGGCCGGAGAACGTCGAGAGGCCGATGGTGAGCAGCGCGACGCGCAGCGGCTGCCGGCGCCGGAACCACAGCGACCCGAAGGCGACGGTGCCCGCGGCGATGTCCACCACCGCCATCAAGGTCCCGTGCTGCCGCCAGCTCGAGCCGAGCGCGAGCAGGCCGAGGCTTCCGGCCGCCAGGTACATGAGCGCATCGACGACCCAGTCGCGGGCCGAGCGCCCGCCGCTGCTCTCGTCGAGCAGGCCGGCCGGCAGCAGCGGCCGCTGCCACTGCGCCACGCCGTGCTCCCGCTGCTGGGCGGCCTCGGTCATCGCGCCACAGCGTACGACCGCCGGCCGCTGCCGACCCCCTACCGAAGTCGATCCGAGCATCGACGGACGTCGGGGGCGCCATCGACGCACGGCGCTGGCGGCGCGCCGGCGCCACGCCGAAGCTGATGGCCATGATCGAGTCCCTCGGCCTCACCAAGCGCCTCGGCGGCCGCGCCGTCGTCCAGGACGTCACGTTCCGGTGCGAGCCAGGCACCGTCACGGGCTTCCTCGGCCCCAACGGCGCCGGCAAGACCACCACCATGAGGATGTTGTGCGGGCTGTCGCGTCCCGACGCCGGCACCGCGAGTGTCCTCGACGGCGCCTATCGCGACCTGCCCAACCCGGGCCGGCGCGTCGGCATCCTCCTCGACGCGGGCGCCCAGCACGGCGGCCGGCGCGGCCAGGAGGCGCTCGGCGTCTCGGCGCAGATGATGGGCGTCGCCGCCGCCCGCGTGCCCGAGCTGCTGGAGCTCGTCGGGCTCGACCGGCGCGCCGCCCGGCAGCGCCTCAGGCAGTACTCGCTCGGCATGCGCCAGCGCCTCGGCCTGGCCCACGCGCTGCTCGGCGATCCCGAGGTGCTGATCCTCGACGAGCCCGCCAACGGCCTCGACCCGGAGGGGATGCGCTGGATGCGCGAGCTGCTGCGCGACTTCGCCGACCGCGGCGGCACCGTGCTGCTGTCGTCGCACCTCCTGCACGAGGTGGAGGCGGTCGCCGACCAGATGGTGATCATCGGCGGCGGCCGGATCGTCGCCGCCGGCACGCGCGCCGAGCTGCTGGCCGACGCCGGGACGCTCGTCTGCGCCACCGACGCCGCAGCCCTCGGCACGGCGCTGTCGGCCGCCGGGCTGGCGGCCCGCCCGCACGCCGACGGCGGCTACGTCGTCGACGCCGAGCCCGAGGAGGTCGGACGTATCGCGCTGGCCGGCGGCGTCGCGCTCACGCGTCTCGGCCCGTCCGAGAGCGCCGGCCTCGAGCAGCTCTTCTTCGACCTCACCAGCGGCGCGCCCGACGCCGGGCCAGCCGCCGCCGACCTCCAGGAGGCCGTCCGATGAGCACCGCCACCGCCACCCGGCCGCACGGCTTCCACGCCCGCGGCGCCGGCACGCGCCCCAGCCTGGCGCGGCTCACGAAGGTCGAGCTGCGCAAGATGACCGACACGCGCGCCGGGTTCTGGCTGCTGCTCAGCCTGGTCGGCCTCACCGCGCTGGTCGTGGTCATCAGCGCGCTCACCGGCCCGGCGCTCGACCACCGCTTCCAGCCGATGCTCTACAACGCGCTGCAGCCGGGCACCGTCCTGCTGCCGATCATCGGCATCCTGCTGGTCACCTCCGAGTGGTCGCAGCGCACCGCGATGATCACGTTCGCGCTGGTCCCCCACCGCGAGCGCGTGCTGGCCGCCAAGCTCCTGGCCAGCGTCGTCCTCGCGACCGTCGCGTTCGTGGCCACCCTCGCGATGGCCGCGGTGGCCACCGCGGCGTCGGCCTCGGGGGTCGACGGCCAGTGGACGCTCGGCGCCGGCCTGTTCGGGCAGATGGCGTTCTCGACGGCGATCTCGATGCTCGTCGGCGTCGGCTTCGGCGCGGCCCTGCTGCTCTCGGCCCCGGCGATCGTCGGCTTCTTCGCGATCCCAATCGCGGTGTCGGCCGCGACGCACGTCGTCCACGCGCTGCGCGGCGTCGGGCAATGGATCGACCAGGCCCGGACCCTCCCGGACCTCCTCGACCACAGCTACAGCGCCGACGAGTGGGCCAAGGCCGGCGTGACGCTCGTCGTGTGGCTCGCGGTGCCGCTGGCGATCGGCGCGTGGCGGTTCACGCGCGGCGAGGTGCGGTAGGAGACTGGGGAACACTGGCCCAGACCCTTGCGGGTCTTCGCCCAGGGGGCGAAACCCGCGGCGGGTCAGGGACCCACGCTCCTAGCGACGGCCGAACCCGGCGACGTCGTCGCGCACCGCCACGTCGGCCGCCTCCACGCGGTCGACGTGGCCGTACGGAGGCCCCTCGCCCACGGCGCGCTCGACCGCCGCGACCGCGTCGGCGTCGCCCTGCAGCCAGACCTCGACCGTGCCGTCGTCGAGGTTGCCGGCCCAGCCCGCCACGCCGCGCGCGACGGCCCGCTCCCGCACCCACGCGCGGAAGTTCACGCCCTGCACGCGACCGTGGGCCACCAGCCGGCGGCCGATCGGCTCGCTCACGACGCGCCCTCCACCGCCCGGGCGAACGCGTCACGCGCCGCCTCGCCGCGCACGGCGAAGACGATCCGCTCCAGCCGCGAGCCCGAGGCGAGATGCCGCCGCACCTCGTCGGCCTCGATGGCGGCGGCCTGCTCGACGGGGAAGCCGCCGACGCCCGTCCCGAACGCGACGAGCGCCAGCGACCGGGCGTCGAGCTCCTCGGCCTTCCACAGCGTCGCGGCGGTCGCGCGGCGGACGATGTCGGCCGACGTCGTCCCGCCGAGGACCATGGTCGCCGCGTGGATGACCCAGCGCGACGGCATCTCGCCGGCGGTCGTCTCGACCGCCTCCCCGAGCTCGATCGGCGCCTTGCGGCGCGACTCCGCGTCCACGGCCGGACCACCGGCGCGCGAGATCGCTCCCGCGACGCCGCCGCCGTGCAGCAGCTGCGTGTTGGCCGCGTTGGCGATCGCGTCGACCGCCAGCGTGGTGATGTCGGTGTCGAGAACCTCGACTGTGGCAGCCATCGCCGCCAGTCCTACCCGAAGCCGCGGGTTCGGCCCCCTGGGGCCGACACCCGCACGGCATGCGAGCCCCTGGGCGAGCTATGCCGCCTCGACCGAGTCCTCTTCTTCCTTGCCCTGCAGGCGCTCGCGTCCACGGCGGACGGCGGCGATGAACTTCGAGAGGTTGACCTCGAGCGTGTTGAGGATCTCGTCGGCGTAGTCCTCGGCGCCCAGGCGGATCTCCCGCTCGCGGGCGCGTGCGTCCTCGACGATCTCCTCGGCCGCGCGCTCGGCCTCGCGGGTGACCTCCTGGTCGGAGACCAGCTCCTCCTGCTTGCGCACGGCGTCCTTCACGATGCGCTCGGCCTCGCGCTTGGCCTCGGCGAGCATCTCCTGACGCTCCTTGACGATCCACCGCGCCTGCTTGATCTCCTCAGGGATGGTCGCGCGCATCTGATCCAAGATGTCGTAGATCTGCTCGCGATCCACCCGCACCTCGTCGGTGAGAGGGACCTTCTTCGCGTTGTGGACAAGGTCGTCGAGCTTGTCAATGAGGACCAGGACGTCCATGGCTAAGCGTCTTTCGTTATCGGGTGAGCTCTTCCTTCAGGCGACGGGCGACGCGCTCGGGCACGAGACTGTCGATATCGCCTCCGAAGGTGGCGAGCTCCTTCACGCCGCTGGAGCTGAGGAAACTGTACTGCGGGCTGGCCATCAGGTAGAGGGTGTCGACCTCCGGGGCCTGCATCCGGTTGAGCTGACCCATCTCCAGCTCGTATTCGAAGTCGGAGATGGCGCGCAGACCCTTGACGATCGTACGCGCCCCGATCTGCCGTGCGAAGTCCACCACGAGGACGCTGAACGGCTCGGCGCGCACGTTGGGCAGGTCGACCGTCGCCTCCTCGATGAACGAGAGGCGCTCCTCGATCCCGAAGATGGGCTGGTTCTTGCGCACGGAGACGTTGACGACGGCCACCACGACCTCGTCGAACTGCGCCGCGGTGCGGCCGATGATGTCGAGGTGCCCGTTGGTGATCGGGTCGTAACTGCCTGGACAGACAGCGATGCGCTTCTCGTCGGTCATGCGGAGTGGATGCGGAGGAGGGTGTCGCCGTAGCGGCGTTCGAACGTCGTGCTGAGGCCGGGGAGGTCGAGCGGCGTGCGCCGATCGCTCTCGCCGACCACGCGCGCGCCGGGCGCCAGGACCGGAGGCAGCGCCTCGGCGAGCCCCGGTCCCAGGCCGGCCGCGAGCCGGTACGGGGGATCTAGGAAGACCAGATCGTATGTCTCGCCCGCTTCTCGTGCGTCGCGCAGGGCCTTGAGGGCGTCGCGACGCCGCACGCGCGCCTCGTCGGCGTCGAGCCCGAGGTCCTCCAGGTTGCGCCGGATCACCGCGACGGCACGGGCGTCGCGCTCAACGAGCACCGCGTGCGCGGCACCCCGCGACAGCGCCTCCAGCGAGAGCCCGCCCGAGCCGGCGAAGAGGTCGAGCACCGCCTCGCCGTCCAGTGGGCCGAGCGCGGAGAACAGCGCCTCGCGCACACGGTCCGACGTCGGACGCGTGTCAATGCCCGGCGGCGCCTGGAAGCGGCGTCCGCCCAGCCGCCCCGCGACGATCCTCATGCCGACACGGGCGCCAGCTCCAGCGCCACGAGCTCGGCGTGCAGCAGCTCGTGCTCGGGCCGCGAAAGCTCCGGATCGGTCTCCAGGAGGGTCTCGGCGGTGGCGAACGCGGCCTCCAGGACGTCGCCGTCCTCGGGCAGCCGGGCGAACTTGAAGCGCGCGAGGCCCGACTGGCGCGTGCCGGTCAGCTCGCCCTCGCCGCGCAGCTCGAGGTCGATGCCGGCCAGCTCGAAGCCGTCGGTGTGGCGCTCGAGCGCCTTCAGCCGCGCGGACTCGCGCGGCCCGAACAGCAGGCACAGCGATGCGTGCTCGCCGCGGCCGACGCGCCCGCGCAGCTGGTGCAGCTGGGAGATCCCGTAGCGCTCGGCGTCCTCGACGACCATCACGGTGGCGTTCGGCACGTCGATGCCGACCTCGACGACCGTCGTGGCGACCAGGACGTCGGCGGTGCCCGACGCGAAGCGCTCCATCGCCGCCGCCTTGTCGGCCGTCTTCATCTGGCCGTGCAGGAGCACGACGTCGAAGTCGGCGAGCTCGCCGGTGCGCAGGCGCTCGAACTCCTCGGTGGCCGCGCGCGCGTTGAGCGCCTCGGACTCGCTGACCAGCGGGCAGACGACGAACGCCTGGCGCCCGGCGCGCAGCTCCTCGCGGATGCGCTCGTAGGCGCGGTGGCGCTCGGCCTCGGTCGAGCAGACGTGCGTGGCGATCGGCTGGCGGCCGCGCGGCAGCTCCCGCAGCGTCGACACGTCGAGCGCGCCGAAGTTCGCGAGGCGCAGCGTCCGGGGGATCGGCGTGGCGGTCATGTGCAGCAGGTGCGGGACGAGGCCCGGCGGCGCCTTGGCGTCCAGCGCGGCGCGCTGGCGAACGCCGAAGCGGTGTTGCTCGTCGACGACGGCCACCGTGAGGCGGGAGAACACGACCGGGTCCTCGATCAGCGCGTGGGTGCCGACGACGAGCGTCAGCTCGCCGGTGGCCAGCCGGCCGAGGATCTCGCGGCGGCGCGCGGCGGTCGTCGAGCCGGTCAGCAGCGCGGCGCTGATGAGGAATCCGCCCCACCCACCCATGAGCGCCTGGATCGTCGCGAAGTGCTGCTCGGCCAGGACCTCGGTCGGCGCCATCAGCGCCGCCTGGCCTCCGTGCTCGACGGCGCGCAGCATCGCGTGCAGCGCGACGACGGTCTTGCCGGAGCCGACCTCGCCCATCAGCAGCCGCTGCATCGGCCGGGGGCGCGCGAGGTCGGCGTCGACCTCGGCCATGGCGTTGACCTGGTCGCCGGTCGGCGTGAACGGCAGCAGCTCGTCGCGCCACTGGCGGCTCAGGGTCGGCGCGTCGGTCAGGGGCGCCGCGCGGACGTCGGCGCGGCGCTCGCGGCGCAGGCGCAGCTGGACGATCTGGTCGAGCAGCAGCTCGTCGAACGCGAGGCGCCGGCGCCCGGCCTCGTGGTCGCCGAAGTGCGCGGCGGCCAGCGCGGTGGCGCGATCGGGCAGGTGCAGCGAGCGACGCAGCGCGGTCGGCAGCGGCTCGACGACGTCGGCGATCGCGCCGCGGTGGGCCTGCATGAGCGCGAGGATCTGCGTCGAGCTGATGCCCTTGGTCGCCGGATACTGACCGGCCACCGCGCTCCCGGCGTCGCCGCCCACCGCGGCGACCGCGTCGGTCTTGGCGTGGGCGTTGACGCGGAAGCGGCCACCGCCTTGGAACTTGCCCGCGAGCATCAGCCGCGTGCCGACCGGATACTGCGCCGACAGCCACGGCTGGTTGAAGAACGTGGCCTTCATGATGCCCGTGCCGTCGCTGACGGTCGCCTCGACCAGGGGCTTCATCCCCCGCCGGCGCACGGGCCGCGACGTGATCGAGCGCACCTCGACCAGGACGGTGGCGGTCTCGTCGATGGCCAGCTCGCCGATCGTGCGCGCCTCGCCGGTGGCGCGCGGCAGGTGCTCCAACAGCGTGCCCACGGTCGTCAACCCGATGGACTCCGCCGCGTCGGCGGCGGTCGACGGCTTGATCTTCAGCGGCGCCTCCAGGCGCGAGGGGCGCGGCGTGCGCACGGGCGCGGCGGCGAGCTCCTCGGCGGTGAGCTCGCGAGCCTCCGCGAAGGCGAGCGGCGGGATGAGCGTGGACGTGAGCGGCACCCGGACCTACTCGGCCGAGAGCAGCCACCACCAGGACGGCTGACCGCCGTCCTCGAGCTCGAGCTCCACCCCGGGCGGCGCGAGCGCGGCGACCGCATCCTCGTCCAGCGGGGCGCCGTCGCCCGCGATGCAGGTGATCAGCTCGGCGTCGGTGGCCAGTTGCGCGAGCACGGCGGCGAGCGTGTCGGCCGGCGTGCCCCAGGCGACGAGGTCCTCGCCGACGTAGCCGACCGCGTCGCCGACGGTGAAGCGGCCCTCGGGGTCGTGGCGGGCGGCGGGCGCGACGCCGCCGGTGCGGATCGACTCCAGCGCGCCGGCCATCGCGGCGGCGTTGTCGGCGGCGCTGCGGTCCACGTTCAGCGCGATCGCCGCGGCCAGCCCGGCCTGCTGGGACCGCGCGCCGGCGACGCGGACGACCTTGTCCGACAGCTCCGCGGCGCGCTCGGCGGCCATGAAGACGTTGGGGCTGTTGGGCAGGACGACGACCTCCTCGGCGGGCACGTCGTGGATGCCGGCGAGGATCTCCATCGTGGAGGGGTTGAGCGTGGGTCCGCCGTCGAGCACGCGCGCCCCGAGGCTCTCGAAGAGCGCGATCAGGCCGGTGCCGGTGACGACGGCCAGGGCGCCGCAGGTCTGGTGGGGCTCGACGGTGGCGCTGGCCGGGCCGCCGCCGACCGGTCCGGCTCCCGCCCACGCGCCGCCGCCGCCGCCCGCCGCGACGTGGCTCAGGCGCTCCGCGCGCTCGACGACCTGGGCGTACATGTCGGCGACGTCCAGGCGCGAGACCTCGCCGGCGCCGGCGAAGACGAGCGTCGCCCGCTCGGGCTCGTCGGTGTGGACGTGGACCTTGAGCGTCGCGTGGTCGCCGACGACGAGCACCGAGTCGCCGATGGCCTCCAGGGGCACGACGAAGGCGCCGGCGTCAAGGTCCTGGCCGGTGACGGCGAAGTTCGTGCAGTAGCGGTAGGTCTCGCTGGCGTGCTCGGGGTGGCTGATCCGCGCCGGCGCGTAGTGCTCGAGCTCCGGCGCCTCGGTGCCCCGCAGCGCCGCGACGACGCCGGCCAGGACGATCGTCACGCCATAGCCGCCCGCGTCGACCACGCCGGCCTCGCGGAGGACCGGCAGCAGCTCGGGCCCGCGTTGGACCGACGCCTCGCCGGCGATGATCGCGCGCTCCAGGGCGTCGGCGATCATGTGGTTCTGGCGGACCGGGTCGGCGTCGGCGCCGAGGCGGCGCTGGTCCTCGGGAAGGTGCGCGACGTCGTGGGCGATCGAGGTCGCCATGTCGCGCATGACCGTGAGGATCGTGCCCTCGGCCGGCTCGCGGACCGAGGCGTAGGCGCGCTGCGCGGCGCGGGCGAACGCCGCGCCGACGAGCACGGGGTCGACCAGCTCGCCGGGCCGGGAGACGAGCTCCTCGGCGGCGCCGCGGATCAGCTGGGAGAGGATGACGCCGCTGTTGCCGCGCGCGCCCAGCAGGGCGGCACGGGCGACGGCCTCGACGATCTCGTCGCGGCCGATCTCGTCGATCGAGCGATCCTCGCCCGACGCGAGGCGGTCGAGCTCGGCGAGCACGGCTTCGAGCGTGAGCGCCATGTTGTCCCCCGTGTCGCCGTCGGCGACCGGGAAGACGTTGAGGTCGTTGATCTCCTGCCGGCGGGACTCGAGGTGCACGAGCGCGCCATGCACCGCGACGCGGAAGCGAACGAGACTCGGATCAGACACGCAGCGACCGTACCGGGTCCGTCGGCCGGCGATGCCGGGCGGCGCTGACCGCCCCGGCTCCTAGGGGTGCCGTAGGCGGCCAGCGAGGCCGAGGCCCACGACGGCCAGCCGTCGCCGCCGGAGGTGGGTCCCCAGTCGCGATAGCGACACAGTTTCCTAGACGGCCTTGGTGACCTTGCCGGCCTTGAGGCAGCGCGTGCAGACGTAGACGCGCCGTGGTGCCTTGCCCACGAAGATCCGCACCTTCTGGAGGTTCGGATCGAAGCGACGCTTGGTGGCGCGCATCGAGTGGCTGCGGCTCTGACCGAAAGCGGGACCCTTCCCGCAGCTGTGGCATACCTTCGACATTCGGCCGGGGAGTGTAGCGGGCCGGTGAGCTCGGAGCCCGCCCGCCCCGCGGCGCGCCGCCCGAACGGACGCTTCGGGCCGCTTCGAGGCCCCCCGGGGCTTCGGTGTAGTGGCTGTCGGGCTAGGGTAAGCGCCTGACGATGCCCGCCGTGCACCAGGTCAGCCTCCCACCCCGCTACCGCGTGGTGCACCACATCGCCAACGGCGGCATGGCGTCGGTGTGGGCGGCACAGGACGCCGTGCTCGAGCGTCTCGTCGCGGTCAAGACGCTGGCCGCGGGCTACGCCGCCGACCCGGCGGCACGCCGGCGCTTCACGCGCGAGGCCCGCGCCGCCGCCCGGGTCTCCGACCACCCCAACGTGGTCACGGTCTTCGACATCGGCGACCACCAGGACCAGGCCTTCATCGTCATGGAGCACTTCGCGGGCGGGACGGTCGCCGACCGCCTGCGCCGCGGCGAGCCCGTGCCCGTCGCGACCGCCCTGCGGTGGCTGCGCCAGACGGCCTCGGCGCTGGACACGGCGCACGCGGCCGACATCGTCCACCGCGACGTCAAGCCCGGCAACCTGCTGCTCGACGCGCACGGGCGGCTCGCGGTCGGGGACTTCGGGATCGCGTCGCTCGCCGGCGAGACGCAGGTCACCGCGGCCGGCCAGGTGCTCGGCACGGCGGCGTACCTGTCGCCCGAGCAGGCCCGCGGCAACCCCGCGACGCCGGCCAGCGACCGCTACTCCCTCGCCGTCGTCGCCTACGAGCTGCTGTGCGGGCGCAAGCTGTTTGACGGCGACACGCCGCTGGCGCAGGCCCGGGCGCACGCCGAGAGCGATCCGCCGGCGCCGACCGGACCGAGCGCGGCGGCCGGCGCCGTGTTGCAGCACGGGCTGGCCAAGGATCCGGCGGCGCGCCCGCCCACCGCGACGGCGTTCGTCGACGAGCTGGACCGCGTGCTCGGCGAGCGCGGCGGCGATCCGACGATGGCGACGGCCGTCGTGCCGTCGCGGCGCCGTGCCGCGGCGCAGTGGTCGGCCGCGGGGACGCCGCGGTTCTCGCGCGAGCGGGAGCGCACGCCGGTGCCGGCCCCGGCGCGCACGCCGGCGCCGCCGGCCGCCAACGGCCGCGGCGCGCCTCCGACGACGCCCCCGCCGGAGCCGATCGCTCGCGCCCACAGCCCGCACCGGCGCGCCTGGGCGCTCGCCGCGCTGACGGCGCTGTGCCTCGCCGGCGGTGCCGCTGCCGCCCTGATCAGCGACGACGGCAACGGTGGCGACGCCGGGTCGGGCGCGAGCGCGGACCGGGCGGCGCGGCCGGCGGCGAGCCCGAGCAGCAAGTCGAGCGCGCGCTCGGCGAAGAAGCCGGCTCCTGCGGCGGGCCCGGCCTCCTCGACGCCCACGACCTCGGCGCCCGCGGCCACGACGCCGGCTCCGGCCACCGACGGCCGCTCGGCCGCCCAGATCAACAACGCGGGCTACGCGATGCTGCCGGGCGACCCGCAGGGCGCGGTGCCCCTGCTGTCGCAGGCCGTCGAGAAGTTCCGCGCCGCCGGCGACACCAGCAGCACCGACTACGCCTACTCGCTCTACAACTACGGCTGGGCGCTGCGCCTGGCCGGCCGCCCCGCCGAGGCGATCCCGTACCTCGAGGAGCGCCTGCGCATCTCGAGCTACAAGCGCGGGATCGTGGAGGACGAGCTCAAGACCGCGCAGGCGCAGGCCGGCGGCGCGACGGCCGACACGAGCAGCCCAGCCGGCAAGGGCGCCGGCAAGGCCAAGAAGCACCAGTAGCTCGCGGGCGCGCCGACGGTGCGGCGGGCTCGGTGCCTTGACCGGCGACGGCGGCGCACGTCAACATAAGCGAACGTTCACTTTGCCATTCGCGGCGCGGGAGCCCACGGCCATGTCCCTCATCATCCATCCCCTCTGCACCGGCCAGGTCGCCATCAAGGAGACGATGCATCGCGGCGTGGGCCACGGGCTCGCGCGCCGGGCACGCATCGTCAAGCCCGGGCCGATGTTCGGGCCGCTGCCCATCCACGCCTGGGCGATCGAGCATCCCGAGGGGCTGATCCTGGTCGACGCCGGCGAGACGCACGCCGCGCGCGATCAGCCGTTCGCGACGTTCACCGTCGGGCGCGAGGACGAGCTCGACCACCAGCTCGGCGCCGCCGGGCTCGCGCCCGCCGACGTCGCCACGGTCGTCCTCACCCACATCCACGGCGACCACGTCGACGGCCTGCCGCACGTCCCCGGCGCCCGTGTCCTGGCCAACGCCGACGAGATCGCCGTCGCCCGCTCGCCCGCCGGCCGGCTCGTCCGGACCGTCGCCCGCCAGCCGCTGCCGCCCGGCTTCCACGTCGATCCCGTCGTGCTCGACGGCGCGCCGTTCGGCGGGTTCGCGGCCAGCAAGGCCCTCACCGCCGACGGGCGCGTCGTCGCCGTCCCGGCACCCGGCCACACGCCCGGGCACATGGCCGTGATCGTCGTCCAGGACGACCACCACGTGCTGATCGGCGGCGACAGCGCCTACGACCAGGCGCAGTTGCTGGACCTCCAGGTCGACGGCGTCAGCCCCAAGGACGAGGTCGCACGCCAGACGATGGAGACCATCCTGCACCACGCCTGCCTGCACCCGACCGTCTACCTGCCCAGCCACGACCCGCGGTCGGCCGACCGCCTCGCCGGGACCGAGGCGCTCGTCCCGGACCGGGCGAAGGCGAGGGCCTGACGTTGGGCCGCGCCAGCCGCGAGCCCGAGATCCTCGCCGCGGCGCTCGCCTGCTTCGCCGAGCGCGGCTACGACGCCACCCGTGTCAAGCACATCGCCGAGCGCGCCGGCGTCAGCGAGGCCGCGCTGTACCGCCACCACGCCTCGAAGGAGGCGGTCGCGCTCGCGCTGTTCGCGACGCACATGCGGCGCTACTCAGACGTCCTGCGCGAGATCGCCGACGATCGTTCGTCGACCGTGGGGGAGCGCGTCAAGGGGCTGGCGCGCTCGTCGCTGGACCTGCGGCGCGCCGACCCCGTCGCCCACGCGTTCGTCCTCGGCCACACCGGGCGGTTCATGAGCGCGCTGCCCGCCGGCTTCCCGTATCCCATCCGCATCATCGAAGGCCTCGTGCGCGAGGGTCAGGCGGACGCCACCGTCCGGCCCGGCCCCGTGCGCGTGCTCGCCGCGCTGGCGCTCGGCTGCATGAGCCATCCGGCGATCGTCGCCCAGCACGCCGCGCCGGGGACGATCGACCTCACCGACCCCGGCACCGTCGACGTGGTGGCCGACGGCGCCTGGGCGGCGATCGCCGCGTGACGAACGCCACCTCGTCACGGGGGCCAGGCCCCGCGACGAAGTAGCCAATCCGTGACGGGGTCAGACCCCGACCGGCTCGTGACGGGGTCAGACCCCGACCGGCTCGGGTACCCGCTTCCCGTTGACCGAGTCCGGCTCGGGCGGCAGCCCCGCCGTCGCCTCGCCGCCCTCGAACGCCGCGCCCTCGACGTCCTCGGGATCGTTGGGGTCGAGCTCGCGCAGGGGCGGCTTCAGCGCGGCGAACGCCAGGCACACCGCGCCCGCGAAGCCGTAGCCGAGCGCGATCTTCTCACCGGAGAACACGTGCACCTCGGCGCTGTGGATCAACCCCACCAACGTGAGCCCCGCCCCGAAGAAGCAGAAGCCGGCGGCCCACACGAAGCGCCGATCGACGATGAACACCGTGATCGCGGCGAGGATCATCCCGACCAGGACGGCGCCCTGTCCGAGCGTGTTGAGCCCGCCGTAGATCGTCCCCGCGGCCGACAGGTTGTCGAAGCCGACCTTGGCCGCGCTCGTCCCCGCCGCCGCGAGGGCGTTGTCGACCTGCCCCACGCCCCACGAAGCCACGTTCGGCACCATCGCGATGACCACCGCCGGGTAGTAGGCCTTCGGCACGGCGCGGAAGGACTGCGCTCCGATGACCAACCCGATGAACAGCAGCACGGGCACGATGGCCGGGATCGGCAGCACCGCCGCCAGCAGCGGGAAGAACCCGAGCACGCAGAGCCCGAAGATCACCACGCCCGTCGCCAGCGAGTAGCTGATGCGCCCACCGGCCTCCTTCCAGCCCGGCTGGCCGATGTACACCGCCGGCGGGAACGGGCAGCCGGCGCACGCGCCGACGATGGCGCCCGTGCCGTCGGCCAGCAGCACCGCGCGCAGGTTGTACTTGTCGCCCGCCGCGGCCGCGCTCTCCACGTTGGACATCGCCTCCATGAAGTTGTAGATGCCGAGCGGGATCGCGGTCGCCAGCAGCGGGGAGATGCTCTCCAGCCCGTTGGCCAGCCGCCCGACGTCCAGCGACGGCAGCCCGAACGCGATGTCGTTGACGCCGTCGCTCACGGCGCCGCCGTCCATGAAGCCGCCGATCCACGCGATCGCCGAGCCGACGCCGAGGGCGACGAGGCCCATCGGCACGTTGCCCGGCAGCCGCACGCCGCTGACGAAGCCGATCAGGATGAGCGCGAGCACCGGCAGAGCGATCCACGCCGCCTCCCACATCTGCGCGGCGGGCCGCATCGAGATGAAGGTGATCGAGATGCCCGCGAGCGTGCCGAGCAGCGCCGCCCGCGGCGTGAGCCTCCGGATGTACGGACCGACGAACGCGCCCGCCAGGATGATCAACCCGATGATGAACGCCCAGGCCAGCCCGGCCTCCCACGCCTTCACGGGGTCCTTGGTCTGGAGGTAGGTGGGCAGCATGATCACGAACGTGACGATGAACATGTGCGGGACGCTTGGGCCGTAGGGCATCGCGGCGACGTCGCTGCGGCCCTCCTTGAGCGCCAGGCGCCGCGCGAGCAGGAAGTAGAAGACGTTGCCGATCAGCAGCTCGACGCCGAGCGCGGGCAGGATGACGCGGTACACGTCGTGCGCGGAGATGTTCACCACCCCCGCCGCGAGACCCGCGAGCACGAGGACGTTGACCAGCATGTTGATGCCCAGGCCGAAGAAGGCGTTCAGGTCGCCCCTCGTCCAGAGCGGCAGCCGCGGGGGCCCAGCCGCGGTGCTTCCCGCGTGCGGGGTGTACGTCGAATCCATGGACCTTGCTCCTAGATGATGGTGGTGGTGGATGTGCTCGCCGCGGCCAGCAGGCCCGCCGCCTCCAGGCGGGCGAGCAGCTGCGACGAAGGGGCCACCCAGCCGAAGATCCCGCCCTGCGCGGCGATCATCTGCAGGCCGACCTGGTGGAACTCGGGGAAGTACGAGCCGACGCAGTCCGAGAGCACGAGGCACTCGAAGCCGCGGTCGTTGGCCTCGCGCACCGTCGTGTGCACGCACACCTCGGTGGTGACGCCGGTGACGATCAGGCGCCGCACGGCGCGGTTGCGCAGCAGCAGCTCCAGGTCGGTCGCGTAGAACGCGCCCTTGCCCGGCTTGTCGAGGATCGGCTCGCCGTCGATCGGCGCCAGCTCGTCGACGATGTCGTGGCCGTGCTCGCCGCGGACGAGCACGCGGCCGAACGGGCCAGGGTCCCCGATCCCGCAGCTCAGCCGGCCGCGGGCGAGCTTGGCCGGCGGCGCGTCGGCGAGGTCGGCGCGATGGCCCTCACGGGTGTGGATCACCGGCATGCCGATCGCCCGGGCCGCCGCCAGCACCTGCTGCAGCGGCTCGATGGTGGACGCCAGCAGCGACACGTCGTTGCCGAGCATCGAGCCGAAGCCGCCCGGCTCGAGGAAGTCGCGCTGCATGTCGATGATGACCAGCGCGGTGGTCTCGGGGTCCAGCTCGAAGTCGTAGGGGTCGGCGGGAACGCTGACGGTCATGGGCCTCTCCGGGGCTGTATGCAGTGCGGTCGACTGGGAGGCCGACGGCGCGAACGTATCCGCGCCGGTGTGGCGAACTCATTGGACCGGGAGCCCGAACCGGGCTGGACCGCCGGGCGGGCGGTCCAATGCGCCGCCGGCGATCCTGGCCCGCCGGTCCAAGGGCGCCGGGCCGCCACGTCCGTACGTTGCGCCCATGCATACGACGCTGCATGCCGACCCCGCCGTCGCCGCGCTGGCCGCCGCCGCGCCGCGGCTGATCGACGTCCGGCCCGCCGGCGAGGTCGTCGGCGAGCTGGCGGCGGGCGGCGTGAGCCACGCGGGTCCGCCGATCGGATCCCGGGCGATGTGCGCGCCGATGCGCACGGCGCTCGGCGTCGCGCTGGCGATCGAGGGACGCGCGCCGACGGCCGTGGCGGCGCTGGCGCTGCTGGACGCCGGAGAGATCGCGTTGCATCCCAACCACGACCTCGGTGGCGTCGGGCCCATGTCGGGCGCGGTCACCGCGTCGATGCCGGTGCTCGTCGCCCGCGACGAGGCGACCGGGCGGACCGCCTGGTGCCCGCTGAACGAGGGCTCGGGCAAGGTCCTGCGCTACGGCGCCGACGGGCCCGAAGTGGTGCAGCGGCTGCAGTGGATGCGCGACGTGCTCGGCCCCGCGCTCTCGCACGCGCTGGCGCAGCACGGGCCGCTGGACCTCCTGGAGCTCCAGCGCGAGGCGCTCGAGCTCGGCGACGAGTGCCACCACCGCACCGACGCCGGCTCGCGCCTGACCCACGACGCGCTCGCGCCGTGGCTGTCGGCGGAGGTCCGGCGCTTCATCCTGGGCAACAGCCAGTTCTTCCTCAACTTGGCCATGGTGTCGGCCAAGCTGGCGATGGTGTGTGCCGAGGGCGTGCCGGGATCGTCGCTGGTCACGGTGATCGCGCGCAACGGGGTCGAGGTGGGCGTGCAGCTCTCGGGCACCGGTGCGCAGTGGTTCACCGGTCCGGCGGCAATGCCGGATCCCGCGCGCCTCGTCGAGCCCTACGGCACGGCCGACATGAACCCCGACCTGGGCGACTCGGCGATCGTCGAGGTGTACGGGCTGGGAGCGCTCGCCCTCTCGGCCTCGCCGCTGGCGGCCCCGTCGGTGGGCCTGACCGTCGACGACGCCCCGCAGATCATGGAGCGGCTGCGGCGGATCGCCGCCGCCGAGCACCCGACGATGCGGCTGCGCGAGCCCCAGCTGATGCCCGCCCTCCTCGGCGTCGACGCCCGCGCCGTCGTCGAGACCGGCATCCGCCCGCCGATCCACACCGGGATCGCCCACCGCGAGCCCGGCGTCGGGCAGATCGGCGGCGGGGTGACCCATCCGCCGTTCGAGGCGTTCCTCGAGGCGGTGGCCGCACTGGAAGGGCTGCCGGCTGAGGCGGCGCGCGCGTGAACGGCGCGCGTCCCTTGCAGGCCGAACGGGTCTACGACGCCTTGAGGACGCAGCTGCTGGCCGGCGAGCGGCCGGCGGGCGACCGGCTGGTCGAGACGCAGCTTGCGTCGGAGTTCGCCACGAGCCGCACGCCGGTCCGCGAGGCCCTGCGGCGCCTGGAGGGCGACGGCCACCTGGTGCGCGACCCCGCCGGAGGGCTGCGGCCCCGCCTGCCCGACGTGCGCACCATGCAGGAGGTCTACGACGTCCGGATGGCGCTGGAGGAGCTGACCGCCCGGCGTGCGTCGACCCGCGGCGATCGCGAGCTGCTGGAGGCGATCGAGCACGACTGGCGCGGCCTGGAGCGCGAGTGGCGCGTCGCGCCCGATGTGCTGCGGACGCCCGACTTCGTCCACCGCGACGAGGCCTTCCACGAGCGGATCGCCGGCGCGTCGGGCAACGCGACGGCGACGCGCATGCTGCGCGCGGTCAACGAGCGCATCCGCGTGCTGCGCATCCACGACTTCACGCTCGACGAGCGGATCGGGGCGACGATCGCCGAGCACCTGGAGATCGTGGGCCTCGTCCTGGCCGGCGACGCGGACGCCTCGGCGGCGTTCATGCGCGCCCACGTGCAACGCAGCGCGCTGGTGGTGCGCGACCGAGTCGGCGAGACGCTGGCGCGGATGTTCGCGGTGCCGGTGGGTTAGGGGTCGGCGTGGTCGGCGTTCCGCTCGGCGCGTGGCTGGCGCGGCGAGCGTGGTCCGGGATCACTGACGAGAACGCGCGTCAGGTCGGGTGCGGGCGCCCGGGGGCGTCCGCGAGGCGCCGTGGTCAGGTGATCCGACAGTCGATGGCACCCAGCCCTCCAATATGAAGGGCCAGGTGCCATCGATCGCCCGCCCGGCGCCCGCGGAGGACCGACCGCGCCGGCGCCCCTGCCCGGCGCCCGCGGACGACCGACCGCGCCGGCGCCCCCGCTCACCTCCCCGTCACTGCCCCGAACCACGCGCCGCAGCACGACCAACGCCAGCGCGGAACGCCAACGGCCCCCGAAGCGCGCCGCAGGCACCACCAGCGCCAGCGCGGAACGCCAACGGCGTCCGAAGCGCCCTTCAGCGCGACGGCTCGCGCGGCGACCGTGCCGGCTCGGCCGGCGCGTGCTCGGGACGCCGCGGCGGGCGCGGGTACCCGTCGCCGATGCGCTGGCCCGGCTCGCGCAGCCGGACGGCGCTCGGCGCCGCGTCCGGCAGCGGCGGCATGACGATGCCGCCCCCACCCTCGGGCCCGTGATCCTGCGGCGGCGGATCGAAGCCTCCGCCTCCGCCACCGTCGTCGTCGCGCGGCCACAGCGTGTTGCGCCAGTCGATCTTCTCGCCGTCCAGCAGCGCGTAGACCAGGACGCCCGCGCCGAGGAAGTGGACGATCAGCGTCCCGAGGATCGCGACGATCTCGAGGTTCACAGGCGGAGCGTACCGAGGTCGCCGACCGCCGTGGCGCCCGAGGTCAGCGAGCCGCTGCCAGCTGGTCCTTGACCGCCAGCAGCGCGAGCACGGCCTCGGCCGCGTGGCGGCCCGAGTCCCGCTTGTCGCCGCCCGACCGGGCCAGCGCCTGGTCGAGGCTGTCCACCGTCAGGACGCCGAACGAGCACGGCACGCCCGTCTGCAGCTGCACGTCCATGATGCCGCGCGCCGACTCGCCGCAGACGTAGTCGTAGTGCGAGGTCTGGCCGCGGATGACCGCGCCGAGGCAGACGACCCCGTCGTAGGCGCCGGTCTCCGCGGCGAGCTTGGCGGCCAGCGGCAGCTCGTAGGCGCCGGGCACGTCGAAGGTGTCGATGTCGGTGATCCCCTCGTCCTCGCACACCGCGCGGGCGCCGGCGACGAGGCGGTCGGCCAGGTCCTCGTAGAAGCGGCCCACCACGAACGCGAGCCTCACGACCCCTGCTCCTTCTCGCGGGCCTGGGCCGCCGCGTGGTCGGAGACCTGCTCCTCGTGGAGCATCTCCTCGTCCAGCGCCAGGCCCTGGTGGTGCAGCGTGTGGCCCATGCGCTCGGCCTTCGTGCGCAGGTAGGCCTCGTTGTGCGGGTTGGACGCGTGCGCGATCGGCACCTGGTCGGTGACGCGCAGGCCGTAGCCCTCCAGGCCGCGGATCTTCTTGGGGTTGTTGGTCAGGATCCGGATCGACGACAGCCCGAGGTCGACGAGGATCTGCGCGCCGATGCCGTAGTCGCGCAGGTCGGCGGGCAGCCCGAGCTGGAGGTTGGCGTCGACCGTGTCGTAGCCCTCCTCCTGCAGCTTGTAGGCCTTGAGCTTGTTGAGCAGGCCGATGCCGCGGCCCTCCTGGGCGAGGTAGAGCAGCACGCCCTCGCCCTCGGACTCGATCATGTTCAGCGCCGACTCCAGCTGCTCGCCGCAGTCGCAGCGCAGCGAGTGGAACACGTCGCCGGTCAGGCACTCGGAGTGCACGCGGACGAGCACGTCCTCCTTGCCGGCGACGTCGCCCTTGACCATCGCGACGTGGTGCTTCTCGTCGACCAGCGAGCGGTAGCCGTAGACGGTGAACTCGCCGAACCCGGTCGGCATCGACGTCGAAACGACGCGCTCCACGAGCTTGTCGTGGCGTCGCCGGTAGGCGATCAGATCGGCGATCGTGATCATCTTGAAGCCGTGCTTGTGGCAGTAGGCGGCCAGGTCGCCGACGCGTGCCATCGAGCCGTCCTCGTTCTGCACCTCGCAGATCACGCCGGCCGGAGTCAGGCCCGCCAGGCGCGCCAGGTCGACCGACGCCTCCGTGTGGCCCGTGCGCTCCAGCACGCCGCCCTCGCGCGCCTTGAGCGGATGCACGTGCCCGGGGACGACGATGTCGTGCTGGCCCTTGGCGGGATCGACCGCGGTGCGGATCGTCGTCGCCTGGTCGGCCGTCGAGATGCCCGTGGTCACGCCCTCGCGCGCCTCGATCGTGACGGTGAACGGCGTCTCGTGCGCGGACTCGTTCTTCAGCGACATGAGCTCGAGGCCGAGCTCGTCGCAGCGGTCCGGCGTGAGCGTCAGGCAGATCCAGCCGCCCGCCTGGCGCGTCATGAAGTTGATGTCGTCGGCGGTGACGAACTCCGCCGCCATCACCACGTCGCCCTCGTTCTCGCGGTCCTCGTCGTCGACGACCACGATCATCTTGCCGGCGGCGATGTCCTCCAGCGCCTCCTCGACGGTGGCGAACTGGACCTCGTCCCGGGTCTGCTGCACCTTGGCCCTCATGCGCGAACGCCTCCCACGAGCTTCTCCACGTACTTGGCGACCACGTCGACCTCCAGGTTCACGGTGCGCCCCACGGTGGTGGCGCCCAGATTCGTCCGCTCCAGCGTCTCGGGGATGAGCGACACGTCGAACGACGTCTCGTCGACCCGGGACACGGTGAGGCTGACGCCGTCCACGGCGATCGAGCCCTTCTCCACCACGTAGCGCAGGAGGCCGTCCGGCCCGCCCCCGGCCTCGACGGTCACGACGCGGGAGAAGCCGTCGTCGGCCAGCCCGGCGATCACCCCGATCCCGTCCACGTGGCCCTGCATGATGTGGCCGCCCAGCCGCGCGTCGGCGCGCAGCGCGAGCTCCAGGTTGACGCGGGCGCCGGCGTCGAGCTCGGCCAGCGACGTGCGCCGCAGCGACTCGTGCATGACGTCGAAGCCGAAGCGCTGCCCGCAGATGCCGGTCGCCGTCAGGCACACGCCGTTGACGGCGACGCTGTCGCCCTCGCCGATCTGGTCGGCCAGGCGCGACTCGACGGTCAGCACCGCGCCGCCGGCGGTGCGCTCCACCGCGACGACGGTTCCGAGGTCTTCCACCAGTCCCGTGAACATGCTCTCGATCACCACTCCCGCAGCCGTGCGCTGATGAGGACGTCGTCGGCGACGCGCTCGCAGTCGAGGGTCAGGGCCCGCAGCGCCTCGGAGATCCGCTCGACGCCCTCGCCCTCCAGGGGGTCGCGCGCCTTGCTGCCGCCGAGCAGCAGCGGCGCGAGGAACAGGCGCACCTCGTCGATCTCGCCGGCGTCCAGGAAGGCGCCGGCCAGGTGCGGGCCGCCCTCCAGCAGGATCGCGTGGACGCCCGCCTCGCCGAGCTGGTCGAGCGCCGAGCGCACGCGCGCGGGCTCGTGCTCGCCGGTGGCGACGATGACGTCGGCGCCCGCGTTCTCCAGGCCGTCGGCGGCGCTGCGCGGCGCGGCGCGCGACACGACGACGGTCAGCGGGATGTCGGGCGCCTGCTGGACGAGCTGGGAGTCCAGCGGCAGCCGTCCCGTGGCGTCGAAGACGACCCGGCGGGGCTGGCGCAGCTCGCGCGTGTCGTCGGGCAGCTCGATGCGCGAGGTCAGCTGGGGGTCGTCGGCCAGCTCGGCGCGGGCCGGGTTGTGGGCGACGCGCGCCGTGAGCTGGGGGTCGTCGGCCAGCGCCGTGCCGATGCCGACCGCGACCGCGTCGACCGACGCGCGCCACCGGTGCGCGAGCGCCCGGCTGGCGTCCGAGGAGATCCACTTCGAGTCGCCCGTGCGGGTGGCGACCTTGCCGTCGAGCGTCATCGCGGACTTGAACAGCACCCACGGACGCCCGGTGCGCGCGTGCTTGCGGAAGGCCTGGTTGGACAGCCGGGCGCGGACGGCGAGCTCGCCGCCGGCGACGTCGACCGTCACGCCCTCGTCGCGCAGGATCCCGAGGCCGCGACCGGAGGCCTTCTCGGTCGGATCGTCGGAGCCGACGACGACGCGGCTGATGCCGGCGGCGAGGATCGCGTCGGTGCACGGCGGCGTCTTGCCCTGGTGGCAGCACGGCTCGAGCGAGACGTAGATCGTGGCGCCGGTGAGGTCGGCTCCGTCGCAGTCGGCGATGGCGTTGACCTCGGCGTGCGGGCCGCCGTAGTCGGCGTGCCACCCCTCCCCCAGGACGGCTCCGTCCTTGACCACGACGGCACCCACCACGGGGTTGGGGTGCACGCGCCCGCGACCCCGCGTCGCCAGGTCGATGGCGCGGGCCAGATGCTGGTGGTCGGTGTCGGTCCGCTGCACCGCTCAGGAGGATACGGCGCGGCGACCGGTCGTCCGTTCAGGACGAGGCGCAGCGACCTCCGCGGAGGTGGTAGACCCACATCGTCGGGCCCGGGCGGTTGTAGGCCAGCGGGTAGAAGTCGAACGACCAGTCGAAGTTGAACGCGACCGGCTTGGCCCCCGCGCGGTACGGCGAGGCGACGTAGGCGGTGTCGGCGCGGCGCTCGAGCTCGCGGTAGTAGGCGAGCGCCTGCGGGACGGCCTCGGGCTCGACCTCCGCGCGGCCGCGCTGCGTCGAGCCGACCATGACCCAGCAGTAGCCGGCCTTCTCGTAGGTGTCGACGAGGCCGGGATACAGCGTGCGCTCGTAGTCCTCGATGTTGACGATGCGCCCCGGCCCCGGGATCTCCGAGCCGTCGTTGGCGATGTTCGAGCGGCTCGTCGGGAACTTCACCCAGCGGTTGCCGTTGCTGGTCAGCGGCGAGGGATGGCCGACGTCCTGCGCCCAGCCGTCGGGCACGACCGGCTCGACGACGACCTTGGTCTTCGGCGGCACGTGCGCCGCGAACCACGCGCGGGCCATGTTGCGCGTGTCGGGCCGCGAGAGCACCTGGCCGATGTGCAGCGAGGCGATGAGCCCCTGGCCGCAGAGCAGCGCCGCCGCGCACGCGAGCATCGTCGGCGCCAGCACCGGCCGGCGGCGGCCGATGGCGACCGCGGCGCGCAGCACCGCGTAGGCGGCCAGCAGGCAGATCATCGGGAAGACCGGCATCAGCCAGCGGCCGAAGAACCGCTCCTGGGTGCCCATGAACAGCAGGAAGAGGACGGGTGCCGGGACGAGCACGGCGGCGATCCGCCAGTTGTCGCGGGCGACGACCACGACGCCCGCGGCCGCGGCCAGCGCCGGGACCCACCCCAGCCCCCAGGTCAGCGTCCACAGGTAGTAGGCGAGCCCGTTGTCCTCGGTGAGGCCGAGCTTGCCGAGCGCGTCGTCGGCGACCGAGGTCTGGTGGTTCAGGCCGTCGGAGAACGCCGCGTGGTCCAGCAGGGCGTAGGGGTTGGTCACGAAGAACGCGACGGCGCCGCACAAGCCGGCGATCACCAGGCCGCCGATCAGCGTCGAGCGCTTCAGGCGGTCGCGTCCGAACAGCCAGCCGCCCGCCGCGGCCACCAGCGGCAGCAGCGCGATGCCGCCGGTGTACTTCATCGAGCATGCCAGGCCGAGGCCGATCCCGGCGACCACGAAGTCGATCAGCCGGCCGCGCCGCACGATCCCCGCCGTGCCGTACAGCGCCAGGCAGATCGGCGCCAGGGTCGGCACGTCGTTGAGCGCCAGGTGCGAGTAGAAGACCGGCAGGAACCCCACGCCGAGCAGCCCGGCGGCCAGGAAGCCGACGCGGCGGTCGTCGAACATCCGCGTGCCGGCGAGGTACAGCAGCCAGACGGCCAGCGTGCCGAACACGGCCGAGACCACGCGGGCGACGAGGAAGACCTCGGTCGGGTCGGTGGCGAACGACTCCGACACGCCGGCGCGCCCGCCGAACCACGCGGCGAACACGCCGTGCAACACGTACGTGTACGCCGGCGGGTTGACGAAGTAGTGCGGGTTCAGCCCGTGGCCGAAGAGCCCGATGGCCTTCGGGACGAAGTGCGCGTTCTCGTCGGCGTTGTAGGAGTAGGGCAGGCCGTGCTTGGCGCCCCAGATGCGCAGCACGAAGCTGCCGGCCAGCAGCACGAGCACCGCGGGCGCCCAGCGCAGCCGCTCACGCGCCCTGGCCCGGCGGGCGGCGGCGCGCTCGCCGGCGCCGGCGGCGGCCGGCTCGAACGCCGCGTCGGGATGCGCCTGCGCGCTCACGTCCTCACCGGCGCCCTGGGCATCAACAGCGGACATACGCCGAGTAGTACGGGGTGAACGCGAGGCGCCGGAAGCCCGACAGCGGGATGTTGTCGAACGGGTCGTCGGTGTCGGCCACCAGCGCCTGGCGCAGCAGGGCGCCGCGGTCGACGACGAACAGCGAGACGCCCTTCTGCTTGCGTGCCTCGGCCGCCGGGTCGGCGCGGGCGAGCACCTCGCCGGCGCTCGCGCCGAGCAGCCAGCGCGTGTCGGGGACGAGCTTGTGGTTCGGCACCGTCACCGGCCCGCAGCGCCGCGCGGCCCGCACGGCCGGCTGGTCGAGCAGGTCGGCGAGCGAGCGGTGCGACGCGCCGCGGAGCTGCAGCTCGGAGTCGAAGACGTGGAAGTTGACGCGCGTCGCGCTGAAGACGACCCCGTAGATCACGATCAGCCCCGCCGCGACCGCCCAGACCTTGCGGATGAGCGCGTCCTTGCGCAGCATCGACCAGCCGGCCAGCGCGACGGCGGCGAAGACCATCACCATGAGCGTCGGGACCAGCAGGTAGCGGTCGATGACCGACAGGCCCGCGATCCCGACGAGCACGAACGTGCCGGTGCCGATCAGCCACAGCACCGCGGGCATGATCGCGCGGCGCGGGGCGAGCCACAGCGCGGCAAGGAACCCGGCGATGGCGGCGTAGAGCACGGGCGCCTTGGCCAGGTTGAAGAAGAAGCGCTTCATCGACGACGGGACCTCGGAGAGCCCCTGCGTGCGTCCCAGCTCCTCGGCCAGGCCGCTGGTGTGCTGCAGCGAGAAGAACGGATGGCCCGTGACGACGAAGTCGGTCGCGACCCACACCACCGGGCCGACGGCGGCCCAGGCGGCGTAGCGCGCCCAGCGGCGCAGGCGCTCGCCGCGCGGATGCCCCGGACCGAGCTCGCCGGAGCACATCCAGAGGAAGTAGAGGCCGATCAGGATCCACGCCTCGGGGCGCAGCAGGCCGGCGCAGGCCAGCAGGACCCACACGATCCCGCCGCGCCGCGGACGCTCGAGCTCCAGCGCCGCGGCCCAGACGACGAACGCCAGGTACGGGATGTCGATGTAGGCGCGCGCCGCGAGGAACGGGAAGTCGAACCGCGTGCAGAGGATGCCCGCGGCGGCGAGGCCGACCAGCGGCGTGAAGGCCCGGCGGGCCAGGCGGTAGACGCCCGCGCACAGCACGACGAACGACGCCTCCGTGCAGAACACCATGACCCGGTCGCCGCCGCGGCCCAGCAGCGACAGCGCCGCGCCGAAGAGCACGGCGAGCGGATGCTCGGTCGGCGAGCGGTACTCGTCGAAGCTCGGCAGGTGGCCGTGCAGCACCTCGCGGCCCCAGAGCAGCGAGTAGTAGCTGTCGTAATTGGGATACGTCGGGTAGACGAGGAAGCCGACGAACGTCGCCAGCGCCAGCGCGATCAGCGCCAGGGCGGGCCAGGGCAGCGCAGTGAGGCGGGCGAGGCGGCCCGGGGACGGGCCGCCGGTGGCGGGGTCGGAGTCGGGGCGCGGGCCGGCGGGCACGGCGGCGACGTCAGCAGGTGGCATACACGGCGAAGTCTGGGGAACGGTCGATCAGGATGGCGGCCGGCCCGGGGACCTGGATCAGCGGGTCGTCCTCGACCGTGCGGTCGAACGGTCCGTAGGTGGGGTTCTCCAGCATGGCGGGCCCGGACACGAAGAGGTGCACGCCCTTGGTCTCGCGCCCGGAGGCCGGCAGCGCGCTGCGCGCGAGCACCTCGTCGGCGTCGGCGTGCAGGATCCAGCGGGTGTCGGGCAGCAGCTTGTGGTTGGGCACGGTCACCGGGCCGCAGCGGCGGGCCAGCGTGAAGGCGGGCGTCTGCAGCACGCGCGCGAGCTCCTGGCGCAGCTCGCGGCGGGTCGTCAGCTCGCGGTCGATGTAGCCCGGATGGAAGCGGGTCAGCGTGAACAGCGCGCCGCCCAGCGCCACGACCACCGCTCCGGAGGTCCACGGCCGGCGCGCCCGATGCTCCGCGGGCAGCACGGTGAAGCCGGCGATCGCGAAGCCGCAGAACACGAGCAGTCCCAGCGCGCTGATCGCCAGGTAGCGGTCGATGACCGACAGGCCGGCGACGGCGATCGCGCCGAAGGTGCCGATGCCCGAGAGCGTCATCACCAGCGGGACGCCCGAGCGCCGGCGCGCGAAGGCCAGCGCGAGCGCGATCCCCAGCACCGCGCCCGCCAGCACCGGCCACTTGACGAGCTTCTCGAGGTAGTCGACCAGCAGCGACGGCGCCTCGGAAGCGGACCGCCGGCGGTCGAGGTCGGCGGCCAGCGAGCTCGTGTGATCCAGCGAGAACCGCGGGTCGCCGGTGACGACGAGGTCGGTCAGCGCCCAGAGGACGGGCGCGGCGGCGGCGTAGACCGCCGTGCGGATGCGGCGCGACCAGGGCTGCGCGGGCAGCGCGCACCACAGCCAGTAGATGCCGCCGAGGATCCACGCCTCGGGCCGCAGCAGGCCCGCGAGGCCGATGAGGACCCACACCGCGCCGCCGCGCCGGGGCCGCTCGGTCTCCAGCGCCGCGGCCCAGACGATCATCGCCAGGTACGGCACGTCCACGTACCCGCGCGCCGCCAGGAACGCGTAGTCCAGCCGGCTGAGCACCAGCAGCGCCGCGACGAGGCCGACCCACGGCGTGAACGCCACCCGGCCCAACCGGAAGACGCCGGCGACCAGGACGCAGAACGACGCGACGGTCAGCGCCAGCCACACGCGCGGCGCCGCGTCGCCCAGCGGCGAGAGCACCGCGGCGAACAGCACGGCCAGCGGATGCTCGGTCGGGGCCCGGTAGGCGTCGAAGCTCGGCAGCTGGCCGTCGAGCAGCTCCCGGCCCCAGATCAGCGAGTACGCCGAGTCGTAGTTCGGATAGGTGGGGTACACCAGGAACCCGATGGCCGCACCCACGCACAGCACCGCGAACCCGGCCCGTGCCCAGGCATGGGCGGGAGCGGCGCGGAGCCGCGAGAGCATGCCGGGCTCACGGCGCGGCGGCGAAGTGAGCGTCGCGCTCTCCATCCGAAGTCGAGGTTCCAGCAGCCCAGGATCGGCGGATTGACGTGCGACGACAGCCGTCCCGGCCCTCTGAGATACTGAGCTGGCGAGTGTACGGCACGTCCCCGCCGGTACGGTTCGATGGGGCAGGTCGCCCGGGCCCTACCATCCCGGCGCAACCTCCAAGCGCGCCGTCCCCACCCTTCTCATGAAGCTCATCATCCAGATCCCCTGCCTCAACGAGGAGGAGACCCTGCCGGCGACGCTGGCGGATCTCCCCCGCGAGGTGCCGGGCTTCGACATGGTCGAAGTGCTCGTCATCGACGACGGCTCCACCGACCGGACGATCGAGGTGGCCCGCGCCAACGGCGTCCACCACATCGTCAAGCTCACGAACAACAAGGGCCTGGCCGCCGCCTTCCAGGCCGGCCTCGACGCGTCGCTGAAGCTCGGCGCCGACGTGGTGGTCAACACCGACGCCGACAACCAGTACAGCGGCGCCGACATCCCGAAGCTCGTCAAGCCGATCGTCGACGGCAGCGCCGACATGGTCGTCGGCGACCGCGAGACCGACCAGATCGAGCACTTCTCGCCGCTGAAGAAGCGCCTGCAGAAGCTCGGCTCGTGGGTCGTGCGCCAGGCCTCGGACACCGACGTGCCCGACACGACGTCGGGCTTCCGCGCCTACAACCGCGAGGCGGCCATCCAGATGGCCGTCGTCTCGAAGTACACCTACACGCTCGAGACGATCATCCAGGCCGGCAAGCTGCTGGTGGCCACCGACCACGTCGCGATCGGGACCAACCCGAAGACGCGCGAGTCGCGGCTCTTCCCGTCGATGAGCTCCTACGTCCGGCGCAACGCCGTGGCGATCGCGCGCATCTACACGCAGTACGAGCCGCTGAAGGTGTTCTCCTACCTGGCGCTGCTGCTGTTCGTGCTGTCGCTCGTGCCGTTCATCCGGTTCGTCATCGCCTACATCGGCGGCGAGGGCGCGGGGCACGTGCAGTCGCTGATCTTCGGCGCCGTGCTGTTCAACGCCGCCGTCGTGGTCGGGGTGCTCGGCATCATCGGCGACCTGCTCTACAGCCAGCGCATGATGTCCCAGCGGATCTTCGAGCGGGTGCGGCGCATCGAGCTGCAGCTCAAGGTGCCCCCGTCCCACTACGAGCCCGGCGCACACGACACCGGGCAGCACGCGACCACCGGCGCGCAGGCCGGCCGCACCGAGGAACGAGAGGCCCTGAAGCTATGAGCAGCTCCGTCACCGTCGACCGTGAGGGCACGGTCACCGGCAACACCTATGACAAGTACGGGTCCACCAACCCGGTCGTGCGCCGGCTGATGGCCAAGTTCGAGTCCACGCTCGAGGAGCTGTTCGGCAAGGCGGCGCCGACGACGCTGCTGGACGTCGGCTGCGGCGAGGCCGTGCTGACGCACCAGTGGGCGCAGACGCCCGGCATGCAGCGCATCGTGGGACTGGACCTCGACGACCCGCAGCTGCACGAGGCGTGGAAGACCCGCCAGCACCCCTGCCTCGAGTACCAGGTGATGAAGGCCGAGAACCTTCCGTTCGCCGACGGCGAGTTCGAGGTCGCCACCGCGATCGAGGTCCTCGAGCACGTGCCGGATCCCGAGCACACGGTCTCCGAGATGGCGCGCTGCGCCTCGAAGTGGCTGCTGGTCTCCGTGCCGCGCGAGCCGCTGTGGCGCGGGCTGAACCTCGCGCGCGGCGCCTACCTCAAGGAGCTGGGCAACACGCCCGGCCACGTGAACCACTGGTCCAAGCGCGGCTTCATGCAGCTGCTCGGGCGGTACGGGACCGTCGTCGAGGCCCGCTCGCCGTTCCCGTGGACGATGCTCCTCGTCCGCATTGGCGAGTAGCACCGAAGCCTGGTCTGACGGCGGCGTCCCGGCGTCAGCCGAAGGCGACGCCGGCGCCACCGGCGAAGGGCGGTCGTTCGGGTCCGGCGCGCGGCTCCTGAGCATCGGGATCGCCGCGACCGGGCTCTTCACCTTCGCCTACTTCTCGGTCGCCAAGCATGTCCTGAGCGACGACCAGTACGGGCGCGTGTCGCTGCTGTGGTCGGTGCTGTTCGTGACCATGTCGGTGATCTACCGGCCGGTCGAGCAGCTGCTGTCGCGCACGATCGCCGACCGCCGCGCGCGCGGAATCGAAGGCGGCCACTCGCTGCGGGTGCCCGCCATGATCCAGGCATCGTTCGCGGCGGTGTTCCTCGTGATCGCGCTCGCGGCGCGAGGACCGATCCAGGACGGGCTCTTCGACGGCGAGGCGTCGCTCTACTGGATCCTCATCGGCGCGACGGTTGCCTACGCGGCGTCGTACTTCGCCCGCGGCTACCTCGCCGGGCACCAGTGGTTCGGGCTCTACGGCGGCCTGGTGCTCTTCGAGTCGCTGTCGCGCTTCTGCTTCCCGGTCGCCGTGGCGGTGGGGCTCGCGACGGGCGAGACCGCCGTCGCGCTGGGGCTCGTGGCCGCGCCGCTGGCCTCGCTGCTGGTGATCCCCTGGGCGCTGCGGCGCCACGAGGCGGCGTCGCCGGCCGCCGGCGCAGCGGCCCGTGACCGGGGCGCGATGCGCGAGAGCGCGGGCTTCGCCGGCGCGGTCGCGGCGATCCAGCTGGCCGAGCAGACGCTGCTCAACGCCGCCGTGCTGCTGGTTGCGGACTCGACGAAGGCGGGCATCGTCTTCAGCGCGCTGCTGATCGCGCGCGCCCCGCTGCAGCTGTTCCAGGCCGTGCAGACGTCGCTGCTGCCGCACCTGGCGGGGCTCGAGGCGACCGAGGGCCACGCGGCCTTCGCGCGCGCCATCCGCCAGACGGTCCTCGTCATCGCCGGCTTCGCCGGCGCCGTGGCGCTCGGCCTGCTGGCGATCGGGCCGTTCGTGATGGACACGCTCTTTCCGTCCGACACCCACTACGGGCGCGTCGGCCTGGCCGTCATCGCCGTCGGCATGGGCCTGCACCTCACCGCCGGCACGCTGAACCAGGCGGCCCTCGCGCGCGGCCGGGCCCACCACGCCGCCGCGGCGTGGCTGGTCGCGGCGGGCGCGTTCGTGGCGTGGATGCTGCTGCCGGTCGTCGACGACGAGCTCACGCGCGCCGAGGTCGGCTACGCGGGCGCCGCCGGCCTGCTGTGCGTGCTGCTGTACGTGCTGTACCGGCGCCCGGCGCCGAGCGCCGCCGCGGCGCCCGCGGCCTCCTGAGCGTCAGGCCGAGGCGGGCGCGCCCGCGGCGCTGTCGTCCAGCAGCTCGCCGGCACGCACGCGCGCGGCCATGTCGTTCGACTCGGCGCGGTAGACGGTGCCGTCCTCGAGCTCGATCACCGGCAGGTACTTCTGGCCGCTCAGCTCGACGACGTCCGGGCGCTTGCCCTTCCCGAAGCCGTGCTTGACGACCTCGTACTCGATGCCCTGCTCGTCGAGCGCCCGCTGGACCTTCCAGCACGCGTCGAGGTCGGTGTGCAGGAACGTGTAGGAGCAGCGGTGCAGCTTGACCTTGGCCATGGGGCCCACCCTAGGCCACGGTGCGGCGGGAAGCGCCGGACTGAGCCGTCCACCTCCTAGCCTGCACGCCATGAGCCCCAGCGAGAAGGTCGTCGTGATCGCCACCATCCAGGTCAAGCCCGGCAGCGAGGACGAGGCGCTCGACGCCCACACCCGCACGCCGCACCTCAAGGAGCTGTTCGGCAAGGTCGGCCCGCTGGTGAGCGCGCCGCCGTCGATCATCCGCACGAGCGCCTTGCCGATCGGCGATCCGGGGAAGGGCGCGCTCCGCGCGGCCCACTAGCCATGGAGATCGGCATCACGACGTTCGCAGAGCTGACGCCCGACCCGCGCACCCGTGAGGTGATCAGCGCGCAGCAGCGGCTGCACGACCTCATCGAGGAGATGGAGCTGGCCGACCAGGTCGGGCTCGACGTCTTCGGCGTGGGCGAGCACCACCGGCCCGACTTCGCGGTCTCGGCCCCGGCCGTCGTCCTCGCCGGCGCGGCCACGCGCACCGAGCGCCTGCGCCTGGCCAGCGCCGTGACGGTCCTCAGCTCCGACGACCCGGTCCGGGTCTTCCAGGACTTCGCCACGGTCGACCTGCTCTCCGACGGCCGCGCCGAGATCTGGGCCGGTCGCGGCTCGTTCGTCGAGTCCTTCCCCCTCTTCGGCCAGGACCTCGACGACTACGACGAGCTCTACGCCGAGAAGCTCGACCTGCTGCTGGCCGTGCGCTCGTCGGAGCGCGTCACGTGGGCCGGCTCGGGCCGGCACCGCGCGCCGATCGACAACGTCGGCGTCTACCCGCGGCCCGTACAGGATCCGCTGCCGGTGTGGGTCGGCGTCGGCGGCACGCCGCAGTCGGTGGTGCGCGCCGCGTCGCTGGGCCTGCCGCTCACGATCGCGATCATCGGCGGCCAGCCCGAGCGCTTCGCCCCGCTGGTGCAGCTGTACCGCGACGCCGCGCAGCGCGCCGGCCAGCCGGCCGACCTGCCGATCGCCATCAACACCCACGGGTTCGTGGCGCCGAGCGCCGAGCAGGCGGTCGCCACGTTCTACGGGCCCTACGCCGCGGCGATGTCGCGCCTCGGGCGCGAGCGCGGCTGGCCGCCGATGTCGCCCGAGCAGTTCGACGCGCTGCGCTCGCCGCGCGGCTCGCTGGTCATCGGCGCGCCCGAGCAGGTCGCCGAGAAGATCCTGTTCCATCACGAGCTCTTCGGCCACGACCGCCACCTGATGCACCTGACCGTCGGCACGATGCCCCACGCCGACGTCATGCAGGCCGTCGAGCTGCTCGGCACCGAGGTCGCGCCGCTGGTCCGCGACGAGGTGGCGCGGCGCACGGCGAGCGCGCCGGCGCCGGCGAAGAGCGACAACTAGGGGTGCCGTAGGCGGCCGACGAGGCCGAGGCCCACGACGGCCAGCCGTCGCCGCCGGAGGTGGGTCCCCAGTCGCGATAGCGACACAGTCTCCTAGGGTCAGCGCCGCGGCCGGCCGGTGTAGCGGGGGCCGGGTCAGATGTCCGCGACGAGCCGCACGGCGAGGTACGCCAGCACCGCCGCCCCCAGCGCCCGACGGAACGCGTTGCTTCCGCGCGCCAGCTCATCGGCCGCCCAGACGGCCAGCGCGGCGTAGAACACCACACGGGCGACGTCGTGCGCGGCGCCGTCCACCAGGCGCGACAGCGCCGCCGCGACCAGCGCCACGATCAGCGGCACGTTGGGGAGCTGCACCAGCGGATACGGCGCCGGCCAGCCACGCTGCCCTCGGCGCCACAGCTCGAGGACGGCCCGCACGCGCCCGACCCTACCGGCCCCGACGATCCGCCCCCAAGCACAGCCGGGGCGGCGGTGCACGGCCCGCCGCCCCGGAGCTTGGTGTCCTTGCGCGAGGCCTACTCGTAGGCCAGCGACTCCAGCACGTTCAGGCGCGAGGCCCGGCGTGCCGGCAGGATCGCCGCGAGGACCCCTGCGACCGCCGCGGCGATCAGCAGGAAGATGAGCGTCCCGACGGGGATCGACAGCTGGAAGTCGTCGATCGCCCGCGTCACCAGGAGCGAGAGCACGATGCCGAGCGCGAGCCCGATCACGGCGCCGATCTGCGCGGTGATGATCGCCTCGTAGCGGATCACCCGCCGGACCTGGCGGCGCGACATGCCGATCGCCCGCAGCAGCCCCAGCTCCCGGGTCCGCTCGGAGATCGACAGCACGAGCGTGTTGACGATCCCGAACAGCGACACGATGATCGCCATCGCCAGCAGCGCGTAGATCAGCATCAGCAGCTGGTCGATCTGCTTGGCCTGCGAGTCGATGAACTCGGTATTGGTCTTGGCCTCGGCCTCGGGGAACTGGTCGTCGAGCACCCTGTCGATCGACGCCTTCACCTGCCCCTCGGGCCGGGTGCCGTCGTAGGCGACGAACGCGAACCCGTCCTTGCGGAAGCCGAAGTCCTTCTCGAGCACGCTGTTGGCGACCGTCATGTCCCCGGTCAGGCCACCCTTGTCGTACAGGATGCCGATGACCTTCAACTTGAGCGATCGCTCCGTGCTGGTCTGCAGGTTGAGCGTGTCACCCACCTTGGTGCCCTCGTTCTCGGCGTACTTCTTGCCGACGATCACCGTGCCGGGGCCGAGCTGGCGCAACGTCGCGTCGCTGCCCTGCTTCCAGCCCGAGTGGTACAGGTCCGCGAACGTCTGCGGGTCGACGCCCGTCACGCCCTTCTTGGTGCCGTCGACCTTGCCCTGGCCGAAGCGGACCGCCGAGACCTCCCGGACGCCCGGGACCTGGGCGACGGCCTGGCCCGCCTGGGGCGTGAAGGAGCTGAAGCCGTCGGTGTTCTGGATGACGGCCTGCGCCTTGGAGCCGTTGGTCACGGCGTCCTTGAACGTCGTCTTGGCCCCGGCCGCGAACACCGACGCGAAGGTCACGAGCGCGACGCCGATCATCAGCGCGGCGGCGGTGACCGCCGTGCGGCCGGGCTGGCGCACCGTGTTCTCGCGGGCGATCCGGCCCGTGACCCCGCGGAAGCGCTCGAACGGCGAGCCGACGACGCCGGCGATCGGGCCGACCAGGCGCGGGCTGAGGAACGCGACGCCGAGGAAGGTCGCCACCGCGCCGAGGCCCATGAGCGACAGCGCCGAGTTGGCCTTCATCGAGCCGAACAGCCCCAAGGCCATCAGCCCGAGACCGCCGACGGTGAGCACGCCGGCGACCGGCGTCCCCCAGCGCGAGTGCTTCTGCTCGCGCGTCAGGCCCTCGCGCAGGGCCGCCAGCGGCGGGACGCGCGTCGCCCGGATGGCGGGCGCGATCGTCGAGATCAGCGTGACGACCGTGCCGACGACCAGCGACACGATGATCGTGCGCTCGGCGATGACCGTGCCCGTCGACGGCATGTCGGCGCCGAAGGCCTTGAAGAGCGCGCGCAGGCCGTCGGCCACCAGGATGCCGAGGCCGAGGCCGACCACCGAGCCGATGAGGCCGATCGTCAGCCCCTCGCCCAGGACCGAGCGCAGGACCTGCTTGCGCTTGGCGCCGAGCACGCGCAGGAGCGCGAACTCACGGGTGCGCTGGGCGACGGTGATCGAGAAGGTGTTGAAGATCAGGAACGCGCCGACGAACAGCGAGATCCCGGCGAACGCCAGCAGCGCGGTGCGCAGGAAGTTCAGGAACCCGTCGTTGATGTCCTTGGTCTGCTTGTCGGCCTGCTCGCTGCCCGTACGGACCTCGACGCCCTGGGGCACGACCTTCGCGATCCGCCCCTTGAGCTGCTCGGGCGTGACGCCCGGCGTCCCGGCGACCTCGATCTCGTCGAAGGAGTTGCCGTGGCCGGTCATGCGCTGCGCCTCGGGCAGCGTCATCACGGCGATCACGCCGCCGCCGAACGAGTCCACGCCGGCGATCTTCACGATCCCCGAGATGGTGTAGAGCTTCTTGGGCGCCTCGTCGGCGACCTCGATCTTGTCGCCCACCTTGAAGTCGTTGTTGTCGGCGGTGCCCTTGGGAATGGCGATCTCGTCGGCCGTCTGCGGCAGGTGACCCTCGGTCGGCGCAAAGGACTCGAAGCGCTGCACGTCGTGCGTGCCGGCGATCGCGTTGAAGCCCTGGCCCTTGAGCTTGGAGCCGTCGGCCTTGCGGAACGAGCCGCCCGAGCTGAACACCGCGCCCTCGGCCGAGGAGACGCCGTCGACCTGCTTGACCCTGTCCAGGACCACGCCCGGGATCGGTGGCGGGTCCTCGTCGCCCGACAGGTCGTTGTTGGGAGAAAGCGCGACGTCCGTGCCCTTGTTGGACTGGACGAAGATGTTGTCGAACGACTTGTTGATCGTGTCGGTGAAGATGTAGGTGCCCGCGATGAGCGTGACCCCCAGCGCGACGGCGAGGGCGGTCAGGGCAAGGCGGAGCTTGCGGGCGAGCAGCCCGCGTACGGCGATCTTGGCCATGGTGAAGGAGCTTCCGGGCTAGGCGACGGCGGTGGCGGAGGGCGCGCGGTCTTCGACGATCTGGCCGTCGTGCAGCACGAGCAGGCGGTCGGCGTAGGCCGCCGCGTGCTCGTCGTGCGTGACCATGATGATCGTCTGTCCGAACTCGTCGACCGAGCGCCGCAGCAACTGCAGGATCTCGGTCGAGGCGTGGGAGTCGAGGTTGCCGGTGGGCTCGTCGGCGAAGACGACCGCGGGGCGGCTGGCGAGCGCGCGCACCACGGCGACGCGCTGCTGCTGGCCACCGGAGAGCTCGCTCGGGCGGTGCGTGATGCGGTCCCGCAGGCCCACGAGGTCGATCAGCTGGTCGACCCAGGCGTCGTCGGGGTCCCGGCCGGCGATCGACAGCGGCAGGACGATGTTCTCCCGCGCGTTGAGGACCGGCAGCAGGTTGAAGGCCTGGAAGATGAAGCCGACGCGGTCGCGACGCAGCTCGGTGAGCGCGTCGTCGTTGAGCGTCGTGAGCTCGATGCCGTCGAGCGTGACGGTGCCCTCGGTGGGCCGGTCGAGGCCGGCGAGCAGGTGCATCAGCGTGGACTTTCCGGAGCCCGACGGGCCCATGATGGCGGTGAACGCACCGGCGGGGAAGTCCACGGAGACGCGGTCCAGCGCCGTGACGGCGGCGCCGCCCTCCCCATAGACGCGGCGAAGATCCTGCGCGGAGACGATCGAATTCATGCCGAGGAGCCTCCCAGCCTGGCGCGAAGCGAAGGGTACGGCTATCCCCCACTTACCCCCTAGGGGATGTCATGGGGTCGACGGTGTCAGGTGCCGGGCTGCGGCGGTCTGAGCGGGGTTGGCTGGGGTTGGCGCGGGCGGGGCTGGCTGGGGTTGGCGCGGGCGGGGCTGGCTGGGGAGGGCGCGGGCGGGGTTGGCTGGGCGGCACTCCGCGATGCTCGCCACCGCCCCTGCGCGACGCGCTCGCGTGGTCGTGCCGCGAGCGCTGGGTGCTCGCTCGGGCTGCTCGCGACGACGCGATCTCCCCTGGCATCGATCGCGCGCTTTCGCTTCGGAGCGGATGTCGACATCGACGGAGAGCCGCCTCGGCTCAGCCCCACGGCGGCGCGAAACGCGCGCCGACACTGCCGAGGAGCGACGCGCCAGGGAAACCGTGTGGACCTACACGGCAGCGCTCCCTCCCGCCGCTGCCGAGGGCCGGCGTGTGCGCCGAGGCGTGGCGCCGATGCGTCGCGCCGAGCCGGGGGTGCGTCACGCCATCACCCGCGCGGAGCGGATCAAACCGAGTTGCCTGGAACGGTCAACGCCCTGAATCCGGACGCCGTCTCCCTGGTCGCTCGCTCCGGTTACAACGCTAGTCGCCTGCGGGGACGGTGTTGGTAGCGGCATCGGCCTCGCGCGGTTCCCGGTCACGGAGGAGCTTCCCTTGAGGCGGTTGCGGTAGGCGTTCTTGAAGATCACTTCGTCTGTGTCGACGTTGACGCAGTTGCTCACGTAGGTCCTTACACGCTGCTTGACCTTGCCCTGACACCGCAGGCACCGACGTCGCACTTGAGGGCACCATGGTTTGAGAGCCCGGCAGCAACACGGCGCGCTCCGCTGGCGCCGATTGGGACGCGTCAGCCCGGGCGTGCTGGCGTAGCGGGGATACGTGGCGTCGCCATCCGCGCGGAGCGGCTTAGCGCGGGATCGATGCCGGAAGCGGTCGCGCCGCCCTCGGAGCGATACGAGCGCTCAGCGCCCGAGCGACCCCGAGGCGAGCGCGAAGCGGAGCGCGGGGGTGACGCCACGTAGCCCCGCCGACCAGCCACGCCGCGCCCCGGTACGCCCAGCTCAGCCCTGCAGGTACGCCAGCACCGCCAGCACGCGCCGGTGGTCTTCGACCGTCGGCGGGAGCGTGAGCTTGGTGAAGATGCTCGTGACGTGCTTCTCGACGGCGCGCTCGGTGACGACCAGCGCGTCGGCGATCGCGTGGTTGGAGCGGCCCTCGGCCATCAGGCCCAGCACCTCGCGCTCGCGTGGCGAGAGCGCCTCGAGCGGATCCTCGCGGCGCCGGCGGCCGAGCAGCCGGGAGACGACCTCGGGATCCAGCGCGCTGCCGCCCTCGCCGACGCGGCGGACCGCCTCGGTGAACCGGTCGACGTCGCTGACGCGGTCCTTGAGCAGGTAGCCGATGCCGGCGGCGTCGTCGGAGAGCAGCTCGAGCGCCGAGGTCTCCTCGACGTAGGCGCTCAGCACGAGCACGCCCGTGTCCGGGAAGCGCTCACGGATCTCCAGGGCGGCCTTGAGCCCCTCGTCGGTGTGCGTCGGCGGCATGCGGACGTCCACGATCGCCACGTCGGGCTTGTGGGCGCCGACCTTGCGCAGGAGATCCTCGGCGTCGCCCGACTGGGCGACCACGTCGAAGTCCTTGCCTTCGAGCAACGCCGCGAGTCCTTCGCGGAGCAGCACGGAATCATCAGCCAGCACTACGCGCACGGGATCCTCGCCCTCACGGTCGTTCCGACTCCAGGAGGGGAGTCGACCTCAAGCCTTCCGTCGAGGGCGGCCAGGCGATCGGCGAGGCCCCGCAGGCCAGTGCCTGCGGACGGGTCCGCGCCGCCGATGCCGTTGTCCTCGATCTCCACCACTGCGTAGCCATTCTCCCGTACGACGCGGACGGTCGCATATTCGGCATCGGCGTACTTGGCCACGTTGGTCAGGGACTCCGACACGACGAAGTACGCCACGGCCTCCACGGGCATCGGCATCCGGCCCTCCGGGACCGCCTCGACCTCGACCGGGACGGGCGCCCGTCCGGCCAGCGCCTCGAGCGCCGCGGCCAGCCCGCGGTCGGTCAGGATCGCCGGGTGGATGCCGCGCGCGAGCTCGCGCAGCTCCTCCAGCGCGGACGCCAGCTCGCCGCGCGCGCCGTCCAGGATGCGCTCGGCGACGTCGGGGTCGGTGCGCAGCTTGGTCTTGGCCAGGCCGAGCTGCAGCGACAGCGCCACGAGGCGCTGCTGCGCGCCGTCGTGGAGGTTGCGCTCCAGCGCGCGGCGCTCGGCCATGCCGACCTCGATGACCTTCGCGCGCGAGACCTGCAGCTCGGCGACGCGGGCCTTCAGCTCGGCCTCCAGGCGCTCGTTCTCCAGCGCGAGCGCCGCCGCGGCGCCCGCAGCGCGGACGAGACCCGGCTCGTCGAGCAGCGCGGCGTCGTGGACGATGGCGGCGACCGGCACCGACTCGCGCTCGATCTCGGTCACCGCGCGCGAGCGCGACGTGGCCGGCGGCAGGTCGACGTGCTGGCCGTGGGCGTCGACGTAGCGCTCCGAGCCGCGGGACCAGAACGCCAGCGCCAGCGAGCGGTCGCCGAGGGCGTCCGACAGCGCGTCGCGCAGCGACTCGCCCTCGATGCCCCGCGCGTTGAGGCGCTCGACGAGGTCGCCGACGGCGCCGGCGCGGCTGTAGCGGCCGCGCAGCAGGCCGATGACGAACGCCCACGGCAGCGCCGCGAACGCGATCAATGACACGAGGCTCGGGCTCGCCGCCACCGAGGTGCCCGCCCCCAGCAGCTGCCCGACGACGGCGACGGCCAGCGTCGCGCTCAGCGCCAGGCCGGTCCACAGCACGGGCGCCATCGCGCGCCGCTGCGGCGGCGAGGCGACCTGGCGCTTCTGGACGAGCTGGACCGCCAGCCAGGCGATCAGCACCGCGGCGACCAACTGCGAGACCGCGCCGAAGACCTGCGCGCCGTCGGGGTTGTCGGTCAGCGCCCAGGCGTTGCGCGGCGCGTTGTCGGGCGTGCTGATGTCGCCGCCGAGCAGGAAGAACGGGATCTGCACGAACAGCGCGTCGAGGTAGCCGATGGCGATCAGCGTGCGCGCCGCGTCGGTCTCCAGCCGCCCGCTGGGGAAGGCCAGCAGCATGTGGCCGACCAACACGATGTACAACGGCCCGAGGTAGACGCCGAGCGTGTAGACCCACGCGGCGTTGGCCTCGGTCAGCCCCGCCAGGAACCATGCGAAGCCCACCGCAGTCATGAGCGCGCCGAAGCGGTTGTGAGGACGGCGCATCCACGCGAAGATGCCCGTGCCGCAGAAGCTCAGCCCGATGAGCGGACCGAGGACGGCGGTGACCTCCTTGGCGCTCTCGTGATCGCTGGAGACGACGAGCGCCACCATCACGGCGGCCATCGCCACCGAGGCTGCGAACAGCGCCAGGAGCGCGGCTCGCAGTGAGTTCATCGAATGAGCTCCGTGAGTGCGGCACCTGAGAGCTCCCCCTTCGGGATGAACCCGCGCGCACCGCTGCGATGCACGAGGGGTCCGAAGTCCGAGCTGTCGCGACTGGAGGTCAGGACCACGGCGGGCGCGCCGAGCACGCTGGTGATGCGCGCAGCGACGTCGAAGCCGTCGAGGTCCGGGAGGTTGACGTCCAGCAGCACCAGGTCGGGGTGCAGCTCCCCTGCCGCAGCGATGGCGCTCAGGCCGTCCGGCGCCTCTCCGATCACGTCGAATCCCTCGCTCTCCAGCAGGAGGCGAGCGGTCGACCGAAAGGTCGGGTGGTCGTCGACGATGAGTACCTTCGTGCTCACGGGCGTTCCTTCACATCATCGGCCCTGCACCGGGCCGAGTCGCTACGGCTGGCTACACCCCGCCGCGGCGGCGATTTCGGTATAGGCAGCCGCGGGATCGTCAGCGCCGAAGATGGCGCTGCCCGCGACGAACAGGGTGGCGCCGACCTCGGCGGCCGGCCCGGCGGTGGTGGCGTCGATGCCACCGTCGACCTCCAGCTCCGGCCCGTCCCGGAGCAGCGCGCGCATCCGCGCGATCTTGTGCAACGAGGTCGGGATGAAGGCCTGCCCGCCCCACCCCGGGTTGACGGTCATGCAGAGCGCGAGGTCGACCACGACCTCGCGGTAGATGTCCAGCGGCGTCGCCGGGCAGACCGCGAGGCCCGCGGTGCAGCCCAGCTCGCGGATCTGCTGGAGGGCGTAGTCGACGTGCGGCGTGGCCTCGGCGTGGATGGTGATGTTGCTCGCGCCGGCGCTGGCGAAGTCGGCCACGTGGCGCTCGGGCCGCTCGACCATGAGGTGGACGTCGAGCTCGATGTCGAGGTCCAGGGCGCGCAGCGCGCTGCAGACCTGCGGGCCCATCGAGAACGGCGGCACGAAGTTGCCGTCCATGACGTCGACGTGGATCACCCGGGCGCCGGCGTCGACGACCTCGCGGACCTGCGCGCCGAGGTGGGCGAAGTCGGCCGCGAGGATGCTCGGGGCGATGCGAGGCGGGCGCCTGGCGTTCACCGGACCTCAGACCTCGACCAGCATGGACCCGCCACAGTGGTTGCACACCGTGGTGGCGGTGGACGACATGCGCACGATCGTGGAGTGCTCCCCGCAGTCGGGGCACACGGAGCGCAGCTCCCAGCGGTGCAGGCAGTAGACGCAGCGGTAGCGGCCGGCGAGGGTCGTCGGACGCAGCCACGGCTCCCCGCAACCGGGGCATTTGAGACCTACTTCAGCCATCGTTGACGGCAATATAGAAGCCGTCGGTCTTGTCGCGGTGCGGGAGCGTGCGCACGACCGTGCCGTCGACGATCTCCTCGCGCGGCGAGAGGGTGCACGTCGAGTAGACCAGCCGGCCGCCGGGAGCGAGCACGCCGCGTGCCGCGGCGACGATCGCCTCCTGCTCGATCCGCAGCTCCTCGATCGACTCCGGCGTGGCGTGCCAGCGCAGGTCGGGATGGCTGCTCAGGGTCCCCAGGCCGCTGCACGGCGGGTCCACCAGGACGCGGTCGAACATGCCGCCGAGCAGCTCGGCGCTGACGTCCTTGGCGTCGGCGACCTGCACGCGGACGCTGGTGGCGTGCATGCGCCCGGCCTGCGTCATCAGCGCCTGCGCGCGCTGGGGATGGCGCTCGACGGCGACGACCTCGCCCTGGTCGCCCATCAGCGCGGCGAGATGCGTGGTCTTGCCGCCGGGAGCGGCGCACAGGTCGAGGATCCGCTCACCCGGCTGCGGGTCGACGGCGCGGGCGACGAGCTGCGACGCGCGCGACTGCGGCGTGATCGCGCCGGCGGCGTAGAGCGGGTGGGAGAGCACGTCCAGCGCGCCCTCGACGACCAGCGCGTCGTCCTCGCGGCGGCCGGCCAGGTCGACGTCGACGCCGGCCAGCGGGTTGACGCGCAGCGCCAGCTCGGTCGGCTCGTTGTCGGCGGCCAGCAGCGCGCGGGCCTCCTCGGCGCCGAGCCAGTCCCACCACAGGAGCGTCAGCCACTCGGGATGCGAATGGCGGATCGCGGCGCCCTTGGGGTTGTCGTCGGCCGGCAGCTCCACGCCCTCGCGCAGCACCTTGCGCAGCACGGCGTTGACGAGCTTGGCGCCGGGGCTGGGCTTGGCCAGCTCGACGCTCTCGGCGACCGCGGCGTGCTGCGGCACGTCGGTGTAGAGCAGCTGGTAGAGCCCGAGCTGCAGGGCGGCGCGCACCTGCGGCTCGAGCTTGCGATCGACGTGGCGGGCGACGATCCAGTCCAGGGTCGCGCGGCGCTGGACCGTTCCGAACGCCAGGCGCTTGGCGAGGGCGCGATCGCGGGCGTCGAGCTCCTTGGACTCTCCGTGCAGCGCACGGTCGGCGTAGGCGCCCTGCTCGTTGACGCGGCGCAGGACGTTCAGCGCAGCGCGACGGGCGGGGCTGGCAGGCACGCCACTAAGACTAGGGAGAACCCCGTTTCCCCTTCGCGCCGGTGCGGTTTACGGTGGTCTGCGCCCATGGCTGTCTCCGTCCCCACCGCCCCCGCGTTCAGCCTGCGGGGGATCGTCAAGTCCTTCGGCGGACGCCGGGTGCTCGACGGGCTCGACCTGGAGGTCGGGCCGCGGGCGCGCGTCGGCCTGGTGGGCGCCAACGGCGCGGGCAAGTCCACGATCCTGCGGCTGCTGGCCGGTGACGATGCGCCCGACGCCGGCGCGCTGACGATCCGCCGCGGCGCGACGGTCGCCTTCCTCCCGCAGCTCGTCGGCGGCGACGACCGCACGGCGCTGCAGACCGTCCGCGCGGCCGTGCCGGCGGCGGTCGCTGTGCACGAGGAGCTGGCGAGCGTCGAGGCGGCGCTGGCCGATCCGGCCCTGGCCGAGGACCTCGACCGCATGACGCGGCTGCTGGCGCGCCAGGCGGGGCTGGTCGACGCCCTGGCCGAGCAGACGGTCGACGGCGACGCGATCCGCCTGCTGCGCGAGCTGGGGCTCGACGACGCCGACGTCGACCGGCCCACCCGCACGCTGAGCGGCGGGGAGCGCAAGCTCGTCGCGCTGGCCGCGTGCCTGGTGCGGCGGCCAGACCTGCTGCTGCTCGACGAGCCCGAGGCGCATCTGGACATGGCGCGCCGGTCGCTGCTGGAGTCGCTGGTCCAGGAGCTCGACGGCGCGGTCGTCGTCGTCAGCCACGACCGCTTCCTGCTGGACGAGATCGTCGACCAGGTCGCCGAGCTGGAGCACGGCCGCGTGCGGATGTGGCAGGGCGGCTACAGCGCCTACACCGTCGCGCGCGAGCTGGAGCTGGTCCGCCGCCAGCAGGCCTACGTGACCCAGCAGAAGGAGATCGCACGCCTGGAGACGGCGATCCGGCGCTTCAAGGACTGGGCGCACCGCGTCGTCGACGAGCGTCACATCAAGCAGGCGCGCAACAAGCAGCGCCAGATCGATCGCATGGAGAAGATCCAGCGACCGGTCTTCGAGCGCCGCAGGATGGCGCTGGCGCTGCGGGCGGCGGCGCGCGGCGGCGAGCGCGTCGTCGAGCTGCGCGACGTGGAGTTCGATCCCGAGCTCACCGGCGTCGACCTGACCGTGATGCGCGGCGAGCGGATCGGCATCGTCGGGCCCAACGGCGCCGGCAAGACCGTGCTGCTCAAGCTGCTGGCGGGTGAGCTGGCGGCGTCGTCGGGCCAGCGCTGGGCGGGCCCGTCGATCGCGTTCGACCACCTGACCCAGGCCGTCGCCGAGCTGCCCGACGAGGCGACGGCGCTGGACGTCGTGCGCGCGACCGGGCGGATGACCGAGGAGGAGGCCGTCCGCAAGCTCATGGGCTTCCTGTTCGACTACGAGCAGGTCCGCCGGCCGGTGGCGGCGATGAGCGGCGGCGAGCGGACGCGGCTGCGCTGCCTGACGCTGATGCTCGGCGGCGCGAACTGCCTGCTGCTCGACGAGCCCACCAACCATCTCGACATCGAGTCGGTCGAGGTGCTCGAGCACGCGCTCGAGGCGTTCGACGGCACGGTGATCGCGGTGTCGCACGACCGCTACTTCCTGGACCGCATCGCCGACCGGATCGTCGAGGTGCGCGACCTCGAGGTGCGCTCATACGAAGGCGGCTACAGCGACTGGAGCGAGCGTGCAGTGCGCGAGCGCGGCACGTCCTTCTGATCCGGCGCCGTGTGCAGCACGTGATCGGCGACGGTGTTCGTGATGCCGTGCCAGTAGTGCTCGTTCTTGAAGTGGTGCAGGCGATGATTTCGCCAGATCGCCTTGTAGGTGCGTGAGCGCGGGCGGTAGGCGGTGTGGATCAGGAAGTGGGTCCACTCGTAGATGCCGATGAGGACGTAGCCGGCGAACGCAGCGGTCACGAGCGCGTCGAGTGGCAGGACGATCGAGAAGACCGCGAGCACGACAGGGACGGCGAGCAGGAGAAGCGCGGCGGCCTCGAGCGGTCCGAGCAGGATCAGGCCGAGGTAGTTGGGCCGCTCGTGGTGCTCGCGGTGGGCCTTGGCGGTCGGCAGCTCGACGCGCCGGCCGCGCAACCGGAACGGCTTGAGGTGCAGCAGGTAGACGTGGATCGCCCACTCGCCGAACGGATAGATCACGAGCATCGCGGCGACCGCGACGAGGTCCAGCCAGCTGAAGTCGCCGATCGCGATCCGGGCGGCGAGCGCAAGCACGATCGCC
>NZ_DATHDY010000122.1:0-23101 GCF_035318805.1 Baekduia sp.
CACAACCTCCTCAAGCTGCACCGCAACGGCGGCCTGGCCGCCACCGCGACCGGATAAACCCGCCCGCCCGCAGCCGCTGGCAGCACCCAACGACAACGGGCGGGGCGCTTCGCGCCCCGCCCACCCGCCACGGGCCTGAAACCGGCCCACACCCAACAGCGGCCCCGCCAGACCACCGCCCGCGCCGCTTAGCGACCCACGCTCCTAGCCAATTCTTACGTCTGCGCACGGTGGCCGCAGGGAGTTTTTAGGACCGCTTCAGGAAGGAGGCAGACAATCGCTTTGCGAACGTACTCGCACGTGCACCTCCTCCCAGAAGCACGATCCGGCCCGCTCCTCAAGCGGGTCGGTTCGATTAAAGGGGGATCGTGTTACGCGCAGGTTGAGAAGTGGGGCGCACGCGCTCCGGACGGCCGGCTCAGGAGAAGCCGACCGCCCGGCGAGCGCGCCGGGCGGGCCCACCCCGGGCCGCCCGAACCACCCGACTCGTCGCTTCGCCGACCCATCGGCGCTGCGACACGGCCCCGTTTCCGTCCGTCCGCTTCACCGGAGCCGTTCGAGGGCTCAAACGGGTCCTGCACGCAGAACTTGCGCTCAGATCAGCCCGAGCGCTGTTCGCTGCCGGACGTCGAGCTCTGCTGCGCGCGCCGCTCGCGGATGCGGACGGCCTCGATGCGGTTCTCGCGCACGGACTCCACCCTGATCGAGTACCCGTCGGCCGAGATCGTGTCGCCGCGCTTGGGCAGCCGCCCGAGCTCGGCGAACACGAAGCCGCCGACCGAGTTGTAGGCGTCGGTGTCGACCGGCAGCTCGACGCCGTAGTCGAGCAGGTCGGTGACCGCGACGTGCCCGCGGACGAACCAGTCGCCGTTGGCGAGGCGACGGATGTGGCCGCCCGCCGGATCGGTCTCGTCGTCGATCTCGCCGACGACCTCCTCGATGATGTCCTCGACGGTGACGATGCCGACGACGCGCCCGTACTCGTCCACGACGACCGCCATCGACGAGCGCTGGCGCTGCAGGTCGGCCAGCAGGTCGTCCAGCGGCTTGGTCTCCGGGACGATGACCGCCTCGCGCACCAGCGGCTCGATCGACGCCTGCGGCCCCTCGGCCATCAGCGCGCGGGCCAGCGAGTTGGAGTGCACGATGCCGCGCACGCGGTCGCGGTTGTCGTCCTCGGTCACGACCAGGCGCGTGTGGCCGGAGCTGATGCAGCGGCGCAGTGCGGTCTCGACGTCCTCGCTGAGGTCCACCGTGACCACGGCCGGGATCGGCGTCATGACCTGGCGCGCCTCCTGCTCGTGCAGGTGGAAGACGCCGCTGAGCATGCCGGCCTCGCCCGCGTCGAGCTTGCCGCCCGCGCGCGCCTGGCTGATGAGGATGCGCAGCTCCTCGGGGGTCGCGCCCTCCTCGGACGCCGCCTGGGGATCGACCCGCAGCAGCCGCAGGATCGCGTTGGCCACGGCGTTGAGCAGCGAGATGAACGGCTTCATCGCGATGTTGAACGCGCGCAGCGGCCGGGCGACGCGGATCGCGATCCGGTCCGGATGGATGATCGAGTAGATCTTCGGGACCTGCTCGCCGACGACGACGTGCGCCGCGGTGACGATGATGTAGGCGATCGCCACCGAGATCCCGACCTTCACGTTGTGCGAGAAGTTGCCGAAGATCGGCTCGAAGATCGTGGCCACCGCCGGCTCGCCCAGGAAGCCGATGCCCAGCGAGGCGAGCGTGATGCCGAACTGGCACGCCGACAGGTACTGGTTGAGGTCGTCGTGCAGCGTCAGCGCGCGGCGAGCACCGGCGTTGCCCTCTTCGGCCATCTCCTGCAGCGAGGAGCGCCGGGAGCGGACGAGGCCGAACTCCGCGGCCACGAAGAAGCCGTTGATGCCGATCAGCACCGCGACCGCCAGGAGCAGCAGGATGGTCACGTGGCGAGGCCGGGTCTGGGCCCGGCGCTACTTCGAGAAGGGTCGTCGTTCATGGAGCGACGACCGCACGGTACCAGCGTCAACGGCGCTCCGGGCAGCCGCCGAGCAGATCGGTCTGCAGGAGCGCCCGCCCGAGCGCCGTCCAGGCGGCCCCGTAGTAGGTCGGGGACCGGCGCTCCTGCTCGGCGGCGTCGTCCAGCAGGCGGCCCGCGGCCGTGGCATCCCCCGCCGCCGCGGCCTGTGCGGCGCGGGCGACTGTGAACACCGGGTGCGTGGTGGGCGCGGCACGCTCGAGGCCCCGCAGGGACGCGGCCAGCCGGCGATCCTGCGGGTCGCAGGAGGCGGCGAGGCGGATCGGCAGGCGCGCGGCGTCGAAGCCGTAGGCGGGCGCGCCGGGGCCGCCGGAGGGTCCGGCCGGCGCCGGCGGCGGTCCGACCGTCGCCCAGTCGGTCGGCGTCCGGCCGCCGGGTCCGACGAGCGCGGCGACGGTCCGCCGCGTGGCGACCGCGACGTCGTCCATGTGCAGCGCGGCGAGGCCGCGCGGGTCGAAGTAGCTGGGGTTCGCGATGCCGCGCTGGGTCGCCCACGGCCCGGCCAGGAGGACGCCGCCACGGATCTCGTGGGCGCGCATCGCGTCGGCGATCCGGCGCGCCTGCGCCTTCAGCGGCGGCTCGCGGAAGCGCGCGGCGCCCAGCAGCAGCGCGTGGGCGACGTCGAGGTCGGCGTCGGCCGACGCCTCCGGGTCGGCGATCTTCCCGCCCGCCCAGTGCCAGGAGAGCAGGCCGTCGGCGCGGCGCAGGTGCGCCTGCGTCCAGGCCCAGACGCGATCGAAGCGCGCGCGATCGCCCGCGGCCACGGCGGCCAGCAGCGCGTAGGCCTGCCCCTCGCTGACGGTGTCGCCGCCCTGGTCGCGCCGGACGACCCGGCCGTCGGGATCGACGTAGCGGTCCAAGAACGCGCGGGCCGCGGCCTGCGCGGCCGCCCGGGGCGAGGCCCGGGACGAGGGGCGTGACGCGCCGCCGCAGCCGGCGGCCACCGCGACCGCCACCGCCAGGACCAGTGCGAGCGCCTGCCTCAGGCCGCCCACCGCTCCTCGACGCCGACCGGCGTCTCGTCGACCGCGGCGGCCGGCGGCGCGTCGGGACGGGCCAGCGCGGGCCACGCGCCCGCCAGCAGGATCGTGACGTGGAAGCCCGCGAAGGCGACGTTGTTGACCGTCGCCGGCGAGGCGTCCCGCAGCAGCCCGTCGATCGCGACCGTCACGAGCACCGTGACCATCGCGAGCGCCGGCCACACCGCGCCCGGCTGGCGGCCCGGCGTGCCCTGCTTGGGCGTCACGACGAACCCGCCGCGCCGCCCGGTCAGCGCAAGCAGCGACGCGCGGACACCGATCCAGAAGCTCGACGTCGCCAGCGCGAACCCGGCGAACGTGAAGGCGCCCGCGCCGGCCACCGCGACCATCCCCAGCGCGACCGCGTAATACGGCGCGAAGTGCACCAGGAACTGGTCGGCGCTGGCCCCGGCCAGCGGCTGGGCGCCGGTCAGGATCCGCACGATCGGCATCGCGAGATAGACCAGCACGGTCCAGCCCGACAGGAAGTACATGGACGACAGCAGGTACTGCAGCTTCTGCCGGTGCGGCAGGTCGGCCCGCAGCGCCCTGCGCGTCCCGCCCAGGCAGCCGCGCGCCCAGCGCTGCTGCTGCGAGACGTAGGACTTCATGTCCTCGGGCCCCAGCCCCGAGGCGACGACCTCGGGCATGTAGGCGGTGCGCCAGCCGCGCTCGTGGAGCGTGATCGACAGCTCGAAGTCCTCGGTGACCGAGTCCTCGGGGAACCCGCCGGCGTCCACGAGCGCCGACCGCCGGAACACCATGTTGGTGCCGCAGCAGAACATCGCGCCGAGGCCGTCCTTGCCGCGGGCGATCGCGCCGAAGAACAGGGCCTGCTGCGCCCACGCGGCGGCGGCCACGCGGTTGCGGTGCGCGTTGGCGTAGTACTGCGGCGTCTGGACCATCGCGACGCGCTCGTCGGCGAGGTGGCCGAGCGTCGCCTCCAGGAAGCGCGGTGCCGGCACGTGATCGCAGTCCAACACCACCAGGAACTCGGCGCCGGTCCGCGGCAGCGCGTCGTTGATGTTCCCCGCCTTGGCGCCGTCGCGGCGCTCGCGCGTCAGGTAGCGGGCGCCGTGGCGAGCGGCCATCGCGCGCATCGCGTCGCTGCGTCCGTCGTCCAGCAGCCAGACGGTCACGCGCCCGCCGCGCAGCGCGGACGCCGCGGCGATCGTCGGCTCGACGACACCGACGGGCTCGTCGTAGGTCGGCACGAGCACGTCGACGGCGGGCGGCGGACCGCCGTCGGCCAGCCGCAGCGGCGGACGCGCGCGCTGGCGCGACGCCGTCCACCAGAAGCCGACGGCCTGCACGAGGTTGAACGTCTCGGCGGCGATCAGGATCACATAGAGGATCGGCGATCCCATGCGCCCGGGCTCCAGCAGCCAGGCGAAGTACCAGGCCGCCAGCGGCAGCGCGAGCAGCGCCAGCAGCCGCACGCGCAGCGCCGCATGGCGGCCGGCGCGGCCGTCCCAGCGGGGCGCCTCCAGGCGCGGGTCGCTCGTCGTCGTGGTCGAGGGCTGTGCGCTCATCGGAACTCCCACACCTTCACCTGGGGCTTGCTGAAGTGGTCGGTCTGCCGCCGGCCGCCGCGCTGGATCGCGGTGATCCCCTTGGCGGTCGCGTCGGCGTGCTGGCGCTGGTCCAGGAAGCTCGCCATCAGGAACACGCGGCGGCGATGCGCCGGGTCGCGCTTCGGGATCCCCTGGTCCAGCGGCCGGGCCGTCACGCCGGGCTGGAGGTAGTGCACAAGGTCGCCGAGGTAGTCGGGCTCGTAGAGCACCACGTCACCGGGCCGGGCCTGGTCGTGGATCTGCGTCAGCGCGCCCTTGAAGTCGTACAGGCGCGGGTTGGAGCGGTTGAGCTGCTGGTCGGCGGTGCCGGCGGCGAGGGTCAGCGCCAGCGCGCCGGTCGCCAGCGCGGCACCGGTGCGCGACGCGGTCCACCCCGTCGTCGCCCGCGCGAGCAGCAGCAGGACCATCGGGGTCAAGGCGATGAAGTACCGCGCCTCGAACAGGAACGGCTTGGCGACGCCGAGCGCGGTCATGCCCAGTGCGGGGACGAGCGCGACGGCGGCGACGAGGCCGGTCCGCCCCGGCCGCCCGCGGCCCAGCAGCAGCAGCGCGCCGAGCATCAGCGCGGGCCACAGCGCGGTGAGCGCCGCCATCGTGGCGTTGGAGTGGTAGCCCCAGATCGCCCAGACGAGGTTCGTCAGCCCCGAGTAGACGCCGGGTCCGTCGCGCCCGCCGTCCACGTCGCCGCCGGCCTGCGACGGCGACTGGTCGAAGCCGCGGCCGGCCGACTCGTTGGCCGAGAACTGCTCCAGGGCGAAGTGCGCCAGCGGGAGCAGCAGGACGGCCGTCAGCGCCAGCGCTCCGACCCAGCCGAGCAGCCGCGTGCGGACCGGCTCGCCGGCGCGGTGGGCCTGCCACAGCTGCCACGCGGTCCCCGCGTGCAGCACGCCGACGACCAGCGCGGCGAAGTACTGCGTCCAGATCAGCGCCGCGCCCGAGACCGCGAGCGCCACCCACCAGCGGCCCTGCCCCGTGCGCATCGCCCGCAGCTGCGCGTACAGCGCGACCGTCGCGAAGAGCATGAAGAACGCGTACATCCGCGCCTCCTGGGCGTACCAGACGGCGAACGGCGCGACGGCGGCCAGCAGCGCGGCGGCCAGGCCGGCGCGCGGGCCGTAGAGCTCGCGACCGGTCGCCCACAGCACCGGGATCAGCAGCGTGCCGGCGAGGATCGACGGCGCGCGCACGACCATCTGGCCGGTGCCGAACAGGTGGACGATCGCCCACAGCACGAGGTGGTGCAGCGGCGGGTGGACGTCGGACGTGCGCAGGCTGTCGAGGAGGCCGTTCAGCGGGAGCTGGGCCTGGGTGACGCTCGTCGCCTCGTCGAGCCACAGCCCGCGGGTCGCTACGAGGCGCAGCGCGAGCGCCAGGGCGGTGATCGCCGCGAGCGCGACGAGCGGGCGCCGGTCGCGCGGAGCCGCCTGCGCGGGCGCGGCCGCCGGCGCCTGGGGGGACAGTCCCCCACCCGTTTGGGCGGGGGACTGTCCCCCGCGGTGGCGCGGCGTCCGGACGCGGGGGAAGGGCAGGACGACGCCGCCGCTGAGCGCCGTGGCGCCGAGGAGCAGCGCGGCGGCGGCGAACGTGCAGGCGGCGACCGCGCCGGGCGTGCGCGCGAGGGCGAGGATCAGCACGGCCTGGATCGCGGCGACGCTGCCGACCGCGGCGGCCATGCGCCGGCCGGCGCCCTGCGCGCAGCGCTGGGCGACCAGCACGCGGGCCACGCCGAGCAGCGCCATCGCGCCGACGTACGGCGCGACCAGCCCGGCGACCGGGGCGAACCGGTCGCCGAAGCCGAGCGTGACGAGGGTGCGCGGCGCGATCGCCACGACCGCGACGGCGCCGAGCCCCAGCGCCGCGGCGGCGCCGAGGGCGGCCAGCAGCGCGCCGCGCTCCCCGGTCCGCGCGCGCGGCAGCAGGACCAGCGGGATCGTCGTCGTCGCGAAGGCGGCGATGCCCCCGAGGGTCGACAGCACGGCGAAGCGCCCGGCGTCGCCGTCGGTCAGCAGCGCGTTGGCCAGCAGCACGTCCTGGTTCTGGACGAGCGCCAGTCCGAGGAAGGCCGCGACGGCGGGGCCGGTGGCGGTGATCGTGGTGGCGGCGTCGCGCGACGCGGTGGCGCGCGCGCCATGGCCCGCCCGCCCGGTCGCGGCCACGGCCAGCGCCGCCCAGCCGCCGGCCACGACGGCCAGCGCGGCACCCGGAGCGCCGGCGCCGGCGGCCAGCGGCACGCCGAGGCCGAGGCGCACGGCCGGCTCGACGAGCAGGCTCGCGGCGGCGCGGCCATGCCGCTGGGCGCCGAAGAGGCGGCCGCGCTCCAGCGCCAGGGGCATCGCCGCCGGCACGCCGGCGGCGAGCACGAAGGTGAGCGCCACCGGCAGGCCGAGCACGGGCGCCAGCGGGATCCCGAGGATCGCCACCGCCACGCCGAGGCCGAGGCCGCCGGTGACGACGTGGCGCCGCATGCGGCCCGCGAGGCCGCGGTCGAGCGCGCTGCCCGCCGAGAGGCTCGAGGCCGGCACGTGCACCAGCAGGTAGAGCGCCAGGAACGCCGCGACCTGCGCGAAGCCGCCGGGGCTGAGCAGCCGCGCGGCGATCAGCGCGAACGCGGCGTTGCCGAGGCCGGCGACGACCTGCGCGCCCGCCACGCCGGCCTGCTCGGCGGCGAGCCTGCGGAGGTCGACGCGGGGGCGCGGGCCGGGCGCGGGCGCCGGCGTCGCTGCGCGGCGCCGGGTCGTCCGGGCCTGCGGGGCGGCGGTCGTCGGGGCGCTCAAGAGGACACCGCTTCCGGGACGGTCCAGGGCTCGGGCGCGAGCGGCAGGCCGCTCACGTCGTCGGCCGGGCCCTCCCGGCCGCGGGTCAGCACGAGGTGCAGCAGGCGCAGGCCCTCCTCGGCCCGCGCGACCTCGGCCTTGATCGCCGGCGCGGCGGGCGCCGCGCCGTCGAGCGCGGCGAGCGCGGTCTCGCCCAGCACGGCCGGCGGCGCGACGGCGTCGACGACCGGCTGGCGCAGCCGCCGCGCGACGCCGGCGAGCTTGGACTCGTGCGCGTAGGCGACGAACGGCGTGCCGGCGGCCGCGGCGGCGATGGCGGCGTGGAACCGCAACGCGACCACGGCGCCGAACGACCGCGCGACGTCACGGGCCTCGTGGAGGTCGGCAGGCGGCACGATCAGCTCGGGCGCGCCGCCGAGGCGGTCGCGCACCGCGCGTCCCAGCTCGAGGTCGTCGATACCGTTCCCACCCGCGCCGCCCACCTGGAACGGCTGCAGCACCAGCGGGACGCCCGCGGCGACGATCGGCGCCAGCGCCTCGGCGAGCCGCCCGGCCAGGCGGCGTCCGCCCGCGTGGTGGCTGAGCACGACGAGCACGCCCTCGCGCCGCGGCGACGTGGCGCGGTCCGGCGAGGCCAGCGGCGCGTCCTGAAACAGCGTCCAGGCAGGGTCGGCGCCGATGCGAAAGGGCGTCGGCGCGCCCGCGGCGGCCAGCGCCGCGGCGGACTCGTCGTCGCGCAGCACGAGCAGGTCGGCCCGGTGCACGAGGCGGCGCGCGAGCGTCCGCGCGGTCTGGGTCGGCAGCGCGCCGGCGCCCACGCCCACCATCGCCAGCGGGCGGCCGAGCGCCGTGGCGCCGGCCGCCATCGCCAGGGCGCGGCGCAGCAGCGAGAGCGGCGGGCGCCCGCACCCGGGCCCCAGCGCCTTGAAGACCGTGCCGCCGGCGAACACGACGGCGTCGGCGCGCGCGACCGCACGGGCCACGGCGACGGGGTCGTCGGCGCTGACCGGCGTGCAGCCGGCCAGCGCGTGGTCGGGCGCGCCCGGCGCGGCGGTCGCGGTCAGCTCCCACCCGTCGAGGGAGTCCGCGAACGCCTGCAGGAGGGCGTCGTCGCCCGGGTTACGCTGCCCGAAGGCTCCAGCGAGGACCGCGCTCGGAATGGCTCACCTCCGCGTAGAGGTCGAGGTGCGTGCGCGCGACGGCCGGCCAGGTGCGGCCGGCGAGCAGCTCGGCGGCGACGTCACGCAGCGCCGCGCGTGCGGCGCCGTCGACGGCCAGGTCGCGCAGGCGCGCCGCGAGGGCCGGGGCGCCGGACGGCGCCACGAGCGCGTCGGGCACGCCCGCGCTGCCGGCCAGCTCACGGGAGACGAGCATCGGCGTGCGGTGGGCCAGCGCCAGCGCCAGGGCGCCGCTGCTGCTCACCGGCTGCGGATAGAGGAACGCCGCGAGGTCGGCGGCGCCGAAGCAGGCGGCGACGTCGGCGTCGTCCACCCGGCCGGTGAACGTCGCGTGGTCGCCGTGCTGCGCGCGGAGCTCGTCGGCGTAGCCGCCGGGGCCCTCCATGCGCGGGTGCTCGCCGCCGGCGACGACGACGTGGACCGACTCGGCGGCCAGGCGCCCGGCCTCCAGCACCCGCTCCAGTCCCTTGTACGGGGCCAGGAAGCCGAAGCAGAGCACGGTCAGCCGGCCGTCGTCGAGCCCGTGGCTGGCGCGGAACGTGGCGGTGCGCTGCGCGGTCGCCGCGTCGGCAGCGCCCGCGGGCACGCCGGGCTCGACGCCGTGCGGCACGACGCGCGCGCCGTCGACGACGCCGGCGAAGCCGGGCTCGTGCACGACCACGGCGTCGGCCAGCCGCGCGATCGACGACCGGATCGCGGCCATGCCGGCGCGTGCCAGCGGGACCGGCGCGCTGACGCGGTGCAGCGCCACGAAGTCGGCGTCCACGGCGCGCGGGTCGACGACGTGGTGCATCGTCACCACCGTCGCGCGGCGGGCGCGCAGGGCGGCCAGCGCGGGCGCGAGCCCCGCGGCCGACGCCGGTCCGCCGTAGAGGAACGTCTCGTGCTGGAGGTGCACCGCCGGCGCGCCGGTCTGGCCGGCCGCCAGCGCGGCGGCGGGCAGCACGCTCGGGCCGCCGCTGCGCACGCGCCGCAGCACCTGGACCGGGCCGTCGCTCGTGCGGTCGGGCTCGCCCTCGAGCCGCGGCGCGACCACGGCGACGCCGGCGCCCTCGCCGGCCAGCGCATGCGCGAGGTTCGCGGTGTAGGAGGCGACGCCGCTGTGGCCGCCGTGCCGCTCGCCACGCGGCGGGTACGGGGAGATCAGGCAGACATCAGGAGTGCTCATCGGCGCAGACCGTCTGCGAGCGCCACGGCGCGGGCGCGCCGCTCGAACCGGTTCGCCGCGTGCAACGGCATCGCCGGCACCCCGTCGGCGCTCCGCCGCTGCCGCGCGGCCCACAGGCGCAGCAGCCCGGCGCCCATGCGGCGCGTGTCCTTGACCGCGTCCACGCGCGAGCCGTCCTGGTCGACCCAGATCGTCGGAACCTCGGCGAGCCGGTGGCCGCGGTCGGCCGCGACCTGCAGCAGGTCGACGTCGAACAGCAGGTCCGTGGTCGTGAGCGCGGGCAGGACGTCGTCGACGACGTCGCGACGCAGGACCTTGGCCCCGCACTGGGTGTCGGCGTACGGCAGGCCGAGCAGCCGGCGCACGGCGAAGCTGAACCCCGCGCTCGTGAGGCGCCGTCGCAGCGGACGCGCCGCGGGCAGCACTGCGCTGGGGTGATGGCGGCAGGCGATCGCCCCGCCGACCGTCCCCGCGGCGTCTGCGAGGCGCAGCAGCTCGCCGGGCGGCGTGGCGCCGTCGGCGTCCACGAACCCGACGAGGTCGGCGTCGGAGCGCGCGAAGGCCTCCATCAGCACCCCGCCCTTGCCGAGCTTGGGGAACTCGTGCGCGACCACGCGGCGATCGCGCGCCGCATGGCCGGCGACCACCTCGGCGGTCGCGTCCGTGCAGGCGTCCAGAGCGATCACGAACCGTGTGCCGGGGTCGGAGCAGACGGCCCGGTAGCTGTCCAGCGTTGTGCCGATCCGGTGTTCCTCGTTGTGCGCGGGCATGACGATGTCCAGGCGCATGGCGATGCCTCCCGTTGTGCGGGTGGTTGGCGGAAGAGGTGCTGCGCGTGCGGGCCACGACCTCTCGGCCGTGCGCACGATGCTTCGGTGCTGCGCCGGCGACGCGGACCCGGGGGTCCTCCCCCTGTGCCGCCGGGCAGCGCGCGGCGGTTGGTGCCGACGCGCTCACCCACCACTACCCACGCACACCGCCAAGGTCGCGCTCGTGTGACCCCGCTCACAGAACCGGTCGTTTGCGCGCTGACCAGGGCGCACCGCCGGCCGGTGCGCTGCGCGCGGTCCTAGTGGGTCGGAAGGGCGTCGATCGTCGCGGCCAGGTCGAAGTCGGCCTGGGTCAGGCCGCCCGCGCTGTGGTTGGTGACGCTGAGCCGCACCTGGTTCCAGCCGTGGACCAGGATGTCGGGGTGGTGGTTGGCCGCCTCGGCGGCGCCGGCGACGGCATTGACGAACGCCATCGCCGCGGCGAAGTCGGCCAGCTTGCGATCGGTGACGATCTCGTCGCCCTCGCGCCGCCAGCCCTCCAGCGCGCCGAGCCGCTCGTCGATCGCCTTGTCGTCCAGCAGGTCTGCCATATCGTCTCCCCGATGCGGATCGTCAGCCTCGTGCCGCACGCTACAGAGTTGCTCTACGCCCTCGGGCTGGGCGACAGCGTGGTCGGCGTCACCCACGAGTGCGACTACCCGCCGCAGGCCGCCGGCGTCGCGAAGATCACCAGCGACCGGCTCCCCGCTGGCCTGACGCCGGGCGAGATCGACGCCGCCGTCCGCGCCCGCACCGAGCAGGGCGAGGCCATCTACGGCCTGGACGAGGACCTGCTCGCCGAGCTCAAGCCCGACCTGATCGTCACGCAGGAGCTGTGCCCGGTCTGCGCGGTCAGCTACGACGAGGTCAAGGCGGTCGCCCAGAAGCTGGCGCCGTGCCCGCAGGTCATCGCGCTGGACCCCAAGACGTTCGGCGAGACGATGGGCGACGTCCGCACGCTGGCCCAGGCGACCGACCGCCGCGATGCCGCGCTGGACCTCGTCACGCGCCAGCGCGCCCGGGTGGACCGCGTGAAGCTCGCCGTCAAGGGCGCGCCCCGGCGCACGGTCGTGGCGGTCGAGTGGTTCGACCCCGTGTACGTCGCGGGCCACTGGACGCCGCAGCTGATCGAGCTGGCCGGCGGCCTCGACGTCCTCGGCTTCGCCGGCGAGCACAGCGAGCGCGCCGGCTGGGACGCGCTGCGCGCCGCGCGGCCCGACGTCGTCCTGTGCATCCCGTGCGGCTACGACGGCCCGCGCGCGCTGCAGGAGGCCGGGGAGTTCGCCGACGAGCTGCGATCCGTCGGCGCGCAGGACGTCATCGCGCTCGACGCCTCGGCGTACTTCTCGCGCCCCGGTCCGCGCCTGGTCGACGGCCTGGAGACCCTCGCCCACGCGCTGCACCCGGAGCTCGTCCCGGACGCGCCCGGGACCGTGCACCGGCTGGAGCTGTAGCCCTACAGGCTGTAGTTGTGGAGGTTGCCCGAGACGGCGATCGCGCCGACCACGGCCACCACGGCGAGCGCCACGCAGCCGGCGTAGCCGACCCACGGGCGGCGGAGGTTGTCGGCCTGGTGGAACGCGAGCCCGGCCAGGACGCCGCCGATCAACCCGCCGATGTGGCCGCCGAAGGCGATGTGGAACCCGGGAATGAAGCCGATGGCCAGGTTGAGCAGGATCAGCCCGCCCAGGCCGCCGCTGAACGGGTCGTAGCCGCGGCGGCGCTGCTCGACGGCGAGCGCGCCCATCAGGCCGAAGACCGCGCCCGACGCGCCGACGACCGCCGACTCCGTCGTCTGCACGAGCGAGCCGAACGAGCCCCACAGCAGCGCGGTGAAGTACAGGCTGGCGAAGCGCGGCGAGCCGATCGTCCGCTCCAGCTGCTGGCCCAGCAGCCACAGCAGGTACATGTTGAACCCGATGTGGAAGATCCCGCTGTGCAGGAACCCGCTGGTGACCAGGCGCCAGTAGTCGCCGTCGTGGACGAACGGGCCGAACAGCGCGAAGTTGTCGTAGATCGTCCCGCCGTTCTCGCTGACGCCGATGCTGCCGCCCTGGCCGAGGAACAGCAGCACGCAGACCGCGATGATCCCGATCGTCACGCGCGGCTCGGCGTTGGCGTTGATCATCGCCGCGGTGCGCACCTTCGTCTTCTGCTTGGCGCACTCCGGGCAGCGCATCCCCACCGACGTCGGGGTCATGCAGTCCGGGCAGATCGGACGGCCGCAGTTGGAGCAGGAGACGCCCGTATCGCGCGACGGGTGGCGGTAGCACGTGGCCATGGGGCGCAGCACGCTAGCAGCGGCGCCAGCCGCTCAGGCCGGCTCCGCGCCGCAGGAGGCCGATCGGATCAGCGGTCGAGGATCCGGCGCGTCTCGTCGGCGACCGACCGCAGGGTGCGCTCGGCGAAGTCGAGGGGGTCGGACGCCCGGGAGGACCGGCGCCGGTGCTGCTGGCGCACGCGCAGGAGCACGAGCGCGGCGCCCGCGGTCGTCCCGACCGCGACGGCCGCGACGGGGCGCACCCAGTTGCGCGGGTCGCGCATGGTCGAGAGCTCCCAGCTCTCCAGCTCGTCCTGGGCCAGCGTGGTGAGCTCGGCCAGGGTCGACTCCATGCGCGCCGCGAGGTCCTCGGGCGGGTCGACGGGCGCCAGCGCCCGCTTCAGCAGGCCCTCGAAGTCCCCGAAAGTCTCGCTCATCGGCCGATCACCCCTCCTTCGTGGCGACGATCTCTTCCAGCTGCTTGATGGCGCGGTGCAGCAGCACCTTCGTCGCGCCGTCGGTACGCCCCATGGCCCGCGCGATCTCGCGGTTGTCCATGCCCAGGGCGAAGCGCATGATCAAGGCCTCGCGGCGATCGTCCGGAAGGTCCTTCACACCATCCAGGATTCGCGCCAACTCGTCGCGTCCCTCCACGAGATCCTCGGTGGTGTGCGTCGTGCGCAGCGTGTCGGAGTCCTCGATGGGGGTCTGCGGCTTGCGTGAGCGGTCGCGGTACAGGTTCGCCGCGAGGTTGTGCGCGATCCGGATCAGCCATGGCCGCAGCGGGCGCCCGTCGGACTCCCCCACCGCACGCTCGAAATGCCGGTAGGCCTGCAGGAAGGTCTGCTCCGTCAGGTCCTCCGCGTCGTGGTGGTTGCCCACCCGGTAGTACGCATACGAGTACACGTCCCTCAGGTGTGCCCGGTAGAGCTCTGAGAACTCCTCGTCGAGCTGGGCCTTGTCCACGCACGAGAGCCTATCCGTCGGGCTATGCGGCCCGAACGAAGCGCTTGCCGCGGCGCGGCGGGGCGGTGATCGTCGATGCCCAGTCGCCCGCGTCGACGCGGCCCGCGACGACGTCGGCCAGCCCGTTGACGGCCGGCGCGTCGACGCCGCCCTCGCGCAGGGCGATGGCCAGCAGCGGCATCGCGTCGAGGCTCTCGGGCGTCTGCCCGAGCGCGGTCTCGATGTCGGCCGCCGCGGTTCCGGCGGCCAGCAGCTCGCCGGCGCGGCGGTTGCGGGAGCCCTGCGAGACGAGCGTGGCGATCAGGTCGCCGGTGCCGGCGAGGCCGGCGAACGTGTCGGCGTGGGCGCCCTGGCGGCGCGCGTAGGCGTCGACCTCGGCGAAGACGCGCCCGGCGGCGGCGCCCGCGGCGTTGGGGCCGGCGGGCCCGGCGGTGGCGGCGGCCAGCGCGGCGGCGTTCTTGGCGGCGCCGGCGAGCTCGATCCCGACGACGTCGGTCGAGGTCTCGGCCGACAGGCCGGCCTTGCCGAGCAGGTCGGCGAGCTGGCGGCCGAGGCCGGGGTCGGCGCAGCCGACCACCAGCGCCGCGCCGTTGTGGAGCGCGTCGGCGGCGTGGGCGGGCCCGCCGACGCAGGCGACGGCGCGGGCGTGGGTGCGCTGCGTGGTGTAGGCGCTGGGCAGCATGCCGTGCGGCGGGACGAGGCCCTTGGCCGCGACGAGCACGCCGGTGCGGGCGAGGACGGCCGCGCCGTGCGCGGCCAGCACCTCGGGCAGCGCGCGGGCGGGGACGGCGAGGACCACGAGGTCGTGGCGGCCGAGCTCGAGATCGGCGGCGCGCACGACGTTGACCTGCTCGGGCAGCGGCTCGCCGGGCAGGTAGCGGTCGTTGACGCGCGCGGCGCTCAGCAGCAGGGCCTGGTCGGCGGTGCGCGTGCCCAGGTCGACGTCGACGCCGGCGCGAGCCAGCGCGACGGCGAGGCCCGTGCCCCAGGAGCCGGCGCCGATGATCGCGGCGCGGCGGATCGGCGGCAGGCCGCCGAGCCACTCCCACTGGAGCATCACGCAGGGCCAGATGCGGTCGGTGACGGCGCCCGCGAGCTGCGCGGACGGCTGGTCGACCTTCGGGAAGCGCAGCGGCGCGCCGGCGCGGATCGAGACCTTGTGCGGGCGGATGCGCCACTTCCTGCGGATGTCCTCGGTGCCGATGACGGCGAGCGGGATCACCGGCGCGCCGGTCTCCAGCGCGAGCCGGCCGACGCCGCGCTTCGGGCTGCCGAGCGCGCCGGGCCGGATGCGCGTGCCCTCGGGGAAGATCAGGACCGAGTCGCCGCGCTCGAGGATCTCGCGGGCGGTGCCCATCGCGCCCTCGTCGGCGTTGCCGCGGTCGATGGGGAACGCGCCGAGGCTGTTGAGGAACCACGCCGTGAGCGGGGAGCGGAAGAGCTCCTTCTTGGCGACGTAGTAGAGCGGTCGCCGGGACATGCACGCGATGACGAACGGGTCCAGGAACGACCGGTGGTTGGCGGCGAAGATGACCGGGCCGTCGACGGGGATGTGCTCCCGCCCGATCCGCGACATGCGGAAGTACAGGTGGAAGAACGGCTGGAACGCCGCTCGCACGATCCAGTACACGAGCGGGTTGACGCCCTTGTTGCGGGCGCGGTCCAGAAGCCGGTTGGTCTCCATCGCATCTGGCGTACCCCGGTGCGGCAGCGGCGGTTACAGTGGCCGCATGGCCATCGACCGTGCCCGCACCGCGCGCGGAGCCGTCGCCGGCGCCGTCGCCGCCGGCGTCTGGGCGCTCCAGCAGCCGCTCGACCAGCGCGTGTTCGGCGTCCGCTACGACGACACCGAGCTGCTCGGCAAGTTCGTGACGCGCGGGCGCGCCTGGCCGGCCGTGGGGTTGGCGCTGCACCTGGCCAACGGCGCGGCCTTCGGGGCGGTCTACGCCGGCGTCTCGCGCCGCGTGCCGCTGCCGTCGTGGGCGCGCGGCCCGGCCGCCGGCCTCGGCGAGCACGTGACGTCCTGGCCCCTGATCCTGCTGACCGACCGGATCCACCCGGCCCGCGACGAGCTGCCGACCCTCGGCACCAACCCGCGCGCCTTCGCCCAGGCGGCGTGGCGCCACCTCCTCTTCGGCACCGTCCTCGGCGAGCTCGAGCGCCGCCTCAACGACGAGCCCGACGACGATCTCCCGACCTACGAGCAGGTCGTGTCCACCAACGGCCACGGCAACATCGAGCACGCGATCACCGGCGCAGGCGCCTGAGCGGCACCTAGACTCTGCCCTGCGCGCCGGGGTAGCTCAGCTGGTAGAGCACTGCTCTTGTAAAGCAGGTGTCACGGGTTCGAGTCCCGTCCTCGGCCTCACGTCGTGGCTCCGTCTCGGTAGTCGGGCAGTGCGTAGTCCGCAGCCCACGAGATCCCGCGCTCCTGCCCGTTGCGGGTGGGAGCAAGTCGGAGCGACCCGATGCCAGTGGGCAGTACCTCGATCGGCACGAGGTAGTTGGCGTGGTTCTGCGGGCAGTGCACCGCAAACGCGTCAACCTGCCCCTGATAGCCGCGGCGGTACACGCTCGACCGGTTGCCTCGTGTGCTCACGGTGTTGAACTGAATCACGCCGCGCTTCAACCGGCCCGTCTTGCATTGCACTCGCAGGAATCGGTCACCCAAGTCGAGCAGGAGGTCGTATCGGTGATTCTGCCCGACCGGCATGAACACGGCGTAGCCGAGCTGCACCAACGCGTTCGCGATCGCCATCTCAGAGCGGAGACCGACGTCGACCGGATGAGCGCTCGGCTTCGGAGTCGGGATCGAGAGCACGAACGTATGTTCGCAACCCTGCCGGACGCTCCGCGCGCTGCTCGCGCCAAGGCCATGACCCGCGCGCCGCGCCCTCCCGACCTACAGCCGGTCGCGCCAGGTCACGGCCGCCGAGGCCACCTGGCCGAGTGCCTCTTCGAGCTTCATGCGGTTGTCGGTGCGGCGTGCCACGCCGAGCGCCTTGAGCGCGTCGGCGAGGAGCGCCGGGCCAGCGGGGCCCTCGGCGCGCAGCGCGTCGAGCTCGGACGCCGTCAGCCTGCGCGCCGCGCCCGTGGCGGCGACCGCCACCTCGGCGTACTCGCGCTCGGCCTTCACAGCACGCGACTCCGCGCGCCGCGCCGTCTCCACGGCCGCGCGGGCGCGGGCGAGCGCCTCGTCGACGACCTCCTGCTCCGGCGGCGCCGCCACCACGCGCTCGACGCGCACGGCCGTCCGCTGCGCGTCCGCCAGCCGCGCCTCGGCGGCCGCGGCCCGCTCCTCGGCGCGCTGCGCCGCCGCCTGCGCGTCGGCCAGCTCGGCGCCGACGCCGCGCTTCTGCGCGCGGGCGTCGGAGATCGTGGCCTCGGCGCGCTCCAGGCGCGACGCGAGCTTGACCGCGGTGCGACGTGCCTCGGCGCTGTCCATCCGCGCCTCGGCCAGCTCGGCCTTCAGCGTGGCGGCGCGCGCCTCGGCGGCCTCGCGGCCCCGCTGGACGCGGGCCAGCGCAGCGGCGTCGGTGACGCGCTCGCGGACGACCTTCGTCTTGACCTTCGGCGCGGCCTCGGCCCGGGCCCGCGCGCGATCGAGCTGCGACTGCAGCCGGTCGGCGCGCGTCTGCGCCTCGGCGGCGCGGGCCAGCGCGGCGTCGACTGCCACGCGGGCGTCGTACTCCAGCCGCGCGGTCGCGCGCTCGGAGAGGTCGACCTCGGTCCGGCGCCGCGGACCGCGCTTGGCGGGCTCGAAGCCGGCGGCGCGGATCGCCAGCTCGAGCGAGCCGTCGAAGCAGCGCCGGGCGGCGTTGGCCGACGGATAGGCGGATCCGCAGACGGGGCACCCGGCGCGGTAGCGCTCGATGCGCCAGACCTGGCCGGTGATCTTGGCCTGGCCCGGGTTGAGGTCCGCCAGGCGCGGGACCTCGCCGTGGGCCTCGACGAAGTGCTGGATCTCGGTGATGACGGACTCGGGAGTCCACTGCGGGGTCTTGCCCCGCCGTGGGGCCCCCGCGACCTGCGCGGGGGACATGAGCGAGTCCCCCTAAGGCAGGCGCTGAGGCCGGATCGACGGTCCGTCGATCCGCGCATCAGGGCGCGGATCGCTTCCGGGCAGCGGCCCGGACGGCGCGTACATCAGTTCAGGGGTGCGCAGCATGGTTCTCCCCCACCGTATCGACCCGCGCGCCGCGATCTGGCAATAGCCGCGTCAGACCACCCGTCGGGCTGCTTCGGTGGCCTGGCGCGCGACGCATCCGGCGAGGTGGTCGTTGACCAGCCCGCAGGCCTGCATCGACGCGTAGGCGGTCGTCGGGCCGACGAACCGGAAGCCCTCGCGCTTGAGCGCCTTGGCGAGCGCGGTCGACTCCGGCGTCAGCGCCGCGACGTCGGCCCAGGACTTCGGGGCCGGCCGCGCCGGCGGCGCATGCGACCACACCAACTCAGACAGCGTCCGGCCGCCGTCGTGCAGGGCGACCAGCGCACGGGCGTTGGCGATCGTCGCCTCGACCTTCAGCCGGTTGCGCACGATGCCCGCATCGGCCATCAGGCGCGCGACGTCGTCGGCGCCGTAGCGCGCCACGACCTCGGCGTCGAAGCCGGCGAAGGCGGCGCGGAACGCGTCGCGCTTGCGCAGGATCGTGATCCATGCCAGCCCCGACTGGAACGCCTCGAGCGAGATCCGCTCGTAGAGCCCGCGGTCGTCGCGGACCGGGCGCCCCCACTCGTCGTCGTGGTAGGCGCGGTACAGGGGGTCGTCGCCCCCGAAGCAGCGCAGCTCGGCCCCCGCCAACACGCGTCCCTACGGCCGCTTCTTGACCGTGATGGTCATCGACATGTCCTCCTCGTGGAAGGTGCAGATGATCTTGTACCTGCCGGGCGTGGTGAGCTTGCGCTTGAAGTCGTCGCCGGCGGCCAGTGGGTCGGAGGCGAACTTCTTGACGCCCTTGGGCGCGGTCTTCAGCGCGACGTCGTGGACGTCTGACTCGTCCTCGCTCCAGTGCCACTTGATCGTGTCGCCGGTGTGGACGGTCAGCGTCTTGGGCCCGTAGTAGTTGTCGTTGACCGACACCGTGCGCGTCTTGGCCTTCGTCGACGTCGCGGCGACGGCGAGCGCGGGCGCCGCGGCAACAGCCGCGGCGCCCGTCAGCGCGATGAGGGCCTTGCGGCCTGTCACTTGACACCGCCGGTGTAGCGCTCCAGCGCGGTGAGGCCGGCCTGGGGTGCGTGGTCGTGCTTGACCAGGAACGCCTCGTGCGTGCCGTCCAGCGCCCAGTCGATGAGCTGCTTCTGGACGTCGGCCGAGAACGCGTTGGCGCCCGTGAACGGGCACGCCGGCAGCGTCGACGCGTCGGCGGGAACGGTCACGGCCACGCCGGTGTTGCCGCTGGCGCAGTTGTCCTTGCCGTTGCCGTCGTAGCCGAGGTCGCGGCCGTTGAGGTCGGTGCCGTTGGCGCCGAACTGGTTGTTGGAGATCGAGTTGCCGACGAGGTCCATCGCGTCCGGCACCTTGGTCAGCAGGAACTGCTGGATCATGCCGGCGCCCATCAGCCAGTTGCCGTAGATCCGGTTGTTCTCCACGCGGTTGTGGCGGCCGCCGAACAGCAGCACGCCGACGCCGACCGGGTAGGCCGTCGAGTCAGCGGCCGGCGGTTGCACCTTGAACGGCGCACCGGCGTAGTAGTTGAAGTTGTTCCAGAAGATGTCGTTGTCGGTGATGACGTTCTCTTCGGCCGGCGCGTACTTCTCCGAGCTCAGCGCGTTGGGGACGACGCCCGTGCCGTTGTTGTAGAACTTCGACTTCGAGATCGTCACGTAGCGCATGTTCGTCCCGGACCAGCCGAGCACGTTGCCGTAGGACTTGATGTTGCGCACGATCGAGCGGACCGGCTTGGTCTGCGGCGGGGTCTGCCCGATGTAGAACCCGGAGTCGCTGTTCCACGCGGCCTCGGAGTTCGTGATCGTGCCGCCGACCGAGTTGAAGGCGTACACGCCGTACACGCCGACGAGGAAGGCCTTCACGTTGGTGAAGGTGTAGCCGTTGACGTTGACGGCGAAGAAGCCGTTGGCCTTGTAGTGCTGGGCCTGGAAGCCGTTGACGGTGACCTCGTTGGCGCCGTTGATCTGGATGCCGTTGGAGCCCTTGACGTCCTTGCCCTCGAGGATGACCTTGCTCGGATCCTTGGGATCGCCGATGAGCTTGATGAAGCGCTTCTTGACGCCCGCGACCTTCACGCCCTCGCGGTAGGTGCCGTGGGCGACCTTGATGGTGTCGCCCGGCTTCGCCTCGTTGACGGCGTCCTGGATCCGCGGGAAGCAGGACTTCTTGGCCTTGCACACCTTCAGCGTGCGGAACGGGCCCTTCGGCTTGGCGTTGGCGCCGCTGCCCGGCTTGGACGGCGGCGGATAGTCGACCGCCGAGGCGATCGGGACGAACGCCAGCGCCGCCACCAGGGCGGTGGCCGACGCGACGATGGACGTGCGATGCGACACGAGAACTCCTCCTACTACTCGACGAGGTACCAGCCCGCCATCCCCGCGTCCTGATGGGAGAAGACGTGGCAGTGGTAGAGCCACCGACCCGGGTTGTCCTCGACGAAGCGCACCGACGTGGTCTCGTTCGGACCGACGGAGGGCGTGTCGACGAACGCCCCGGAGGCGTCCTTCCAACGGTGGCCGTGGATGTGGAAGTCGTGGAAGTTGTTGTCCATCCCGAACACGTGCAGGGCGACCTCCTGGCCGACCTTGACCCGCAGCGTCGGGGTGTTGCCGGCGAAGGCCCGCCCGTTGATGCACTGGTAGGAGCGCTTGAGGCCCGTGACGGGCGGCTGCAGCTGGTGCAGGAAGAGCGACTTCTCGAACACGGGGACGGGCTCGCCCTTGGGACGCACGACCAGGCTGCCGAACATCCCGCGGAAGGTGTTGAGCGTGTGGTTGGGCCCGTGGTCGTGGTACGGCCACGCGCCGACGCTCTCGGGCACGCACTCCCAGGTGTAGGTGAACTCCTCGCCGGGGGCGATGAAGCCGCCGGCGCGCGTGTAGTCGCCGAGGTACACGCCGTCGTACTCGGGGTTGTACTTGACCCCGTGGGGATGCATTGTGACGGCCTGCTTGAGGCTCTTCAGGTTGTTGCGGAAGTGCACGACGATGGTGTCGCCGACCTCGGCGTGCAGCGTCGGGCCGGGGATCGCGGCCGGCCCGAGCGCGGCGGCGAAGCCCTCGGTCATCTGCTGGTAGACGACGGCCGTGAAGGTCGAGTCGCCGGACTGTGCGACGCCGTGCCAGTCGTCGCGCCTGCTCGGCACGATCGTCCACTTCACCGTCGTGGCCTGGATCCAGTACTCGACCTTGACGCCGCCGGGCTGCGGCGACGGCGTCACGTAGGTCTGCAGCTCGGTCGGCTCCTTGGGCTTCGTCGCGGCCGCCGCGGCCCGCGGGCGCGCGATGCGCGCGGCGGCGGCGTCGGCCTTGGCGGCGTCGCCGCGGCGGGCGACGGCGATCTTCTCGCCGCCGATCGTGCACAAAAACGCACCTGCCGCGCTCACCTGCAGGAAGCGGCGGCGGCCGAGCGTGGGGTCGAACTGGTCGAGCGGATCCGGCGTCATGGAAGGCATCCTGGCGGGGGCGCGGGACGGTGCGCCCCCGGGGTGCGGGCGCCAGCCTACACAGGACCTGGACAGTTGTCCAAGACATTTGAGCAGCACTCCGGTACGGTGGCGTTCATGGCCGCCCAGCCCTCTCCGGCCCGCGCGCTGCAGCGCGGGCGGCGCGACGCCCGCGGCGAGCGACGGCGCGCCGAGCTGCTGGAGGCGGCCATCCACCTGATCGGCGCGCACGGCATCGACGGCGTGACCCACCGCGCGGTCGCGGCGGCCGCCGGCGTCCCCGCCGCATCGACGAGCTACTACTTCCGCTCCAAGGACGAGCTGATCCACGAGGCGCTGCGGACGCTCGCCGAGCGTGAGATCGACCGCCTCCGCGCCCGCCGGGAGGCCCTCGGCGACGCCGTCGCCGACCTCGAGGTCACCACGGAGGCGCTCGCCGCGTGGATCGAGGAGCAGCTGACGCCCGACGGCCGCGTCGCGATGCTCGCCCAGTACCAGCTGCAGCTCGAGGCGGCCCGCCGTCCCGAGGCCCGCGAGATCCTCCAGGCGTGGAAGGACGGCACCGACGACCTGTCGGAGACCGCCATGCGCAGCCTCGGCGCCCGGGACGTGCGGACCGCGGCGATCCTGCTCGTGTGCGCGATCGACGGCCTGCGGCTGCGGCTGCTGGCCTCGGGGCACGAGCCGCTCGAGGGCCCCGAGCTGCGCTCCGTGCTGCGGGCGCTGCTGGCCGGGCTGACGGCCCGCTAGGCGGAGACCCAGGTGCCGTCGCGGCGCCTGAGGGTCAGCGCGGTCTCGGAGCCGTCGGCGCCGACGACGCGGAAGACCGCCTGGTCGGCGTCGGTTCCGGGCTTGTCGACGACCTGCACGAGGTGCAGGTCGCGGATCTCGCGCGGGGCGACCGCGGCGCGCGCCGCGGCCTCGATGGTGGCGCGGTCCCACCCCCGGTCCTGGGCTCGCGCGTCGGCCAGGGCCGCGTCGGCGGCCTCGACCTGGGCGCCCAGGCGCTCGTCCAGCATGGTCTGGCGCCGGCGGTTGGCGACGTAGCCGCCGACGAACAGCACGACGGCCAGGACGACGACGATGCCGACGATCAGGCCGAGGACGAACGAGAAGCTCGCGAGGATCACGGGGTCGATTACAGCAGGCCGGCTAGGCGAGGACGTTGCGGGAGGTCAAATGGGTGCCGACCTTGCGCTTTACGCGCTGCAGCGCGTTGTCGACCGTCTTGGTGTCGCAGCCGAGGCGCTCGCCGACCTGCTCGTAGCTGTAGCCGTCGAGGTAGAGCGACAGGACGCGCGACTCGAGCTCCGACAGCGCGGTCGACAGGCAGGACACGAGCGAGCGCAGCTCCTCGGAGCTGATGACCTGGTTGACCGGGTCGTGGATCGGCGAGCCCGGGATGACCTCGTCGAGCGTCGGCTCGCCGTCCTGCGCGCTGGCGGGCGAGGCCGAGAACGAGACGTACTGGTTCAGCGGCGTGTGCTTGTTGCGCGTCGCGGTCTTGACCGCGGTGATGATCTGGCGCGTGATGCAGAGCTCGGCGAAGTTGCGGAAGCTCGACTCGCGGTCGGTTCGGTAGTCGCGGACGGCCTTGTAGAGGCCGACGAGGCCCTCCTGGATGAGGTCGTCGGCGTCCCCGCCGGCCAGGAAGTACGACGACGCCTTCAGGCGGACGAAGCCGTAGTAGCGACGCACGATGCGGTCGTAGGCGATC
>NZ_DATHDY010000123.1:0-19231 GCF_035318805.1 Baekduia sp.
TCGTCGGGCTCGTCGTCGAAGAAAGACACGTACGTCCGCGCTCCTGGCGGGGCGAATTGGCCAGTATGACCGGCGGGTCGGGCGGGACGCGCCCCGTGCAAGTTCGCCGTCGCGCGCAGGTCCCCTTCCCCCCGCGCGGAACTCCGGAGCCGGTGGAGACCGTCGAGCACCCGACGACGACGGCCACGGGCGGCGGCTCGGAGGTCGTGATGGACCGCTATCGCCTCGTGCGCCGGCTGGGCGGCGGCGGCTTCGGCGTGGTCTGGCTCGCCCACGACCTGAAGCTCGACCGGACCGTCGCCGTCAAGCGCATCCCGGCGCCCGACGCGGCGACGGCCAAGCGGGCGCAGCGCGAAGGGGTGGCCGCCGCGCGGCTGCAGCACCCGGCGATCGTGGCGCTCCACGAGGCCGGCTCCGACGAGGAGAACGTCTACCTCGTCTCCGAGCTCGTCCAGGGCGCGACGTTCGCGCGGCTGCTGGAGGAGGGCGCGCTGTCGGACCGCGACGTCAAGCCGCTGAACATCCTCGTGCCCGACGCGGTGGGCGACGGTGGCGCGCCGGCCAAGCTGACCTACTTCGGCGTCGCGCGGATCGCCGGCGACGACGCGCTGACGCGGACCGGCGACGTCGTCGGGACGCTTGCCTACATGGCGCCCGAGCAGGCCGAGGGCGCCGACGTCGGCGTGGAAGCCGACCTCTACGCGCTCGCGCTCTGCCTCTACGAGGGACTGTCGGGCGTCAACCCCGTCCGGGCACGCGGGGCCGGGGCGACCGCGCGCCGGGTGGGGCAGCGCCTGCCGCCGCTGGGCCGCCTGCGGCGAGACCTGCCGCTGGAGCTCTGCGAGGCGCTCGACGCCGGGGTCTGGCCGCGGCCCGAGGAGCGCGGGACGATCGCCGAGCTGCGGGCCGCGCTGGCCGCGGCCCTGCAGCGGGTCGACGACGAGCCGGGCACGATCGCCGGTGGGCCGCTGGAGCCGCTGGCGCCCGTCGCGGGGTGGGCGGGGGCCGATTCCCGCACCGGCCTGGCCGAGCGCGCCGCCGCCGCGCTGCTGGCCGCCGGGCTCGCGGGCGCCGCGCTGCGCTGGGCCGCGCCCGCGCCGCCCGTGGCGCCGCTCAGCGGGGCGCTGGCCACGGCCCTCGCCGTCCTGGCGCTGCCGCGCCTCGCCTGGCTGGCCCTGGCGGCCGCCACGATCGTGTGGGTCGGCGGCGCCGGCGGCGCGCCAGCCGAGCGCGCGTGGCTGCTCGCCGCCGCCGCGCTGCCCGTGCCGCTGCTGCTGCGCCGCGCGCCCTCGCCGGCCTGGTCGCTGCCCGCCGTCGCCCCGCTGCTGGGCCTCGCCACCGCCGCGGGCGCCTTCCCGGCGCTGACCGGCCGCATCGCCCGCCCGCTGCACCGCGCCGCGCTCGGCGCGCTGGGCGCCTGGTGGCTCCTGCTCGCCGAGGCGCTGCTGCATCGCCGGCTCGTGCTCGGAGCACCGGACGGCGCCGGCGGCTGGGACGCCGTCACCGCCGTTGCGACCTCCCCGGCGATCGCAATGGCCGCCGTCTGGGCGATCGCCGCCGTGCTCCTGCCGCTGCTGGTCCGCGGCCGCCTGATCGCGGTCGACCTGGTCGGCGCGACGGCCTGGGCCGCCGGCCTCGCGGCCGCCACCCAGGGCGCCCTGGGCGCGACGCCGCGGGGCCTCGTGCTCGGCGCGATCGCCTCCGCGCTGCTCGCGATCGCCGTACGCGCGTCACCCACCGTCCGCGAATCCCGTTGAGCTTGCGTAGCATGGATCCGCCGCCCCGCATGACGTGTGGGCGGATTCCCCTGCGGGGAAGTGGTCCCTCCACGGCATGAGCGTCCTCCGAAGCCTCGAAGAGAAGATCGCCGGCCTCGTCGAGGGGACGTTCGGTCGCGTGTTCCGGTCCGAGGTCCGGCCGGTCGAGCTCGCGCGCAAGCTCGCCAAGGAGATGGACGAGCACCGCACCGTCTCGGTGTCGCGGACCTACGTCCCCAACGAGTACGTCGTGTGGCTCTCCCCGCAGGACCGCGAGCGCTACGAGGGCGTCGAGCAGTCGGTCATCGACGAGCTGGGCGCCTACCTCCTGGAGCACGCGCGCCGCGAGCGCCTGGCGCTCGTCAGCCGCCCGCAGATCGAGTTCCGCACCGACGAGCGCCTCGCGCTCGGCGAGTTCGGCATCCAGGCGCGCCTCGTGCGGCCGGCCGACGGCGCGGGCGGGGCCGGAGCGCGCGACGAGCACGAGGCCCGCCCCGCCGACATGGGCCACACGATGGTCTACTCGACCAGCGACCGGCACCAGTCGGCGCTCAACGAGGTGGGGTCGGGCGCCGCCGTCGCCCGGCGGCGTGCCATCGTGGTGGTCGGCGGCAAGCGCCTGGTCGTGCCGCCCAACGGGGCGCTCATCGGGCGCAGCCGCGAGTGCGACATCGTCATCGACGACTCAAACGTGTCCCGACGCCACGCCGAGATCTCCCCCAGCGGCCAGAGCTGGCTCATCCAGGACCTCGGGTCCACCAACGGCGTGCGCGTCAACGGCCGCCACGTCGACGGCCCGCATCCGCTGGAGAGCGGCGACCGCGTCGAGCTCGGCACCGTCGACATCGGCTTCGAGGTCGAGTAGCCCATGGTCGATCCGGTCTCCGTCGCGCTCAAGTTCGGCTTCCTCGCCGTCCTGTACCTCTTCCTGCTGTGGATCTCGCGCAACGCGCTGAAGGACCTGCGCAGCACGTCGGTGTCGACGGCCGCGCCGTACGCGCCGCCGCCCGCCGACGCCACGGGCATCCACTCCGCGAGCACGCAGGGTCGCTCATCGGACGCCGAGGCGGATCCGCGCCTGGTCGTCGAGCGGGCGCCGGGACATGTGCCGGGCATGGAGTACGAGGTCGGCGAGGGCGCGGTGATGGGCCGCGGCGACCAGGCCGAGATCCGGCTCGAGGACCCGTTCGCCTCCTCGCGCCACGCGCGGCTCGTGCGCCAGGGCGCGGTGATCGTCATCGAGGACCTCGGGTCCACGAACGGCACGTACCTCAACGAGGAGCTGCTCAGCGGCCCGCAGCCCCTGCACCCCGGTGATCGGGTGCGGATCGGCGACAGCGAGTTCACCTACCTGGACCGCTAGCCGTGCTCCGCGTCGCCGATCACTCCGCCCGCACCGACACCGGTCGCCAGCGCCCCGCCAACGAGGACAGCTACTGGGTGAGCAACCCGCTGTTCGTCCTCGCCGACGGCATGGGCGGCGCGCAGGCCGGCGAGGTCGCTTCTCAGACCGCCGTCGAGGTCTTCACCGCCGGGCTGCCCGACGGCCCGGGCTCCCACGAGCAGCGCCTCGCAGAGCTGGTCGGCCAGGCCAACACCCGCATCCACGCGCTCGCGCAGTCCGACGAGGCGCACGCCGGCATGGGGACGACCCTCACCGCCGCCTACGTGGGCGAGGACGACCTCGCCATCGCGCACGTGGGTGACAGCCGCCTGTACGTGCTGCGCGACGGCGAGCTGCAGCAGCTCACCGACGACCACTCGCTGGTCGGCGAGCTCGTGCGCCGCGGCCAGATCAGCGCCGAGGAGGCCGAGGACCACCCGCAGCGCTCGATCATCACCCGCGCGCTGGGGATCGAGGACGAGGTCGTCGTCGACCATCGCACGTGGCCGGTCCGCGACGGCGACGTGTTCCTGCTGTGCTCCGACGGCCTGACCGGGATGGTCTCCGACGCGCGCGTCGCCGAGATCGTCCGCGACGCGCCGAACCTCAGCGAGGCCGCGCACCGGCTGATCGACGCCGCCAACGAGGCCGGCGGGCGCGACAACATCACCGTGATCCTCTTCCGGGTCGAGGAGGTCACGCCCGGCGTGGGCGGCCTCGTCGGCCAGGACACGATCGCCGGCGCCGCGGCGCCCACGGCCGCCGAGATCCGCGCGGCCGCCTCAACGACCAGCGGCGCCGTGCCCGATCCCGTGGCGCCCGCCGGGGGCGGCGCCGGCACGGCCACGATCAGCCCGCGCGCCCCGCGCGCGCCCCGGCGTCCGGGCGCGATGGCCGCCGCGCCCAGGCGCCGCCGGCGCTGGGCCGGGCCGCTGAAGGCCTTCGCCGTGCTCGCCGTGCTGCTGATCCTGGTGGCCAGCGGCGCGTGGATCGCCAGCCGCAGCGTTTACTTCGTGGGAACCGACGACGCCGGGTTCGTCACGCTCTACCAAGGCCTGCCCTACGACCTGCCGGGCCTGAGCCTGTACCAGTCGGAGTTCGCCAGCGGGGTGCCCGCCCAGACGCTGACGCCGCGCCTGCGCCAGGTCGTGACCGACCACAAGCTGCGCTCCCACGACGATGCCGTCGACCTCGTCCGCCAGCTCGAGCGCGGCGACCTCGCCGGGCAACCGTGAGCGCCAGGAACCGCGAGCTCTTCGCGCTGTTGCCGGCCGCGCTGCTGATCACGGCGGGGTTCGCCGCCGTGTTCCTGTCGCGCGACGACCTGCTCGGCGGCCTCAGCGGCACCAACCAGATCTCCAACGCGTCGCTGACCTACGGGGCGATCTTCCTCGGCCTGTGCTTCGCCGCGCACCTCGTGCTGCGCGTCACGCTGCCCAACGCCGACCCGTACCTCTTCCCGCTCGCCGCGTTGCTGGCGAGCTTCGGCCTCGTCGAGATCTACCGGATCGACGACGGCCTCGCGCGGCTGCAGGCGCAGTGGTTCGTGATCGGCCTGGGCCTCTTCACCGCGACGATCGTGCTGCTGCGCGACTACCGCAAGCTGGAGAACTACCGCTACCTGATCGCGATCGGCGGCATCCTGCTGCTGATCCTGCCGCGCGCGTTCTCGCCGGTCAACGGGGCGTACCTGTCGATCCAGGTCGGCTCGCTGTCGGTGCAGCCGGCCGAGTTCGCCAAGATCGCCATGGTCATCTTCCTGGCCAGCTACCTGCGCGACACGCGCCAGCTGCTGGTCACCGCGGGGCGGCGCGTCGCCGGCATCACGATCCCACCGGTGAAGCACTTCGGCCCGATGCTCGTCATCTGGGGCACGTCGATGCTGCTGCTGTTCTTCATCCGCGACATCGGCTCGTCCGTGATGTTCTTCGGCGCGTTCCTGGCGATGGTCTACGTCGCGACCGACCGGCTGTCGTTCGTGGTCGTCGGCGTCGCGCTCTTCGCGCTGGGCGGCTATCTCGTCGCTGGGCACATCGGCCACATCTCCGACCGCATCGACGCCTGGCAGGACCCGTTCGACCCGGTCCTGCTCAACAAGGCGTCGGGCGGCAGCTACCAGCTGGCCCAGGGCCTCTGGGCGCAGGCCGACGGCGGCGTGCTCGGCCAGGGGTTCGGCCAGGCGGTGCTGCGCATCGGCGGCCAGTGCGCCACCACCACGACGTCGACCGTCGACTGCTCGCTGCTGCCCGCGCCGCACACGGACTTCATCTACGCGGTCATCACCAACGAGCTCGGCCTCGCCGGCGCCGCGGGCCTGCTGTGCGTGTACCTGCTCCTGGTCCAGCGCGGGTTCAAGATCGCGATGCTGGCCCGCGACTCGTTCTCCAAGCTGCTGGCGACCGGCCTGACGTCGGTCTTCGCGCTGCAGGTCTTCGTCATCGTCGGCGGCGTCACCAAGCTCATCCCGCTGACCGGCGTCACGCTGCCGTTCGTCAGCTACGGCGGCTCGTCGGTCCTGGCGAACTTCGTGCTGCTGGCCCTGCTGCTGCTCGTCTCCGACCGCGCGCGCCGTGACGCCGCCACTGCGGCATGACTCGCGCAGAGCGCTCGCATACCGGGCGGGGGACTCGCCTGGAGGCTCGTTCCCACGGCCTCGTGCCGTCCGAGGGGCGTCGCGGCATGACTCGCGCAGAGCGGTCGCATACCGGGCGGGGGACTCGCCCGGAGGCTCGTTCCCCCGGCCTCGTGCCGTCCGAGGGGCGTCGCTCGTGAACAAGCCGATCAGCCGCCTGTTCCTGGTCGCGCTGCTGATGTTCGGCGCGCTGCTGGTCTCCACCTCGTGGTGGACGGTGCTGCGCGCCGACAGCCTCGACCACGACACGGCCAACGCGCGCACCCTCCTGCGCTCGCTGAAGGTCCGCCGTGGCACGATCCGCGCCGCCGACGGGACGGTCATCGCCCGGTCGACGCGCGACGCCGAGGGCGTCTACCACCGCACCTACCCGACGGGGTCGCTGTTCGGCCACCCGATCGGCTACTCCTACACCAACCTCGGCCAGACCGAGGTGGAGCGCTATCGCAACGACGAGCTGACCGGCGTCAAGGACGCGATCACGACCACGTTCGACCAGCTGGTGGGCAAGAAGAAGGAGGGCGACGACGTCAACACGACGCTCGACCCCAAGGCCCAGCGGCTGGCGCTCGACGAGATCGCCAAGGTCGGCCAGAGCGGCGCCGCCGTCGCGCTCGACCCGCGCACCGGCGCGGTCAAGGTGATGGCCTCGACGCCGACCTACGACCCCAACACGATCGACGACAAGGGCGTGCTCGCGGCCGCCAACACGGACGAGACGCGGAAGCCGCTGGTCAACCGCGCGGTCCAGTTCGGCGCCGCGCCGGGCTCGACGTTCAAGGTCGTGACCGCCACCGCGGCGATCGACACCGGGACGTATTCTCCGGGCTCGACGATCGACGGCAAGAACGACATCAAGGTCTCCGGCGTGCCGCTGGCCAACGACTTCAACCAGTCCTTCGGCCAGATCGACCTCAGGACCGCGCTGGCCAAGTCGGTCAACACCGTCTTCGCCCAGGTGGGGGAGAAGCTCGGCAAGCCGACGATGAAGGAGTACATGGAGCGCTTCGGCTTCGACCACAAGCCGCAGCTGGACTACCCCAAGGACTCCATGTCGGCCAGCACGGTGGCGCCCTCGCCGCCCGGCCGTGCGGTCTCGCCGACGTCGAAGTACGTGGACGTCGGCCGCATGGCGATCGGCCAGGGCGGCCTGCAGGCGACGCCGCTGCAGATGGCGCAGGTCGCCGCGGCGGTGGCCAACAAGGGCACGCTGATGAAGCCGCACATCGCCGACCGGATCGTCGACCGCGACGGCCGGACCGTCGACACGATCAAGCCCGCGCGGCAGTCGACGGTCATGAAGGAGTCCACGGCCGCCGCCGTGACCGACATGATGGTGGCCGTCGTGCAGAACGGCACCGGCACGAAGGCCGCCATCCCCGGCATCCAGGTCGCGGGCAAGACGGGCACGGCCGAGACGGAGTTCGGCGCCAAGATCAACGATGTCTGGTTCATCGGCTTCGCGCCGGCCGACAACCCTCGCATCGCGGTCGCGGTGACGGTGAAGGCCGTCACCGGGTTCGGCGGGGACTTCGCCGCGCCGATCGCGCGCGACATCATGGAGAGCCTGCTGAAGTGATCGTCGAGACCTCCTCTCGCTCGACACGGGAAACGCACGGATGACCGACCTCCCAGGAACCTCCACGATCATCGACGGTCGCTACCGCGTGCTGCATCGCGTCGGCTCCGGCGGGATGGCCGACGTCGTCTGCGCCGAGGACCTCCAGCTCGGGCGCAAGGTCGCGATCAAGCTGCTGCACCGGCGCTTCGCCGCCGACGAGGAGTTCGTCGAGCGCTTCCGCCGCGAGGCGTCGTCGGCCGCCGGCCTGCAGCACCCACACGTCGTGGCGGTCTACGACCGCGGCGCGTGGGACGGCACGTACTACATCGCCATGGAGTACCTCGAGGGCCGCACGCTGAAGAAGCTGGTCCAGGAGGAGGCGCCGCTGGCCGCGCCGCGCGCGATCGACCTGACGATCCAGATCCTCCGCGCCGCGCGCTTCGCGCACAAGCGCGGGATCATCCATCGCGACCTCAAGCCCCACAACGTCATCGTCGATGATTCGGGGCCCACCCACCACGCGAAGGTCACCGACTTCGGGATCGCCAAGGCGGGCGCGTCGGACATGACGCAGACCGGCTCGATCATGGGCACGGCCCAGTACCTCTCGCCCGAGCAGGCGCAGGGCTTCGCCGTCAGCGCGGCGTCAGACCTCTACTCGGTCGGGATCATCCTGTACGAGATGCTCACCGGCCGCGTGCCGTTCGAGGGCGAGAGCGCGGTGACGATCGCGCTCAAGCAGGTCGGCGAGGCGCCCGTGCCGCCGTCGGTCCACAACCCCGACGTGCCGCCGGCGCTCGAGGCGGTCGTGCTCCGCGCGCTGGAGAAGGACCCGGCGCGTCGCTTCGCCGACGCCGACGAGTTCATGACGGCGCTCGAGCACGCGGGCGCCGGGATCGCGCCGCCGCTGGCGCTCGGAACCGACCGCACGCAGATCGTCGGGCAGCCGACGGGGCTGATGGTCCCGATCCCGCCGCCCGGCGCCTACGGCGACGTGGCGCAGATCGACCAGTACGCGCCGCCCGCGCCGCCGCCCGAGCGAGCCGACACCGGCGGCACGCGCTGGTGGATCGCGGCGCTGATCGGCCTGCTCGTGATCGGCGCGCTCGGCGCCGGCCTGCTGCTGCTGGGCAAGGACAAGGTCGACGTGCCCAACGTGGTGGGCAACCCTCAGGCCGAGGCCGAGCTGATCCTCAAGCGCAAGGGCCTGTCGACCGACGTGACGCTCAAGGAGCACCCCACGATCGCCAAGGGCACCGTCATCGGGCAGGACCCGGGCGGCGGCTCGCGCGTCCCGAAGGGCGACGTCGTGACACTCGTGGTCTCCGCCGGCCCGGGCACGGCGCGCATCCCCGACCTGACCGGGGAGCCGCGCAGCCAGGCGCGCAAGAAGCTGTCGGACCTCGGCTTCGCCGTCTCCGAGGAGAAGGCGGCCAGCGACACCGTCAAGGAGAACCGCGTCGTCGCGACGCGGCCCGCGGCCGGCCAGGAGCTCGAGAAGGGCCAGAACGTGACGCTGGTGGTGTCCTCGGGCAAGGAGCGCGTCGCGGTGCCCAAGGTCACCGGCCTCACCGAGGACGAGGCGCGGTCGACGCTCGAGTCGCTGGGCTTCACCGTCGCCACCACCCAGCAGGAGAGCGCCGACAAGGATCCCGGCACGGTGCTGGACCAGAACCCCAAGCCCGACGCGAAGATCGCCAAGGGCGGCAAGGTGACGCTGGTCGTGGCCAAGGCGCCGGTGGACGTCGCCGTGCCGGACGTCACCGGGCAGGGCCGGCTCGAGGCCACGCACGCCCTCGAGAAGGCGGGCTTCCAGGTGACCCAGACCACGCAGCCGACGGGCGACCGGGCACAGGACCTGCACGTCATCAGCCAGGACCCGACGGGGTCGAAGGCGAAGAAGGGCACGACCGTGACGATCACCGTAGGCCAGTACGACCCGGCGCTCGCGCCCGGCGCGACCGGGACCCCGACCACGACGACGACCACGCCCGACACCACGGTGACCACGCCGTGAGGGTCGCGGTCCTCGCCGGCGGGCGCTCCTCGGAGCACGACGTCTCGCTCGACAGCGCGGCGTCGGTGCGCCGCGGCCTCGAGGAGGCCGGGCACGACGTCGTCGCGGTCGACCTCGCGCGCGACGGCACGTGGTGGCACGACGGCGAGGAGCTGGCCCTGCGCCCCGGGCGCGGGCTGCTGGACGCCGACGTCGTCTTCCCGGTCCTGCACGGGCCCTACGGCGAGGACGGCACGGTCCAGGGGCTCCTCGAGCTGCTCGACGTGCCCTACGTCGGCTCGGGCGTCATGGCCAGCGCGGTGTGCATGGACAAGGTGGTGTTCAAGGACCTGATGGCGCAGGCCGGCCTGCCGCAGGTCGGCTATGCGCTCGTCGAGGCCGATCGCGAGCGGCCCGACCTCAGCGGCCTGGGCTTCCCCGTCTGGGTCAAGCCGGCGCGGCTCGGCTCGTCGGTCGGCATCGCGCGCGTGGACCGCGCGGAGGATCTCGACGCGGCCCTGGACGAGGCGTTCGCGCACGACGAGCGGGTCATCGTCGAGGCCTCGGCGCCGGGCCTCGAGGTCGAGTGCTCGGTCCTGGGCGACACGCACGACGCGCGCGTGAGCACGCCCGGCGAGATCGTCCTGCTGCGCGACGGCTGGTACGACTACGAGGCCAAGTACACCGAGGGCGGCATGCGCCTGGAGGTCCCGGCGCGCATCTCCGACACCGCGCAGGCGCGGCTGCGCGAGGTGGCCGCGCGGGCGTTCGCCGCGGCGGGCTGCACCGGCCTGGCGCGCGCGGACTTCTTCGTCGAGGGCGAGACCGTGCTGCTCAACGAGCTCAACACCATGCCGGGCCAGACCACGACGTCGGTCTACGGCGTGCTGTGGGAGCGCTCGGGCCTGCCGTACCCCGAGCTGATGGACCAGCTGTGCCGCGTGGCGGTCGCGCGCTTCGCGCGCGAGCACGCCCTCAGGCACTGACCGCGCCGCGGCCTCAGCGGGGCAGGGGGCGCGCCGCCGCGGCGATGTCGCTCCACGGGTCGCCGCCGAGCTCGTCCAACCGGTCCAGCACGGTCCGCATCGTCCAGCCGTCGGGGCGCAGCGCGTCGTCGTGCAACTCCTCCCAGCGCAGCGGCGTCGCCACCGGCGCGTGGGCCCGGGCGCGCGGCGCGTAGGGCGCCACGACGGTCTGGGCCGGGCCGTTGCGCGCGACGTCGACGTAGATCCGGTCGTCGCGCTTCTCCTTGCGAAACGCGGTGGTCAGCGCGTCAGGATGCGCGGCGGCCAGCTCCTCGGCGAGCCCGCGCGACCACGCGAGGACGTCCTCGACGTCGCGGGTGCGCTTGAGCGGGGCGACGACGTGCACGCCGCGCGACCCCGTCACCATCGCGAACGGCTCCAGGCCGCGGTCGCGCAGCGCGTCCCCGCAGGCCAGGGCCGCGCGGCGCACGGCGCCGAAGTCCTCGAGCGTCGGGTCCAGGTCGATGACCAGCCGGTCGGGGCGGTCGAGCCGGTCGGCGCGCCGCGGGAACACGTGGGGCGTCACGCAGCCCTGCTGGCCCAGCCACTGCAGCGCCTCGCGGGAGTTGGCCAGCAGGTGGCAGACCGAGCCGCCGTGCTTGCCGACTGCCACGCGGTCCAGCCAGTCGGGCGCGCCGCGCGGGATCTCCTTCTGGAAGAAGCCGCCCTCCTGCACCGAGCCGCGGAACCGCTGCATCGAGATCGGGCGGTCGCGGACGTGGGGGAGCATCGCGCCGGCGACCGCGCCGAAGTAGTTGTACAGGTCGCCCTTGGTCAGCCCGTCGCCGGGCCACAGCAGCCGCTCCGGGTGGGTGAGCCGGACGGCGCGCGCGCTCACTTGTAGAGCACGATCTCCGAGATGGAGGCCTGGCCCTTGGGCGGCAGCTTCGTGATCCACACCAGGTAGTAGCGGAACCGCTGGCCGGCGGTGTCGAGCTGGAGGCTCAGCTTCTTGGACGTCGCGTCGATCGTCGTGCCGAGGTCCTTCCAGCCCGAGAGCGTCGCGGGCGCCGTGCTGCCGTTGGCGACGTAGACCTTGCCCTGCCAGCCGGTGGTCGGCGTCCGGATGTCCAGCCGCCGGCCGACGACGCCGGGCTTGGCGTCGACGTAGATGCCGACGCCGGCCTTGGTCAGGCCGTCGGGGTAGGTCTCCGTCGACCAGGAGGTGCCGGGGTCGTCGTCGAGCACGCGCCCGACGTCGCGGTGGTGCTCGGCCTCGTCGCCGAGCGGGTCGAAGTCATGGGCGCGTGACTGGCCGAGCGAGACCGGCGAGAGCCCGGCGGGCGCCTTCTGCACCGGGCGCTGGCGCGTGCCGCGCTCCGTGCGGCCGGCGAGCAGCACCACGGCGGGCACGGCGGCCGCGACGATCGCGACGAGCACGACGATCCAGCGCAGCGGATGCGTGACGCGCGACGGCAGCCTGCGCCGCGCGCTCGGCGGGAGCGTCCGCAGGACGGCGGTGGCCTCGCCGGTGGCCTGGCCGCTGCGCTGCGTCTCGATCGCGAGGACGTCCTCGAGGTCGGCGATGAGCTCGCGGTCGTCGGCGTAGCGGTGCTCGAGGTCCTTGGCCGTCGCGCGGTCGAGCACCGCCGCCAGCGCGCTGGAGACCTCCGGGCGGCGGATCTGCACGTCGGGCAGCGGCTCGCGGACGTGCTTCATCGCCACGGCGACCTGGTTGTCGCCCTTGAACGGGACGTCGCCGGTCAGCATCTCGAAGAGCACGATGCCCAGCGAGTAGAGGTCGCTCTGGCCCGTGACCGGATGTCCGAGCGCCTGCTCGGGGGAGACGTAGTCGGTCGTGCCCAGGACGCGGCCGTCCGCGGTGAGGCCCTCCTGGTCGAGCGTGCGGGCGATGCCGAAGTCGGTGACCTTGGCCGAGCCCTCGTCGTCGACGAGGACGTTCTGCGGCTTGACGTCGCGGTGGACGATGCCGTGGTCGTGCGCCACGCCGAGCGCGCGGGCGATCTCGATCGCGTAGGCGATCGCCTCCTGGACCGGCAGCCGGCCGTGGCGGCGGATGCGGTCCTTCAGCGTCTCGCCCTCGACGTACTCGAAGACGATGTACGGCGTGCTGACCGCAGGATGAGCGGAACCGATCTGATCATCCGGCGGTGCCCCCTCGCCGGCGTCGATGACCGTGACGATGTGCGGGTGGTTCAGCTGCGCGACGGCGCGCGCCTCGCGCCGGAACCGCTCGAGCTGGTCGGAGTCCGAGGCGATCTCGCGGTGCATGAGCTTGATCGCGACCTGGCGCTCGAGGACCGTGTCGAAGGCGCGGTAGACGGTCGACATCCCCCCGGTGCCGATCTGGGCATCGAGGCGATAGCGACCGTTCAGGAGCGTGCCGAGCTGCGAGCTCACGTCTCTATTGTGCTGCGGCGATGGCGGAAGTGGCGAAGGTCATCTACTACACCGACCCGGGTTGCCCCTGGTCGTGGGCCGCCGAGCCTGCGCTGCGGCGCCTGCAGAGTGAGTTCGCCGACCAGGTGGCGATCACCTACGTGCTGGGCGGAATGGCCCAGGAGATCACCGATCCGGGGCACGTGCTGCTCGAGGCGCTCGACGCCGCCGCGGTGTCCGGGATGCCGATCGATCCGCGCGGGTGGGGTGGGCGGGAAGGGCGGGCACCTCGTTCCACCTACCCGGCTTGCCTGGCCGTCAAAGCCGCAGCCGAGCAGGGACTCGACGCTGCGTACCTGCGGGTCCTGCTCGAGGGCTTCTGGCTGCGCCGCGCCCCGCTCGACTCGCCCGACGCGCTCCTGGACGCCGCGCGCCCGGTCCCGGGCCTCGATCACGCGCGCTTCGCCATCGACCTGCGCTCCAGCGCGATCGCCGAGGCCTTCGGCGCCGACCTCGAGCGCGCGCGGGCGGTGCCCGCCGAGCAGATCGCACCCGGGGCGCAGCCGGCGCGCGTCGTCCTGCCGGCGTTCGCCGTCGGCCCGGCGGGCGTCGACGGGCCCGCGCGCTGGGTGGCCGGCCGCGTGGCGCCCGAGGCGCTGCGCGACGCGGTGGTCGCCGCGGGCGCGGAGCCGCGGCCGCTGCCGTCGGTGCAGGAGGCCGTGCGCCGCTTCGGCACGATGGCCACCGCCGAGGTCGTCGCCGCCACGGGGCTGCCCTGGCCGCGCGTGGTCCAGCAGCTCTGGAGCCTCGCCACGGACTTCCGCCTACGCGCCGAGCGCGTCCCCGGCGGCGAGATCTGGCACCCGGCGTGAAACGACGACGGGCCGCCCCCGAAGGGACGGCCCGCGCCGGACAGGAGGACGTCGTCGGGGTTACTGCAGGAGCCGCAGGACGGTCTGGGGCTGCTGGTTGGCCTGCGCGAGCATGGCCGTGCCGGCCTGCTGCAGGACCTGGGTCTTGGTCAGGTTCACCATCTCCTCCGCCATGTCGACGTCGCGGATGCGCGACTCGGCGGCGGTCAGGTTCTCCTGGTAGGAGGCCTGCAGCGACAGCGTGTGCTCGAGGCGGTTCTGCACCGCGCCCATCTCGCCGCGGGCGACCGAGACGGCGTTGATGGCGGCGTCGATCTCGGAGATGTCCGACGCACCCGTGGCCGTCAGCGTGGAGTACGACGTGCCGACCGAGTTGGCCAGGTCGAGCATCGTGATGCTGATCTGCTCGCCGTCGTTGGCGCCGACCTGGAACGAGACCGTCGTGTTGCCGGTCAGCAGGGGCAGGCCGTTGAACTGGGCCTGCGCGCCGATCCGGCTGATCTCGGAGGCCAGCTGGTCGACCTCGTTCTGGATCGAGTTGCGGGCGGCGGTGTCGAGCGAGCCGTTCTTGTACTGGACCGCCAGCTCGCGGACGCGCTGCAGCATGGAGTGGACCTCGTCGAGGTTGCCCTCGGCGGTCTGCACCATCGAAACGCCGTCCTGGATGTTGCGCTGACCCTGGGCGATGCCCCGGATCTGCGACCGCATCGACTCGGAGATGCCGAGGCCGGCGGCGTCGTCGGCTGCGCGGTTGATGCGGTAGCCGGAGGAGAGCTTCTCCATCGACTTCGTGATCTTGGCGCTCGTGCCCTGCAGGTTTCGGGTCGCGTTCAGCGCCTCGATGTTCTGGGTGATGCGAAGGGACATCCTTTGTCCTTTCCTGTGGAGGGAAGTGGTGCGAGAGGGAGCTAGCGGTGGAGGCCGCTAGGGCTTTTTGCTGGTGGCCGGGAGGTCGTCCGGGAGCTGGTCGACCTCCGACGCGGCGGCTGCGCGGTTCTCCGCCTGCACCGCGGCCCAGATCTCCTCCCGATACACGGGGATCGACTTGGGGGCGGCGATGCCGATGCGCACGCTGGAACCGCTGACCTCGATCACTTCGACCACGACGTCGTCGCCGACCATGATCTTCTCGCCGGGGCGGCGGGTGATGATGAGCATGAGGGAACTCCTCCTTGGAGAACGGTCAGAGGGGCCAGCGTACCCTGGGGGCTACGCGGCCTTCGTCGACGGCTCCTCCTGGAGCCCGGCGAAGAGGGGGGCACGGACGGGGGCGTCCGCGATCTGATTGATGACCTGGTGTCCCTGGTTGCCGACGACGAGGATCGGCGCACGAAGGTTCGCGCAGAAGTCCTCGAGGGCGGCTGCGGACCGGACGGTCACGTAGACGGAGGCGTCCTCGGGCCCGGCGATGCCGAGGCGCTCGGCCTCGTCGTCGCCCAGCTCGACCTCGTACTCCTCGAAGAACCGCCAGGGGTTCGTGACGGGGACCGCGAGGTCCGGGTCGTCCATCGAGTGCAGCCAGACGAACGAGCTCTCCTCGCTTCGCGCGAGCAGGGCGAACCGCCGGCCACCGAGGCCGATGAGTCCGTTGGGGAAGTCGAGGATCGCTTCGGCGGGGATCTGGAGCTCCCCGAAGCGGCTCGACCGAAGGGTCACTGCCATGTGTGAGTCGCCTCCATGTGTGGGGTTGCCCAGTCCGCCGCTCATCGGATGAAGTCCAGGAGGGACGGCTGGATGATCTGCGCAGCGACCTTCAGTGAGGCCTGGTACGCGGTCTGCTGTGCGGTGAAGTCGGTGAGGGCCTTCGCGAGGTCGACGCCCGTCAGGTCGTCGAGCGTCTGGTTCGTCGCGTCCTCGAGGTCGGCCAGGCGGGTCGCCGCGGCGTCGGCCCGGTTGGTCGTCGCGCCGATGACGGCGCGGGCGGAGCTGACCGCGGTCTGATTGGCCTTGATCGCCGTCAGGTCGGTGCTCTGCAGCGCGTTCATGTCGGCGGCGGTGCCGCCGCGCAGGTGCGCCGACAGCGCCTCGAGCGTCGCGAGGACGCGGCCGTCGGCGCCGGCGGCGCCGCTGCCGAGGACGGTGTCGGCGGTGATCGCCGCGGTCGCGCCGGCCGGCGTGCCGTTGAGCGGCACGAACGGGCCGTTGAGCTGCAGGGCCACGCCGGGGCCCGCCTCGCGCACGATCGCGCCGGTGTCGCCCTGGTAGGCGTCGCCGGTGGTCGACGAGTAGGGCGGGACGTCGGACTTCGTGCCCGAGAAGACGTAGGCGTCGCCGAACTTGATGTTCAGCGCGTCCTTGGCGGCCTTGGTGAGCTGGTCGATCTCGGCCGCGATCGAGTTGCGGTTCTCCTGGCTCAGCGTGCCGTTGGCGCCGGAGACCGCCAGCTCGTTGGCGCGGGCCAGGATGTCGGTGATGCCGGCCAGGCCCGACTCAGCCGCGGTGAGGTAGGACTGGCTCGCCGCGACGCTGTCCTGGCTGCGCTTGATGCCCTCGAGGTCGCCGGTGCGCTGGCGCTCCATCGCGGCCGCGGTCGGATCGTCGGACGGGCGGTTGACGCGCTTGCCCGTCGAGATCTGCTCCTGGGTGGCCGACATCTGCTTGTAGCGGCTCTGCAGGTCGCTCATGACCCGCGTGCTCACCATGTTGTTGGTCAGGCGCATGGAGGACATGGCTACAGCCCGACCCGGCCCGTGGAGTTGATGAGCGTGTCGAGCATCTCGTCCATCGTGGTGAGTGCTCGGGCGGCGGCCTGGTAGCCACGCTGGAAGCGGATCATGTTCGCCATCTCCTCATCCATCGACACGCCGGCCACGGACTGTCGGCGCGAGGTCAGCGAATCGAGGACGCTGGCCGACGTGGCGCTGGCGTTCTCGGCGTTGGAGACGTCGGAGCCGATCGTGCGGATCAGGCCGGCGTAGCCCTGGTCGACGGCGCCGCTGCGCAGGCCGGCGATCGCCAGCGCGACGCTGTTGTCGCCGGCCGCGCCGCCCGAGGCGCCGGCGCTGATGGTCGCCGACGTCGCGACCACGGTCATGTTGGTGGCGTCGGTGCCGGTGAAGACCGGATTGGCCGAGGCGGTGTTGACCGCGGTGATGACCGAGGAGGCCAGGCCGCTCAGTGTGGTGCGGTAGCCGGCGACCTTGTTGGCGACGTCCTGCAGGCCGCCGATCTGACCGCCGGGCGTCGCCGACAGCGTGGCGACCGTGGGCATCGTCACCGTGTTCTGCGAGACGAGCGGGGCGGCGGCGCCGCCGAAGCTCACCTGGACCATGCCCGGGTAGGCGGGCTGGCCCTGGGCGTTAAGCGTCGGGTCCGGAACGACCGAGACCTGGCCGAACCGCGAGAGCTGGTCGAGCAGGAGGTCGCGGCGGTCCAGCAGGTCGTTGGGCTGCTGGCCGGCGCTCTGGTGCTGGTTGATCTGCACGTTGAGCTTGGCCAGCTCGTCGGCGATCGGCTTGATCGGCCCCTGCTCGCTCAGCAGGTCGGTCACCGCGGCGGTGGCCTGCGTGCCGACCGCGTTGAGGTCCGCGTCGAGGGTCTTGAAGCGCTCGGCGAGCGCCGTGGAGGCGCCGACGACGGCGTCCTTGGCCGACGAGCTCTGCGGGTTGGACGCCAGCGTCTGCCAGGAGCTCCAGAACTTGTCGAGCACCTTGCCGAGGTCGGCGTTGGTGCCGCTGCTCAGCGCGTCCTGGGCGAGGCCGAGGCGCTGCGCGGTGGCGTCGGCCTGCCCGCCCGTCATGTTCTGGGCGCGGTACTGGAGGTCGAGGAAGTCGTCGCGCAGGCGGCGGTAGGTGAGGACGTCGACGCCCTGGCCGAGCTGCGCGCCGGAGCCGTCGGCCTTGGCGCCCGCGGGGATGGTGGCCGCCGGGCGGGCGCCGAGGACGGCCTCCTGGCGGCTGTAGCCGGGCGTCTCGACGTTGGCGATGTTGTGCGCCGTGACGTCGAGGGCGGCCTGCTGGGCCCGCACCCCGGTGAGGGCGGTGTTCAGCCCGCCGAAGGATCCGATGCCCATGGCCTAGGCCTCCAGGTCCAGGGCGCGGCGCATGCGCACCGGCTGGGCGGCCGGGTCGAGGGTGGCGCGCATCGTGGCGCCCGGCTCGCTGGGCGGCCGGTAGCCGACGTCCTCGCCGTCCACGCCGAGCTGACGGGTCAGGTGCGACAGGAACGCGAGCTCCTGGCGCATGAGGGCGCGGTTGGTGACGTGCTCGCGCTGGACCTCGGCGAGGAGGCCGCGCAGCTCGGCGCTGCGGCCCTTGGCGGCCTGCGCCTCGTGCGCGCTGAGCAGCTGGGCCAGCGCATCGAGCGTGACGGTGTGGGGAGCGACGCCGAGGCCGCCGCCGGCCTGCGTGAGGATCCGGACGCGGTCGCGCTCGAGCGCCGCGCGGCGCTCCATCTCGGCCTGCATCTCGCCCAGCCGGGCGAGGACGCCGTCGACGTCGCGGCTGCGGATCGCGGCGCCCTGGCGCAGGACGGCGTCCAGGAGGCGGCGGGCGGAGGCGATCTGCGCGTCGAGGTGGCGCAGGACGTCGGTGCCGAACGCGGTCGGCGCGGCGGGGGGTGCGAGGAGGGTCACTGGCCCGACTCCTTCAGGCCGTCGGCGATGGTGCGCGCCAGGCCGAGGCCGCCGGCCTGCATGACGCTGTCGGCGAGGATGCCGGGCATCATCTGCTGGTAGCTGCTGGACGCCGCCGAGGACGGCGCGTCCTCGCCGTCCTCGCCGGAGCCCGGGGGAGTGGTGGCCGTGTCGGCGAGCTGCTGCGAGAGCTGCTCGACGAGCTGGCGCTCGAACGACAGCGCCGTCTTGTAGCGGTCCTGGTCGGCCTGGGAGCCCTGGCGGACGTCGGCCGGCAGCACGCGGTTGTCGATGGGCGGCAGCGCGCTCACTTCTTCACCTGGTTGGCGATCGAGAGGATCTGGTCCTGGGTGGTGATGGCCTTGCTGGCCATCTGGAAGGCGCGCTGGGCCTCGATCATGTCGGTCATCGCCTGGGCGGTGTCGACGTTCGAGCCCTCGAGGACGCCCTGCTGCAGCACCGTGGTGGGCGCGGCCGCGCGGATGGCGCCGCTGCCCTTGGTCGGGACGAAGGTGTTGTCGGGGCCGCCCTGCAGACCGCCGGGGGCGGGCACGTCGACCAGCTTGAGCTGCCCCAGCTTGGTGGTGCCGAGGGTGACCGTGCCGTCGGGGCCGATCCCGACCTCGTCGGGGTTGGCGCCGGCCGGGAGCTTGACGGGCGGCTCGAGGAGCTGGCCGGTGTGGAGCTTGAGGCGACCCTGCGCGTCGGTCTGCAGGTTCCCGTCGCGCGTCAGCGCGGTGCGGCCGTCGGCGAGCTTGACCTGGAGGTAGCCCGGGCCGTTGATCGCGACGTCGAGCGACCGGCTGGTGCTCTGCATGCCGCCCTGCTCGACGCTGCGGCCGAGGACGGTCGCCGCGGCGCCGGCGCCGATCTGGACGCCCTTCGCGGCGCCGTAGCCCTGGGCCGAGTCGTACACGAGATCGCGGAACGCGACGCGGGTGTGCTTGTAGCCCGTCGTGTCGACGTTCGCAAGATCGTTGGAGACGGCGTCGAGACGCGTCTGCTGTGCCGCCATGCCGGCGGCAGCCGTGTACATGCCTTCAAGCATTTATGTCCGGGTCTCCTGGGAAGGAGGGGATCAGGAGCTCCGG
>NZ_DATHDY010000124.1:0-10170 GCF_035318805.1 Baekduia sp.
TCACAGGGGAGTACCCGACGTCAGGCTCGTCGGACCCGCTGCGCGACAAGGTGATGTGCTTCATCCACTCGTCGTCGTTGCGGCCAGGGTAGTCGGTGCGGAACTGGGCTCCACGCGACTCCTTGCGCTCGATCGCGCCCACGACCGTGCACTCGGCGCAGTCGAGCATGTAGCCCAGTTCGATCGCCCCGAGCACGTCCTGGTTGAAGACCGTGCCCTTGTCGTCGACGTAGGCGCTCTTGGCCTCCTCCTTGAGCCGCCGGACGACCTCGAGCGCGTGCTCCAGGCCGGCCTGGTCGCGGAAGACCGCGACGTTGCGGTTCATCTCGGTGCCCAGCTCGTCCTTGATCTCGGAGATCCGGCGACCCGTCTTGGGCCGGGCGATGATCGCGTCGAACATGGCCTGCTCGTCGTCGAGGCGGGCCACCGAGGCGGCCTTCGGCATCGGCATGCCCGCGGCGCGGTGCGCGGCGTGCTCGCCCGCGCGGCGGCCGAAGATGAGCGTGTCCAGCAGCGAGTTCGCCCCGAGGCGGTTGCCGCCGTGGACCGAGACGCAGGCGACCTCGCCCGCGGCGTAGAGGCCCTCGATCGGCGTGGCGCCGTCGATGTCGGTCTTGACGCCGCCCATGATGTAGTGCTGGCCGGGGCGGATCAGGATCGGCTCGCGGGTGATGTCGACGCCGGCGAAGTCCTTGCCGATGTTGACGATCTCGCGCAGCGCCTCGTGCACGCGCTTCTTCGGCACGACGGTGATGTCGAGGTAGATGCCGACGCCGCCGGGGCCGACGCCGCGGCCCTCGTTGATCTCGGTCTGCTCGGCGCGGGAGACGACGTCGCGCGACGCCAGCTCCATCTTGTTGGGCGCGTACTTCTCCATGAAGCGTTCGCCGTTGGCGTTGAGCAGGTGCGCGCCCTCGCCGCGGGCGCCCTCCGTGATGAGGAAGCCGTTCTCGACCAGGCAGGTCGGGTGGTACTGGACCATCTCCATGTCCATGAGCGGCGCGCCGAGGCGGTAGGCCTGCGCGATGCCGTCGCCCGTGCAGATCAGGCCGTTGGTCGTCGGCTTGAAGCACTGGCCGGCGCCGCCGGTGGCCATGATCACGTTCTTGGCCGTGAAGATCTCGAGCTTGCCGGTGCGGATGTCGCGGGCCACGCAGCCGGAGATCGCGCCGGTCTCGTCCTGCAGGAGCGAGGTGGTGAACCACTCCTCGTAGCGAGCCACGCGCTCGTGGTACTTCATGAGCTGCTCGTAGAGGACGTGGAGAATGGCCTGGCCGGTGATGTCGGCCACGTAGGCGGTCCGCTTCATCGAGGCGCCGCCGAAGGCCCGGAGGTCGAGCGCGCCGGTCTCGTTGCGGTGGAACGTGACGCCGATGTGCTCGAGGTGCAGGACCTCGTCGGGGGCTTCGGCGCACATGACCTCGATCGCGTCCTGGTCACCGATGAAGTCGGAGCCCTTGACGGTGTCGTAGGCGTGCGAGCGCCAGTCGTCGGCGGGGTTGATGGCGGCGTTGATGCCGCCGGCGGCAGCGACCGAGTGCGAGCGGACCGGGTGGACCTTGCTCATGATCGCGACCGACGCGCCGGCGTCCGCGGCAGCCAGTGCGGCCCGCTGGCCGGCGAGGCCGGCGCCGAGGATGAGGACGTCGTGTGCAGGCATGTATCGGGCTCTTCGTCTCGAAGTTCGGGGCGACGGACTCTATACGTCGGGCCCTTGCAAGCCCTTCTACGTCAACCGTTGGGGCAGCACCCCGACGGTGCCCTCGATCGCCGTCGCCAATGCCGCGACGGCCGCGGCGGCGCCGGCTTCGGGGAGGTTGGCGTACCCCGCGACCAGGCCCGGGCGCCGACCGGTTCCCAGGCCCTCGAGCGCGACGCCGCGCGCCTGCGCGGCAGCGACGATCGCGGCCTCGTCGAGCCCCTCGGGCAGCAGCAGCACGGCGAACAGGCCCGCGGCGGCGCCCCGGATCTCGATCTCGGGCAGGCGGTCGGCCACGGCGCCCAGCAGCGCGTCGCGCCGGCGGCGGTAGCGGTTGCGCTGACGGCGCAGGTGGCGGTCGACCTCGCCGCGCTCGAAGAGGTCGGCGAGCGCCAGCTGATCCAGGACGGGCGGGGTTCCGGCCGGCGACGACGGCCCGTCGGCCGGCCAGTCGGCGGTCAGCCTGGACGGGAGGACGAGCCAGCCGAGGCGCAGGGCGGGCGCGAGCGTCTTGGAGGCCGAGCCGCCGTAGAGCACGAGGTCGGGCGCGAGGCCCTGCAGCGAGCCGATCGGCTGGCGGTCGTAGCGGAACTCCGCGTCGTAGTCGTCCTCGACGATCAGCGCGCCGCGGTCGCGCGCCCAGGCGGTGAGGGCCGCGCGACGGGCGGGCGCGAGCACGGCGCCGGTGGGGAACTGGTGGGCGGGCGTGACGACCGCGGCGTCGAGGTCCAGGCCTTCGAGGCGCGCGGGGTCGAGGCCGTCGTCGTCGACCGGCACGCCGACGGCAGTGAGCCCGCCGGCGCGGACGCTGGGGGGCACCCGCGCCCAGCCGGGCTGCTCGACGCCGACGCGCCGGGCGCCGCGGGCGCGCAGCAGCGCCCAGATGAGCGGCAGGCTGGCGCGCAGGCCGCCGGTGACGAGCACCTGGTCGGGGTCGGCGCGCACGCCGCGGGTGCGCGCCAGGGAGGCGGCGAGGGCGGCACGGAGCTCCGGCTCGCCGCGGTCGTCGCCGTAGCCGAGCCGGCGGTCGGGGACGGTGCGTAGGACGCGCGTGATCGCCGCCAGCCACGCCGCACGCGGAAAGCCGTCGACGGCCGGCAGCGCGGGGCGGAGGTCGTGCCGGGGAAGGGAGAGCGCGAAGCGCTCGGCCACCACCACGCCGGGGTTGGGCGTGGGCGTCGCAGTGGCCGTGGCGGTGGCGGTGGGGGTGGGGGTGGCGTTCGGCGCGGCCGGCTGCTCCGCCACGCGCGTGCCGCCGCCGCGGCGGGTGTCGAGGTAGCCCTCGGCGGCCAGCTGCGCGTAGGCCTCGACGACCACGCCGCGGGAGACCCCGAGCTGCTGGGCCAGCGCCCGGGTGGCGGGCAGGCGCGTGCCGGGCGGGAGGCGGCCGCCGCGCACCGCCTCGCGCAGGGCGTGCTCGGCGCGGGCGCGCAGCGAGCGCCCGGGCGCGGCGTCGAGATCCAGGTGCAGGTCCACTTGGCCCCACTATCGCAGACGAACTTGGACCTGGAAGGAGGGCCAAGCCGCGCCTAGCTTGCCGGCCATGGCCACCGCCCCCTCCCAGCGCGCCCGCGTCCGCCGCGCGCCCGCCCGCGCCGACTACGAGCGCGCGACGATCGACGCGATCCTCGACGAGGCGCTCGTCGCGCACCTCGGCTTCGTCATCGACGGCCAGCCGTACGTGATCCCCACGCTGCACGCGCGCATCGGCGACGACGTCTACCTCCACGGCGCCGCGTCGTCGCGCATGGTGACCATGCTCGGCGCCGGGATCCCGGCGTGCCTGACCGTCACGCTCGTCGACGGGCTCGTGCTCGCGCGGTCGGCGTTCCACCACTCCATGAACTACCGCTCGGCCGTCGTGCTCGGCCACGCGCGCTACGTCGAGGGGCCGCAGGAGCGCGCCGCCGCGCTCGAGGCGTTCACCGACCGCCTGATCCCCGGCCGCTGGGAGGAGGTCCGGCCGCCGACGCGCCAGGAGCTCAAGGGCACGCGCGTGCTCGCGATGTCGCTGACCGAGGCGTCGGCCAAGGTCCGCACCGGCGATCCGGTCGATGACGCGGACGACTACGCGCTCGACGTCTGGGCCGGCACCGTGCCGCTGACCGTCGAGCCCGGCGTGCCGGTCCCCGACGCGCGTCTGCGCGACGGGATCGCGCCGTCGGCAGCGGTCACCGACTGGGCCGCGGGGGCAGCGCGCCTACAAACGAAACGAAACGCTTAGTTTCGATTTAACCGCAGGAGGGACAACATGTGCCGGAGTTCAAAAGGGCTCCATCGACAACCACCGTCAGGCGCCCCCTGTACGCCCGGCAGAAGGAGGTCTACGACTCATGTTCACCACGAACCGCGTTCTCGCGGCCGCCGCCGTCATCGGCGCGCTCGTCATCGCGGCCCCGGTGGCCGGCGCGAGCGCAGCGCCGATGTCCGGCGCCGTGGCAGCGCCGATGGCCTTCCCGGGCCACGGCCGCCCGTGGCGCCCCGGCGGCCAGTGGAACCCCGGCTACGGCCGGGGCCCCGGAGGCCAGTGGAACCCCGGCAACGGCCGGGGCCCCGGCGGCCAGTGGAACCCCGGCTACGGCCGGCCCCCCGGCAACCCTTGGAACCACGGCGCCGGAGTGGGCGCCAGCGGCGGAGCCACGATCCCGTTCGGCGGGATCGGCCTCGGAGGATCCGGCCGCATCGGACTGGGCTGAAACAGGCCCGCGGACACGCCTGGAGGCCCGCTGGACAGCGACCGGCACCCCTTCCCGCTGGACAACGGGCTCTCCAGGCCCACCGCGATGAATCAGCCGAGCGGGGCGAGCGCCAGGGGATACAAAACGAGGCGTCTCGTTTTGCTATGCTGGCGACGTCCCGACGACAGAGCCCACCTGATGGCCCGCGCCGAGCCGGCCGACGACGCGCCCCGCCGAGGGCGCCCACGCAGCCAGAAGACGCGCCAGGCGATCCTCGAGGCCACGAGCGACCTGCTGCTGGAGCACGGCCTCGGCTCGATCAGCATGGACACCGTCGCGGAGCGCGCGGGGGCCAGCAAGGCCACCATCTACCGCTGGTGGCCGTCGAAGGAGCTGCTCGCCCTCGACGCGCTCTTCAGCGAATGGGAGACCGCGCGGCCGGACACGCCCGACACGGGCTCGCTGGACGGCGACCTGCTGGCGCTCGTCGGTCCCTGGATCCACCAGGTTGCGCAACGGCCCTACGGACGCGTGATCGCCGCCCTCGTCGTCAGAGCGCAGACCGATCCCCAGTTCGCCCAGGCCTATAGCGCGCGCTTCCTCCAGCCGCGCCGCGACGAGGTCCGCGTCATCTTCGACCGCGCGATCGAACGCGGCGACATCCCGGCAGACACCGATGTCGAGGCTGCCATCGACCTCGTCTACGGCCCGTTCTACCACCGGATGCTGCAGGGCCACGCCCCCAACACCGACGGCTTCGCCCGCACGGTCGTGGCCTACGTGGTGGCCGGCGTGTCGGGACCGGCCGTCCGGGCTGAGTGAGCGCGGCCCGGGCGCTCAGACACTCGCGGCCAGCGCGCGGCGCACGCGGTCCAGCGTGATGAGGCCGAGCAGCCGGCCGTCGGCGTCGACCACCGCCACCGCGCCCAGGCGGCGCAGCGGCTCGGAGCTGAGCAGGGCCTCGAGCGGCGTGTCGCGGTCGACGCTCGCCTCGCGCTCGGCGTCGACGTCGAGCAGCTCGTCGGCGGTCAGCGCCGGCTGGCCGGCGGCGACGGCGCCGTCCACACGTTCCTGGCGCAGCAGGCCGCGCAGGCGGCCCGAGGTGTCGACCACCGGGAACCACGGCAGGCGGTAGCGCAGGAAGAACTCGTCCTGGGCGGCGAGGGCGGTCGTCTCCTCGGGGACGCTGACGGGCTCGGCATCCATCAGGTCGGCCGCGGTGACGCCCTCGATGCGCTCCGAGAACTGCCCTGCGACGACGGCGCCGCGCGCGCCCTGGCTGAGGAACCAGCCCAGGACGACGAGCCAGATGCCGGTGAACGGGTCGCCGTTGACCGCGAGGAAGAGGCCGCCGCCGATCAGGATGTAGGCCACGCCGAGGCCGAGCCGGCCGGCGATGCGGGTCGCGCGATGGCGGTCGCCGGTCACCTTCCAGACGATCGCCCGGGCGATGCGGCCGCCATCCAGCGGGAAGCCGGGCACGAGGTTGAACGCCAGCAGGAACAGGTTCACCAGGCCCAGCCACGCCATCAGCGCCAGCAGCGGCGTCGTGCCGTCGCCGTTGAAGACGTCGAACGCCTCGCCGAGGTGCGAGCTCGCCGCCACGCCGAGCAGGCACAGCACGACGATCGCGGCGGTCACCGCCGGGCCCGCGGCGGCGATGCGGAACTCCTCGCCGGGCGACCGCGAGTCACGCGACAGCTTGGCCAGGCCGCCGAAGAGCCACAGGTCGATGCCCAGCACCCCCACGCCGTTGCGCCGCGCCACGAGCGCGTGGCCGAGCTCGTGCAGCGCGAGCGAGACGAAGAACAGCAGCGCGCCCGCGACCGCCACGAGGTAGGACTCGGTGCTCGACACGTCCAGCACGTCGTCGAAGAACCCTGAAAGCGAGTAGATCATCAGGAACAGCACGAGGAACCAGCTGGGGCTGGCGCCGATGCGGATCCCGAAGACCCGCGCGAGCTGTACCGATCCTGTTCCGCTGCCGAACATCAACGTCCATTGTGCCGCGTGGGCGACCGCGGGCGCCCCACGTCCCCCTGCGCCACAGTGTGCGGCGTGGACGTCGACACGATCCTTGGGCTCTACGCGCAGGGCCTGTTCCCGATGGACGAGCCCGGCGCGCCCGAGCTGCCGTGGTGGGTCGCCGACCCGCGCACGGTCTTCGAGCTGGACGCCGAGTCGCTCGCCGCGGTGCGCCGGCGCGTGCAGCGCTCGCTGCGGGGCGGGCCGGACCGCGTCGACTGGGAGCTGCGCGTCGACGACGCCTTCGAGGAGACGATCGCGCGGTGCGCGCAGCCGCGTGCGCCCGGCGACGGCGTCTGGCTCACCCCGCGCATGCAGGCGCTGTACCGCGCGCTGCGCGCCGCCGGGAACGCCCACACGTTCGAGGTGTGGGTCGGCGGCGAGCTGGCGGCGGGCCTGGTCTCGGTGACGATCGGCCGGGCGGCGATGCTCGAGTCGATGTTCCACCGCGTGCCGCACGCGGGCAACGCGCTGGTCGCGCTCACCCTCGAGGCGCTCGCCGGCGGCGGCTGCGCGCTGTGCGACATCCAGACCGCCACGCCGCACACGCTGCGCCTCGGCGCGGTCCAGATCCCGCGGGCGGAGTACGAGGCACGGCTGCGCGTCGCCGTCTACGGGTGATGGACATCACCTTGGACGCGACTGTGGCGGCCTACACTTCCTGAAGGACATGGACACCGGCGACCGTCTCACCTGGACGCAGCGTCGTGAGCTGGAGCGCGAGCTCTGGCTCGACGACCACCTGCGCGCGCTCGGTGCGGTCGTGCCGGAGGATCTGGACGACCCGGAGTCGCTGCGCGGGATCGAGACCCACGCTCGCGCGCTGGCCGACACCGTCGCCAAGCTGCGCCACATGCGCGGCGACGACCTCGCTGTCGAGCGCGAGATCGTCGCGTTCCGCGGCGCCGTCGAGCAACTCGGCTAGGCGCCCGCGGCGCCGCTCAGCCGGCCTTCAGGGCCGCCGCCTCCACCTTCGGCCCCAACGCCTGAGCCAGCGCGACCAGGCCCGACAGCGGCCGGATCATCACCGTGAAGTCCTCGATGAGGCCGTCGGGTCCAAGCCGGACCAGGTCCATGCCCTCGAGCTCCCGCTCGCCCACGCGGGCGCGGAAGATCAGCGCGTGGACCGGCGTGTCGGCGCTGCCGGCGAGCTCGTCGGTGTAGCGGAAGTCCTCGAAGGTCTCGGCCACCAGCCGCAGCAGGCCACCGACGGTCTCGATGCCGCGGTACTCGTGGAACACCGCGGGGCTGTGGAAGACGACGTCGGGCGACAGCGTCGCCAGCGCGGCGTCGAGATCTTGCGCCAGGACGGCGGCGCGGAAGTCGTCGACGGCCGTCATGCCGCCACCGGCTGGTGGCGCTGGATGATGGATCCCACGTCCGTGCCGCTCGGCAGCGTCCCGTAGTGCACCCCGCCGTCGCCGGCCAGGCGCGTGGCGACGAACGCGTCGGCGACCACGGCCGGCGCGTGGCGCAGCAGCTGCGAGGCCTGCAGCGCCAGCGCCATGCGCTCGACCACGAGCCGGGCGCGATGCTCGAGCTCGGCCGGCCGCTTGAACTCGCAGCGGACGGTCTGGACGTAGGCGTCGTAGCGGGTGTCGGCGCCGGTGGCGGCGTCGAGCTCCTCGAGGTAGACGTCGAGCGCCTCGGGCGTGTGCGACAGCGCGCGCAGGACGTCCAAGGCCATCACGTTGCCCGAGCCCTCCCAGATCGAGCACAGCGGCGCCTCGCGGTAGAGGCGCGGCATGCCCGACGCCTCGACGTAGCCGTTGCCGCCGAGGCACTCCAGCGCCTCGAAGGCGTGGTTGGGGACGCGCTTGCAGACGTGGTACTTGGCCACCGCGGTGGCCAGGCGCTTGAACAGGTCGGCGCGCGGGTCGCCGGCGGCGGCCTCGTCGTAGGCGCGGCACAGGCGCAGCGTCAGCGCCGTCGCGGCCTCGCTCTCGACGGCGAGGTCGGCCAGCACGTTGCGCATCAGCGGCTGGTCGATCAGCCGCTTGCCGAACGCTGCGCGGTGCATCGCGTGCCAGGTCGCGAGCGAGACGGCCTGGCGCATCCCGCCGGCGCCGCCCATCACGCAGTCCAGCCGCGTGTGGCCGACCATCTCGATGATGGTCGGGACGCCGCGGCCGGGCTCGCCGACCATGCGGCCCCAGGCGCCGCGGAACTCGACCTCCGACGACGCGTTGGACTTGTTGCCCAGCTTGTCCTTGAGGCGCTGCAGCTGGAAGCCCTCGTTCTTGGTGCCGTCGGGCAGGAAGCGCGGGACCGCGAAGCAGGAGAGGCCTTCGTCGGTCTGGGCGAGCACGAGGAACAGGTCGCTCATCGGCGCGCTGCAGAACCACTTGTGGCCGATGAGCTGGTACTCCGCGCCCGGTCCCCCGCCGTCGAGCGGGATCGCGACGGTGCTGTTGGCCCGCACGTCCGAGCCGCCCTGCTTCTCGGTCATCGCCATGCCGCAGATCGCGCCCGGCTTCTCGGAGGCGGGCTTCAGCGCGCCGTCGTAGCCACGCGCGGTCAGGCGCGGGACCCACTCCTCGGCGACCTGGGGCGTGGCCCGCAGGGCGGGCACGGCGGCGAAGGTCATGGTGATCGGACAGCCGAAGCCGGCCTCGGCCTGCGTGCCGCTCATGTAGATGGCCGCGCGCGCGACGTGCGCGCCGGGCCGGGGGTCGTTCCACGGCAGCGCGTGCATCTCGTCGTGGACGCCGCGCGCCATCAGCTGGTGCCATGCGGGGTGGAACTCGACGGCGTCGAGGCGGTGCCCGTAGCGGTCGTGCGTGTGCAGGACCGGCGGGTTCTCGTTGGCCTGGAAGCCCCAGGCCTGGGGCTCGCCGCCCCAGAACTCTCCGACCTCGACGGCGCGGTCGTGCGCCCAGGCGCCGCCCTCGCGGGCGAGGCCTTCGACCAGCGCGGTGTGGTCGGTGAAGAGGTTGCGGCCCTCCAGCGGCGGGACCTGGTTGCGAACCTCATGGGTGGCGGAGGCGGGCTCAGGCCGCGCGACGGTGGACATCGGGAGACAGCTCCTGATCGGTGGTGGAACGCAGGCAGAAGGCGATGAGGCGCGCGACGAGCGCGTTGGCGTCGGCGTCGGTCGGGTGCGTCGTGGGGGAGAGCGGGCCGACGAGCGCCTCGCCGATCGCGCCGACGAGCGCGGTGGCGGTGAACGCGGGGTCCTGGGGTGGGAGCTGGCCGTCCTCGACGCCGTCGGCGATGGTGCGGGCGAAGACGTCCGCGTAGGCGCGGCGGAACTGCAGGCGCTCGGCCTCGACGGCGGGGTCGACGGGCTCGGCGAGCAGCGCCCAGGCCAGCCGGCGGCCGCGCAGGGCGCGGCGCGTGAAGGCCTCGGCGCCGGCGGCGATCCGGTCGGCGGCCGGCGTGCCGGGGCCGAGGGCGTCGACGGCGGCGCGGGTGGCGTCGACCTCGTGCTGGGAGGCGCGGCGGAAGACCTCGGTCAGCAGCTCGGCCTTGGAAGGGAAGTGGCGGTAGACCGTCCCGGTCGCCACCCCGGCGCGGGCGGCCACGGCGGCGACGGCCGCCTCGCGGTAGCCGCCGCGTGCCACGAGGTCGTGCGCGGCGCCCACGATCCGCTCGCGCGTCGCCGTGCGGCGCGCCTCGGTCCGCTGGGTGGGACGGTAGGCCATGCACCAAGGAGTGAACCACAGTTCAGCTCTTGCGCCAAACCGGCCGCCATGGGGCGCGGCCCGTCCCGAAGGTCCCCTCCAATAGCCTCAAAGGCTCCGAACCGAAGGGACCCATATGGCGAAG
>NZ_DATHDY010000125.1:0-5636 GCF_035318805.1 Baekduia sp.
CGCTCCTCACCGAACATCTTCTTGACTTCCTTCTTCAGGACCTGCCCGGCCCCGTGATGTGGATAGACGACGTCGTCGCCGATCTCGAAATCGATGTTGACGATCTCGGGGATGTCGAGGTCTTCCAGGATCTGCTCTTCGGTGCTACCGGGAATGATGGTCCTCCTTGGTTGGGTCGCGCATGTTGGGGTGCGCGACCGCGTTTCCAGCCGACCCCGGCGGGGGCCGTTCAGGTCTGCAGGTACCGATCGACGAGGTTGATCTCCTGCAAGCGGCGAAGGCCCTCGCGGATGTCCTTCGCACGAATCTCTCCGACGCCCTCGACGGTCTCGAGCTCCGCGTCGGTGGCGGCCAGCAGCTCGTCCAGGCCGCCGAACTCCTTGACGATCTGGGCGACCACGAGCTTCGGCAGGCGCGGAACGCGGCCCAGGATGCGGAAGCCGCGCGGCGACACGGGGTAGTCGAGGGTGTTGAGCTTGCGGTCGTAGCCCATCAGCTCGGCGAGGCGGCCGAAGTCGAGCAGGTCCTGATGGGGCATCCGGCCGAGCTGGTCGAGGGCGGCCGCGAAGGTCTCGTCGGAGTCGGCGGCCAGGTAGTCGTGGATGAGGGCGGCCTTGTCGGCGGCGACGCCGACCATGACCTCCTCGAGCTGCATCTCGATGAGCCGGCCCTCGGTGCCGAGCTCGACGATGTAGCGCTCGATCTCGACGGCCATGCGCGTCACGAGCTCGGAGCGCTGAAGGACCGTCAGGACGTCGTGCAGGGTGGCGCCGCCTTCGAACTCCAGCGCGGTCAGGCGCGTGGAGACCTGGTCGAGGCGGGTGCGGTACTTGTCGAGGGTCGCCAGCGCCTGGTTGGCCTTGGCCAGCACGACGGGGATGTCCTCGAGGATGTACTTCGCGCCGTCGACGTAGAGCGAGACGACCTCGCGACGCTGCGAGATGGCGATGACGACCGCGTCGGTCTGCTTGGAGACGCGCTCGGCCGTGCGGTGGCGCGTGCCGGTCTCCAGCGTGAGGACCGTCGGGTCCGGCGTCAGCTGGACGTTGGCCATCGCGATCTTGGTCGCGTTGGCGTTCAGGACGATCCCGCCGTCCATCTTGGCGACCTGGTAGAGCAGCGCGGGCGTGTAGTCGACGTCGAGCTTGATGCCCCCGGAGAAGAGGAAGCTCAGCTCGTCGTGGTCGCCGATCACGAGCAGGCCGCCCGTGTGTGCGTGCAGGATGTTGTCGAGGCCCTCACGGAGGGCCGTCCCGGGGGCCACCATCTCGAGAGCCTTGACGAGCCGGGGCTCCTGACGGCTCTCGAGCTCGTTCAGCTCATCCCCGGATCGCTGCGCCATCACGCTTGATTCTAACAGCACACCTTTAGATCGGCCTTATGGCCTACGCGGATGTTTCCTGGAAGGTGCGGGGAGTTACGCCGCAACCGGCTCGGCCGCAGCGAAGGCGGCACGCAGCGCGTGCCGCAGGGTCTTCGCGGATCCGGGGTGCACGGTGTCCCGAAGGCCGAACTTCTCGGCCTCCTGCACCCGGCGCTCGGGATGGCCGACCGTGCGCAGCTCGCCCGTGAGGCCGAGCTCGCCGAAGCACGCCAGGGGCCGGGTCGGGGGCCCAGGGTCCCCCAAGGCGACGCCGCGCTGGGCCGACGCCACGGCGAGCGCGACCGCGAGGTCGGCGCCCGGCTCGTCGACCCGCACGCCGCCGACGACGTTGACGAAGACGTCGGCGCTGCCGGTCCCGACGTTGGCGTGGCGGCTGAGGACCGCGAGCACGAGCGCGAGGCGGTTGCGGTCGATCCCGGTCACCACGCGCCGCGGCGGCACGATCTCCGACGGGCTGACCAGCGCCTGGACCTCGACGAGCAGCGGGCGGCTGCCCTCCATCGCCGCGAGCACGACGCTGCCCGGCTTGCCCGTGGCCTCGCCGACGAACCGGGCGCTGGGGTCGAGCACCTCCACCAGGCCGCCCTGCTTCATCTCGAAGACGCCCGTCTCGCTCGTGGAGCCGAAGCGGTTCTTCAGCGCCCGCAGGGTCCGGTAGGTGCGCTCGCGCTCGCCCTCGAACTGCAGCACGCAGTCGACGAGGTGCTCGAGGACGCGCGGCCCCGCGATCGAGCCCTCCTTGGTGACGTGGCCCACGAGGATCACGGTGGTGCCGGCGGACTTGGCCGCGCGCATCAGGCGGGCGGCGACCTCGCGGACCTGGCCGACCGAGCCGGGCGCGCCGGCCATGTCGGAGGCGTGCAGCGTCTGGACGGAGTCGATGACGCAGACCGCGGGCCGGTGGGCCTCGACGGTCGCCAGGACCGCGTCCAGGTCGGTCTCGGCCAGCACGGGGACGTCGAGGGCCCGGCAGCCGCCGTGCTCCAGGCGCTCGGCGCGCAGCCGGATCTGGGCCGCGGACTCCTCGCCCGAGACGTAGAGCGTCGGCTGGCCGGCGGCCGCGACGTTGCCCATCGCCATGCCGGTCAGCGTCGACTTGCCGATGCCCGGCGAGCCGCCGAGCAGCACGAGCGAACCGGGCACCAGGCCGCCCCCGAGGACGCGGTCGAGCTCGCCGATGCCGGTCGAGAGGCGGGCGACGGCCTCGGCACGCACGTCGCGCAGGGCGACCGGCACGGGCGCGGCGATCCTGCGCGCGGCGCCGCCGGCCGGACCGCCCGCGCGCGCCACGGGCGCGCGCTCCTCGACGAGCGTGTTCCACTCGTCGCAGCCGGGGCACTGGCCGTGCCAGCGCGCTTCGCTGTGTCCGCAGGAAGTGCAGACGTGGATGGTGGAGGGGCGAGCCATGCGGTCAGTCACCTTAGGCTCGGGACCCGACGGCTTCGCCCCCCTCCGCGCGCTCAGCCTGCGGCGTCGAGCGCCGCGCGGACGTCGGCGACGAGGTCGCCGGCGTCCTCGATCCCGGCGCTGAAGCGGATGAAGCCCTCCGGGAGGTCGTCGGTCCCCCACCGTCCGCGCCGCTCGGCGGAGCTGTGCACGCCGCCGAAGCTCGTCGCGTCGGCGACGAGGCGCGCCGCGCCGAGGAAGCGCTCGGCGGCCTCCGCGTCCGCGAGCGTGAACGCCAGCACCGAGCCGAAGCCCGGCCAGCGGACGTCGGTCGCCGCCGGGTGGGCCTCCAGCGCCTGCTGCAGCACCGCGGCGTTGGCCTCCTGGCGCTCGAGGCGGACCGCCAGCGTGGGCAGCGACCGGTGCGCGAGCCACACCTCGAACGGGCCCGGGATCGCGCCCATGAGTCCGCGGTGGGTGCGGATCGCCGCGGCGCGCGCGGCGTTGCGCGTGGCGACGTAGCCCATCACCAGGTCCGAGTGGCCCGTGAGGTGCTTGGACGCGCTGCTCATCGCGAAGTCCGCGCCGAGGTCGAGCGCGCGCTGGCGCAGCGGTGTGGCGAGCGTGCCGTCGACCGCCAGCAGGCCGCCGCCGCCGTGCACGGCGCGGGCCAGCCCCGCCACGTCGAGCAGGTCCATGCCGGGGTTGGTCGGCGTCTCGACCCACACGAGCGTCGCGCCGACGGCCGCCTCGCGGAACGCCGCGTCGGTCGACGGCACGAGCCGCACCTCGACGCCGCGCGTCCGCAGGTGGTCGGTCGCGATCGTGCGCACGCCCGGGTAGGCGTCGCTGGGCGCGACGAGCACGTCGCCGGGATGCAGGACCGGCAGCAGCACCGCGGCGACCGCCGCCATGCCGGACGACAGCACGACCGCCTCACCGCCCTCGAGCTCGCCGAGCGCCGCCTCGTACCGGGTCCACGTCGGGTTGTCGTAGCGCCCGTAGCCGCCCGGTCCGCCCTCCCCCGACCAGTGCGTCGGGGCGGCGAAGGTCGGGCCCGGCAGGAACGGCTCGCCCTGCGCGGCGTGCGGCAGGCCGGCGTGCGTGACCCGCGTCGAGTCGCCGCTCATGACTGTGCGGCCCGTGCGCGCGGGCAGCTCTCGAAGCCGGCGGCCTTGTGGGTCGCATCGCAGAACGGCTTGGTCTGCGAGTGGCCGCAGCGGCACAGCGCGATCGGCCGATCGGCGGGCACGTCGAACACCGCGCCGTCGGCGTCGATGAGCCGGACCGGCCCCGTCACCTTGTAGGGCCCGTCGTCGCGGACCTTGATCTCGACGAGCGGGGCGTCCATCCCCGCAGCCTACGCGGTGCGGGTCTCGCCCCAGAGGCGCGGGTCTCGCCCCAGCGGTGCGGGTCTCGCCCTCTGGGCGAACACCCGCGACCTGATCGCGGCCCTCTGGGCCGTGATCAGGCGATCAGGCGTGCTCCTTGCGCTGCTCCACCAGCGCCCGCAGGTGCTCGACCACGCCCGGCGTGGACTTGCGCAGCTTGCGGATGTCCCAGCTGGTCAAGGTCATCAGCATCATCGGCGACGTGGCGATGACCGTCGCGTTGCGCTGGTCGCGCTCCAGGACGCCCATCTCGCCGATCACGTCGCCGGGACCGAGGTCGGCGATGTGCTCGCCGCCGCGCTCGACCTTCGCCGTGCCCTCCTCGATGGCGAGGACGTCGTAGGAGTAGTCGCCCTCGCGGACGAGCTCCTTGCCCTCGGGCACCGAGACCTCGGCCGCCAGGGCGGCGATGTTCGACAGCGCTTCGTCGTCCAGGTCCGCGAAGACCGGGATGCGCTTCAGGCGTGCAACGTCCAAGGTGGCTCTCCTCCGCGTTCGCTCACTCGGCGCCCATCCTTCCCGAAAGCGGCGCGATGTGCCAACCAGAACCTCGCCGTTGTCTCGACCTCAGCGCGGTGCGTCGCGGCGGCGGTGTGGAAGCACGGCCGCGGTGGCGTCCCGCTCGGGCGTTGGTCGTGCCACGGGCCGCTGGTCTGTCGGCGACGTCGACGGAGGTTTGAGCGGGTGCCGGCCCGGTCGTCGCGAGGTCCGGGTCGCCTCGTGATGAATTACCAGGGGGATCAGGCGACCCGGACCCTCGGCGCCCCGGCGCCGGCGGCAGACCGACGTCGGAGAGCGGGACGCCACCGCGGCCGCGCCGCCCCCCGCCGCCACCACCGGTCGGTTCCGCGTCCTGGCCGTGAGCCCGTCCGGGTTGCGCCATTGCCAACCGGAACGACGAAGGGCGGCCCGTGGGCCGCCCTTCGCGTCAATCTCGGAACCTGCAGCGCGTGGTGCGCTACTCGACGTCCGGCGTCTCGGACCGCGGCTGGTCGGGCTCGCCGGGGAGGATCTTCTCCTCCGCGGGCTCGTCCTCGCCACCCGTGGCGCCCACGCCGACCGGCTTGGGAGCCTTCTTCGGCGCGACGACCTCGAGCGTGACCTCGGGATCCTCGCCCTCGGCGGCCTTGCCGACCATCACCGTGCCGCCGGGCATGAGCTCGGCGCGCAGGACGAAGTCCGCGAGCGGGTCCTCGATGTAGCGCTGGATCGCCCGGCGGAGCGGACGGGCGCCCATCGCGGGGTCCCAGCCCTTCTCCACGAGCAGGTCCTTGGCGTCGTCGGTGAGCTCGAGCTGCAGCTCGCGCTCGGCCAGCGACGCCCGGATGCGACGCAGCAGGAGCTCGACGATCGTCTTGATCTCGTCCTTCTGCAGCTTGTGGAAGACGATGACGTCGTCGATGCGGTTGAGGAACTCAGGCCGGAAGACCTTCTTGAGCTCGCCCATGACCCGCAGCTTCATGTCGTCGTACGTC
>NZ_DATHDY010000126.1:0-54607 GCF_035318805.1 Baekduia sp.
GCCTTCCGTGACGCTCTGGTAGTCGCACGGGTTGGTCGTGATCTGGCCGAGCCAGCCCGGCGTGTTGAGGCCCTCGGCATGCGGGAACTGCGACTTGCACTCGCCCGGCACCAGCTCGTAGCCGTTCGACTTGCCGTCGTAATTGATCGACCCGTTGCTTATTGGTCTGGCGTCAGTGGGACGCACAAATCGGTCCGGGCAACTAACGGCCTCACCTGATGGTCGCCCGTGTGACGACGGTTCGCGTCTCGAACCGGCACAACATGTTCACCAACCGCATGTCCTCCACGGTCCGGCACCGCGCCCCCAGCAGCTCCGGCGAGCACACCACCACCGCGAGCGCCTGCGCCCGCGACACCGCCACGTTGAGCCGATTCCGGCTGAACAGGAAGCCCATACCGCGTGCAACGTCCTCGCCGCTCGAGCTCGCCATCGAGAAGAGGACGACCGGCGCCTCCTGGCCCTGGAACTTGTCGACCGTGCCGACCCGGGCGCCATCGGGGAGCCGGGCCTTGAGGCAGCGCACCTGCGCGTTGTAGGGCGCGACGACCAGGATGTCGTCGAGCGTCAGCGGGTGGCGATCGCCGTGGCGGTCCACGTAGGTCCCGCCGTCAAGCAAATGCTCGACCTCGAGCGCCACGCGGTCGGCCTCCTCCGTCGAGCGCCCGCGGTTGTCGGCGTGCTCGACGCCGATCATCCGTAGGCCGTTGCCGCTCAGCCCTGGCGAGTCGATGCGCTGGAGCTCGCAGCCGTCGACGGAGGACAGCCGGCCGTCGTACATCGTCTTCGAGATGAAGTCGCTGATGTCCGGGTGCATCCGCCAGGACGTGCCGAGCAGGACACCGCGGTCGGGCGGCACGGTGTCGTGGTCGCCGAGCAGGTGCTCGAGGACGGAGGCGCCCGTCCCGACGGGGTGCGTGCCCTGGCTGACGTGGGCGAGCTGCTGCGGGTCGCCGAGCAGCACGACGTTCGTGGCCGCGCCGCCGACCGCGATCGCGTCGGCGAGCGAGACCTGGCCGGCCTCGTCGACGAGCAGGACGTCGATGGCGTCGACCTGGTCGTTGTGGGCCCAATGCCAGGCGGTGGCGGCAACGAGCGTGATCGGCCCGTCGTCCTCCGCCGGGCGCTTCGCGGAACTCACGACGCGTGCGCTCTCGTAGGCGTCGTCCTCCTTGGTGCACTTCTTCCACCCGCGAAAGGAGACCTCGGCCTCGTCGGCCGCTGCGTCGATCGCCTCGACCAGGTTGTTGATGGCCTTATGGGATGTGGCCATGACGCCGACCGACAGCCCGCGTTCCAGCAGATCCACGGCGAGTCGTCCGCCGGTGTAGGTCTTGCCCGTGCCGGGCGGACCCTGGATGACCAGCACGCTGTGATCCAGGCCGCGGACCTGGGCCTTCAGGCGCTCGAGGTCGGCCGGCTCGTCGACCAGCGGCGGCGTGCCCGGCACGAACCGTGGCGGGCGCCGCAGCAGGAGGTCGAGGGCGGTGTCAGCGCGGTCCAGTCCCTCGTCGGCCACTGCGTCGGCGAAGCGAAACAGCGCTTCCTCCTGCTCACGCGTCCGGTAGGGACCGCCCGGCCCGAGGGCGAGCGGTGGATCCTCGCCGTGCTTCGGGCCACGCTTGACGACGACCGTCTGCTCCGCCTCGTCGATCGAGACCAGGGTCGCGGGGCGCTCGGCCAGCGGCTCGTCGACCTCGCCGGGGCTCAACTTGTAGTCCTGGGTCGGAAAGCTCAGCGTCCACTGCAGCGAAGCGCGGCCGACCTTCTCGCACCCGACGACCGACAGGTCCGAGATCGCTTCGCTGTCCTCGTCGCGCAGCTGCGCGATCGTCTGCTCACGCCGGTCGAACATGGCCCACCACACCGGCTTGGCCTCGCGACGGTGGTAGCCGACCAGGTTGAAGGTCATCCGCCGCGCGCGCTGCTCGGCGTCGTCTTCGCTCTCGTCGTCCGGGAGTCCCACCAGCAAGCGGCCGCGGAGACCCTCCACGCGCGCCTGGAGTTCGAGCGCCTTCTCGCTCAGCTCGTCGGCCGGCTTGGGCGCCAGCGACGCGAGCTCGATCCCGAACTTCGCCTCGGCCTCCGGGCGACGGTCGAGCAACCAGGCATACAACGCGCGGGTGCTGAGGCAGTCGTCCTCGTTGTAACCCGCGATCCCGGCGAGGTGCTGCTGCTCGCCGTCGTCCATGTAGGCCTGCCAGCGACGCAGCGAGCCGATGGCGCCGCGCAGCTCGGCGTTGCGTTCGAACCCGAAGACGGGCTCGAGGGCCTTGAGCCCGTAGGCCTCGGTCCCCGCACGGATGCCTTGGCGGACGATGCCGTAGAGGTCGACGAAGATCTCGCGGCGCAGCAGGTCGTCGAGCTCGGCCTCGCGCGTGGAGTGCCGGGCGACGAGCTTCTTCAGCGCGACGGTCTCGTATGAGTTGTAGTGGAACACATGGAGATCCGGAAAGCGCGCCAGCCGGGCCGTCAGCCAGTCGATCCACGTCTCCAGGGCAATGCGCTCCTGGCCGCGCGAGGTCGCCCACAGCGGGTAGTAGACCGGCGCGCCCTGCTCGTCGTACACGGTCCCGAAGAGATACTCGAGGCCGTCATCGCCCCAGTTCGGGTCGCCCTCGAAGTCGAAGTGGACGTCGCCCGCGGAGGGCTGGGGGAGGCGACCGAGGCCGCGGTCGAAGCCGGGCTCGAGCACGTCGTAGAGCGGACGCGCGAGCCCGCGGCTGCGCAGCTGAAGGTGGGCTTGGGCGCGGAGGTTGTCGAGCGTGAGAGCCGGGAGTCGCGGAATCGTCTGCTCGGCCGGCAGCGCTGCCAGCTCCGGCACTGTGTGCACCGCGCCGGCATCGAGCTTGAGGCCCTGGGCGCGATACACCGTCGCGGTCAGCGAGACGTGATCGTCGTCCCGACGCCGGCGGTCGCAGACGTGCCACCAATGGCAGAAGTCGCAGGCGCCGACCTTGTACGGGTAGGCCGGGTCGGCGTCGGGCCCTTCGAGCTCGGCCTGGCGGGCGACGAACTGCGCGCGAACGTTCGCGGCATAGGCCTCGAACTCGTCCGGGCGGAACGAGGGGTGCGTGTCGTCGCCCAGCATGAGGTGCATGCGCTCGGGCTCGAGCCCCTGCAGCCGCGTGAGCTCCTCGTTGTAGAAGAGCAATTGGAAGATGTGGCGCGGCTCGGCGTGCCCGCTGAGCTTGGCGTCGTGGACCTCGTAGGACCAATCGCCGAGGTCTGAGGGCGTCGGGACCCTGATGAGGAAATCCGGGTAGCCGACCCAGCCGTCGCGCAGGAAGCAGGCCTGGTGGAGGATCTCGACGCCCTGCTCCATCGCCTCGCGCGTCCGCGCGGCAAGCACCTCGCGAGCAGCGTCCTCGTCGGTGAGCTGCGCGACGTCATGGCCCTCGTCGAGGAACCGCTGCAGGATGCCGTCCTCGTGGCGGATGCCGCGGTCGAACAGCAACTGCATGTCCGGCGGCCGGCGCTCCTCGCTGAGCTCGCCGCGCCGCTCGAGGATGTCGAGGTACGTCCGATGCTCGCAGCCGAGGAATCGCGTGAGGGCGGAAGGGGAGAGGGCGAAGGAGTGGGTGGGCTGCGGCATCGGGATGGAGGGTCGCCAGCGCTGGCGTGCTTCTGACTGCTGCGCCGCCGTCACCGTACAGCCGGACCTGGACTACCTGCGGCGGCGGGACTGCTCCCACTCGCGCCAGCCGCGCCGTGCTGCGCGCGGGCCTTCGGCTGCGTATTAGGGGTAGCGCTCCCGGCGGCCACGTTCTGACACTTTCACAGCGGAGGGTCCGCCGCGGCCAGACGCGTCGGTAGCCGGCGACGGCCGACCAGGCGAGGAGTGTCGTCTCGGCCTCGGCGTTCCACGGCGCGCGCGGTACGGGGCTGACGACGAGCTCGTCGGCGAGCAGGCGCAGGTCGGCGAGGGCGACGTCGATCGTGTGCATCCCGGCTCGCTCCGGTCCGCCCGAGAGCAGGCTGCGGCTCCAGCGGTGAAACGTGATCTGCCCACCGCGGATCGCGGCACGGCAGGCGGGGTGGTCGGTCGGCACGGTGATGGGTCGCGGAGCCACCCGCACTTCTGACGGTTCTGACTCGCCAGCGCGCTGATCCGCAGAGCTGCTGCTGTCAGAAGGGTGGGTGGTTGCGTGACCAGACGCGCATGGGTCGATAGCGTCGTCACGACGCCGTCCGGCACTCCGCACCGGTTGTGCGGCTCCATCTACGCGGCGTGTCACGTGCTCGGGTACGCCTACTCGCCTCGCCTCCTTGCTCACGACCCGCCGCCCACGACGGTCGACGTCGCCGGGCGGCCGTTCCCGCTGGGCACCACGAACGTCTCGCAGGCGGTGCTCACCGCCCAGGCGCACGAGCTCGTCACCCGCAGCGCCCTGCGCGGCGTGCTCGTCGTGCTGCCCTTGACGCCCGCCCCGGAGGACGCGCTGCTCGCCGTCCACACGCCCGCGTACCTCGAGCGCCTGCGCGAGGCGAGCGCGGGCGGGCCGTGGGACGGCGAGTACGCGCCCGTCACGCCTGCCACCTGGGACGCCGCGCGGCTGACCGTCGGCGGCGTGCTCGCCGCGGTCGACGCGGTGCTCGACGGCCGCCTGGAGCGCGCGCTCGTGCACGCGCGCCCGCCCGGCCACCACGCCGAGCCCGACCGTGCCATCGCGTCCACGTACCTCAACAACCTCGCGATCGGCGCCGAGCACGCTCGCGCCCGCGGTGCGCGGCGGGTGGCGATCGTGGACTGGGACGTGCACGTCGGAAACGGCGCCGAGCGGATCTTCTGGGACCGTGCCGACGTCCTGGCGGTCTCGTTGCACCAGCGCGACTGGTACCCCGCCCACGCCGGCGATCTGCGCGCGACCGGCGGCCCGCGCGCGGAGGGCTGCACGGTCAACGTGCCGCTCCCGCCGGCCACCACGGACGCCGGCTACCTGCTCGCCTTCGACGAGCTCGTCGCGCCGATCGTGCGCGCCTTCGCGCCCGACCTCGTCCTTGTCGCGGCCGGTCAGGATCCCTCGGCGTTCGATCCGACCGGCCGGATGCTGGTCTCCGCCGCCGGCTTCCGCGCGCTCGCGCAGCGCGTCGCGCTGCTTGCCGGCGAGGTCGCCGGCGGCCGGCTGGTCGTCAGCACAGAGGGCGGCTACAGCCCGGTCTACAACCCGTTCTGCCTGCTCGGCGTGCTCGAGGGGCTGGCCGGCACGGACGGCGGGGTGCCGGATCCGTGGGCCGGCGATCCCACCGTGCGCGCCGCCCAGGGGCCCGCCGACGACCGCGTGCGCGACGCCGTGGCTGCGGTCCGGCGCGCTCAGCGGCGTTGGTTCACCTGACGGCGACCGCGCCGAGCGCCACGGGATCGACGTCCCGGGCGTCGACTGCGGAGTTGGCGCTTCAAGGTCCTCTTAGCCTGCGCCCCCTATCTTGGCCGCGTCCTCAACTCACGACCCAAGGAGGTCGTGAGTTAATGCGATTGACAAAGTTGGTACCAGCTGCAGATGCAGGCTCGGCGCGTCGTCGACGACGACGCGCCGCGCCGCCGTACCTGTGCCGGTCGAGAAATGGGCGGCAGCCTCGACATACTTGTGAGGGCGCCCGTTGGGGTTCCGAGACGAGACGAGACGAGGCTGGCGATGAGGTACATGCTGTTGATGAATCACGGATCGGCGCCGGGGATCCCGCCGATGTCTGAGTGGGCGCCCGAGGAGGTGAGGGCCCATGGTGCCGCGATGGTCGCGATTCACGAGGAGCTGATCGCCAACGGGGAGTTCGTCGGTGCCGAAGGGCTGATCGGACCTGACGGATCGAAGATCGTGACGCATAATGGGATCGGTGTGCCGGTGGTCACGGACGGCCCGTTTCCCGAGGCGAAGGAGTTCCTGGCCGGCTACTGGTTGATCGACGTCGAGTCCGAGCAGCGGGCGATCGAGATCGCTGCCAAGACGTCGGCGGCCCCCGGCCCCGGTGGGCGGGGCGTGGCAAGAGAGATCCAGGTCCGGCCGGTCATGAGTCGGTCTCCCGCCCCGGAGTCGTGACGGCGACACCGCCGATGGAAGACCTGCTGCGTCGCTTGGCCCCGCAGGTCCTCGGCGTGGTCACGCGCTTGTGCGGGGACTTCGACGACGCGGAGGACGCCGTCCAGGAAGCGTTGCTGGCGGCCTCGACGCAGTGGCCGGCCGACGGCCTGCCCGACAACCAACAGGGCTGGCTGATCGCGGTGGCCGCGCGACGGATGACCGACCGCGTGCGCAACGAAGAGGCGCGACGACGGCGTGAAGACCTGGCGGCGATCCGCGAGCCGGTCGATCGGACACCTACGGTCTCCGAGTACGACGACTCGCTCGTGCTGCTGTTCATGTGCTGTCACCCGGCGCTGACCCCCGCGTCGGCGATCCCCCTGACCCTACGCGCCGTCGGCGGCCTGACCACGGCGGAGATCGCGCGCGCGTTCCTCATCCCCGAGGCGACGATGGCGCAGCGGATCAGTCGCGCCAAGCAACGCATCAAGGCATCGGGAGTGCCGTTCGCCCGGCCGGCGGCCGGTGAGACCGCAGAGCGGCTCCGTTCGGTGCTGCACGTCCTCTACCTGATGTTCACCGAGGGCCACGCCGCAACGTCAGGAGCCGGTGTCGCTCGGGGGGATCTGTCGGTGGAGGCGATCCGCTTGGCCCGGATGGTCCATCGACTGCTGCCGGACGAACCGGAGGTGGCCGGACTCCTGGCGATGATGCTGCTCAACGAGGCGCGCCGTCCCGCGCGCACAGGGCCCGCCGGCGAGCTCGTGCCGCTGGCTGCGCAGGATCGCTCGCGGTGGAACCGCGCGCTCATCGCGCTCTACGGACTCCTGGAGCGGATGACCGCCAACCCGATGGTCACGCTCAACCGCGCGGTGGCGACGGCGATGGTGGACGGGCCGGCCGCGGGTCTCGCGCTCCTCGCGGACCTTGACGATCAGCTCCCTGGCCACCACCGACTCGACGCTGTGCGCGCCCACCTGCTGGAGATGACGGGCGACCGCGAGGCGGCTGTCGCGCACTACCGGACGGCGGCTGCGCGCACGACGAGCATCGCCGAACGCGACTACCTGACGACGCAGGCGGCCCGCCTCCACACGGGCCCGCCGTGACCGTGAGCACCGCCGCCGATCGCGTTACGCGCGGGTCTGAGGCGGCCGCCACGGCTCGTCGGGCCGTCGCTGTGGAGCCGTCCAGCCGGAGCGCTCGGCGGTCATACGCAGCGCGTGCATCGCGCGCTCCTTGAGCTCCCAGGGCACGCGCGCGTAGAGCGGCACGAACACCCGTCGCCAGAGCAGGCCGCCGGTCTCCCGATAGGGCGCCGTCGTGCCGCTCGGGTGCCGGCGCCGCATCTCCTCCATGGCCGCCACCCGCAGATGGTGCTCGGCGCGGTCGCGCACGCGGTGCTTGATCTCCATGAGCCCACCGCTCATGCCGGTACCCGGGGGGCGGAATCGGAGACCGACGCCGGCGGCCGCTCCGACGCCCCGGCCATCCGCAGCTCGGCGAGGCAGTTCTGCGCGGCGATGGCGATCGGCTCGAACAGCGCTCCGATCGGCGGCGAGTAGATGTTCTCCATCCACGCGAGGTCGTCGATCGTGGCCCCGCGCTTGGCCGCGAACGCCAGGAAGTCGCAGCGCTCCTTGACGCCTTCGCCACCGTGGATCTGGCCGCCGATCAGCTTGCGCGTGACGGGGTCGGCGAGCAGCGTGACATGGGTCTTCATCGCCCCGGGGAAGTAACGCGCGCGCGAGACGCCGACGCCCTTGGCCACCACGTACGGGATCCCCATCGCCGTGGCGAGCGTCTCGCCGATCGAGAAGCCACCGATGGTGTAGTCGCCTGCGACCAGGCCCCACGGGATCCAGACCGGGTCGTAGGCGAGGTCCTCGCCGGCCGCGTTGGCCGCCGCCGTCCGGCCCTGGGCGTAGGCGTGTGATCCGGTCAGCCCGCGAATCGGCAGCATGGTGAGGCCGTGCGGGACCTCGATGACGTCGCCGGCGGCGAACACTCCGGGCACCTTGGTGCGCATGTGGTCGTCGACCACGAGGCCGCCGGTCGTGCCGGTCTCGAGTCCGGCGGCTTCGGCGAGGGCCGTGTTGGGCACCTTGCCGAGGCAGACGATGACGACGTCGCACGCCAGTTCGCCGGCCGACGTCGCCACCGCGCGCACGTGGTCGTCGCCGAGGAAGGCCTCGACCCGAGTCCCCAGCCGCAGCCGCACGCCGCGCTTCTCGAGCGACTCGTGGACGGGCTCGGCCACGTTGGGATCCAGCACCTCGCTCAGCACCCACGGACCCTCATCGATGAGATCGACCTCGAGGCCGCGGTGGCCGAGGTTGCCGGCCATCTCCACGCCGAGCGGCGAGGCGCCGAAGACGGCGACGCGCTTGACGTCGTCGAGCACCTTGTCGAACTCCATGGCCTTGCGGATGTTCTTGACGTAGTGCAGCCCGTCGAGATTGGCCCCCGGCACGCTCGGCTTCTCCCACGTGAAGCCGGTGCAGATGATCAGCTGGTCGAAGCCCTCGTGCTGGTTGCGCGCCGTGACGATGCGCCGGTCGAGATCGATGTCGGTGATGACCGTCTCCATGCGCATGTCGAGCCCATCGGCGACATAGCGGTCCACGGTCGAGAGGAACAGGTCCTCGAAGCGCGGGATCTCGCCGCCGTGCACGAAGGGGATCCCGCACGGCGAGTACGCGATGTCCTCGAACTCGGTGAACACGGACACGTGCAGGCTCGGCTTCAGCCGCTTCGCGATCGTGGAGGCGGCGGTTCCCGCGCCGCCGCCGCCGATGACGATCAGCCGTTCGCTCATGGGTCGCTCTCCTTCCACATGCCGGCTGCGGCATTGACCGTCAGATCGCCGGCGGTGATGTCGTCGATGCTCTCACCGCGCGCCGCCGTGCGCCACCGTGCGCCACCGGTCGCGCTCACGCGCGCCCCCGGACGATGCGGGCGATCCGCAGCGCGCGCTCGGTGCCCTTGCGCTCGAGCAGGTCGGCGACCGGTCCCTGCCACCGCCCTGAGGCGGCCTCCTCCAGCGCCTCGGGCAGCACCGCGCGCAGGTGCTCCATGGCCGCAGCGGCAGGCTGCGAGAGATTCAGCCGGATCGTCGTGGAGGCGATCGACTCGCCGAGCCCGTCGCCCGGGTAGACCGCCACGCGCCGCGCGAACAGCGCCACCATCAGCTCCTGCGCGGTCGTGGAGTCGGGCTCGATCTCGACCGCGCACGACAGGCCGTGGCGCGGAGCGACGGGCAGGCGGAGCGCGGGCATGGCGGCCAGCGTCTCCTGGAGGTGCGCGAGGTTGGCGCGGATCGACCGCTCGGAGCGCTCGACGTAGGGAGCGTCGCGCAGCGCGGCGAGCGCCCCGTGCTGGGCGATCAGGTTGGTGTTCAGGCGCGTGAGCGCGGTCTTGAGCTGCAGGCAGCCGCGCATCAGCGGTCGCGGTCCGGCGAGGAAGCCCAGGCGCGCGCCGGCCATGCCCCAGCAATGCGAGACGGAGAAGGTGGCGACGGCGCGGTCGGTCAGCCCGGTCGCGGGGAGCGGCGTGAACGGGCTGTCGGCGTCGATGGCCAGCGGCCCGTGCGTGACGTCGTGGATCACCAGCACGTCGTGGCGGTCGGCGAGCTCCGCGATCGCCGCCAGCTCGTCGGGCTCGAGCACCGTCCCGTAAGGATTGGACGGGTCGACCAGGCACAGCGCCCGCGTCCGAGGGCCGACCGCGCGGGCCACCGCCTCGGGGTCGAGCCGGTAGCCGTCGGCCGGGCCTGCCGGCACCGGCACCGGCCGACCGCCTGCCGCGATCACCGCTGAGGGGACATGGAAGTACCCGGGGTCGGTGACGATCACCTCGTCGCCGGGGTCGATCGATGCGAGCAGCGACAGCGCGATGCCCGCCTGCGCACCCTCGGTCCCGATCACCTCGAACGTCGCGTCGCGCGGCCGTCCGAGGACCCGCGCGGCCTCGTCGCGCAAGGGCTCGATCAGGTCGGGCGTGTACTGGTTGAGCGTGTCGGCGCTCACAGCATCGCGCATCGCCTGCACCGCGCTCTCCGGCGGACCACAGAAGCACGTGAGCCAGCCGAGATCGGTCCAGCCCTCGGGCAGCCGCGTGGTGCCGCCGGGGTAGAGCGTCTCGGGGTCGAGGTCGAGCAGCCCGATCGCGTCGCGGTAGGTGACGTAGTTCCACATCGCGTGGTGGCTGGCCTGGAGGGCCTTCAGGCGCCGCGACCGGATGCCCGGCGCGGGCTGCGGCGCGTCGGTCCATGTCAGGACGCTGCTCATCCGCCCTCCCGCACGAGCCGGACGACGCGGTAGATGCCGTGCCGGTCGGCCATGATCGACCGTGGCCTGTAGCCGGCTGCCGCGGCGTAGCCGAGGATCTGCTCGACCGGGCGCAGCCGCCACACGCAGCGCTGGCCCGCGGCGTTGCGCCAGACGCGCGCGATGTGCTCGATCTCGGGGTTGCACGTCTGGACGTTGAACACGATCTGGCCCGCCGCGACGAGCTCGGCGAGGTCGAGGAAGTGCTGTTCGATGCGCTCGTCGTCGTGATAGATCCCGTACAGCCCGAGCTCGACCACGACCTCGGGCCGCGGCGCGAGCGCGGCCAGCGCCCCGCGGTCGAACGCGTCGGCGCGGGAGCACGAAACGCGCCCGCCGACGCCGAGCTCGTCCGCTGCGCGGGCCGCCGCCACGAGCGTCGCCTCGTTCACGTCTCCCAGGACCGCGCGGGCGGCCGGGCGTGCCGCGAGCGCGTGCAGCAGGTACGGCGCGGGGCCGGCGGCGAGGTCCGCCACGACGGGGCGGGTGGCCTGCGAGTGGTCGATCGCCTCGAGCACGGCGAGCTCGGCGAGCGCGCGGATGTCGCGGAACGCGACGCACGTGGGGCGTGCCAGCAGGCGGCGGTCGATCGCGCGCCCGAGCGTCGTGCGGCCGGACGGCCGGTTGACGTACGCGTGGGCCATGAACGGCCCCGAGTCGAAGCCCTCGGCGTACCCGATCCGCAGGCCGTCGCTGAGCAGCGCGCCCGCGCGGCTGGCGGCCCGGGCGCCCGCGAACCGCCAGGCGCGGGGGGAGCGGGCCGGCGGCCGGCGGCGGAGGTCTGCGAACGTCGGCCCCGCGGCGTCAGCCGGCATGCGCGTAGCGCGGGGTCTCCACGAGCTCGCGCAGGCGGTAGCGCTCGTGTGCCTCGGCGGCCAGCCCGCCGGGATCCGGGCCGATGAGCGGCCGCAGGGAGGCGCGCATGCGCGTGACGTCGGCGCGGACGGCGTCGATCGTGGCCGCGTCCCGGCCGCGGGCGGCGCTGCGGTAGACCGACAACAGCTCGTCGAAGTGGTCGAGCGACCCGATCGCGTAGGCGAGCAGCTGATCGAGCGAGTCGAGCTCCTTGATGCGCTCGTAGATCGCCTCGCCTTCGGCGGGGGCGACGTAGGCGTCGGCGTCGACGCCGTGCGCCGCGGCCCGCTCCCGGAACAGCATCATGTGCCGCGCGTTGTCGGCCACCAGGGTCGCCACGAGCGTCTTCGCCTCCGGGTCGTCGATGGCGGCGATGCGGGCGGAGAACAGGTCGACCCATGCCCGCATGCCGTACGCGTGGCGGGCGAAGACGTTCCCTAGACGATCGCGCCGGCGCAGCACGTCAGCGAGCTCGGCGGCGTTCTCCAGTGCCATGACTCGTCTACCTTCGGAAATGCGCGTTTCGTGAAGTACGACTGTACTCCAGGCTGACTCCTTCGGCCAGCGTGTTCGAGACCCAGCACAAGGGCCTCGCACGGCGCACGAGCCGGGCAAGCGTCTCGTCGTCGAGCGCGGCGCTGGTCTCCACCTTGATGCGTCCGTAGCGCAACTCCGTGCCGGCGCGCTCCGCCGTGACGGCGACGCTCAGGCCGCGCACGTCGAGGTCGTCCTTGCGTGCCGCGTACGCCACCGCCAGGCAGAAGCAGCTCGCCAGCGCGGCGCAGAGGAGCTCTGTCGGCATCAGGCCGGTGTCGCCACCGCCGGCGCTCGCGGGCTCGTCGACGCGGATCGCGTGGCCGCGCGCCGTGACGTCCGTCGCCCACCCACCGCGCCACACGGCGGTGACCTCGAGCCGATCGGGCATCAGGCTACGCCCGTCAGCGCCGAGCCGAGGAACTCCCGGTAGACGCGTTCGTGCGCCTTGGCCGCCGCGTCCCAGCCATGGTCGGCGACGACGGCGTGCCCGCCCGCGCGAAGGCGCCCTCGCAGGCTCGCGTCGGTGGCCGCGCGCGCGAGCGCGCGCGCGAGCGCGGGGGCGGAGCCGCACGGAACGAGCAGGGCGCTCCGGCCGTCGGCGAGGAAGCCCCGCAGCACGTCGAGGTCGGAGGCCACGACCGGCAGGCCGGAGGCCAGCGCCTCGAGCACGACGAGGCCGAAGCCCTCCTTGACGGACGGGAACGCCAGCACGTCTGCCGCGCGGTAGAGGCGCTCGAGCGTGCCGTCGCTGACTGGCCCGAGCACCCGGACGGCCTCGTCGCCGAGGTCGAGCTCGGCGCGCCGTGCCGCGAAGCGCGCGATCTCGTCGCGGTAGTCGAACAGGGTCGCGCCGCCGGCGACCACGAGCAGCGGGTCGCGCGCGGGCAGCGCCGTGCGCAGCGCCGCAAACCCGTCGAGCAGCGTCAGCGAGCCCTTGCGGGGCTCGATCCCGCCGATCGCCAGCACCGTGAGACGGTCGCCGAGGTCCAGCGCTGAGCGATCGGCTGCGCGCTCGCGCCCGTCGTGCGGCGGTCGATAGCGCCGGCGGTCGACGCCGTTGGCCACGAGTCCCGGCTCGACGCCGAACTCCTCGCGCACGCGGTGCACCCACGGCTCGGAGACGCAGACGACGCCGTCGGGAGCCACGATCGAGCGCTGCTGGCAGGCCACCAGCGACGGCGAGATGAAGGAGTCGACGTGATGCACCGTGCGCAGCACGTGCCGCACGACGCCGTCGTCGCGCAGTACGAGGGCGGCATTCGCGGAGATGCAGTCCTGCGCGTGGACGACGTCGAAGCCGCCACCGGTCAGCGGGCCGCGCAGTCCCCGTGCGTAGCTCGCGATCAGCGCGGCGATGCGCTCGTCGAAGGGCGTGTCCGGCGGCGTGTGCGGGATCACGGTCGACGGCACCGCAGGCGGTCGGAAGAACCGCTCGCCCGGCCGCCCGACGGCGAACAGCTCGACGTCGTGGCCGCGGAGCGAGAGCGCCTCGGCGACGGCGATCGCGTGCACCACGCCCCCGCGCGGCTTGACCGAGTAGGTCAGCATCGCGACGCGAAGGCGCGCGCTCATCCCGCCGCCCTTCGGATCCGCCCGGGCCGCGGGAGCGAGCCCCTGGGCGAGCTGCCGCCCGGCATGCGAGCGCTCTGCGCGAGTCATGCCGCCGCCTCCGCCACCGCCCGCACCGCGAGCCTGGCCGCCGCGGCGTTGGACGGGACGACGAGCGCGCCCGCCTCGCGCAGCGTCCGGGCCTGACGGTCGGCGTCCTGAGGATCGGCGCGGGTCCCGCAGACGCGCACGAGCACTGTCGCCCCACCGTCGGCGATGCGCGCCACCGCCGGCGCGAGCTCGCGCGCCGGGTCGGGATGGGCGGCGTGGCCGAGCACGACGTCGAGCAGCACGCAGCCCACGTCGTCGCCGGCCGCCGCGTGCTCGAGCATCGCGATCCGCAGGTCGAGGTCGACCATCGGATGAGGCCGTCCGCGCGTGTACTCCTCCTCGCCGAGATCGAGCACGGTGTGGCCGCCTGTCCCGTCCGCGACGGCGTCGCCGTGCCCGACGTTGCCCGCGACGGGCCCGAGCTCGGCCTCCAGGATGGTCACGGCCTCGTGCGCGAGCGACCCGCCCGAGAACAGGCCGAGCAGGCGCCGGCCGGCGCTCCGCGCGCGCCGCGCGTCCACCGCGCGCTCGAGCTCCGCGCAGACCGGCAACGGCGCCTGCGCCGCCGCGAGCGCCGCCGCTTCGAGCGTGTCGTGCAGCTCGAACGGGGCGCCGGCGCCCGCGCCGCCGACGAACGCCGCCACCACGCGCTTGCCGGCGGGCACCTCCGCGGCCAGGCAGCGGACCACCTCCGGCGCCGGCGACTTGGACACGAGCACGAGCGTCTCCGTCTCGTCGTCGCCGGCGAGCATCCGCATGCCGGCACGAAACATCGTTCCACCGACCTCGGCCGAGAGATCGCGGCCGCCGACTCCGACGATCTGCGAGACGCCTGCGCCCGCGGCGTCGACCAGGCACGCGACCTCCTGGGCACCCGTCCCTGCGGCGGCGACGATGCCCACCGGCCCGGGCCGCACGACGTTGGCGAAGCCGAGTCCGATCCCGCCGAGCATCGCCGTGCCGCATCCCGGCCCCATGACCAGCAGCCCGAGGCGCACCGCCCGCCGCTTGAGCTCCACCTCCTGCTCCACCGTCACGTGGTCGGAGAACAGGAAGACGTGCAGCCGGCGGGTCAGCGCCTGGTGCGCCACGAGCGCCGCGTACTCGCCGGGCACCGAGACGAGCGCCAGGTTCGCGTCCGCGAGCCGGACGGCCGCGGCGGGCACCGAGCGCGGAGGCTGCTCCGCGCGAGAAGCAAGGGATCCATCAACGATGACGGGTGCTGAAAGGTGACGCTCCGCGACGCGCAGCGCGTCCTCGCCGGCGCCGTCGGGCGCGCTCACCGCGACGACGACGTCGCCCGGTCCCGCAGCGGGGGCCTCGACGCCCCGCACCGCGAGCGCTTCGAGGTTCGCCGCGGTGCCCATCGCGACCTCGCAGCCTCGCACGCCCGGCATGTCGCGCACCTCGCGCGCGACGACCATCAGGCGCACGCTGTCGGCGTAGCGGTTGGGGATCACGCGAACTCGCCACATCATGCCGCCGCCGGCGTCGGCGCCACCCGGGACGGGCCCTCGTCGTCGGGAACGATCCAGGTGCCGTCGCCGCCGTCCAGGACGTGGGACAGGTGCGCCGGGTCGGTGATCACGGCCCGGCCGTTGCCGGAGGCGAATCGAACCGCGGACTCGATCTTCGGCCCCATGCTCCCCGCGGGGAAGTCCCCCTCACGGAGATGGCGCAGCGCGTCGGAGATGGTCAGGCGGGCCATGTCGCGCTGCCAACGCGTGCCGTAGTCGAACGAGACCCACTGCACGCCCGTCGTGAGGATGAGCACCTCGGCGCCGATCTGGATGGCCAGCTCGGTCGCGCATCGGTCCTTGTCGATGACGGCTTCGACGCCGGCGAGCCCATCCGCTGGCGGGCGGGCCTCCGTTACGGGGATCCCGCCGCCACCCGCGGCGACGACGACGACGCCGCAGCGGGCGAGCAGCGCGATGTGCTCGTGCTCGACCACCTGGACTGGACGCGGACTGGCGATCAGCCGGCGCCAGCCGCGGCCGGCGTCCGGCCCGACGGCCCAGCCGCGCTCGCTCGCGAGACGCCGAGCCTCCGGCTCGTCGTAGAAGGGTCCGATCGGCTTGGTGGGGGGCGAGGCGAACGCGGGATCGTCGTGGGCGACGACGGCCCGCGTGAGGATCGTGGCGGTCGGCAGGTCGCGGTCGACCTCACCGAGGGCCTGCTGCAGCAGGTAGCCCATCTGGCCCTGCGTCATCGCGACGAGCGCGTCGAACGGCAGGCCCGGAGCCTCGTCGGCGGCGCACGCCTGCTGAAGGGCGAGCATTCCGACCTGCGGTCCGTTGCCGTGCGCGAGCACGATCTGGTGCCCGGCGCGCCGGAGCCGCGCCGCGGCCCGCGCCGCGCTCAGCGCGTTGCGTCGCTGCTCGTCCCAGTGCCCGCGCTCTCCCGCTCGGATGAGCGCATTGCCGCCGAGCGCGATGACGACGCGCACCCGGGCACCCCGCTAGTGGGCCTCGCGACCCACTAGGAGCTCCGGATCGCCAGCCAGATCGCCCGGGCCGGAACCGTCGAAGGGTTCGACCACGAGTGTGGCAGCGTCGTACGGAAGTGGAGCGCGTCGCCCGTGTCGAGCTCGTAGGGCTCGCCGCCGACCTCGAACCGCATCGAGCCCTCGAGGACGACCACGAGCTCCTCACCCGGATGAACCATCGGGTGCGGGCCGCTGTCGGCGTTCGGGTCGACGTGAGCCTCGGCGCCGGCGACGAAGAACGGCCCGTAGCGCCCGGAGATGTTCTCGAGCGTGAGCCCCTTCTTCGAGGTGTAGAGCAGCGACCGCTCGGCCGCGCGGATGTGCGTGACCGGCCGCAGCGGCTCGGACTCGTCGATGAAGTACGAGACGCTCTTGCCGAGCGCTGCCGCGATCTTCATCAGGCTCGTGATGGTCGGCGTCATCCCGCGCTTCTCGACCTTGTGGATCGCTGCCGGCGACAGCCCGGACCGATCAGCCAGTTGCTGCAGCGACCAGCCGCGCTCGGCGCGGGCGCTCGCCACCTTTCCCCCGAGCTCGGAGACTGCCTGCTCGACCGACGCCATGAAGTAGGTCACGCGTTCACCTTCGAAGACCTACTGTGCACTTTCCGACATGGCGGCGCAACCCGACTCGCCGTTTCCCATAGTGGAAGCGGCCCGGCGCGGTCTCTTGACTTGCGCCGGTGAATGCGGGAGCTTCGCGTCTGCGATCCGACACGGACCGTCCGCGGTGCTCCCGGTGCCGCGGGATCTCAACGCAGGAGGTCGTCGTGTCGAAGGGTGCCATCGCTGCACAGCCGGCCGGTACGGAGCTGTTCGACACCTCCGAGAAGCTGTTTCCCGACGTTCAGGCAGAGGAGGGCGAGTCCGCCTACACCTTCATGCACACGGTGCCGTACGAGGGCTCGGTGGGGCTGGTGAACCTGCTGACCACCACGCGCGTCCTGCGGAAGGGATTCAAGACGCACCTGGTGCTGTACGGGCCCGGGGTGCTGATGGCCTCCGGCTCGCGCGGCTTTCCCAAGGTCGGCGACGAGGCCTTCCCCGGGCACATGGCCATCAACAACCAGATCCGGGCGTTCCTCGACGAAGGCGGGACCGTCTACGCGTGCCGCTTCGCGTGCGGCGCGCTGTACGGCTTTCCGGAGGACCTGCTGATGGAGGGTGTGACGCCGTTCCATCCCCTCGATGTGCTCGACGCGGCGCTGACCGCGTATCGCGACCGCGCGTTCCAGCTCAACACCTGGACCGTGTAAGGGGGCGATGCAGCAGCCGAGGTGGCCGGCATGCTGACCGATCACCAAGACGTCCTGGCGGTCTGGCGGCGGGCGGAGGCGAGCGTCTATCCGTCCGTGATGGTCAACGCGGCCCTCTATGAGCAGTACCTGACGACCGTGCGCGCGGTCGCCGAGGAGCTCGCCGACGTGCGCACCGACGAAGCCCTCTTCGACGCCTGGCACGAGCGGCGCGACGTCGCGGCAGAGGTGGTCGCGCGCAGCGCGCCGAGCATGCGCGCGTTCATGGACGTCGCCGCGCTGCGGGACGCGGCCTTCTGCCATCGCCACCGCCAGATCTCGCGCGAGCGCGCGAAGGAGATCGCGCGTGAGCGTCTCGAGCGCGCGCGTCGCGAGCACGCGGCGTGGGTCGTGCTCTTCGAGGACGTCACCCCGCTCGGCTCGCAGCGGCTGGAGATGCACGTCCGCAGCGGCCGTGCGATCCACGCGTCGAGCCGTAGCCCCCTGGACAGCGCGGTCCCGACCTTCGAGCTCGAGGTCGTCCAGCTCGACCCGGCGACCGGCGCGTGGCTCGTCGACCAGCCGCCGATCGTTCCGGCCCGCACCTACCACTCGCACGAGGAGTGGGACGCGCGCATCCAGCAGGCGCGCGCGACCTTCGGGGGAGGAGCCTCGTGACGACCCATCCCAAGCGGATCATCGACGCTCACTGCCATATCGGCGAGATCCCGCCGTGGAAGTACTACGACCTCGAGCATCCGGTCAAGCCGACGGTCTACGACTACCGGACCCCCGAGGAGTTCATGAAGAAGCACATGGACGAGTTCGGCATCGAGCGCGCGCTCACCATGTCGAACTACGGGGTCCCGGTCCATGAGATCTCGTTCGACCTCAACGACGTCGTGCTGGAGACCGCGACGAGCAACGACCGCGTGCTCGCCGCGCTCTGGGTGTCGTTCCTGCCGCGCAACGCCGAGCTCACGCGCAAGGCGCTGAAGCTGGCGTCGGAGTCCCGCGTCGTGGCGCTCAAGACCACCTTCCTGCTGGGCGGCAACCCGGACCCTGGCACGTGGGACGAGGAGACGCTGGCCCTGGCCGACGAGTGCTTCGACGCCTGCGAGCGGCACGATCTGATCTTCCACTTCCACACCAGCCCGGGCGGCAGCTCGGACATCACGAACTTCATGCCGCTCGTCGAGAAGTACGGCAGGCGCTGCAAGATCCACCTCGTCCATTTCGGTGGCGGGGTCTCGGGGCACATCAGGCTCGTCCCCAAGTTCCTGTCCTGGGTCGAGCAGGGCTACAAGGTCTACACCGACACCTCGTGGGCGATCGGCTTCGGGGCGCGGTGGCTGCTGACCGAGATCGAGCGCACCGGCATCGGCGGCGATCGGGTCTTCTTCGGATCCGACGAGCCGTGGTCGGACTTCGACAGCGAGTACTGGAAGATCAACGGCGTCCGCGGCATCTCGGAAGAGCTCAAGAACCGCGTCTTCTGGCAGAACTACGAGGAGCTGTTCGCGGGCCGTGGCTGAGCGCGCCCTCGGTGTCGACGACCGGCGGCTGCTCGTGGAGCTGCAGTCGCTGGGGGTGCGCGTCGAGGACGAGTCCGGCGCCGCGTCGATCCCGGGACGGCTCGGCGGCGCAGGACCATCCGATGCCGGCTTCCTCTGGGTGCGCGGCCTGCCGCTCACGGTGCCGATGCACTCGCGGTTTGCCCGCCACTCGCCCTACCGGCTGCGGATCGGGGAGCACGGCGCCAAGCTCTACCTCGGCGACGAATACGTCGGTCCCGTGGTCGTGCCGCCGCAGCCCAGGATCTACGGCATGACCACGACCGATGGCGTGCCGTACTGGAAGATCGCGCTGCTGCACCTCGACTCGATCGCCTCGACCGTCGTGCAGAAGTGCATCTACTGGGGCACGCACGAGCAGTGCGCGTTCTGCGGAATCGAGCTGACGCGCGGCGAGCAGACGATCCCGGTCAAGACGCCGGCGCAGCTGGCGGAGGTCTGCGCGGCGGCTCGCGACCTCGACGGCGCGGTCGACGCCACGCTGACCACGGGATCGATCAACCGGCGCGACCGCGGCGCGCTCTACATCTCCCGCTGTGCCGCTGCCATCAAGGAGGCCAGCGGCCTTCCCGTGCAGGTCCAGTTCGAGCCGCCCGATGACCTCGCCGTGCTCGAGCAGGTCCGCGACGCCGGCGTCGACGCGGTCGGGATCCACATCGAGACCTTCGATCCCGAGGTGCTCGCGCGGGTCGCGCCCGGCAAGGCGGTGGCCGGTGTCGAGGGCTACTTCCGCTGCTGGGAGCGGGCGGTCGAGGTGTTCGGGCGCGGGCGCGTGTCGACCTACGTCATCCTCGGGATGGGCGAGCAGCGGTCGCTGACCGAGGAGGGCTGCCGGCGCGCGATCGATCTCGGCGTGTACCCGTTCGTCGTTCCGCTGCGTCCGGTGCCCGGGACGTTGATGGCCGACGTGCCGCCGCCCGACCCGGACTACGTCGCCGCCGTCTACCGCTCCGTGTCGACGATGCTGGCCGCCGGCGGCCTCGACCACGAAGGCGCCGCCGCCGGCTGCGCGCGCTGCCAGGCGTGCTCGGGCTTGTCGGCGTGGGAGCGCGTGTTCCGGAAGGAGGAGCTGCGTGAGCGTCGCGGGCTCGCCATGCACCACGCCGGCTAGTGCGCGGGTCGGGCCGGGCGCCTGCCGCATCGCGCGGTCGGCCGCGGAGCTCGAGCGGCACTTCGCCGTGCGCCGCGCCGTCTTCGTCGACGAGCAGGCGCTGTTCGGCTGCGACGACCGCGACGGGCGCGACGACGACCCGCAGACCATGCATGCCGTCGGGGCGGTCGCCGGGGTGATCGGCGGCACCGTCCGCCTCTATCGGCTCGACGGCGCCGGCCTGTGGAAGGGCGACCGGCTGGCGGTGTTGCCCGTCCTTCGCCGCGGACTGCTTGGAGCGGCGCTCGTGCGCTTCGCGGTGCGCACCGCAGGCGGGCTCGGTGGAACGCGGATGACGGCGATGATCCAGCTGCCCAACGTGCGCTTCTTCGAGGCGCTCGGCTGGCGCCTGCACGGCACCGTCGCGCCGTACCACGGGGTCGACCATCAGCCGATGGACATCCCGCTCTCGCTGCCCCGTCGCGTCAGCCGTTCAGCCCGGTGAGCGGGTCGCGGGCGAGGTCCCATACGTCTGCCATGGCGCCACCGGAGGCGATGCGCAGGACGCCCGTGGCGTCGAAGCCGCCGCAGACCGCGGCTGCGAGCCCGCGTGACGTGAACCGCTCGCACGCCTCCTCCGCGCGGTCGGGCGGGGCGGCGAGCACGAACCCGAAGCTGGGGAACGTCACGAGCCAGCGTTCGAGCGGCGTGGCCGGCGGCCGCGGCAGCAGATCGAGGTCGAGCGTTGCCCCGCAGCCTGCGAGCTCGAGCATCTGGAGCAGCGACCCGGCGGCGCCCGGCATCGAGACGTCGCGTGCCGCGCGACACAGCCCGCGTTCGGCGACCTCGACGAGCGCCTCGCCGTCGTCGCGCAGGCGATCGGGCTCGCGGGCGCGCAGCGAGCTGAAGAGGGGCGCCGCCCCGCGGTACTCCCCGTCGAGGCAGAACGCTGCGACGAGCGCGTCGCCGGCCCGCGCGCCGGCGGCGCGCAGCGGCGTGCGCGCGACGCCCGTGCAGAACGCGGCCAGCGCCGGCGGCGCGCCGAGCGTCAGGTGGCCTCCGACGATGTCGACCCCCAGCCGGCTCGCCGCCCAGGCCAGTCCGTCGAGCACCCGTCTGGCGTGCTCGCGGTCGGGGCTGACGAGCGTGTCGACGAGCCCGAGCGGGCGGCCGCCCATCGCCCGGACGTCGGCCACGTTGGTCGCCACGGCGGCCGCCCCGGCGCCGAACGGGTCGCGCTCGACGAGGGAGGGGAGGATGGCCTCGCCGGCGAGGACGAGGTGGTCGTCGCCGTGGCGGATCAGGGCGGCGTCGTCGCCGTCGATCGACGGCAGCGCGCTCGCGACGAGCGCGAGCTCGCGCTTGGCGCGGAGCCCGGGCGCGTCGCGGATCACCGCGGCCAGCTCGTTCAGGTCGGGCAACGGAGGGCGAGTGTGACGCACTCGCTGCCGGCGCGCATAGCAGCGGTCAACGTCGGGCTCACCTCCTTCGGCGCGGCGCTGCGCGACCAGGGCGCCGCGGTCCTGGACGTCGAGTGGCGGCCACCGGCGAAGGGCGACCCGGACGCCGTCGCGCTGCTCGAGCGCCTCTGGGGGCGGCACGGCGAGCTCGTCGACCGGGCCAATGCCGAGGTCGTCGCGCGCATCGAGGCCGCCCAGCCGTTGGCGGTCACGGTCGCGCCGGCCGGCGAGGCGATCGACGGGCTGGACGGAAGGATGCTGCTGCACTGCGGGCCGCCGATCGCCTGGGTGCGAATGTGCGACCCGCAACGGCGGGCGCTCGTCGCCGCATGCCTGTTCGAGGGCTGGGCTCAGGACCGCACCGAGGCCGCTGCGCTGCTGGACGCCGGCGACGTCGCGCTGGCCAGCGGCAACGAGCACGGGCACGTCGGGCCGATGACGGGCGTCTGCTCCCCGTCGATGCCCGTGTGGGTCGTCGAGGACGAGGGCGCGGGCGTGCGCGCGTTCTCGACGTTGAACGAGGGTCCGGGCAACACGCTCTGGTTCGGCGTGGGCGACGACGAGTCCGTCGAGCGGCTGCGGTTCTTCCGCGACGTCGCTCGTCCCCTGCTCGCACAGCTGCTCGAGCGCGAGGGTCCGGTCGACGTGTTCGCGCTCGCGGCCCAGGGGCTGCAGATGGGCGATGAACTGCACATGCGCAGCCAGGCCGCGGGGAACCTGCTGCTCCGTGAGCTCGCCGGCGGCTTCGCGGCGCTGGGCGGCAGGGACGCGCCGCCGGGCGCCGAGGAGGTGGCGCGCTTCGTCGCCGGCAACCACCACTTCTTCCTGACGCTCACGATGGCGGCGGCCAAGTGCGCGTCGCTGGCCGCCGAGGGCGTGCGCGGTTCGACGATCGTGAACCTGATCTCGCGCAACGGCACCGACGTGGGCATCCGCGTCGCCGGGCTGCCCGGGCAGTGGTTCGAGGCGCCCGCGGCGCCGGTCCAGGATGCGCTCCTGCGCGACGGGTTCACCGACCGGGACGCCGGGCGAGACATCGGCGACTCGGCGGTGATCGAGTGTGTCGGTCTCGGAGGCATGGCGCTCGCCGCGTCGCCCGCGGTCGCCGCCTTCCTCGGCGGCGGCGCCGCAGAGGCGGTCGCGCGCACGCGCCTCATGGGCGAGATCTGCGCCGCTCGGTCCGACCGGTTCACCATCCCGTCGCTCGACTTCGCCGGCGTGCCGCTCGGGATCGATGCGCGGCTGGTGGTCGAGCTCGGCGTCACCCCGCAGATCACCACCGGAGTGCTGCACGCCTCATCGGGAGCCGGGCAGATCGGCGCCGGCGTCGCCCACCAGCCGCTGGCGCCGTTCGCCGGTGCGCTCGCCGCACTTGCCGCCGACCTTGACCGGCCGTCGTGACGGCGCGCGCCGAGCTCGCAGCGCTCGCCTGCGACCTCGACGGGCGGTGACCGTGGAGGCACGGGCCCTGCTCGCAGGACCCGGTGCGGCGCGCGCTCTGCGCGCCGGGGGGACCGGGCGGCTCGTGGTGGCACTCGGCGCCGGCGGGTACCTCCGCCTCGGCGCGGACGGGTGGGTGCTGCTGACCGGGCCGCGGACCGCGCTCGGTCCGTTGTCGCTGCTCGTCGCGGGACTCGGCAGCGAGCCCGCTCGTGCCGACGTCCGCGACGCCCGTGTCGGGCCCCAGGCGCTCGTCGTCGGGTCCCGTCGCATCGATCTCTCCGGCTTGCGCGTCGCGGGCGTGGACGCCTGGCCGAGTCCCGCCCCCGGCGGAGGCGAGGCACTGGCCGCCGCGGCGGCGGCCGCCCCTCGCCCGCCCGCCTCGCTGCTGGTCGGGCTCCGGGCGCTCGAGCGCGCCGATCTGCCGCGAGCGGTCCGCGTGCTGGCGGGCCGCGGCGAAGGGCTGACCCCCGCCGGCGACGACGTCCTCGCCGGGTACGCGGGCTGGGCGGCGGCCGCCGGCGACCCGGTCGACCTCTCCGCGCTGGCGGCCGGCCGCTCGTCGCCGATCGGTCTCGCCTACCTGCGCTGCGCAGAGCGCGGCGAGCTGCCCGCCGCGGCGGCCGCCGTGATCGCCGCGGCGCTGGACGGCGACCGAGAGGCCGTCGCTCGTCGTGCGCGAGTGCTGCGCCGCTGGGGAAGCTCCTCCGGGTCGGCGATGCTCTGGGGCCTCGCCGCCGCCGCCGGCGCTCCGATCCGGTAGGCCGAGGATCTCCTGCCGGCAACCTTCCTTACCATTTTCCACCTTCCCATTGTCAAGATGAATGCGCCAAACCCCTGGCGTTCGTGGCAAAGTTTTACGCGGCGACCTGCGTGCCTTGCGTAAAATGGCCCAAATCACATCGCGAACGAGGAAGGTCGCGACGCCGGGGACGTAGTCGGCACTGCCGACATACGGTCAACCGGTCAGCCGATGGTCCGCCGGCAGGTCCTTGAATGTCGCGCGGGCGCCGCAGTCAGGCACCTCGGGGATAGCCAAGAATGGGCAACAGCAGCGTCATTGACGTACCGATAAAAGGCCTGTTTGTCACATGACGCTGCCGGTCGAACTGCTCAGCGATAGTGACACCACCAGCGTCCGGCGATGGACGCGGGCGAGCCGGGTTCTGCGGGCCGCAGCGAGAGGATTTCTGACAGTCGGCCTGATATTCCTGCTGGCCGGCGCTCTCGCCGCGACGGCCAAGGCGCACGTCGCGTCCACGGCGACCGACCCGTCTGGGGCGACGACATCCGCGGAGAAGGCCGACCCGAACGCGGCGGGCAGCGAGCCCGATACGTCGGTCTCCGAGCCTGCAGCGACGGCGCCCGGCCGAAGCCCCACCGTCGAGCCGACCGCCGCCGGCGTGCCGACTGCCGCCGCCGACGCGACCGCCGCCGGCGAGCCGACCGCCGCCGTCGATCCGACTGCCCCCGCCGACGCGACGTCGACGACCGCGGTCGAGTCCACGCCGACGACCACCAGTCGAACCGACGTCCACGGTCGAGCCCGCACCACGCCGTCGACCGGCGTCGACCCTGGACCCACCGCCGACGAGACATCGGCCCTTGAGTCAACACCTACGCCCACTGTCGTCCTCACCCCGACGACCACGGTCCGAGCGACACCCACGTTCGAGTCCACGCCAACCGTCGAGCCCAAGCCCACCGTCGATTCCACACCCGCCCCAACGCCGGCGACGACCGTCGAGGGGCTCCCGACCGTCGAGCCGGCACCCACCGTCGAGCCGGCCCCCACCGTCGATCCCACGCTGACCCGCGAGACGACGCCCACGGTCGAATCAAGCGCCGCCATCGTGGCGACCGCAACCCTCGAGCCCACGCCGACGAGGTCCGCCGTGCCGGCAAGCGCAGCGATCTGCGCGTTCCGTGCGGCGGCCGGCCGCCGGGCCTTCGAACTGCCCAGCAGCCCGAACATAGGGTCGGTTCTCGACGTTCGCGCGACCCGGACGACGCCTGCCGCCAGGACCAGGCCCCGCGTCGCCGGCCACTCGGACGGGCCGAGCCCGGCAGGACGCGGCGGCGGCACCGGGCAGGATGGGCCGTCCGGACCCCCTGGCAGCGCGACCGCTGCCGGTGGCGGTGCGGCAGCCCCGGGCGGCGTGTCGTCGGGCCGGTGGTCGGCCATCCTCGTGAGCCCGCTGGCGTTGACCTATCACGAGATTCGCTGGCAGCACCTCCGACTGGTTCCCACGGGACTCGTCGGCGTCGTCGCCCTTCTGCAGCGGCCTGGCTGAACCCGTCTGGGTTTTCCCAGCACCGGTTCCCGGCGCGGTCTCAGCGTCCGGGCTCTCCAGAGCCGTCCAGAAGGGAAGAGTTCATGACCATGCCAGACCGCCGGCGGTCCCCCTCGCGGCTTCCGTCCGGCTCCCCCCTGATCGGCCACGTCATCGTCGGCGCCGACGCGGGCCCCGGCGAGGCCGATCGATCGTCAGCCGCCATCGCGGCGACGTGCGAGCGCTTCAGCTGGCACCTGCTCGAGATCGTCCGCGACCGTGAAAGCCGCAGGATCCGTAAACGCCCAGGATTGAGCTACGCGCTGGGGCGCATCGCCGACGGTCACGCTGACGGCCTCGTCGTGAGCGACCTGCAGCGCCTGAGCCGCTCGATCGTCGACCTCGGTGCGCTGCTGGCATGGTTCCGTGACGCCCATGCGACGTTGATCGCGCTCGACTTGGACATCGACACATCCACTCCCGAGGGTGACCAGGTGGCGGCCACGCTGATCGCCCTCAGCGCGCACGAGCACCAACTGATCGCCAGCCGGACGCGGATGGGACTGGCTGAGGTGCGCACCAACGGCCGCGCGAAACGCCGACCGGCAGTCAGGGACCGCCCCGAGTTGATGGAACGCATCGCGACGATGCGCGCCGCGAGGATGACACTGCAGGCGATCGCCGATCAGCTCAACGCCGAGAACGTGCCGACCCTGCGCGGCGGAGCGCAGTGGCGGCCGTCGAGCATCCAGGCGGCCCTTGGGTACCGGCGCCCGGAGCCGCGCGCAATGCCAGAAAACAGACCGCCGCTCACTCGCCGATACCGCTAACGGGCCTTGAGTTACCGGTAGACAACGTACGCAGAGGGTCTGCAGCGTAGTCCGTCCAGCCCCCTTTACCGTGGGCGGGAGGGGTGTCTACAGTCGATTCACATGGCCACCGTGACCGCTCCTGTCGATGATGTTCCGGATGTGCTCGTTGCTGATACGACGTGCAACTTCGCAAGTCTTCCGACTGCTCCGAACATCGGAGTTCCCACGGTCGCGCACATGGGCGTGCGAGTCAGCGTGGTGATTCCGACACTCAACGAAGAAGAGAATCTGCCCCACGTCTTCGCACGCCTTCCGCAGGGGCTCCACGAGGTGATCGTCGTCGATGGGCGATCGACCGATCAGACCGTCGCCGTAGCACGGCGGCTGCGGCCCGATGCACGCATCGTGATGCAGACGGGGCGAGGCAAGGGAAACGCGCTCGCGGCCGGCTTCTGTGAGTGCACCGGCGATGTCGTCGTGACGCTCGACGCCGACGGGTCGACCGACGCCTGCGAGATTCCGCGGTTCGTGGCGGCGCTCTGCCACGGCGCCGACTTCGTCAAGGGATCGCGCTTTGCGCAGGGCGGAGGGAGCTCGGACATCACGCCCATCCGGAAGCTGGGCAACCGAGCGCTCAGTGCGCTGGTCAACGCGCTCTACGGGACGAGCTACACCGATCTCTGCTACGGCTACAACGCCTTCTGGGCGAGCTGCCTCCCGTACATGCGCGTCGACTGTGACGGGTTCGAGGTCGAGACGCTCATCAACGTGCGCATCGCCAAGGCCGGGCTCGTGGTGCACGAGGTTCCGAGCTTCGAGCGAAGCCGCATCCATGGCATGAGCAACCTCAGCGCGGTGCGCGATGGAAGCCGAGTGTTGCGCACGATCGCGGTGGAGCGGGCTTCACCCGCGGCGCGGCGGTTGTGGCGGGCTCGCGCTGGACGGCATCTGCTGATCCGATGAAGGTGGCGCTCGTCACTTCGCGCTATCCGTCCCACGACGGCGGGCTCGAGCGCCCCGTCCGTGAGTTGGCGCGCGGGCTGATGCGCCGTGGAGCGTCGGTCGAGGTCATCACGCCGGAGTGCGAGCCTCGCATGCGTCGTGAGTCCCGGCTCGAGGGCGTCCTCGTCCGGCGATTCCCCGGGCCGGACCACCACAACGCTCGCTTCCCCGTGACCGCCGCGCTGTCGGAGCATCTGCGTCGTACCGCTGGCGCCTTCGACCTCGTTCACGTACACAGCGCGCACGTGCTGCTCGGGCTCGCCGCGATACGTGCCCGTCCCCGACGGCTGGTCTACTCGCCGCTGACGCCGATGGCTCGCCTGCTGTGCTGGCCCTACGGTCGCGCAACCCGTTCGGTGGTCGACCGCGCGGCCCTGACGATCTGCGCCACTCGAGCGGATGCCGACGTCTTGTGCGGCGCGTGTCCCGAAGCGGCGGATCGAGTGCTCGTCGTGCCGCTGGGCATCGACGCCGCTGCGATCCAGGCGGCGGCCCCGTTCTCGGCGCTCAGCACCGTCGTGCTGACCGTGGGCCGGCTCGAGCGACGCAAGCGCGTCGACCGCGCGATCGCCGCGATGGCAAGCCTGCCTCCCATGTTCGAGCTCGTCGTGGTCGGCGACGGGCACGCCCGCCGTCGGTTGATGGGACACGCCGCCGACCTCGCGGTCTCCTCGCGTGTGCGGTTCGCCGGACCGGTCGCGGACGCCGAGCTGCACCGCTGGCTGCGGACCGCGCGTCTCGTGGTCGCCCTCTCAGAGGAGGAGGCCTTCGGGCTGCAGGTGCTCGAAGGCATCGCGGCCGGCGCGTGGGTCGTAGCCTCCGACATTCCGGCCCACCGCGAGGTCTCGCACCACGTGGGAGACCTCGGGATCACCTTCGTCTCGCCGGAGGGGTCTCCGCTCGAGGTCGCGGAGGCGATCCGGCACGCCGTCGCCATCCCCGCCCCGGCGCCGGCACGTTCGCTCCCCTCCTGGGCGGAAGTCGTCGACAGAACGCTCGCCCTCTATGAGGAGCTCATGCGCCGCCGGCCGACGGACGCGGCGCGCCGCGCCAGGCACGGAAGGCCTCGACCACTGGAGCGCCGTGACCCACGGGACGTCGCTGTCGAGGGCTGACCGTGAGCGCAACGCCGTCATTCCCACGGTCCGGGCGGCTGTCGCGTGTGCGGGCGGGCACGGCGCGCGACTCCATGGCCCGGCTCGTCGCGCCGGCCACCGTGAGCATCGTGGATCTGGAGGCCGTCTTGCGAGCGGTGCCCGCGGGCGTGCGCTACGACCTGGACCCGAGCGTATGCCGCGAGCCGCGCGCGAGCTCCGAGCACCGACGCCGACTCGACGGTCTGTGGCGCCTCGGGCCGGCGGCACGTGCAGCGAGCACGGTGAGGCCGGCGCCTGGGCGATGGTCGCAGCGGCGGCCGTCGAGCGCCCCGCAGCCCACGGCGACTCACTCGGATCGAGCCCTCGTCGCGGTCGCGGTGGCGGTCTGCCTGGTCGCGCCGGCGGCCGTCGCCATCGGCGTGCCGGGCGAACTACGACTTCCGGCTGTGCTGGCGTTTCTGTGCCTGGCGCCCGGAGCCGCCCTCGTCACCGCACTCGGCAATCGGGCCACCGTCGAGCCCGGCCTGATCGTCGGCGCCAGCCTCGGGGTCGCCGCGGTCGTTGCCCAGACGATGTTGTGGCTCGGCGCCTGGTGGCCGAAGGCCTTCCTGTACCTGCTGGCGGCGGCGTGCCTGGTCGCGTTGCTCGCGCGCCTTCGCGAGCCGGTCGCCGCCCGCGCGCAGGAGCGCGGTGACCGGTCGGTTCCGGCGGGGGAACAGGAACGGGCCCGCGTGCTCACGTCCGTCGCGAGCCGCCGCGCCCGCTCGCCCGCGGCAGCGCACGCGGCCGTGCTGGCGGCGGCGGGGCTGGCGTGGGGGCTTTCCCTGCGCGAGGCCGACCTGAGCCGGATGGGCGGCCTCGGGCTGCTCGACGCGATGCCCGCCGCATACTTCGTCGCCTTCGGGCTGTTGGTCGCGGGATTCACGGCGGCCGTCAGCCGCCCCGTGCTGTCGAACCGGCTGCTGTGGCTGTACGCCTTCGCGCTGATCCTCGTGCTGCATGGGACCACCGCGCTGCTCTACGACGAGCCGCGGTACACGTGGACCTACAAGCATCTGGGCGTCATCGCGCAGATCGCCCAGGCCGGCGCCGTCGACCGCAGCGTGGACATCTACAACAACTGGCCGGGGTTCTTCGCGCTTGTCGCCTGGCTGAGCGCTGTGACGGGGGTCAGCGCGATCAGCTACGCCGCGGGGGCGCAGGTGTTCTTCAACCTGGCGAACATCGCGGCGCTCCGATTCGCCCTGCGTGGCCTCACGAACGACGAGCGGCTCATCTGGAGCGCAACCTTGTTCTTCGTGCTCGGCAACTGGCTCGGCCAGGACTATCTGGCGCCCCAGGCCTTCGCGTTCGTGCTGTCGCTCGTCGTCCTCGGGCTCTGCCTCCGCTGCGGCCCTGCGCCCGGTCCCGCACGGTCTCGAGCGGCTCCCTGGTCGACGGGCGTCCTCGACGGCCTTCGCAGCTCCGTCCTGCGCCGCGCGCCGGCCGAGGAGACGCGCCGCCCGGCCCCGCTCTCACCGGCAGGCGCCGTCCTGGTCGGCGGTCTGTGCTACCTGGCCATCGTCGTCAGCCATCAGCTGACGCCCGTGATCCTCCTCGCCGGCGTCATCGGGCTGGCGCTCGTCGCCCGCCGCGTCCCGCTCTGGATCCCGGTCGCGATGGGCATCGCGGAGGTGTGGTGGTTGTGGCGCGCATGGCCCTACGTGTCGAAGCACTACACCTTCTTCGACCCCGCCCCCTCGTCGAGCGCCGCGCCCCCGGGCTACAACATCGGAGATGGGCTGCCGGGGCTGGAGCTCGTCGCCTATGCGGTTCGAGCCGAGATCCTGATCCTCGTCGTCCTGGCCGCTGTCGGACTGGTCCGCAGGCTTCGGCAGGGTCACTGGGATCTGGTCCCGGCGATCCTCATCGCCGCCCCGCTCGTCGTCGTCGGGCTGCAGTCCTATTCCGGCGAGGGACGCTATCGCGCATACCTGTTCGCGCTGCCGTGGCTCTGCTTCCTCGCCGCGGCCGCACTCTCGCCGGCGCGGGCACGCCTGCCGGCGCTGACGCACCGAGTCAGGCTGCTGCTGGCCAACGTCAGCCTGGGCATCTGCCTGCTCTTCGCATACTTCGGGCTCGAGCTCATCAACCGCGTCGACCCCGACGACGTCGCCGCCGCCGTGTGGTTCGAGCGGCACGCGCCGCGCGACTCGGTGCTCGCCGGGATGACAGGGGGCTTCCCGAACCGGGTCACCGCCCGCTATGCGGCCGTCTACTACCCGCCCACGCCCGGCGCGCCCTCGCTCACCGACCACGCGGCATACGGCAGCCGCAGGCTCGGGGCCGCAGACCTTCCACGCATCGAGAGCAGCCTTCGCGCGTATGGGGCGCCGCACACGTTCTTGACGTTGACCGCCAGCCAGGAGCGCTACGCGCGACTCTACGGGCTGCTTCCTGCTGGATCGCTGCAGAGCCTCGCGGGCGCATTGCGCGCCTCGCCCGACTTCCGCCTCGTCTACCGGCGTGGGTCCTCGTCGATCTTCCTGTACCGGTCCGGCCGCCGACCGCGCTCGGAGGCGATCCGATGACCCGGATCGGGGAAGCGTTCGGCGGCCGCTCGAAGCGGATCGAACGCAATCCGCCCCCGGCCATGAACGGGTCGACGCCCGTCGGTTTCGAGCCGGTGAGGCTGGCCGAGCTCGAGCTGTCCGACCTTCGTCTTCGTTCCTTCGGACCCGCGGGGGACGTCCGAAGCTACCGGTCTGCCCGCGTGCTCGTTCGCCTGCACGGCACGCCGCTCGGCACGCTGGACATCGACCGGCGCGACTCGGAAATCGCCCCGGAAGCCGTCGTCGAGCGCGCCCGGCAGGAATTCGCTGCTGCGATCGACGCGCACCTGAGGGACGACGGCCTCGCGCCGGCGTCGCCAGGGAGCGAAGCTCCGGCGGGGTCGGCGGAAGCGCCGGGCTGCGTGCGGGACAGACGAGAGTTCAGCGTACGTGCCCCGTTCGCGAGCATCGTCATCGGCACGCGCGAACGACCCGACAGCCTCGCGGCAACACTTGACGCCCTGCTCGCGCTCGAGTACCCGCGATTCGAGATCATCGTCGTCGACAACGCGAACACGACCGACCGGACACGCACGCTTCTGGAGCTCCGGTACGCCGACGTCCCGAACGTCAGGTACGTTCGCGAGCCGCTCCCCGGACTCGCCGTGGCGCACAATCGCGGGCTGGACGAGGCACGAGGCGAGATCGTGGCCTTCACCGACGACGACGTCGTCGTCGACCCGCTCTGGCTGCACGAGCTCGCGCGCGCCTTCGAGCTCGCCGGCGACGTTGCGTGTGTCACCGGCATGATCCTCCCGATCGAGCTCGAGACGCCGGCCCAGCTCTGGCTCGAGGACTGGATCGCGCACAACAAGGGCTACACGCGGAAGCTCTTCGACCTGGGCTCGAATCGGCCGGCAGACAAGCTCTTCCCCTATGCCGCCGGCACGTTCGGATCGGGAGCGAACATGGCCTTCAGGACCAACGTGCTGCGGGCGCTCGGCGGGTTCGACCCGGCGCTGGGCACGGGCTCCCGTGCGCGCGGAGGCGATGACCTGGCGGGATTCTTCTCCGTTCTCGCGGCAGGCCACACGCTCGCGTATCAGCCGGCCGCGATCATTCGCCACGCCTACCGTCGTGACGCCGCATGCCTGCGGACGCTGATGTTCGACTACGGGGCGGCTCTCGGAGCGTTCCTGACCAAGATCGTCGTCGACCGACCGGGACTGCTGCCCGACATCGCCTGGCGCATCCCCTTCGGCGCGGCCCACGCCGTTCGCCTGCGTCCCTCCGGTCGGGATGGGAGCGCCGACGGACTTGCGGCCGGCCTCGCCGCGCGTGAGCGCGTCGGGATGCTCGTCGGGCCCTTCGGCTACCTGATCGAGCGGCGGCGGCGGCGGGCGCTGCGTCCGGCGCGCGGGTCCAGGCGACCCGAGCCGGCGGAGCTCGCACTCTCGGGGCTCGTGGCACAAGGGAGCCCAGACGGGCGCCGGCGGGAGTAGGGCCGTGGCCGCCGTCACAGCCGCGTCGAGGTTCGAGAGCACCACCCGGCGCCTCGCGGAGCACGTCCGGACGCCGGTCTACCGCGAGGGCTATGCGCTCGTTCTCAGCGCGGGGGTCGCGGCCATCCTCGGGTTCGCCTATTGGATCGTCGCGGCCCGCACCTACAGCGCCGACGTGGTCGGGCTGAACTCGGCCGCGATCTCGATGATGATGCTCGTCTCCGGCGTCGCGCAGCTCAACCTCATCGGCGCGCTCGTACGCTTCGTTCCCGGGGCCGGACGCTCCACCTGGCGACTGGTCGGGTGGTCGTATGCGATCAGCGTCGTCGCTGCGACGCTCGTCTCCGTCGCCTTTCTCGCGGGCGTCCGGAAGTGGGCGCCGTCGTTGGCGTCCCTCTCGTCGGACCATGGCTTCGCGTTCTGGTTCGTCGCCGCGACGACGGTCTGGTGCATCTTCAACCTTCAGGACGCCGTGCTCACCGGACTCCGGCGCGCGATCTGGGTTCCGGTGGACAACGTGCTCTTCGGCGTGGCGAAGATCGGCCTGCTGGTGGCCTTCGCGACGATGCTTCCGCGCTTGGGCATCTTCGCCTCATGGACCTTCGGGGTCGTGCTCTCGGTGCTCATGATCAACGGTCTGCTCGCGTTCCGCCTGATTCCCGAGCACACCCGCCGCGCACCGATCGAGCGCATCGAGCTCCCGAGCGCTCGGTCGATCGGTCGCTTCGTCGCAGCCGACTACGTCGGCGGGCTCAGCTGGATCGTGGCGATCACGCTGATCCCGATCATCGTGACCCAGCGGTTCGGCGCCGCGGAGAACGCGTACTACTCGCTGGCGTGGGTGATGACGATGCCGCTCTACCTCCTGAGCGCGAGCACCGCCAGCTCGCTCGTGGTGGCGCTCGTCAACGAGCGGTGGCGATTCCGCGAGTACACGCACCGCGTCTTCGTCCAGACGGCCCGTCTCGTCATTCCGGCCGCGCTCCTCCTGGCGGTCGCCGCCCCGCTCTTTCTCCGGCTGTTCGGCCCGGAATACGCTCACCGGGGCACGACGGCCCTGCGGCTGATGGCGTTCTCGGCGATCCCCGCGATGGTGATCGCCCTCTACATGGGCGTCTGGCGGGCGGAGAAACGGCTGTCGCTCCTCGTCTGGGTGCGTTGCGTCCTGTACACCGCGGTCGTCCTGCTGAGCGTCGCGCTCCTGCATCCGTATGGAATCCGCGGTCCGGCGTTCGCATGGCTCGTCGTGCAGACGATCGCGGCGGCCGTTCTCTTCGCGGTCTGGCCGCAGGTTCTGCTCACCAATGGCTCGCGGATCCCGTGGCGCCTGCGCAGCATCCGCCTCGCCCGGAACGCCGCCGCGGACACCGGCGTGCTGACGGTGGCGGGAGCGATCAAGCGGCGGCCTGCGCTCCATCGGCGCCGGACCCGGGCAGCGGTCGCGGTTGCACGGATCCTCGCCGAGCTTCCGGAGAATGGCGCAGGTCCTCCTCCGAGCGCGTGGACGGCTCACGAGCTCCCCGCGAGCGTCACCGACAAGCTGGTGGTTCTGGCCGGTCCTGCCGGTGCTCCTCCGCGTGCCGTCGTCAAGCTCGCCGAGTCGCAGAGCGCGGCGCGCGGGCTCGTCCGTGAGACGGAGGTGCTGAGCCTGCTCTCCGGCGACTCTCGCCTCGAGGCATGGCGGGCGGTGCTGCCGGAGGTGCTGGCAGCGGGCGAGATCGACGGCGAGCCGTTTCGTGTCGAAGGCGTGCTCCCCGGGGTCGAGGCATCTCGACTGATGGCCGCCGCGGCCGGGCCCGTCGCGTGTCTCGGCGGGCTTGCAGAAGGGATCGAAGGCTTCCACCGGCAGACGCGGTGCGAGGTCGACGTCGGCCCGACGATCGTCGGTGCCTGGGTGGACGCGCCGCTCGCCATTCTCGGCCTCCACGCGCGCCGGCGGGGCGGCGGTCAACGGTGGCAGCTTCGGGCGCTCGATCGGCTCCGCGACGAGCTGCACGAGGCGCTCGCCGGCAAGCGGCTCACGGCGGGCTGGACCCATGGCGACTACACGCCCGGCAACCTCCTCGTCGATCCCGCGACCGGAACGGTGAGCGGCATCGTCGACTGGGAGATGGGCGGGACCCCGAACCTGCAGGCGATCGACCTCGTCCAGCTCGTTCTCGCCACCCGCGCCCTTCGCCGCCGCCGGGAGTACGGAGAGATGGTGACGGACGCGCTGGCCGGTAGGTGGACCGAGGAGGAGCGGACGGTGCTCGCGCGCGGCACCGAACCGCTTCGCGATGCCCCGACGCTGTCGGCGCTCGTCCTTCTCGCCTGGCTCCGACACACGCAGAATCTGCTGACCAAAGCAGACGGCTATGCCGACAACTGGCTCTGGCAGCGGTTGAACTTCGAGGCCCCTCTGGCGGCGCTGGCATGAGCAGCGACGTGCGAACGATCTCGGTGGTGGTCCCCTGCTTTGCCGACGAGCGGTTCGAGGATGTCCTGGACTGCGTCGGGGGGCTCCGCCGGCAGACCCTTCCGCCGGCAGAGATCGCGGTCGTCGTCGACCACAATCCAGCGTTGCTCGAGCGCCTTCGTGCCGCCGTGCCCGACGTCCGCGCGATCGCGAACCGAGAGCCGAGGGGCAGCTCTGGCGCGCGCAACACGGGAATCGCATCGACGCGTGGAGACATCGTCGCGTTCTTCGACGACGACGCGGTCCCCGAGCCCGACTGCCTGGAGCGCCAGGCCGCGCACTATGTCGACGAGCGTGTCGTCGGCGTCGGCGGCGGCGTCGACGCCGACTGGTGCACCGGACGGCCGCGGTGGTTCCCCCTGGAGTTCGACTGGGTCGTCGGTTGCACGTACCGGGGTCTTCCGACACGACCCGCCGCGGTCCGAAACCTCCTCGGGGCGAACATGTCGTTCAGGCGGTACGCCCTCGAGGCCGCAGGCGGGTTCGCGGCGGACATGGCACGCCGAGGGAGACATCCACTCGGAGTCGACGACACGGAGCTCTGCATCCGTGTCCAGCGCAGCCTCCCCGGCAGCGTGCTCGTCTACGCACCCGAAGCTCGAGCGCGGCACAAGGTGCCAAGGGTCCGGGAGACCTGGCCGTATTTCTGGACGCGCTGTCTTGCGGAGGGGCTCGCAAAGGCCGCGCTCATGACTGTCTCGGAGCCCGGCGAGAGGCTGTCCTCCGAGCGCTCCTATGTCGTCCGCGTCCTTCCAGCAGGGGTGGCGCGCGGTGTGTCGGATGCAGTGACCGGCGGGGACCGGGCCGGCGTGCAGCGCTCGTTGGCGATCGTCGCAGGCCTGCTCGTCACAAGCGCCGGCTACGTCGTCGGGAGGATACGAGCGGTGGGGCCGAGGGCGGACCGGCCAAGGCGACTCATGCGCTCCACGGCGCAGCTCGTCTCCACAAGAGCAGGGCCCGGGGTGAAGGGTGAAGGGGACTGAGTGGTGCTTGCCGCAGCTCATGCCGGCCCCGTCGGGCAGTCCCGCACCTGGCGCGAGACCGGGGCCGTGACGCCCGTCCCGATCCTCCTCTACCACAGCGTGTCGGACAACCCGCCGGCGTGGATCCGGCGCTACTGCGTCGCGCCGGACGTCTTCTCCCGCCAGCTCGAGCTGATCGGCGATTGGGGCGCGACGGCGCTGTCGGTCGCCGAGTATGCGCGCAGCCTCGAGGACGGCAGGCCGCTGCCTGAGCGTTCAGTAGTGATCACCTTCGACGACGGCCTCGCCGACTTCCAGGAGCATGCGCTGCCCGCGCTTCGCCGCGTGGCCCTTGCCGCCACGCTCTTCGTCACCACCGGCTTCCTCGAGGGCCTGCCGGAGGGACGCGGGGTGAGCAGGCCCCCCGGCCCCTGGCTGGATGCGGCCGCGCTCCTCGACCTGCGCGCTCAGGGGATCGAGATCGGTGCGCACACCCACTCGCATCCTCAGCTCGACACCCTTCCCGCCGAGGCCGCGCGTGTCGAGATCGCCCGCTCCAAGGAGATCCTCGAGAACCTGCTGTCGGCCCGGGTGCCCTCGTTCGCCTACCCGTACGGGTATCACGGGCCGGTCGTGCATCGCCTCGCGCAGGAGTCCGGCTTCGCATCGGCCTGCGCGGTGAAGAACGCGCTGAGCTTCACTGCCGACGATCGCTTCGCGCTGGCCCGGCTGACCGTCCGCGCCGACACGACGCTCGCCGGGCTGGGTGCATGGCTTGACGGACGCGGAGCGCCGCTCGCGCCGCGGCGCGAGCGTGCGAGGACCCGCGCGTGGCGGGTGTTTCGCCGAGGCCGGGCCGTCGTCCGGCGCCCTCTGCGATGAACGTCAGCGCCGCGATCGACGCGCCGACGGCGTGCGGACAAGCTTCCCGAGACTCCCGTGTCTGCTGCGTGCCGGCGCTGATCGCTCGGGGGATGGGCCGGTGGGCACGTCCTTGAAGCCGATGACGCGTTTTACGCTTCTGCGCAGCGCGCGGTCGAGCGCGATGAGCGGCAGCGCTTCGATGTGGTATTCGGCGTATGGGTGCGGCCGTGCGCCGAATCGCGTCTTGAACTGGGCAAGCGCTGGTGACGGGCCGGTCTCGCCCATGTGGTAGTACCGGCACCCCGCGGCGCACGCGTCCTCGACGGCGAGCCGATGCAACAGGTAGTTGGCCCGTGTCGGTCCCGCGAGCTCCTTGTCCATGGCGCCGCGCGTGTAGTTGGCACTGGGTCCCTGGATGACCAGGATGCCGGCGGCGGGCCGGCCGTCGAGCCACGCGATCCATACCCGGCAGTCTTCGCCGAGCCACTCGGCCATCATCTGCAGCTTGCGCAGCGGGTCGCGACGGTGCCCTCGCCAGCGAGCCAGCGCGCGCGGCTCGTGCTGCGTCGCCGCCCACCGATCGAGCGACCGGTCGAACAGCTCGTAGAAGACGGGGAGGAGCCGTCCTGACGTGTCGCACCTGACGGTCAAGCCGGACCGCTCGGCCTTGCGAACCGCCGTGCGCGCCTGACCGAGGAACCGTTTGTTCCACACATGGTCGAAGCCGCCCTCGAGGTCGAGCACATGGGCGAGGCGCGGTACGGCGACGACGCCCGGCGGCCGCGCCGCCTCCCACACCGGTCCGGTCATCGGGTTCGGACGCAATGACGTCCGCGCGACCCGTCGGGAGGCCAGGTCGGCGAATACGGCTGCGACGTCGGATGCGCGCACGCCCCCGGATGCGAGCAGGCCGCCCATCCCCCATGCGGGCGGAAACGACGCCTCGCGGACCACCCCGCTGAGCAGACGCCTGCGCACCATCGGCAAGACGGCCAGACGACCATCGGGCAGCGAATACAGGCGGCTGGCGTCCTCGTAGCGGCCGAACGCGCTCAACAGATCGACCCATGCGGGCGCGTGATAGCGCAAGGCGTGCGGGTCGGAGTCGTAGAGCTCCCGCCACACGTCGCGCGGTGCTGGAGTCCTCACCGCGACCGCGCCTGAGTCGGTGATCCGGAGGCTCATCGGGGCCCCGCGGGCACGCTCATCGAAGCCTCGCTCCGAGCTTGATCGTCCGCAGCGCGAGGCCGCGACGGCCGTCCTCGGCGACCGACAGCAGATCAAGCAGCAGCCCCCGCTCGGTCGTCTGTTGTCCTACACGGCAGCGTGCACAGCCGCCCGGACGGTGGCCGAGGAGCTCCGCGACAGCGAGTGCCAGGCCGGCCTGGTACGGGCGGCGGACGCGCTTGGCGCGGGCGACCATGGCCTCCGGGGCGGCGTGAGCCGGAACGAACGCCGATCGCGCGAGGGAGAGCATCGGCGCGTCGGCCGCGGTGTCGCCCACCGCCAGCGCGATCTCGGGACGACGGTTGCCGCCATCGGCCGCGAGCGCGTCCACCAGCGCGAGCAGCCCGGCCCCCTTGTTGACTCCGGACGCGACAAGGTCGGTCTGGCTCTCCCCGTGGATCGCCTCGATCGCGCCGGCGACGCCGGCTGCCTGCAGACATTCGGTGACCTCAGGGACGTCGAGTGGCCGCCGGCGGCCATCGGTGCCGAGACGGTATGCCCGTACCGCGTGGACGAACGCGGGGTCCAGGCGCACTCCGTCGCGCTCTTGCAGCGCGGCGCGCACGCGACGCAGAGCGGCATCGCCGTCGGTGCCCACGAGCGTGACCGTGCGCTCGCCTCCGTCGAGGCAGAGGGCCGACCCGTACTCGGCCACTCCCGCGACCAATCCGTAGGCGCGGCAGCGATCCCGGACCTCCTCGAGGCCGCGACCGGTGACCGGCACCGGGAGGTACTCATGGGCGATCAGCGCCCGCAGGGCGGTGGCGCTGGCCCGGGTCAGCGTGGGAAACCCGAGTTGCTCGGTCTCGAGCACGCCGTCGATGTCGAGCGCGCACAGCTTGCCCGTCGCCACCCGGTCGACATCCGTGAGGAACGCGCCGGCGAAGTACCGCTGGACGGCGCGGGCGCTTGCGTGACGGACCATCGCCTCTTGCGCGGGGTCGGCTCGCAGCCGGCCCCACAGATGGGCAAGCTCGTACAGGAGCCATCGTTCGGAGTCCACCTCGTTTCCCGTCTCCTGCAACCACGCCGTCCGCACGCGCTCGGGTAGCGCCCCGTCGGATGCGAACGCGCCCACGCCGGCGAGATCGAAGGTCGCGTCGCAGCAGGCCAGCCCAAGGCTCCAGTAGGTGCGATCGCTGAGGCCCACCTTGACCGCCGGCATGCCGTTGCCCGCGGGAACGAACCAATGCTCGGGCGTCATGCTCCCGTCGACGACCGACGGCTCGGTCACGCGGAGCAGGCGGCGCACGGCACGGTCCACGAGCGCCACCCGCGCCACCGGTGCCGCGCGGGCAAAGCCGGCGCCGAGCAGGAGCCCGCCGACCTCCCACACCGGTCGCTGACCGAACATCGCGACGGTGGTGTCGCGCGCGACCCTGAGCGCCCGCTGGCGGGTCGCGACGTAGGCGGCGGCGCCGGTCGCGAGCTTGTCGCTGTCGGCCGCCATGCGACGCTCGGCTGGGAGCCACGCGCGGTACAGCAGGCCGTCACGCAGACCCAGCACACGCGGCGCGAACGAGTGAAGCGTCCGCGCCACTCCGAGATGCTGAGCGCCGAGATAGCCCAGCCCGACGCCGCTGACGAGCACAGCCAGCTCGCGGGCGGTGCCGTCGACGTCGTCGTGGCCGCGCACGCGAAACAGCGCGCGGCGATGCCCCCTTTGCTTGGCGGCCCCCGGCAGTCGCAACGTCTCGATCGCCTTGATCTCGAGCTCCCCGTCCAACAGCACCTGAAGCTCGCTCCGGGCGGCCTCCGGCTCGAGCCGCGAGTGAACGCTCCACTCCCCATCGGCGAGCACCACGGCGCCGTAGTCCGCGAGCGCGGGCGGCGGCTTCGCCGACGTGCCCTGAAGGGCCAGCAGCAGCACGATCGACGTTCGTGCCACGCCGAGGCGCTCGACCTGAGCGCAGGCCGCGGCGAGCGAGGAGCCGGTGACGGGTGGATCGTCGGTCATCAGCACCTGGCCGCCGCGTGCGATCCCGCGCACCAGCGCGCATTCCTCCTCGAGCAGCGCCCGCCCCGGACGCACGGTCAGGACGCGTGCGTCACCGCATCCGCGAGCTCGCAAGGCTGCCGCGATCAGCGGCGCCAGATAGCTGCCCGAGGTCCTGACCCCGGTGACGAGCAACGGGCGATCGCGATCCGTCGAGCGTTCGATGAAGCGTTCGACGAGGCGCGCGAGATCCTCGGGCCGTTCGTCGAAGTCGTAGAAGCACGCCGGCAGTCGCAGGACCCGCTGCCGCACCGCGAGCGGCAGCGACGGTATCTCGCGCGAGAGGCGCGCGCAGCGGTGTGCGAGCGCCGGGGTGCCTTGTCCGTCGCGGGCGATGACCACATCGGCCAGGTCGTCGACCAGGATGGCCGCCTGCCGCTGCCAGCCAAGCGTGCGCTGGAAGCCGTCAGTCCGTGCCGCGATCCGGCGCGCCGCCAGCGCACTCGCGCCGGCGGCCCGGCCGGCAAGACGGCCGGTCCGCGAGCCGGACCCCGCGAGCAGCGACACGGCGTCGTCGAGCGGATACGCCGAGTCGTGCAGGTAGTCCTCGGCGATCTGATTGAGACCCGCGGCCACGAGATAGGCGTCGAGCCACCACTGCTCGCGGGCGGCCTGTTCGAGCAGCGTCCCGAGCGCGGCAAGCTCATTGAGCAGATTGGTGACGACGAGCCCGACGCCAGCGCTCCCGACATCGCTCGCGGAGCTGGCGCGGTGCTCAGCGCCGGGCACCGCGCACCCACCGTTGGCTGCGGCGACACACCGCCCGGCCGAGCGAGCGGCCCGGGCGATCGAGCTCACGCTTGCACAGATCTGTCGAGGGTCCTACGAGCGACGACATGACGACGTGCTCATGCTCGGGAAACGGCATCAGGCAGTCAAGGTCGTGTGACGAACGCCGACCACCACCTGCGTACGACGGTCAAGCGCGACGTAGGCCTTCGCGGCTGACCAAGCGCAGACGGCGGCCCTCATTTCAGCGCCCAGGCCTTCACCCAGTCGACGCGCATCACCGCAGGCCACGGGGTGGTGCCGTCCGGGGGTCCGGTCCATTCGTTTCCGACCGCCGTGTTCAAGGTCAAGTAGTGGGGCTTGCTGAACGCCCATGCCGCAGACGGCATGTCGGCGCGCGCGACCGTGAAGCGACGCACGCCGTCCAGGTAGAACGCGATCCCCGCCTCGTACCAGTCGATCCTGTACGTGTGGAATCCGTCGGCCAGGCTCGCGGGTGCGGTCCACACGTCGCCCACGCCGTGGTCGCGGCCGGAGCGCAGGGCGGAGTGGGTGTGGAAGTGCGCGGCGCTCGGCGTGTCGCCCTTGACCTCGGCGATGTCGATCTCGCCGCTCTGCGGCCAGCCTTTCGTGAAGAGATCCGTGCCGAGCGTCCAGAAGACGGCGAGCAGGCCCGTGCCGGCGGGCACCTGGATGCGTGATGCGATCCGGACTGGTGGCTCGAAGCTCTCCTTCCCCCGCGTCTGGAGGCGAGCGGACGTGTAGCCGGCGCCGGAGTACTGCTCGCGCCGGGCGACGATCTCGAGGTTGCCGTTGCCATCGAGCCGCGCGTTGTCGGCGCGGTCCGTGTAGTACTGCAGCTCCCCGGCGCTCTCACCCCAGCGACCGACGTCGTAGCCCCAGAGGGCGCGATTCGGCGGGCTTCCCGCGGCGCCGTCGAAGTTGTCGGAGAACACCACGAGCGGCGGGGGGGAAGGCGGCGACGACCCGAGCGCCAGCGCGCACAGCGCTGCGACGGCTCCTGTCGCCAACTGCTTGAGTCGTCTCGGCGACGTCAAGCGCTTGACGATCCGCGGAGACGTCGATGCTGAGGAGGGCGATGCAGCGACCACCGCGCCGGCTCGTCGCGGCAGATCGGATCGCGATGGCGTCAACGCGTACCACCGAGCGGCCGGATGGGGGAGGCGCGGATGGTGGCGAAGGCGTTGGTGGCGTACCGCGGCGCCGCGATTCCCGCCGCGAACGCCGCCTGAGCGGCGGGCGAGGACTCGATGATCCAGTCCATCCCGTCGGCGTTCTTGTTGAACCACACGAGCGCCCGCGCTCGGGGATAGTTCCGCGGGAGCTGGTAGGCGAGCGCGTCGGTGATCCAATCGGCCTTCGAGCCGCCGTACTCGGAGGCCGCCGTCTCCCCGATCATGAGCGGCTTGGTACGAGCGACTCGTCGGGTGACGAGCGTGTACGTGGCGCGGAACGTCTCGTCGAACGAGTGCCAGCCGCCCGGTGCTCTGGGGTTGGTGCCCGAGTTGTAGCCGTCGAGGCAGGTCCAGTCGACGTAGGCGTCGCCGGGATAGAGCGAACGCAACGGATGCACCGCGTCGGCGTAGTCGACGTTGGGGCACCACACCCATGTCACGTTGCGGGCGCCCGCGGCGTCGAAGATCCGGTGCACGTGGCGCCACATGCGCACGAACTCGCCGGGGCGGTTGCCGTTGGCGTGCTCGCTGTAGGGCGCCCCGTTGGTGTTCATCTCCCAGTCGAAGCGCAGGAAGAACGGCTGGCCCCAGCGCCTTGCGCCCCGCGCCCAGCGACGGAGGAAGCGGTCGTACGCCTGGCCCCACTCCAGCAGCGACATGCGCTTGTGCGCGTTCGCCTCGAAGCGCGCGACGCTGCGCATGTCCCACGGCGCATCGATGCGGCCGTAGGGCGCGCCCGACACGTAGGCGCCCCAGTAGATCGCGGCAGCGGAGCGCCGCGCGCCCTGGCCGCTCACGTCGCCGTGCTCGATCGGCACCCAGAGCAGCGCGAGGACCGCCACCGCGACCACCGCGGCACCAAGGGCGGCGTTTGAGAGCTTCATGGCCGGCACCGGGACCGCGCGGAGCTTGGATCGGGGCCGGCCGTACGCCGGCCGGCCTCGCTCCACCCTCACTTGCTGGATTGGTACAGCCCGATCGGAGCCACCCAGCGTCCCAGCAGCGCGTTCATCATGAGCGCGAACGCCACATAGAACCCGACGAGCGCGTCCACGACCCCGATCCACCCGCCGATCTGGCGCAACGTGTCGGAGGTGTCCGCCGACGAGACCAGGTTGGCGACGCCGAGGAAGACCAGCACCACCACCAACAGGCCGAATGCGATGAACGCCGCCCTGGCCACGAACCACGTGCCGGCCGTGAACCCGGCGGTGATCAGCGCCCAGATGAGCAGGTAGGCGCCGAAGGCGTGACCCGCACCTTCCGCTCCGGCGGCCGCGAGCACCCTCGGGCCGAAGATCGCCAGCTGGAGCCCGAGGAACAGCCAGAAGCAGCCGTAGGACGTCTCCCAGGTGCCGGCGAAGCCGTTGCCGGCGCGGAAGTCCCACATGCCGGACAGGATCATCGCGACGGCACCGAAGGCCAGTGCGGCGGGCGCCACGATGATCAGCGCCCTGAGGTCGAACCACTCGGCATTGCCCATCGAGAGCAGGCCGAGGGTCGAGGCGAAGGCCATGAGAGCGAGCGGCGTGCCGCCCGCCGTGGCCGGGTAGAAGTAGCCGCTGCCGTGCTCCGGGCCTGACAGGACGGTCTCGGCGAGCGCCGAGCCCCCGTCCGGATGAGGCGGCGCAGCAGCAGACGTGGGCTGAGAAACCATCGGTACCTCCCGTTCTGCCTCCGTCGCGCACCGCAGAGGTCGCGTCCATGTCGAGCGCTGCCTGCCGGCGACCGCCGGTGCAGCTCGCTCGTTTCGCGGCGCCGCGCCAGCCCGCCACGGGCCCGGGCAGAAGCCCGCGGTGAGGTCGCGCGGGTGACGGTGGATGTGGGCGTGGCCCAGCACTGAATGTACACCTGCGCCGGGGGACGCGTGCGCTTTTTCCTGCCGCGCCTGCCAGCTTGCGGACGGCGCTCCTGTCGCGGTCGAGGCCGCGATCTGCGGGTGGTTCGGGACCGGCCAAGGGGCTACAATCGGCGGCGGAGAGAGAGCCTTGGCGAGTCACGTCCGGGATCGCCCCACCACGACGTGCGAGCCTCCTCCGTGGCCCTACTGGACTCCCCCTCGTGACCGGTGTCGACCGAGGGAGACGTGATGTACCGCAGTCCTGACGGTGAGAGCTACTTCATCGTGGACGGCCACGTCCACAACTGGGACGCGAGCCCCGAGAACCAGGCCAACAAGTACGGCGAAGGGTTCATCAACTGCTTCTACGACTACCACCGGAACCTCAGTCCGGAGGAGTACGTGTGGCCGCTGGAGAAGTTCCAGCACTACGGTGCGGACACCCTCATGCACGACCTGTTCGAAGAGGGCTACGACGACGTGGCGATCTTCCTGCCCACGTACCTGACCGACTTCTACAAGAACGGGTTCAACACCACGGAGCAGAACGCGGCCCTCAAGGAGGCCCACCCTGACCGGTTCATCCTCAACACCTCGTTCGATCCACGCGACGGCGAGGCGGGGCTCCGGGCCTTCGAGGACAAGGTGCGCCGCTACGACGCCAAGGGCGTCAAGCTGTACACCGCCGAATGGCGCGGCGACTCCCATGGCTGGAAGCTCACGGACCCCGAGGCCACGCGCTACCTGGAGAAGTGCCGCGAGCTGGGCGTGAAGAACATCCACGTCCACAAGGGGCCGACGATCTGGCCGCTGAACATGGACGCGTTCAACGTCCAGGACGTCGACTCCGCCGCCACGGAGTTCCCGGACCTGAACTTCATCGTCGAGCACGTCGGCCTGCCGCGCCTGGAGGACTTCTGCTGGATCGGCGTGCAGGAGCCGAACGTCTACGGTGGCCTGGCGGTCGCGATGCCGTTCATCCACACCCGCCCGGGGTACTTCGCGCAGATCCTCGGCGAGTTGTTGTACTGGCTGGGGGAGGACCGCATCCTGTTCGCCTCGGACTACGCGATCTGGCACCCGAAGTGGCTGACCGAGCAGTTCGCGGCCTTCCAGATCCCCGAGGACATGCAGGGCGAGTACGGCGAGCTCACGCCGGACATCAAGCGCAAGATCTTCGGGCTCAACGCCGCGAACCTGTACGGCATCGAGGTGCCGGCAGAGCTGGCGGTCGCGGCCGACGCGGGCACGGGCCCGGAGGTCACGCCGAAGCCGGCCGTCGCGACGTGAGATGCCGAGCGACGCGGCCCTCACCACGGCCCTGTCGCGCGTGCGCGACCCGGAGCTCGACGAGCCCATCACGGAGCTGGGCTTCGTCTCCGAGCTCCGGGTCGACGGCGGTCGCGTCGACGTCCGCCTGCGCCTGCCGACCTACTTCTGCGCCCCCAACTTCGCCTACCTGATGGTGGCCGACGCGCGGGCGGAGCTCGCGGCGGTGCCCGGCGTGGAGCGGGTGCACGTGGCGCTGGAGGACCATTTCGCCTCCGACGAGATCAACGGCGGCGTCGACGACGATCGCGACTTCGCCACGACCTTTCCCGGCGAGGTGGTGGGCGACCTCACCGAGCTGCGCTCGATCTTCGACCGCAAGGCGTTCGTCGTGCGCCAGGAGCGCCTCTGCCAGGCGCTCATCACGGGCGGCCGCCGGGCCGAGGAGCTTCCGGGGATGCGTCTCGGCGAGCTCCCGGCGATCCCTGAGACGACGGACTACCTCGAGCGCCGGACGCGGCTCGGCCTCGACGTCTCCCCGCAGGCCGCGCTGCTGCTGCGACCCAACGGCGAGCCCATCGACGCGAACGACGCGCCGCGTCAGCTGCGCTTCGCGCGGACGGTCCGCGTCAGCATCGAGGGCAACGCCGATCTCTGCCGTGGGCTCCTGCGCACCCGCTACGACCTGGAGGAGATGCCACCATGAAGGCCGCCAGGCTGCATTCCTACGACGAGGATCACCTGCACATCGACGATGTGCCCGAGCCGGCGCTCACCGGGCCGCACGAGGTCATCGTCCGCATCGGCGGCGCCGGGCTGTGCCGCACCGACCTGCACATCATCGAGGGCATCTGGCGGGACATTCTCGAGCCGCAGCTGCCGTACACGCTCGGGCACGAGAACGCCGGTTGGGTGGAGGAGGTCGGCTCGGACGTCAGCACCATCCAGGCGGGCGACGCGGTCGTCGTGCATCCGCTCGTCACGTGTGGGGTATGCGCGGGCTGCCGCCGCGGCGAGGACATGTACTGCACCAACGGCGCCTTTCCGGGGCTCAACGCCGAGGGCGGATTCGCGCAGTACCTGAAGACTTCGGAGCGCTCGTGCATCAAGCTCGAGGGCGGCCTCGAGCCCAAGGACGTCGCGCCCTACGCCGACGCGGGCATCACGGCCTACCGCGCCGCCAAGAAGGCGGCCGCCCACCTGATGCCGGGGTCGCGGTGCGTCGTGATCGGCGCCGGCGGACTCGGGCACATCGGCGTGCAGTCGCTCAAGGCGCTGTGCGCCACGGAGGTCATCGTCGTCGACACCTCCGACGCGGCGCTCGAGCTCGCCCGGCGCCTCGGCGCCGACCACGCCGTCAAGGCCGGCGCCGACGTCGTCGAGGCGGTGCGAGCCTTCGGCGACGGCGACGGCGGCGTGGAAGCGGTCATCGACTTCGTCGGCGAGCACGGGACGACGGCTCAAGGCCCGGCGATGCTCGCCCAGGGCGGGACCTACTACGTGGTCGGCTACGGAGGCCGCGTCGACCTGGCCGCCATCGACGTGATCTTCAGCGAGGTCAACGTCGTCGGCAACCTCGTCGGCAACTACACCGAGCTCTCCGAGCTCATGAAGCTCGCCGCCCAGGGACGGGTCGAGCTGACGACGAAGGCCTACGAGCTCGACCGCATCAACGACGCGATCGACGACCTCAACGCGGGACGGATCCAGGGCCGTGGCGTCCTCATCCCCAACTAGCGGGGAGCCGGTGGACCTCCTCGGCGACGAGCCCGGTCGGGCCGCGTACGGCAGCACGCGGCGGGTCTTCCGCATCATCGACCGGGTCAGCCGCGACGACCGGATGACCGTCCGGGGGCTCGCCGAGGAGCTCGGGATCAGCCTGTCGACGACCTATCACCTGCTCAGCCTCCTGGTCGACGAGGGCTACATCGTGCGGCTGCCCCAGCACGGGGGCTACCGGCTGGGCCCGACGATCGCGGTGCTCCAGGAGCGCCTGCAGCGCAGCGGCGCCGCCGGGGCCGTCGAGCCGGCGCTGCGGGCGCTGGCGCGCCACGCGGGCTGTAGCGCGTACTTCGCCGTGCTCTGCGAGGGCGACGACGTGCTCGTCACGCACGTGCACACGCCGTCCCAGAGCCCGACCGTCGGCATCCCGGCCGGGTTCCGCGGCCCGTCGCACGCACTCGCCCTCGGCAAGGTGCTGCTCGCCGCCCGCGGCGTCGGGGCGATCAACCGCTACCTCAACGACCACCTGCTCGACGCCTACACCCGCCGGACGATCACCGAGCCGTCGAAGCTCGAAGCCCATCTCAAGGCGGTCCGCCACCGGGGGTTCGCCACCGACTTCGAGGAGTTCGCCAAGAACCTCTGCTGCGTGGCGGTCCCCGTGCAGACGGGCACGGGCGAGACGCTCGGCGCGATCGGCCTGGGCACGACCGCCCGCGCGCCGGCGGGCGAGCTCAAGCGGCTGATCCGGCTCGCCCAGGGGGCGGCGCGCGAGGTGTCGGCCGCCGAGTAGTCACGGCGCAGGCGAGCCCGCGGGCGACGACGGCCGGGCCAGGCCCTCGGCGAGGTCGCCGAAGCCGGGCGCCAGGATCGCGCCCGGCTGCGCGAGGACCTCCTCGGCCACGAGGGCCTCGGTCGTGAGCAGGAGGGCCGCGATCGAGACCGCGCTCCGCAGGGCCGAGCGCGTGACCTTCGCGGCGTCGATGATGCCGCCGGCGATCATGTCGCCGTACTCGTCGGTGAGCGCGTCGAGCCCCTGCCCGGCGGGCAGGGTGCGGACGCGCTGCACCACCGCCGCGCCGTCGTGGCCGGCATTGGCGGCGATCCAACGCAGCGGCTCCGAGAGCGCGTTGCGGACGATCTCTGCGCCCTGGGCGTCCTCGGGCGCCCGGCCGTCGGTCAGGTCCAGCGCGTGTTCGGCGTTAACCAGCGCGACGCCGCCGCCGGGCAGGATGCCCTCCTCGACCGCTGCCCGGGTGGCCGCCAGCGCTCCGTCGGTGCGCCGCTCCTTCTCCTTGAGCTCGACCTGTGTCGCGGCCCCGACGTGGATGATCGCGACCTTGCCCGACAGCTGCGCCATGCGCTCCTGCAGGTGCTCACGGTCGCGCGCGTTCTCGGCCCGCGCCAGCTCGGACCGAATCTGCACGAGCCGGGCGTCGATCGACTCCTGGCCACCCCAGCCGCCGAGGATCGTCGTGGCCCCGTCGGTCACCGTGACCTTGCGCGCGCGTCCGAGGCGCGCGAGCGCCGTGTTCTCGAGGCGCATCCCGCTGTCCTTGGAGACCACCTCGGCACCGGTGAAGGCCGCGATGTCCTGGAGGTTGTTCAGGCGGCGGTGCCCGAAACCGGGCGCACGAACAGCGACCGAGGCGAAGGTGCCGTGGGCCGCGTTGGTCACGAGCATGCCCAGCGCTGGGCCATCGACGTTCTCGGCGACGACGACCAGCGGGCGCCCGGCCTTCATCGCCTGCTCGAGGACCGGCATGAGCGCCTGGACCGCGGAGATCGGCATGTCGGTCAGCAGGATCAGCGGGTCCTCGAAGACGGCCTCCATCCGCGAGCTGTCGGTGACCATGTACGGGGACAGGTAGCCGAAGTCCCACTGCAGGCCTTCGACGAACTCCACCTCGAGCCCGAGCACTGGTGACTCCTCGACGCTGACCACCCCGTCTCCGCCCACCGCGTCGAGCGCCTGGGCGATCGTGGCGCCGATCTCGGGGTCGTTGTTGGCCGCGATCGTCGCGACGTCGGCCATCTGGCTGCGGCCCTCCACCTGGCGCGCCGCTTGCGCCAGGTCATCGAGCACGTGCTGCGCCGCCCGCTCGATGCCGCGCCGCAGCAGCATCGGGTTCGCACCGGCGGCGATCATGGTCATGCCCTCGCGGATCATCGCCTGGGCGAGGACGGTGGCGGTCGTCGTCCCGTCGCCGACCACGTCGCTGGTCTGGCTGGCGACCTCCCGCACGAGGTGCGCGCCCATGTTCTCGAAGGGATCCGAGAGGTGGATCTCCTGCGCGATGGCCACGCCGTCGTTGGTGATCTGCGGCGCGCCGGCCATCTTCTCGAGCACGACGTTGCGGCCCTTGGGCCCGAGCGTCACCTTCACCGCGTCGGCGAGCTTGTTCACGCCTGTCTCGAGATACCTCCTCGCGTCCTCGTTGTAGACCAGGATCTTGGCCATCGACCGGTCACACGGGCCGCAGGTCGAACCCGAGGTACTCGGCGGCATCCTCCGGGTTGGCGAACAGCACCATGCGGTCGTCGAGGGCGACCATCCGGCCGTAGTGCGTCGACATGATCTCCTCGAACGAGTTCTGGTCGAACTCCTCGCCGACGGCCTGGCTGAGCTCGGCGAAGTCGAACTCGACCTTGCCGATCGCGTCGATGCGGATCATCGACGGCAGCGCACGGACCGTCACATTCGGCTTGCCGCGCATCGCCTCGGCGACCGTGTGGCCGATCTGGTTGTCCATCAGCGTCACGCCGCACTGGTTGGAGGATTCGCGGTGGAACTCGAAATCGGGCTGGGTCTCGGTGCTCATGCTTCCAGCTCCTTGGGCCGCGGGATCTTGAGATCGTCCAGGATCAGCTGGGTGCGCGCGCGCGTGCGAGACAGCGCGTCGGCGAATCCGATCCCGCCGTGCTCCGGCAGCCCCCAGATGGGCTCCAGGGCGCGCGCCGTCTCGAGGCTGCGCGGGATCCACTTCGCCAGCCATCCGGCGAGCACGCCGGCGTTCTCCTGGCCGTACTGCTTGTCGGCGACCAGGTCGCCGAGGAGGATCGTCGTGTAGTTCAGGTCGCGGTCGAAATCGCTCTCGGCGACGTTCATCACGAGCGGGGTCACGAAGTCCCCGTTCGCCGCCGCGGTCGACATCACGAACTGGCTGCGGAACAGCTCACCGACGAGCGGCTCGAACGCGAGGTTGGTCGCGACGACCGCTTCGGCCCAGTCGCGCACGGCGGTGAGCAGCTCGACGTTCTCGCGCACCCGCAGCCACACCGGGTCGCTGTCCCACACCGCGAGATGCGCCCCGCCGTCGAAGCCGTCACGCGCGTCGGCGACCTCCAGGTTGTAGAGCGCGAGATCCTGCGCGATGCGCAGCTTGTGCATCGAGTTGACCGAGATCGCGTTGTTGATCATGTTCGTCGGCGCGTCGCGCTGCGCCGGCAGGAACACGTGCATGCCGAGCCCGTGCTCCGCGTGCATCCACGCGCCGACCTGGCGCTCCACGACGCGCTCCCACCCGGGACTCCACTGGTCGAACGCGCCCTCGCTCTTGGCAGCGGCGATCACCTGCTCGATCTCGCGGACGAGGCGGGCGTTGTTGCGGTAGATCGTCTGCTCCCACTCCTCGTTGGGGTCGCGGAACCGGTGCCAGTCAGACGACTTGAGCGCCGTCCACTCCTTCGGGTAGCCGCCTGGCCCCTTGGCGAAGCCGTAGACCCAGCCCTGGGTCAGGTAGCGCTCCGGATCGGGCTGGACGTCGACCGTCACGTCCTCGTACACGGTCGCCCGCAGCCGCAGCGGCTCGAAGTAGTTGAACGACCGGCTGTGCGCGCTGGGGAACTCCAGCGCTCCCGCTTCGGCGTCGGTGAAGACGAGCCGCGGGACGCTGCGCATCCGGCCTGTCGGGGTCCGCGTCGCCGTGTCTTTGGGACTCAACGTCGGTGAATCCGCCATGTGATCATCCCTCTCTCTCGTTCCTGTTGCGTGCAGTGCTTGCGGGCGCGGGGCCCGTCACGTCTGGTGGCCGGCCTGCTCCTCCTCCGAGGCGGTGATGGTGAACTTGTCGTAGAAGATGCGGGCCTCGCCGATGCCCTTGGCGACCAGCAGCTCGATGGCCGCGTCGATCATCGGCGGCGGCCCGCACAGGTAGCCCTCGTGGCCGGAGAGGTCGGTCTCCAGCCGGTCGACGACGTCGGTGATCAGACCGGTCTCGCCTTCCCACTGGTCACCTGGGGCCGGCTCCGACAGGGCGGGCACGAACCGGAAGTCCGGCAGGTGCTCGCCCAGTCGGGCCAGCTCGTCGAGGTGGAACAGGTCTCGCGGCGAGCGGGCGCCGTAGTAGTACGTGACCTTGCGCCGGATGCCGCGCTCGGACATGGAGTTGAGCAGCGACCAGATGGGAGCCATGCCGGCCCCGCCACCGATGAAGATCAGGTCGGCGTCGGAGTGCTCGCGGAGGATGAAGACCCCGTAGGGACCCCGGACCGCGAGCTCGTGGCCCGGGGCGAGCTGCTCCTCGAGCAGGCCCGAGAAGCGACCTCCGGGGTAGAGCTTGATCATGAACTCGAGCCGGCCCCCGGTCGCGGGCGTGTTGGCCATCGAGAACGCACGCGTGTGGGTCGTCCCGGGGATCTGGACGTCGACGTACTGGCCGGCATGGAAGTCGATCTCCCGCGGGTCGAGCAGGTTCAGCACCAGGTGCCGGATGTCGTGGGTGAGCGCCGTGATGCTCGCGACCTCGGTGCGGACCGTCTGGATCGGGACGCTGGAGGTGAGCACCTCCTCGTCGAAGTGCAGGAGCTCGACCTCGAGGTCGCTGAAGGCGTGGGCGCGACACAGGAGGGTGTAGCCCTCCTCCCGCTCGTAATCGGCCAGGGCGAACGTCGAGTACCGCTCCAGGTCGACCTCGCCGCTGATCAGGAAGGACTTGCACGCCGAGCATTGCCCCTCCTTGCAACCGTGCATGAGCATGACGCCCTGGCGGAACGCTCCCTCGAGGACCGTCTCGTCCTCGGAGACCTCGATCTCCAGGTCGACGGGCTCGAATCTGACCGTGTGACGGCGGGCCATGGGGCTTCCTGGGGTAGGAGCCGGCATCGCGCCGCAGGGCCGCGGCGCGATGCGGATCGTGGTGGTCCCGTACCCCTATGCCGGGGTGGGGGCGTAGCGGCCGCCCGGGCCGCCCTTCTTGTACTGCTCGACGAACGTGGTCCGCTCCTCGTCGGACATCTCGTTCAACAGGATGTTCGGACTCGGGAAGGGGTGGCCCTTGCAGTCGTCCAGGGTCCACAGCTTCTTCTGGTCGTCCAGGTCCAGGTGGGGCTGGGGGATCAGCGTCTTGCCGTCGTCGCGGACGTAGCCGAGATCCTTCTGGATGTCGGCCAGGTCCCAGTTGTGGTACAGCGTCTCCCACTCGCGCTTGCCGAGGAGGCGCCCCATCGACGGGGTGGCCCGGCCGTGGTACTCCGGGCGGAAGGCCTCCTTGTCGGTCCAGCGGCAGGTCTCCGAGCAGTAGGTCCTCCACTGATCGTCGACCTTGTCGACCACCAGGTCCTCACGGATCAGGCACGGGACCATGCAGGTCCAGCACCGGTGCGGGTACTGGTAGTTGACGTCCTCGAACGCGATCGGGGCGTGCCCGTTGGGGTGCGACAGACGGCTGTAGTTCTCCCACCACTCGCCGTATTTGTTGTACCAGCCCGGGTACTTGAACTCGAACCACTCGAAGTCCTCGTCGGTCATCGGGTCGATCCGCCAGAAGTTGACGGGCCACCCTGTCGCGAAGAACTGCGCCACCTCGTGGATGTAGCCCTTGTTCCAGATCCGGTTCCAGGCCTCCTCGACCAGATCGTGCGGCACCACCAGGCCGTACTTCTCCAGCGGCATCAGGTAGCTGCGGTAGTAGTCGTCGTAGATCCACCGGCGCCACGCCTCGGCGTAGCTCTGGCGATCCTTGCGCCGGTCCTTGGTGCCGTACTCGATGAACGTGCCGATCGCTGCGTCCACCACCGCATGGTTGTTCCACCACGCGTAACGCAGGTCACGCTCGAGCAGTTCACGGTTCCGCTCGTCGGCCAAGGCCATCAGGATGATGGAGTAGCCGTTGGAGATGTGGCGCGACTCGTCCGACTGCACCGAGTGGAACACCGTCGGCAGCAGGTAGTCGCCGTTGGCCGCCGCCTCGGAGGGCATCGCCACGAACAGCGTGTTGGTGAACGCCGTCTCGGCCACGATGGTCAGGTAGATGTCGGCGGCGGTGATGGCGTCGCCCGTGATGAATCCCTCACCGAACTGCCGGCCGATCGTCCCCGCGTAGCAGTTCGAGAACGCCTTCTCGGTGATGTCGAACCCGCCGGGGTCGATGTAGTGGTTCATGTACAGCCGCTTGAGGTTCATCTGGATCGTCGAGTGACGCACCTCGTCGATCATCTGCACGGCCAGGCCGTTGTGCACCTCGGGGTTCGGCACGGCGTTGATGGCCAGCGGCATCGCCCGCGCGGCCGAGATCTCGGGGAAGGGAATGATGCTCAGGAAGAGCTTCTGCCACTCCATCCAGCGTTGCTGGACGTTGCGGAACATGTTGCCGCGGATCGCGCCATCCATCGCGCCGTAGACCCGCTGATCCTTCTCCTCCTCCATGGGGAAGTAGGAGCGCAGGACCTGCTTCATCGGGTCCTTCTTCGGAGCCTTCTCGAACGTGTAGTCGGTCGGGTACTTGTCGACCGGCGTCGCAAACATGGGATCCCACGACAACTCCTGGATCTTGTCGTGGATCCTGGTCCGGCTCTGGCGCCTCGCGCTAGCTGCAGGCATATGGGAACTCCCGCTCTACTCGGGGGGTGGAGACGTGGACCACCCATGACACGGCGCCCGGTGCGTTGGCCCGTCGTTACGGGACCATGCTGCTGGCTTCCGGTTGATCGAGCCGACCGCGTCCTCCGCCCTAGGGGAAAACAACCTCGATCCGCTTGTACCACACCCGTGCGGGGCCGGCGTGAGGTGTGCAGGATCGCGGAAATGACCGCCGATGTCCGACGATGTGCGACACACCGACGGCGGCCGGATCGGGCGAATGCGCCGGCGCGGGACTCGGAGCACAATCCGACGAAGTGTCTGGAGTGCGCCCTTGAGCAAGCCCCTCGACATCGGGCCGGACGTGGCTCGGGTCCTGCGTCCCGAGGAGTCGGCGCGCCTCCACGCCTTGCGCGACAACGAGCGCCTGCGGTGCGCGATCTGCGATCAGTGGATCGACCCGGCTTCGGGGGTCGACGTGAGCGTCAGCGTGGCGCTGGAGGACCGTGCAGCCATGGCGGAGTTCGCTCACACCGGCTGTGCGCCCTCGCGGGCCGAGCTGGCGCAACTGGTCGTCGTGGCCGAGGCCGACCCGCTGGGCATCTCCTACACGCAGGCCATACACCCGGACGCCGGCGCGGTCCTGCTCTGGGAGCGCAAGCTCGATGTTCGCGTCCGGGGACCCGGGGACTGCGAGTCGCGTCCCTACCTCGACGCCCGGCGCTACGACGGGTTCCACGGCGTGCTCGCCCGTGAGCCCGTGCGCGAGCTGGCCGGTCTGACGCTCGCGGTCGACGGGCCGGACCTTGTGCTGCTGCGGGCCGACGTGCCACGCGAGCGCTTCCACGACGCGGCCGCAGACGCCCCGCCACGGTGGTTGGAGCGGCTTGCGGCGTCGGGGTACGGACTGCTGATCGTCGGAGCGGACCTCGGCCTCGGGCGGCCCAGCGCCCAGAGCATCCAGCAGGCGATTGGCGCCGACCGCGCGCTCATGGGGTTCGTGGAGTTCCGCGAGCCGGCCTCGTAGGAACTACCGCTGGCCAGCGGCGTGCAAGGCGCCCGCCGCCGGTGTGTAGATCGTGGTGTGGCCGTCGTCCCACTCGATCTCCTAGCGCGGGGACGGGTCGACCCCTAGCTGGTGGCTTTCGGTGCTACGGTGGGAATACGGGATCGCTCGCTGGGTCCAGCCTCCTCCTGACGTGCGCAACGACAGACGGAGGGCGGACGGTGACGAGCATGACGCGCAGCGAGCAACGCGGCGCCGAGCAGGCGCTACGGCGGACTTATCAAGGACCTGGCCAGCGGGAGCGCCAGCTGCGGCAGGCAATGGGGGCGGGACGTCGGCTGACCACACGCCGAGAGGGCAGTCAGCGAGCGATCGGCCACAGGGCCGCTGCACGCTACGCCTACCTCACCGAGTCGCACGACTAGCCCGGTGCCTTCGAGCCGCGGCTCGAGGAGCTGCAGGGCATGAGCGAAGCGCTACGCGACACGATCGCCACGCCGAACGCTGGACGCCGGAACGCGTTGAGGCTTGCTCCCAGCCCCAGGAGCTGCGGCTTCGTCGCGGCCTCCAAGCCGAAGCCGGAGCAGTGGCGACCGCGACCGGCGGGTCGACCAGCCGGACGGTCCGGGCGCCGCCA